>NZ_QOLD01000033.1 GCF_003333305.1 Candidatus Colwellia aromaticivorans | reverse complement strand
AAACAGGCGTTCTCGCTTCTTATTACTGATCAAAGTGATGAGAAATAGTAAATTGCATGAGCCGTATACGAGGTCCGTACGTACGGTTCTGTGAGAGGGATGAGGCATGAGCCTCACCCTACTCGATATGTCTGAAATTAATTATGAACTGCTTTACATGGCTATATTAAGAAGTAACAGCTATAAAAAAAGAGCCATATAGGCTCTTTTTATTACTCATTGTTACTACTAAATTGTAGTAAATAAAGCGTTATTATTTGATAAATAACATTTCAGAGTACTTAGGTAGTGGCCATAATTCATCAGCGACTAACAATTCAAGCGCATCACCGTGTACACGAGCTTCTGCCATTAATGGACAAAGCACGTCAGCACTATGTCGCATATGTGCTTCAGTATCGGCAAAGTCATGTTTAACAACTTCACTGTCAATTTTAGCTACTGCTGCCATTAAGCCATTCGCGTGCTCTGCAACTTCTTTAGTGATTGTAGTATCAAATTCAATACCTAAATCTAATACAGAAGATGCTGCGTGCGTTAATTCAGATAAATAAGCTACAGCTGCTGGATAAATCTTAGTTTTAGCTATATCGCTTACTAATTTTGCTTCAACTTCAATTGCTAAGTTATATTGCTCTGCATAGACTTCGTAACGACTTTCTAATTCAACTGCAGATAAAACACCTGTGCTTTCGAATAACTCAATAACTTCTGAAGATTTAAATGCAGGTAATGCATCTGCAGTCGTTGGAATGTTTTTCAAACCACGTTCTTCAACAGCTGCTGTGTGCCACTCTTGTGAATAACCGTCACCGCCAAAAATAGCGTTACCGTGTAATTCCATCAACTCTTTTAATACTGTAATAACAGCAGCAGTTTGATCTTGAGTAGTCAATGCAACTTCTAGTTTCTCAGCAATCCAGTTTAATGAATCAGCAAGCATGGTATTCATCGCTACCAATGGGCCAGATACTGATTGCTCAGAACCTACAGCACGGAACTCAAAACGGTTACCCGTGAAAGCGAAAGGAGATGTACGGTTACGATCGCCTGGATCACGGTCAAAGTTAAGGATTTGGTCAAGACCAAGATCCATCTCGCCGCCATCGGTAGAACCGGTAAGTTTACCTGTTTTAATTTCTTCAAATACTTTTTCTAATTGGTCACCTAAGTAAACAGAAAGAATAGCGGGTGGAGCTTCATTAGCACCTAAACGATGGTCATTACCTGCTGAAGCAATAACAGCACGTAACAATGGACCATGTTTATGTACACCACGGATAACAGCACCACAGAATAATAAAAATTCTAAGTTGTCGTGTGGTGTTTTACCCGGATCTAATAAGTTACCTTGAGTACTGTTACCAACAGACCAGTTAACGTGCTTACCTGAGCCGTTGATACCCGCAAATGGCTTTTCATGTAACAAACATAAGAAACCGTGTTCTTTAGCTGTTTGCTTCATAATAGTCATTAGAAGTTGTTGTTGATCCGCGCCAACGTTTGCTGCTCCGTAATAAGGGGCAATTTCGAATTGGCCAGGTGCTACTTCATTATGGTGAGTTTTAGCAGGGATACCTAAACGGTATAACTTGTCTTCAAAGTCTTGCATGAAAACTTGAACACGTGCAGGGATAGCACCAAAGTAATGATCATCAAATTGTTGACCTTTAGCTGGAGCAGCACCAAATAAAGTACGACCTGCTAATAATAAATCAGGGCGACTGTTTGCAAAATTCTCATCAATTAAGAAATATTCTTGCTCTGGACCTACGCTTGAGTCTAGGTTAGCTATATCAGTTTCGCCCATTAACTTAAGTACTTTTTGTGCCGCTTCATTCATTGCTGAATTTGAACGCAATAAAGGAATTTTCTTATCTAGCGCTTCCCCAGTCCAAGACATGAAAACACTTGGAATCATTAATGTCGCGCCATTAGCGGTATGCTGAATGTAAGCTGGGCTTGTTGGATCCCATGCGGTATAACCACGCGCAGCGTTAGTCATACGTAAACTACCGTTAGGAAAAGAAGAACCATCCGGTTCGCCCTTAATTAACAAGCTACCAGTAAATTCATTTATCGCATTACCTTCAGAGTTAGTCAGAATGAATGCATCATGCTTTTCTGCGGTAATGTTGGTCATTGGGTAGAAAACGTGGGAGAAAAATTTAGCGCCTTTTGATAAAGCCCAATCTTTCATTGCGGCAGCGACAATATCTGCAGTAGCAGCGTCTAGTGCTTCGCCTGAATTAATGGTCTTTTTAATCGATTTGAACGCTTTTTTAGATAATGCATCTTCCATTTTTTGTAAGTTAAAAACATCGGTTGCCCAAATTTGCTTCAACGGGTCAGTCATTTTGCACGACATTGGTGCACGGTTAGTGATTTGATCGATCGCTTGAAGGCGGGTTTGGTTTCCACTCATTTTAGGCTCCTAGGCTTATATATTAAAGGCTGTAAGGTGTCAGCTTATCATTTTTATCAATGTAAATCGTCACTTCTGCATTCTAAATACAATGATTTTACGATTATAAGGCAATAAACAGGCCATAAATTTATCGGTTGGCTGTGTGTTTTTGTGAAATAACTGCCAGAGTAACATCTATTAGGCCGATCTCAGGTTATTTCAATTGGTATTAGTTCTATTTTTAGTCAAGGATAAGCATTGATTCATCAAATTTAGCAGATGTCAGCTTTGCTTATAGGAAGTAATCAAAATATGAATGATTAAGAAGAAACTGATGTGACATTTACCACCGGATCTAGGGCCAAGTTGATGCCTTTACTCTATACTCAATCGCTACTTTTGTATGTTGCGGCATCTATTATTGACCATATGTGAAGTAGCCCTGCAATTATTGCAGGTACAACGAGCCACCATAAAGCATAACCACCGACACAAATAATGGCAAAGATGATAGCGGGCAATATTCTCCCTTGTACAAGCTGCCCTAAACCGGGAAAAAAAACATTACAAATAGCCGCAATAACATTGCCTGTTGAACCTTGACCCGCCATTATATCTCCTAAAAACTTGAATCAACTAGTAAACTTCGAACGACTGTCATAATATAATAATACCGACTAAAAAATAAGTTAATTTTTAGAAAATATGAGTTTACTAAAGGGTTTACAGCATTCTTTACCTTGGCGTCATTATATGTCGTTTTTTCATTATTTACTAAGACGCGTCAAGCAAGAACAATTACAAGTGGTTGCCGGCTATCTATCTTATGTTAGCTTGATGTCGCTAGTGCCTCTGATGGTCGTCGCGCTTTCTGTAGCGACAGCTTTCCCCATTTTTGCAGAAATTCATCAAAGTGTTGAGCAGTTTATTTATGATAACTTTGTGCCAACAGCGAGTGATTTAGTGCAACAGTACTTATCTTCATTTGTTGATAATGCTTCAAAAATGTCAGCGGTTGCTCTTTCGTTTCTATTTGTTGCCGCTTTATTATTGATTTCTGCTATCGATAAAACTTTTAATAATATTTGGCAAGTAACTAAGAAAAGAAGAGTTATTACCTCTTTTTCGATGTATTGGATGATATTGACCTTAGGACCACTCCTTGTCGGGGCAAGTATCGCTATTACCTCGTATATTGTTTCTCTGGTTTCATTAGGAATTGATGATAGTTTTGGCATAACCAGCTTGTTTTTTAGGTTGTTACCCTTGCTGTCTTCTTTGGCTGCTTTTGTGCTGTTGTACATGCTAGTCCCAAATACTAGGGTACCCTTTAAATATGCGTTATCAGGCGCTTTGGTTGCGGCAGTTTTTTTTGAATTTGCTAAGAAAATTTTTGCAATATACTTAACGGCATTTCCTTCTTATCAAGCTATTTATGGGGCTTTGGCTATAGTGCCTATTTTATTCTTATGGGTTTATTTATCTTGGATTATTGTTTTAGGAGGCGCTTTAATTACCGTGTCTTTACAGGAATATGAATTAGAAGCTGAAGGGATAAATAAATGATAGCGTTACTACAACGAGTGAGCAGCGCAAGTGTTACGGTTAATAACCAAGTGATTGGTGAAATTGAACAAGGATTATTAGTGTTTTTAGCGGTTGAGCCACAAGATACTAAAGCTAAAGCAAAGCGTCTTGCCGAGCGAGTTGCAAGTTATCGAATGTTCAATGATGACAATGACAAGATGAACTTGAATGTAAAACAAGTTGATGGCGATATTTTAGTGGTCTCACAATTTACGCTTGCTGCAGACACGAATAGTGGTTTACGTCCCAGCTTTACCACCGCAGCAAAACCCGATTTTAGCAAAAACTTATATGAGTACTTTTGTCAGCAATTACGAGAGCAAGGCTTTAAAGTGCCAACAGGTGAATTTGCTGCAGACATGAAGGTGAATTTATTAAATGATGGCCCTGTGACTTTTACCCTGAGTATTTAAAATCTACTTCGTGACTTACTTCATTACCATATAGCCAAAATTTTCGCCATTGTAAAAATAGCCGATGGGGTAAATAGCTGTTTTTGTTTCGTTTTAATAACTTAAATGTTTGCCAATGCTTAGGGATTAAGTGAATCACAATGTTGAGATAGTTTGGAATATGAAAATAAATAATATTATGTTCGCTAGATAACTGTTGCAACACAGTTAGACATAAATTAACTTCATTGTCAGTTGCATCGGGTAAATTTATAGAAAGGCAACCGTTGCTATCGATGTTGTCGAGTAAACACTCAAGCTGTTTAATTGTTTGATCGAAATCTTGCTCTTTATGTTGGTATACATCAGAAATAAGCCAATCAAGGGGGATTTTTTCTTGTCGCGCTAACCAGTCATTACTATTGCTATGAATGATCTCTATTTTTACTTTTTCAGGGTTAAAATAACGGGTGAAATTTTCGATGACGGTTGAACTATATTCTATGCTTGTTATCGATATATTCGTACAGGTATGAGCTAAAAAACGATCAAGATTTCCTCCACCCAAACCTAGTTCAACAATGTTTTTTGGCTTGAAAAATAATAGAGGTAATAACAGCGCTGTTTGATGTGGTAGTGTTAATTGCCATGGTTTACGTTTATGCATAACACTTTGAATAACCTGCTCACCTTTATCATTGTTAAATGCTAACCAACGAAAATGTTTATTCTCGCTAACTGATAGACTTTCTTCCCCTTGACTTAAATACAGTAATTTTCCTTGTGCTATGTGTTTGGATAATTGCATAATTATTTAAGCGCTCATGAATTGATATAAAAATCGTTAAGTTAATATAAGGATAGCCAATGAATACCCTACGTTCACCTAAAACTGTTGATGAATGGACACAATACTATCAGCTTCGTTGGCAAATACTAAGGAAACCTTGGGAACAAGAGCAAGGTAGTGAGCAAGATGAGTATGAGCAACAAGCCATTCATAAAATGGTTATCACTGATCAAGGTGAGATATTAGCTGTTGGCCGTTTAGAAAAAACGGATAAATTTCAGGGGAAAATTCGTTTTATGGCGGTAAGCGAAACAGCGCAAGGCCGAGGGTTAGGTCAGCAAGTAATTAATGCTTTAGAGCAACAAGCTAGCCAATTGGGTATGAAGGAAATCACGCTAAATGCCCGTGAAGATGCGGTAGGTTTTTATCAAAAATATGGATACAAAAAAGTAAAATTCTCTCATATACTTTTTGATGAAATTAAACATTACACCATGGTAAAAACATTGAGCGGTCATCCTTTACACAAAACGGAACTTGCTCAAACGTTGCAAGATATTTGGCATAAAACAATTCCTTTGAGCAAAGCGATGGAATTAAAAATCAGTTATTATGATGGCAAAAAACTAATGACTTTTTGTGATGCCGATTTTAATCAAAATTTACATCACACTATGTTTGCTGGCAGCATTTATACCTTAGCAACACTAACTGGCTGGGGTTGGGTTTATCTTGCTCTTCAAGCAAAGCAGCAGGAACATAAACAGGATAACTTGCGTGGAGATATTGTGTTAGCAGAGGCTAATATAAAATATCATGCGCCAATTAAAGGGCTAGCTTATGGGCAAGTTGTTCAAAACGATGTTTCAGGACAATTTGATAATTTACTCGAAGGAAAAAAAGTGCGTATTAAGTTGGTAGCGCATGTTTACTGCGGTGAAAAAATAGCGGCAACCTTTAAAGCTAGCTATGTTGTATTGCCTAAGAACTAATAAAAATTAAGAAACAGTGATAATAATGATTAAAAATAAAAAGACACATGCTAAGACTTTTTCTGTTGGTATCGTTGGCTGTGGTTGGCTAGGTAAAGCATTAGCTGCTAGCTTATTAGAGCAGGGTGTCTCGGTACTTGCAACAAGTAGTCAACAAGGTAATGTTGAGCAGTTGCATGAGCAAGGAATAAAGGCACAGCAATTACTATTGCCATCAAACACCACACAACTTAGTCAGCATGATGTTTTTACACAGCAATACTTAGTGATTGCTATTACTCCACAGTTTAAGCAAGGACGGACTGACTACGCGATTAAAGTTGCACAACTTGTTGAAGCCGCGAAACAACGAGGTGTAGTGCAACGGATTATTTTATTGTCGAGTACTGCTGTTTATCAGGGGTTAGAAGGTTTAGTTGATGAAAATACCAAGCTAAATTTAGAAGAACCAGGCTCAGTGAAACCAGGTTCGATAGAAAAAGCACCAATATTAAATAGGGCAGAACAAGCGGTATTGAATTTTCACCGACAAGGAAATGTTTTAAGATTAGCTGGTTTAGTCGGGCCAGCGCGACATCCAGGTAAATTTTTACTGGCTAAAAGAGCGCTGAAAAACTCTACGGCACCGGTTAATTTGATTCATCAACAAGATGCCGTTGGTTTGATATTATCTTTATTAACGTCAGTGGCACCGCAAGGCGTTTTCAACGGAGTTAGCGACACTCATATTACTAAAGCGCTCTATTACCAAACAGCGGCGAAATCACTTGGACTGGAATTACCAACGTTTAGTGTCGATAGTATATTGGATTCTACTCGCATTGTGAGTGGAGATAAAGCCAAACAAGAATTAGGTTATTCATTTAT
This sequence comes from Candidatus Colwellia aromaticivorans, assembly GCF_003333305.1. GTDB lineage: Bacteria > Pseudomonadota > Gammaproteobacteria > Enterobacterales > Alteromonadaceae > Colwellia > Colwellia aromaticivorans. Next base: position 65,827 of record NZ_QOLD01000033.1, on the reverse strand, counting down.
TTACCCAGACCTGCTTGCTTGGTTATATACCCGCTCCACTTGAAGATGCTCGTTTCAGGAAATCTGAGCGATTCATAATCAAGGCGTATTTTTTTATTAAGGGTTATTCAGGAGAATATGCTCCTGCATTCTATAATAACACCATCCATGTAGCGCCCTTAAAATGAAATGCAACGCAGAGTATGATTTGCTCAGCCTTCCCCAAAGGGCTGGTTTAGAAACGCTTTATGCTGCGTTATTGATTTTGAGAAGGGAACAACCATTCTCTTCAATCAATGCCTTGCCTAAAGGCGTTTCTAATTCCAGCTGAATCATGCATCTTCAGGTGGAACGGGTATAATACCAATCACACTAATTATTTGCTCATCTTAAAATGGTCTAAATATCCAATTCCTGCGTTGCGCTCAATCCCAATACTCCCTATTACTCAATTACGCGTCTTGAACTTGAAAATTTATTTTCATTGAATCTTGGTCACTTAATTAATCTGAATGGTATAATAGCATTTGTTGAAATTTCCCTGGACTTATTGTGCATTTATTCTCGACCACCTTTCTTGCGAACCATCGATTTAAGTTGTTATTTGTTGTTATCTGGCTACATGTTTCCGTACTCGATCTTTTTTATATTACCTATAATGGCCCAGTTTTTTTATGGCAAGACAACGCTCAATTACTTACGTTAGTGGTACATTTTTCAATTGCTCTTGCTACGACAGGTTTATATAAAATAATGTCTAAAGCCCGAGTAAACAAATCTCAAGAATTAAGTAAGCAATAAAGATGAGAGTTGTATTGGCACCGATGGAAGGTGTACTTGATCATATCATGCGTGATTTGCTAACAAAGATTGGTGGCTATGATCATTGTGTGACTGAGTTTGTTCGTGTTGTTGATCAATTAATCTCTGACCGTGCCTATTTTCGTTTGTGCCCTGAATTAAAAAATGCGACAGCTTATGGCGCTACCACCGAAGCAGGTACACCAGTACGAGTACAATTACTTGGACAACATCCGCAATGTATGGCTGATAATGCCGCTAAAGTGCTAGAGCTTGGCTCTCATGGGGTTGATATTAATTTTGGCTGTCCGGCCAAAATGGTGAACAAAAACTGCGGTGGAGCAGTATTACTTAAAGACCCTGAAAATCTATATCGAATTGTTACAGCGGTCAAAGCTGCTGTCCCTCATGATGCCATTGTAAGTGCCAAAATTCGTTTAGGTTATGAAGATAAAATGCTTGCGATAGAAAATGCGCAAGCAATTGAAGCGGCTGGCGCCAGTGAACTCACCGTTCACGCACGTACTAAACTAGAAGGTTACAGGCCACCTGCTCATTGGCATTGGATTGCTAAAATAAAACAAAATATAAATATTCCGGTAATCGCCAATGGCGATATTTTCACCTTGAAGGAAGCACAAAAATGTCGAGAAATATCTGGCTGTAACGATATTATGGTAGGAAGAGGGGCATTGATGCTACCTAATTTAGCACAGGTCATAAAACAAATAGCGCCTGCAATCCCTTGGTACGAGGTGCAAGCGTTACTGCTTAAATATACTGAATGTGAAACCTATGGCGATAAAAGTAAATATTACCCTAACCGAATTAAACAGTGGCTTAAATATTTAAAGTTACAATATGTTGAAGCAGACGAGCTGTTTCAACAGGTTCGTACTCTTAAGACAGCTGAAGCGATAAGAGAATTACTGTAATCGCGAAGATCAACAGCCCCTAAATTACGGCATACTTAAATGTACTAAATGACTTTTAGATCGAGTCGGTAAATTAGACAAAACTCCATCTACACCTAATGCTTGCATGGTTTTAATCTCCTCAATGCCATCAACATTCGCATCCAATTTCGCTTTGATTGCGCGAAAGGTGTTCTCTGGTTCAGCACCGCTAGCGCCACGATGAGCCTTGATCATGATTCACTCAGGCATCCTGAAACTCGCATTTTGGAGTGGCTTGGGTATAATAGCAATAATATCTAATGCACTCATATAAATACAATGACTGATAATTCTGCAAACGAAAAACGCCTCAATAAGTATATTAGTGAATCAGGTTTCTGTTCACGTCGTGGTGCTGACAAATTAATTGAAGCTAGTCGCGTTACCATTAATGGTAAAATACCTGAACTTGGTACTAAAGTTCAGCCGGGTGATGTGGTAAAAGTTGATGGTAACGCTATTGCCGCGAGCGCCAAAAATAAATCGGATCGTATTTATATTGCTTATAACAAACCCATCGGCATTACTTGTACAACGGAAAGTCATGTGGGGGGTAACATCATTGATGCTATTGGTCACCGGACACGTATTTTCCCTATTGGTCGATTAGACAAACCCTCTGAAGGATTAATTTTTTTAACCAGTGATGGTGATATTGTTAATAAAATATTACGCGCTGAAAATGCACATGATAAAGAATATATCGTTACCGTAGATAAGCCTATCAGTGAGCGATTTATTGAACGAATGTCTCGCGGCGTACCTATTCTAGGTACCATTACTAAACCTTGTATTGTTAGAGTAGAAAGCCGTTTTGTCTTTACTATTATTCTAACGCAAGGCTTGAATCGACAAATTCGTCGTATGTGTGAATACTTAGATTATGACGTTAAAAAATTAAAGCGTTCTCGTATTATGAGTGTTGAACTTGGTCAACTTAAATCAGGACAGTGGCGAGACTTAACAACGGCTGAAATGAGTGAAATAAATCAAGCAGTCGCTAGCTCAAGTAAAACAGCCGATGAAACTATAACCAGTCAGAAAAACCTACCAAGCAATCCTTGGATATAAAGTTTAAGTAGCTGAAGTAATAACAGGGTCTATTAATTTTATTTCCATTGAATAAAGTGCTGCTAGCTAAAACTTTCTAACTAGCAGCAAATGAATATTAGCCTGTTATATTGACTAACCTAGGCGTTAATTCTTCCAGTACTTGAGGGTCTTCAATCGTTGAAGGAATATCTATTTGCTGACCATCTATCATTTGTCGTAAGGTTTTACGTAAGATTTTACCTGAACGGGTCTTAGGTAAGCGCTCAACGATAATTAAGGCTTTTAATGAAGCAATAGCCCCTATATCGCTACGTACTTTAGTTTTTAATTCTGAAATTAATTCATCATCACTCAGTGACACGCCATTTTTAATCACGACTAAACCAAAGGGTACTTGACCTTTTAATGAATCGTTAATGCCGACTACCGCACATTCAGCTACCGCAGAATGGCCAGAAATTGATTCTTCCATCTCTCCTGTTGATAATCGATGACCAGCAACGTTTATAACGTCGTCCGTACGTCCCATAATAAATAGGTAGCCATCATCATCAAAAAAGCCACCATCGCCAGTAACATAATAACCAGGGTGAGTTGATAAATAACTTTCTTTAAAGCGTTTTTCATCTTTGTAAACAGTAGTCAAGCAACCAGGAGGCATAGGTAGTTTTATCGCGACAGTACCTTGTTGATTAGCAGGTAAAGCTTCACCATAGGCATCTAAAATTTCAACGTTATAACCTGGAACAGCAAAACCTGAAGAACCGGCTTTGGTTAACATTAATTCTTCACAGCTGCCATCAGCAAAAGGGGTGCTTGCAATAGACCAACCTGTTTCTGTTTGCCACCAGTGATCAATAACAGGTATTTGTGTTTTGTCTTTGAGCCAATGGTATGTGGCGGGATCCAAGCGTTCACCAGCAAGATATAATCGTTTTAAATGCGATAAATCATAATTTTCCATTAGCGCAGCATCAGGGTCTTCTTTTGCGATAGCACGAAATGCCGTTGGTGCACTAAACAATGCATTTACTTTATATTCTTCACAAACACGCCAAAAAGCACCAGCATCAGGGGTTCTAACCGGTTTTCCTTCATATACAATAGTGCTACAACCCGCTAAAAGAGGACCGTAGACAATGAAAGAATGACCAACAACCCAACCTACATCTGAAGCAGCCCAGAAAGTATCGCCTGCTTTCATGCCGTAAATATTTTTCATGCTATACAGCATTGCAACGGCATGACCACCGTGATCTCTAACCACACCCTTTGGTTTTCCTGTGGTACCTGAAGTGTATAAAATATAAAGAGGATCAGTACTTTTTACACTAACAGCTGCTATGGCTTCAGCATCGTTCATTAGTGCTTGCCAATCTTGGTCTCGCTCACTACTCATATCAGCCGTTAATTGTTCTCGTTGGTAAACAATGCAACTGCTTGGTTTATGATTTGATAGCTCAATGGCGTCATCGAGTAATGGCTTATAAGGAATAACTTTAGAAATTTCAATACCACAACTGGCACTGACAACAACTTTAGGCTCTGCATCGTCAATACGGATAGCAAGCTCTTTAGCGGCAAAACCACCGAAGACCACCGAATGAACAGCGCCAATTCTAGCACAAGCTAGCATAGCGATAACGGCTTGTGGGATCATCGGCATATAAATAAGTACACGATCACCTTTGACTACTTGCTGCTTTTGTAAAACATCAGCAAACTTTGCCACTAATTCAGTTAATTCGAGAAAAGAGAATGTTTGTTTTGCGCCTGTAACGGGCGAATCATAAATGAGTGCAGTTTGCTCACCACGGCCTTGCTCAACATGATAATCTAATGCTAAATAGCTAGTATTGAGTTCGCCATCGGCATACCAATCTGTCCATCCGCTATCATTTGTCGACAATATTGTTTTTGGTGCTTTATACCAAGAAACAAGTTCTGATTGCTCTAACCAGTATGACTCTGCTGAATTCTTCGCTTTTTCCTGCTGTTCTTTGAAGCTCATGAGTTGCCCTTATGTGTTGTGTTTTATGGCTGTTATTATAGAAGTGTCGACAAAACTGAACAATTAGACCTTTGGCTAATATATATACTCGAACTAGCCTGAGCTATTGTTTTTAGGTTATTTGAGTATAACCGTTACTGCGTGTTGAGTAAGTTAACGGGAGAAAACTGATCGGTAAGTAAGCGAGTGCTTTTAGGCCAGTTTTGTTCTATTCCAGTAAAATAAATCTTGTTATAAAGCGAATAAATATCTACACCGTATTTGAGTAACGTCGAGTTAAGTTGCTTGATATTATTTTTATTAAGGCTGTTAACGGCAAAACCATTTCGGTTAACAATAATAATACGGTTAGCATTATCTTGGTTGTTTACTTGATAAAAATCACCAAACACAGCTTTATAGGTTGCAGATTCATGCGCGTATAATTCACTTAAAGAAAAAGTGTTTGCACTGATTACGCCATCTTTACTAAGTAGCGCTTTAGCTTCTTGTAAAAACTCTTTCGTCATTAAATGCTCAGGAATATAGTCGCCATTAAAAGCATCGAGAATAATCCAATCGTATTGTTGTTTTTTTAATAAAGCGCGTTTGATGTAAATACGACCATCTTGGTTATACGTTTTTACGTTATCATTTTCAAAAAATTCAAAGTATTCGCGCGCAACTTTTATCACGGCTTGATCTATCTCAACATTATCAATTTGGCTTTGTGGGTAAAGTTGCGCCAAAGTATTAGACATAGTGCCGCCACCTAAGCCAATAATTAAAATGTGCTTTGGCTCAGGCATGACTAATAAGCTGGCCATTAACAACTTAGTATAATTAAAGACTAATTGCTCTGGTTGGCTTTTTAAGAAACAGCTTTGTTGGGTTTTAGTGCTTCTAACATTAAACTTTAAGCAGCGTAAATCATCATTATCTTCAACTAGTATGTTGCGATAAAGCGAACGTTCTTGATGGATAACCTGCGCCTGAGCGATGCTAATGAGGGAACATAAACTTAACCAGAAAAGTAATTTTTTAGCCATGAGTTTGCTCCATTTGATGTAAACCTTTCGTTTTACTAACCAGTATCGCCAACAACCCTAAGCTAGCAAGTGCTGTGGTAAAACCAAAAATGATGATATTAATATCAAACCATAGCACTAAATAAAATGAGGTAGTAATAGTGCCCAACGCACTGCCTAAGGTTGAAATAAAGTAAAGTTTTCCGGCAACTTGTCCACTTTCATTAGAATTTTTAACTAATAAACGTACAGAGTAGGGGGATAACATTCCTAAAATAACAGTAGGAATAAAAAACAATGCCATTGAGGCTAATAATGAACCGTAACGAGAGTCTTCAACAGTAATAAATATTCCTTCCATTAGCCATTGGCTTGATAAGGCAATAGGGAGCAGTGCGATGGCGGCGAATAGGAATATAGTGCCATATATAGCAAGAGAGGCAGAGCGAGTCGAAAGCTTACCACCAAACAAGTAACCTAAAGAGAGACTTAACATAAAGACAGTAATGATACTGCCCCATATATGTACTGAACTACCAAAAAAAGGCGCTAAAATCCGGCCACCCAATAGCTCAATACCCATAATGCAAAAACCACTGGTAAAAGCGAGTAAGTAGATGAAGGTATTTGGAAAACCTTGTTTTTGAATAGTCATTATCAGTGGTTTATTCCCTATTCTTAAGGATTAAAGGAGTATAAACCAGACTAAGCTATTTTACTGACATTTGGTAGTGTACCGATATAAAGTCACCAATAGGGCATACTGTTTAATAAACCGTATACCCATCTTTTCATCACGCCAATTAATTTTTATCTAGTAAGGTTTTCAAGAAACGAGCGGTGTGTGATGTTTGATGCTTTGCAACTTGCTCTGGCGTACCGGTGACTAAAATTTCACCGCCGCCGGAGCCTCCTTCTGGGCCAAGATCAATAACCCAGTCAGCTGTTTTTATTACATCTAAGTTATGCTCAATTACTACAATAGTATTACCATGATCACGTAACCGATGAATCACTTGCAATAACTGTTTAATATCATGAAAGTGTAAACCTGTGGTTGGCTCATCTAAAATATATAAGGTTTGACCGGTATCGCGTTTTGATAGCTCTTTCGATAATTTAACCCGTTGTGCTTCACCACCAGAGAGGGTTGTTGCTGATTGACCAAGTTTCACATAAGTTAAGCCAACATCCATCAGCGTTTGTAACTTACGTTTTACTGCAGGAATAGCCTTGAAAAATTCAAAGGCATCTTCGATAGTCATATCCAATACCTGATGAATATTTTTACCTTTATAGAGTACCTCTAATGTTTCGCGATTGTAGCGTTTACTTTTACAGACATCACAAGGCACGTAAACATCTGGTAAAAAGTGCATTTCTACCTTAATTAAGCCGTCACCTTGGCAAGCTTCACAGCGACCGCCTTTTACATTAAAACTAAAGCGACCCGGTTTATAGCCACGTGATCGTGACTCTTGAGTCGCGGCAAAAATATCACGAATAGCCGTGAATATGCCTGTGTAAGTGGCTGGATTTGAACGTGGCGTTCTACCAATGGGGCTTTGGTCAATATCAATAACTTTGTCTAAATGTTCTAAGCCAGTAATGCTTTTATAAGGCGATGGTTCGTCAAGCGTTGCACCGTTAAGTTCAATGTGCGCTAACTTGTATAAGGTATCATTGATTAAGGTTGATTTACCCGAGCCAGAAACACCAGTAATACAAGTCATTAAGCCGTTAGGAATAACTAAATCAACGTTTTTTAAATTATTGCCACTAGCACCTTTTAATTTAACTACATTTTTCTTATTAAAGGGATGGCGTTTTTTCGGGATTTCAATTCGCTCTACGCCAGAGAGGTATTTTCCGGTAAGTGAGTCTTTACACTTTAAAATGTCGTCTATTGTACCTTGGGCGATAATTTCACCACCATGAACCCCCGCGCCAGGGCCTATGTCAATGACAAAGTCAGCGGCACGAATGGCGTCTTCATCATGTTCAACCACAATGACAGTATTGCCTAAATCACGTAAATGAATAAGTGTGCTTAATAATCTTTCGTTATCTCGTTGATGCAAGCCGATTGAAGGTTCATCTAAAACATACATAACGCCAACTAAACCGGCGCCAATTTGACTGGCTAAACGAATACGTTGAGCTTCCCCACCTGATAAGGTATTGGCTCCGCGAGATAAGTTTAAATAGTTCAAGCCAACATTGACTAAAAAGCCTAACCGTTCATTAATTTCTTTTAGAATTTTTTCAGCAACTTGACCTTTTTGTCCTGTTAACGTTAAGCCTTCAAAGAAAGCTAAGGCGTCGCTAATGGCAAATTCTGCGACAACGGGTAATGGTGTATCAGCAATAAATACATTACGTGCTTCTAATCGTAAGCGACTACCATTACAGTCGGGACAATGTTGACTGTTTAAATATTTAGATAATTCTTCGCGTACCGCATTTGATTCGGTTTCTTTATAGCGGCGTTGCATATTATTAATGATGCCTTCAAATGGGTGCTTGCGTAGTACCACATCACCGCGGTCGTTCATGTACTTAAATTCAATTTCTTGTTTGCCACTACCATAGAGTACAACCTTTATTGCCTCATCGCTTAGGCGGTTAAAAGGCTTATCTAAGGAAAATTTATAGTGTTCAGATAACGCTTGCAGCATTTGAAAATAGTAAAAATTACGTTTGTCCCAACCACGTATTGCGCCGCCAGACAGGCTTAATTGATCATTAGTGATAATGCGTTTAGTATCAAAAAATTGTTCAATACCTAAGCCATCACAGGTTTTACAAGCGCCAGCAGGGCTGTTGAATGAGAACAATCGTGGCTCTAATTCTTGCATGCTATAGCCACAGCGAGTGCAAGCAAAATTAGCAGAAAAGAGTAATTCCTCTCTTTCTGGCTCGTCCATAAAAGCAACGTTTGCCGTGCCAGCAGTTAATGCCAACGTGGTCTCAAAAGACTCGGACAAACGTAATTGAATATCAGGGCGTACTTTAAGGCGATCAACCACTACTTCAATGGTATGTTTTTTATGAAGTTCTAACGTTGGAGGATCTGATAAATCGCAAACTTCGCCATCAATACGGGCGCGAATAAAGCCCTGTGCGGCAAGGTTATCAAGTAATTTTACATGTTCACCTTTGCGATTTTGTAATACTGGCGCAAGCAGCATTACTTTAGTGCCTTCTTCAAGCTCTAAAACTTTGTCAACCATTTGTGACACCGTTTGTGCGGCTAATGGTTGTTTATGTTCAGGACAACGAGGTTCGCCAACGCGGGCATAAAGCAGCCTTAAATAATCATAAATTTCGGTAATAGTACCCACGGTTGAGCGAGGGTTATGTGAGGTTGATTTTTGTTCAATAGAGATGGCTGGTGATAAGCCTTCAATGTGATCTACGTCTGGTTTTTCCATTAGTGATAAAAATTGACGCGCGTAGGCAGATAGCGACTCAACATAACGGCGCTGTCCTTCTGCATATAGCGTATCAAAAGCCAGTGATGACTTACCTGAGCCAGAAAGTCCTGTGATCACCACGAGTTTATCACGAGGGATCGTTAAACTAATATCTTTAAGGTTGTGGGTACGAGCCCCTCTGACTTCAATGTTTCTCATTTTTATCCACTAATTTATGCGCAAAAAATAACAGCCGAATATTATGGCATAAATCAAACATTTTGTTCAGTTGATAAACACTTTTATTTTTGAATTCACATGGGTATAACGATGTAATATCATTAAGGAAAGGACAAATACATAAGGTAAACTCATTGGATACGAAAAAAATCAATATGCTGTTGTCGTTTGTGTTTGCTTTTAGCATTGTAAGTACTGTTGAGGCAGCGCCGCAAGTTCAGCAGGGTTTAGCTATTTTTGTCGCTATTGCCTGGTTATGGATAACACAGGCATTGCCTATTAGTACTACCGCGTTATTAATTCCTGTTTTAGCTATCGTTAGCGGACTATTGCCAGCAACACAAGCATTTGCCAATTTTGCTAGTCCCGTTATTTTTCTGTTTATGGGGGGCTTTGCGTTAGCTGCTGGGCTGCAAAAATATTCGTTAGATAAGTTGTTTGCTGTGAAAATGCTATCTTTATCAAGTGGAAGACCCTTGTTTGCCGTATTATTGTTATTTTTGACTACGGCGTTACTTTCTATGTGGATAAGTAATACTGCTACGCTTGCTTTAATGCTACCTATCGCTTTGGGGTTGTTATCCGCTCAGAAAGCGAATAATCCGAATGAAAAAAATCAAGCTAACGTGTATGTTTTTGTTTTATTGGGGCTTGCGTATTCAGGAAACCTTGGTGGTATGGCAACACTCATTGGTAGCCCACCTAACGCAATCGCTGCTTCGGCTGCTGGTTTTAGTTTTGCGGACTGGCTCAAGTGGGGCATACCCATGTTTGCCTTGTTATTTCCTTTGATGATATTGATATTGTTTATTCTTTTTAGACCTAAATTTTCTAATCACATTGAGTTAACGTTACCTGTGGTGGAATCGAGTTGGCAACGCAATCTCGTTATTGCTATATTCTCATTAACCGCTTGTGGTTGGGTTTTTAGTGCACCATTAGCAACATTTGTGGGAGTTAGTAGTGGTTTTGATGGCATGTTAGCGGTTACAGCTATTGTGTTATTAACGGGGTCAAAGTGTTTATCATTTGATGAGTTCATTAAAAAAACCAACTGGGGAATTTTAATCTTGTTCGGTGGCGGTTTAACCTTAAGTGCTTTGTTAAAAACATCAGGGGCAAGTTTGTGGTTGGCGAATGTTATCAGTAGTAATTTACCTGCGGATAATACCTGGTTTGTTTTAGTCATTATTTGTGTTTTTGTTATCTTTTTAACTGAGCTTGTCAGCAATACTGCTAGTGCAGCCTTATTAGTTCCGCTGTTTATGACAGTCGCAATCGAGTTACATTTACCTCCTGCAGGCATTGCGGTAATGATTGCTTTATGTGCTTCATGCGCTTTTATGTTGCCAGTGGCCACACCACCTAATGCGATTGTGTTTTCATCAGGTTTAGTCCCACAAACGCAAATGATGCGCGCAGGTTTAGTACTTAATTTGGTTATAGCTTTAGTTATTGCCACCGTTGCTTTTTTCTTGTTCTGATGTAGATCATTTTTTTGTCGTGAATAGCATGGTAAACTATCGCGATTTTTAAGTTTCTGTATTTTTTAACTCTCCGTATTTTTAGGTAAAGTATTTTCATGAGTCTTTCAGGTTTAAACCGTATTGAGAAAAAAGCAGCATTTTCGCTAGCCAGTGTTTTTGGTGTACGTATGCTTGGGCTTTTTATGATATTGCCCGTGTTTGCTATATATGGCGAACAGCTAGCAGGTTATAGCCCATTATGGTTGGGGCTTGCTATTGGAGCATACGGCTTAACACAGGCCTTATTACAAATACCTATGGGTATTTTATCTGATAAATATGGTCGAAAGCCGGTGATATTAGCAGGTTTAGTGGTTTTTTTAATTGGTAGCGTTGTTGCTGCTATGTCGACAACTATATATGGTGTAGTGCTTGGCCGTGCCATTCAAGGTATGGGGGCTATTGCCAGTGCTATTTTAGCTTTAGCTGCCGATTTGACCAGAGAAGAACAACGTCCAAAAGTGATGGCGACTATTGGTATGTTTATTGGTTTATCGTTTACCTTTGCTATGATTTTAGGGCCTATAGTGGCTGATTTTTTCGGATTAAGTGGCTTGTTTTGGTTTACTGGCTTCTTAACGATTCTAGCCATGTTGATGATTCAATTTATGGTGCCTTATTCAATAAATAAAGCGCCTCGTGGCGACAGTGTTGCTTTACCTGAGCAAATAGTTAAATTAATCCGCCATCCACAATTATCCCGTTTGAATTGGGGCGTGTTTATTTTACATATGGCACTTACCGCTTGTTTTGTTACCTTGCCAAAACAATTTGTGGCGAGTGGCTTAGCATTAGAAAATCATTGGCAAATATATTTACCCACGCTATTAGGCTCTTTCTTTTTAATGGTGCCTTTTATGATTTTTGCTATGAAAAAAGAGCAAGAGAAACCAATGTTTAGTGCTGCGGTTGCACTTCTTAGTTTAGCGTTGTTTTTATTGTGGTTATTACCAACAGGTTTTTGGAGTTTAGTGTTATCTGTAGTGATGTTTTTTACCGCCTTTAACTATTTAGAAGCGACTCTGCCCTCTATTTTATCTCGCATTGCTCCTGCCGGCGTTAAAGGTAGCGCAATGGGGATTTATTCTAGTAGCCAATTTTTAGGTGCTTTTGTTGGTGGTATTGTTGGTGGCCTTGTGGCGAGTAGCTATGGTGAGCAAACTATATTTTTAGTGATGGCGATAGCCAGTTTGATTTGGTTAGTACTTAGTTTTGGTATGAAAAAATTGAAAAAATCTAAAAACTTCAGCCTTGTAACTAATATCAGTTGTGAAGACAAAGCCGATGAAATAGCTGAATTGTTAATTAACATGCCTGGCGTTATTGAAGCCACTTTAGTGCAGGATGATGTTGGAAATAGTTCAGAAAAAAGTGTTGCGGTTGCCTACTTAAAAGTAGATGATAAAATTGTCGATTTGTTAGCCATTAAAGCTTTATTACATCAGGGAGCATAAAATAAATGTTTCCGTTAAAAGTATTTTATACCTAAAGTTAATACACGCTAGCAATGTAATCTGTTAGCTTGCCATTACCTAACATAATGTCAATATTCTCACCGTTATATTCGCCCATTAATACTAACCCCATAGGTGATTTTGGCGTGATCACTGTGATGTGTTGGTCATTTAATTGGCAACGAAAACCACCTGCGGCGGGACCTATGAAAAACCAGTGTTGTTTTTTGCTATCAGCGTAAAGTTGTACCAAAGCGGATAGGGCTATGGGCTTATTCTCGTCGAATTCTACTAGCGTTAACCCTTGATAATTGAGCAGCGCTTCTTGCAGCTCTTGCACTCGTCTTGACTGTCCTTCTGCTAAATAACTGGCTTCAATGGCTAAGGTGTCATATTGCGTTTCGGCGACGCTTTGATCGTCTACTGCCGCTGCATGGGCTTCATTTGCCGCATTAATCGCTTGTGATAATTCTTGCTTCAAGTTTGTAATGATCAAGGCAACAAGTATTTTTTTATCTACTTTTTTTGACGTCATACCGCTATTCAATGAGTTATTCTTTATTGATAATTCTACTATTATTAATGAATTATCGATAATTATTTTTACGGCAAAGCACATAAAAGTTTGATTCGATCTGACAGGTGTCAAAATCAACTTGTAATATTGAACAAATATGAGTAAATTAAGTTTATCTGGTATGACCAACAGGAAAATAGCATGACATCAACAGTACTAAATAAAAGTCCATTTCCACATTTGTTAGCTCCCTTAGATCTAGGCTTTACTCAATTAGCTAACCGTATATTAATGGGCTCGATGCATACTGGCCTTGAAGAAGAAAAAGGGGGTTTTGCAAAACTAGCCGCTTTTTATGAAGCGCGTGCAAAAGGTGGTGTTGGTTTAATTGTTACAGGTGGTGTTAGCCCAAATATGCGTGGCAGAATAGCCCCTTTTGGCAGCGAACTCAGCCATTTTTGGCATGTGAATAAACATAAACAAGTGACAGAGGCGGTACATAAATATCCAACAAAAATATGTTTACAGTTATTGCATACGGGCCGATATGCTTTTCACCCCTTTAGTGTAGCGCCGAGTAAAGTTAAATCGCCTATTACCCCTTTTACCCCAAAAGCGATGTCGGTAAGACAAATAAACACCACCATCAAAGATTATGCTCATGCTGCCAATTTAGCGGCTAAAGCGGGTTACGATGGTGTAGAAATCATGGGCAGTGAAGGTTATTTAATTAATCAATTTGCTTGTGTACGAACCAATAAACGTAGCGACGAATGGGGCGGATGTATTGAAAACCGTATGCGTTTGGCCATTGAAACAATTAAAAGCGTACGAGCAAAAGTAGGGGAAAAATTTATTATTATATTCCGCTTATCTATGATCGATTTAGTTGAAGGCGGAAATAGCTGGGATGAAGTCGTTACCATGGCAAAGGCAGTAGAAAAGGCTGGCGCCACGTTAATAAATACCGGCATTGGCTGGCACGAAGCACGTGTACCCACCATAGTAACGTCTGTGCCACGCGCGGCGTTTGCTTGGGTTACCGAGAAAATGAAAAAAGAAGTGTCATTGCCTTTAATCACAACTAACCGTATTAATACGCCTGAGGTTGCTGAGAATATTTTAGCGACAGGGCAGGCTGATATGGTATCAATGGCAAGGCCATTTCTGGCTGATGCTGATTTTGTTAATAAAGCAGCAGAGGGTAAATCAGATGAAATTAATACCTGTATTGGTTGTAATCAGGCGTGTTTGGATCATGTCTTTCAACAAAAACGTGCTTCTTGTTTAGTGAATCCTTTTGCCTGTTATGAAACGGAGCTTTCGCTTAATAAACTTGATAAAAGTGAAAAAGCTAAAAAATTAGCTGTAATAGGTGCTGGCCCAGCGGGTTTAGCCTTTAGTGTTTATGCCGCCCAACGTGGTCATCAAGTCGAGTTATTTGACAAAATAAATGAAATAGGCGGGCAGTTTAATGTGGCTAAGCAAATACCGGGTAAAGAAGAGTTTTATGAAACAATACGCTATTTTAACAAACAGCTTGCTTTACTTAATGTGCCGATACATTTAAATAGTGAACAAAGTAGTGATAAATTGTTAGCTGCAGGCTTTGATGAGGTAATTTTAGCGACGGGTATTAAGCCAAGAAAATTGGATATTGAAGGAATAGATCACCCTAAGGTGTTGAGTTATATACAAGTGTTACGAGATAAAGTGTTTGTGGGCGAAAAAGTGGCGATTATTGGCGCTGGCGGTATAGGTTTTGATGTTGCTACCTACCTTGCTGAAAAAGGCGAGTCGTTGACGACAGATCTAAATGCATGGTTAAAAAACTGGGGCGTCGATAAAGCTTATCAACAATCAGGTGCTTTACTAGCAAAAAAATCAGTGAAGCCTCAGGCGCCTGAACGACAAATTACCTTATTACAACGAAAAACTACCAAGGTAGGCAAAGGTTTAGGTAAAACCTCTGGCTGGGTGCATCGCGCTAACTTAATAAAGCATGGCGTTAAAATGCTACCGGGTGTCAGTTATAAATCAATAACTGATAATGGCTTGCTCATTGAAATTGATGGTAAAGAGCAATTGTTAGCAGTTGATAATGTTATTATATGCGCAGGGCAAGAATCAAATCGAGAATTACAGCAGGCGCTTGAAAATGGCGGTATGAGTGTGCACCTTATTGGCGGTGCTAATGTTGCCGCTGAACTTGATGCAAAACGAGCTATTCGTCAAGCTGCTGAGTTAGCGATGGTGATCTAATACCAAATGAAGTAATGAATGATCAATTCATTACTTCATTTGGTATAAAGAGGTAATTTGTTGGTAAATCAGTGTAAAGCAGTATGAAACAAGACTATACTGCTGCTAACGTAATTATTGTGAAATAAGTAAGATTTTACCTGTGACTTTTGAAACGAAACATTTATTGGTTAGTAGTGGTGATATAGATATTTATTCTACACCCAAAGAATATAAAGGACAGTTGTTGTCACTTATTGCTAGTGCTCGTCAACGCATTTATATCTCAGCACTTTATGTACAAGATGATGATGCCGGAAGAGAAGTGCTGCATGCATTGTATCAAGCTAAGGCGAAAACCGCTGAACTCGATATAAAGGTTTTTGTTGATTATCATCGTGGTCAACGTGGCTTAATAGGTGAAAAAGGAAGTCTGGGAAATCGGGCTATATACCTTGCACTTGCTGAACAATATGAACAAAAAATTGCTATTTATGGTATTGCTGTTAAACCTAAAGAGCTGTTCGGTGTATTGCACTTAAAAGGTATGGTTTTTGATGATGTGCTTTTTTATACAGGCGCAAGTATTAATGATATTTATATGCAGCAGGGTACGCGGTATCGCTTAGATCGTTATTATCAAATTAATTGTGCGCCGCTAGCGAGTAGTTTTTGTCACTATTTAACCAATACTTTTGTAAAATCAAATTTGGCTCCTTTATTAAATGAGCTTAATTTACCAAATCAAGCTCAGCAAAGACGTAATATTATTGCGTTGAAATCATTGTTAAAAAAATCAGCTTACAAAATAGAATTAACTGATCACAATAAAGAATCAGGTGTTGTTAATAATCCAATATCAGTTATGCCTTTGATTGGTTACGGACGTAGAAAAAATCAGTTAAATAAAGTTATTCGCCAAACCATCAAAAATACTCAGCAAAAGCTATTAATTTTAACCCCTTACTTTAATTTACCGCCAGTACTGGCGCGTGATGTGATTAGAGCACTAAAACGTGGCGTAAAAATAACTATCATCGTGGGCGATAAAACCGCGAATGATTTTTTCATTGATGATGAAAACGAATTTACTGCTATCGGTATCGTACCTTATGTTTATGAAATGTTATTAAAACGTTTTGTCAAAAGATATCAGCACTTTATTGATAATGGGTTACTAAATATAAATGTATGGCAAAATGAAAATAATAGCTTTCATTTAAAAGGGATTATCAGTGATGAACGTTATCACCTATTAACTGGAAGTAACTTGAATCCGCGTGCTTGGTCATTGGATTTAGAAAATGGGTTGTTGCTTGATGATCCATCACAAGGGTTAATGCCTAAAGTATCTGCTGAACTCATCGATATTATGGAATACGCTAAGCCGATTCGTCATTACAGTGAAATAGAAGGCATTAGTGATTATCCTGATAAGCCCAAAAAACTACTTAAAAAGATACGCCTTACCCAAATAGATCGTGTTTTAAAACGTTTTCTCTAATTTCATCGTTTTTCGATATGTAATACCAATTGAGTTCATAAATTTAGTTGGTATAGGTCATTCTTAGAGGCTTGTCGAAGGGTTAAAATGATTGTTTTGCTTCAACTCTAATTTCAAAACTATCAATGTCAGGGGTATCACTTTGTGGAAAGGCAAAGTCAATGTGAATCACTTGATGACTTCCCGCAGAATGAGGCGAATAAAGTCTAGCGCCGATACCGACAGAGTATAACCAAGTATCTTCACTATTTTTAACGACTGAATCACCAAAAGTTTTACCGGTATCCATGAAGGCGGCACCTGCTAAATCAAATAATTTAAATAAATTGATATGTGGGTAATAGCGTATTTCGCTAGTCAGTTTTATGCTATGTTCACCATGTTGGTATTGTAGAGGAAATCCGCGTAAGCCAGTATTTCCGCCTATAGTAACAGGTTGATCAAGGTATTGGTTTGTACTGACTATATTGGTATTGCTTAAATAAAATCCCCATCTCGGATCGATATTGTAGAAGTATTCGGTATTAATACGGAGTAATAAGCGATGATCTTGTTGCTCATAAATGTCACCACTAAGGGCTACATTCATGAGTAATAGCGCCTTGTCATGAATTTCAAAGCCCTTGTCTATATTTACTTGAAACAAAGCCCAAGCATTGTTTTCTTTTGTACCATCACTAAGCCCTAAGCGAGAGCTAATTTGCCAACCATGATTAAAGTCTTCTATTTGAGTAATCAAATGGATATTGGTTAGTTTTCTAAAGTTTTTCTCTATGTAGTCAACACCGAACCAAGGGTAGAGAAAGTCTCTATCTTGCGGAAGAAACGCTGAACTAATACTACTATCCGTGTCATCTATAGGTGAAAATTTATCTTGATCTTGAGTCATTCCTATACGGTATCTTAATAATGCACTGTTGTGATTAAAATCAAGCCAAGCATACTCTGCATTTTTAAAACTAATATCATGCGCAAATATTGCTAGCTCACTATCATTTTGATAAAGGGTATCGTTACGTGACTCTTCATTAAAACCAATGTTATAGGCATCATGGGTATAAAAGCTAGCGAAGTGTTTTTGTAAAAATAAGGATTGTTGAGTACCGTCATCGTTGTCAGCAAAGCGTAACTTTATATCAATATTTTTTTTTCGAAATAAAGGAATGGTGCTTTTTAATTTGTAGCCTTTGCGCTGTGAATTTTTATATGTTTGAACTTCCGCATCAATCCCTAAACCCAGTAAATTACGCTCTTTTATGCCGAAGCTGTATGTACTTTCACCACCTTGGCGACCAAAGCTTATGGTTGGCATTAATGACCAATTGTCCCATGTAGTGACAGTGATGTTCTCTACCATTTCATCACTGGTTATTTTAGCATCACGTAAATATTTTCGGCTGCGCAAATGTCTTTCTAATTCAGCCATATCAGCAAAATTTTTATCACATTTTTCAATAAAAAAAGCCGCTTCATTTTCAAGAGTTATTTTTTTTGTATCTATATGAATAGCATTAGCCCAACGATGCACGATGGAAAAACCCTGCTCATTTTCATCAAAAATAGTTTGTGGTTTGAAAGTGACTTTTTGAAGGCCTTGAGAACAAATTTGTTCTTGCCCGTGGGCACTTGATGTCGCAAAACCCATTATTAATACGGATATCAAAATCCATTTGATAGGTGTATGAACACTTTTATTGCTTATAAATATAGTGAATCCCTAGGTAAACTGCTAAAGGTAACAACCGCTATAATTTGATTATAGCGGTTACTGAAAGTTTAAGAAATTTTTATCTGCTTTTTTCCTGTTGCTTAGTAGATTTTTATTATCAGACTCAAAAGTCTCAGAAAATACCTGACGATATTAAGGCACAATTAACATAGTATTTATATGAAGCTAAAGTAATCTAAACTTAGTAAAATCAACTAGCTAAAAATAAATAGCTTTTAAATGTAAAAAGCACTCGAATTTGATCGATTCTCCCTATAGAATTACTCTCCTAATTAAATTTTTTTTAACTCTAGTATAAGTTGTATATTTGGTATTCACCTTGTCTTAGAAGTGCACAATTAATAGGATATTTTCATGGCGGGTGTAAATAAAGTAATCATCGTAGGTAACTTAGGTAAAGATCCTGAGGTACGTTTTATGCCAAATGGTGGCGCAGTAGCGAATATTACTGTAGCAACGTCAGATACATGGAAAGATAAGCAAACTGGTGAGCAAAAAGAGAAAACTGAATGGCACCGTGTGGTGATGTTCGGTAAATTAGCCGAAATTGCTGGTGAATATTTAAAAAAAGGCTCAAAGGTATATCTTGAAGGCTCACTACAAACCCGTAAGTGGACTAACCAGCAAGGTCAAGATCAATATACGACTGAAATAGTATTACAAGGATTTAACGGTGTAATGCAAATGTTAGATGGCAAACCATCAGGCCAACAGGCTGGCTTCCAGCAACAAGGGCAGCAGCAAAGTGGCGGCTTCCAACAGCAAGCACCTCAACAGAAGAGCGGTGGCTTTGCTCCTCAACAACAATCATCGCAACAGCAATATAATAAACCGGCGCAGCAACAAGGCGGCTTCTCTCAACAAGGGCAGCAGAAAGCTCCTCAACAGCAAGGTGGTTATACTACGCAACCACAAGGTGGCTTTCAACAACAAGCTCCACAACAGCAAGGTGGCTTTGCTCAACAAGGACAACAACAGTCTCAACAGCAAGCACCTAAAGTAAACCCTCAAGAGCCATCAATTGATTTTGATGACGATATACCTTTTTAGGCTCCGGGTTGTCTTTTTTGTAAAGACGATTTAAGAAGAGTTTATCTAAAGCCTCGTTTTTACGGGGCTTTTTTATATGTAAGACATGGAAAAGTTGTAAAGAGGTTTGAGTTTGATATTTATACTCTTGAAATAAGATTGATTTAAAATATGACTGCTTTACGCCATAATATTTAAGAGATTTACTTGGTGTTGATTTTAATGCCGAAGCTTTACATGGTGATTACAACATGGTTGAGGAATATTCCGTAATTTTATAAGTTTACTTAACTAAACCTAATTACAAATCGACAGTTCTAATTAAAAAATATGTTGGCCAAATCTCTCGTACTTGGCTGTCCCAGTCAGGGTCAATTTTTTCGTCCGATAATTGTAAAAGCCAATATTTCGCCCATTTTTGCACGCTTTTACCCGATTTACTTAATTTCAATGGTGAGAACCGTCGTTGATAATTATTACCTTTATATTCAACGATAGCGTTATTCTTAACTCTCTTATGTATACTATCTAATGCTGCACTGATCAACTCGACTTCTGACAATGGCAGGATTTTTTGCTTTTTTAAACAGGCTAATATCTCAGCCTTTTTTATGCAAACCTGCATATAGGCATCTAGATGTGGGGTGTAAATCATCCCTGTTAGTCCATATATAGAGGCAAGCTCTCTGTCTGCCAATTCCTTTAAAGGAATAAGCTCAGTATTTATATCATTTAAATCACTGATTACATGAGGTTTTTTTCTCAATTTTGGCAAGTTCTATTTCCCCATATTTAAATACTAGTTTAGCATTAGCTTGGTGGATCAATATTATTAGCAATACTGTTGTTTAAGCAGGAATATAAATTACGCTTGATTTACAGTTAGTGAAACAATTGCTAGTGGATTATGTGCAAGGTTTCAACTTTAAAAAGCAATTCAAACATGTGGTTTATTTTAGTAAACCTGAAGAGATGGCTAAGGTCGTTAGTGTAGGTTATGTAACACTGCATTGTGTTTGCTGTTCTTTGATTTTTGCTTGTTCAATACGCCATTTTTGTACTTCTGCATAATAATGATCCCATACGCAAGGGTTACAAGCGCCGCCGCCACAGCAGTCATCATCGGCAGGGGGAATAGGTTTTTCTATTGGTATAGTCATGGTTTGTCTCGTTCTGATTACTGATATTATACCCGCTCCATTTGAAGATGCGCGTTTCAGGAAGTCTGAGCGATTCATAATCAAGGCGCATTTTTTTATTAAGGGTCATTCCCTTAAAAATAAATGTAACGCAGAGTATGATTTGCTCAGTCTTCCCCAAAGGGCTGGTTTAGAAGCGCTTTATACTGCGTTATTGATTTTGATAAGGGAACAACCATTCTCTTCAATCAATGCCTTGCCTAAAGACATTTCTAATTCCAGCTGAATCATGCATCTTCAAGTGGAGCGGGTATATTATACAATAAATTGTTTAGAAAACAAAAAAGCTCTGCAAATGCAGAGCTTTTATATAGTTTAATACTGGCGTATAGTCTACTCAGATGCAGCCAATTTTTTCTCTAGGTAGTGAATATTGGCACCACCATTAACGAAACCTTGATCATTTAAAATGTCTTGATGCAAAGTAATGTTGGTTTTGATGCCATCAATAACTAGTTCTGATAATGCATTGCGCATACGGGCAATCGCTACGTCACGGTTATCACCCCAAGTGATTAATTTACCAACCATTGAGTCATAATGTGGTGGTACAGAATAATCAGCATAGATGTGAGAATCCCAACGAACGCCTAAACCACCTGGCGGATGAAAGCGTGTTATTTTACCCGGTGAAGGAATAAAAGTACGTGGATCTTCAGCATTAATACGACATTCAATTGAGTGACCTGCAATTTTAATATCATCTTGGGTGTAAGATAAAGGTTGTCCTGCAGCTACACGTAGTTGTTCTTTGATTAAGTCTACACCTGTGATCATCTCTGATACGGGATGTTCAACTTGAATACGGGTGTTCATTTCAATGAAATAGAATTCACCGTTTTCATATAAGAATTCAAAAGTACCGGCACCACGATAATTAATTTCAATACAAGCATTACAACAACGTTCACCAATTTTTGCTCGCATTTCAGGCGTAATACCTGGGGCAGGTGCTTCTTCTACTACTTTTTGATGGCGACGTTGCATTGAACAATCACGCTCACCTAAGTGGATTGCTGCACCTTGTCCGTCAGCCATTATTTGAATTTCAACATGACGTGGATTTTCAAGAAATTTTTCCATGTAAACCATGTCATTTTTGAAAATAGTGCCTGCTTCTTTCTTGGTTAACGCAATAGAGTCTACTAATTCTTCTTCAGTACGCACAACGCGCATACCACGACCACCACCGCCACCTGCAGCTTTAACGATAACAGGGTAACCAATGCGTTTAGCATGGGCTTTGTTTGCTACTTCATCATCCGTTAATGGGCCGTCTGAACCTGGTACACAAGGTACGCCAGCTACTTTCATTGCTCGAATGGCAGCAACTTTGTCACCCATTATTCTTATACTTTCGGCTTTTGGACCAATAAAGGCAAAGCCTGATTTTTCTACTTGTTCAGCAAAATCAGCATTTTCGGCTAAAAAGCCATAACCAGGGTGAATAGCGACAGCATTAGTGACTTCTGCCGCTGTGATTATTGCTGGTGCATTTAAATAACTATCAAGTGCTGAAGCTTTACCAATACAGATGGTTTCATCGGCTAATAGTACATGCTTTAAGTTTTTATCGGCGGTTGAATGTACAGCAACGGTTTTGATACCAAGCTCTTTACAAGCGCGTAATATTCTTAAGGCAATTTCGCCACGGTTGGCGATAACAACTTTATCTAACATGGAATGACCCTTTTAGGTTGGGCTTATTCAATGATGAATAGCGGTTGATCAAATTCAATAGCATCTTCATTTTGCGCTAAAATTTCTTTGATAACACCGGATTTATCTGCTTCAATTTGGTTCATCATTTTCATGGCTTCAATAATACATAATGTATCACCAGCATTGACATGCTTGCCAATTTCGGTGAATGATGGTGCATCAGGAGAAGTTGAAGCGTAAAAAGTGCCTACCATTGGAGAGCGAACTATGTGACCTGTTTGTTCTGGTGCGGCCGCTTCAGTAGTTACTGGAGCAGTAAGTGGAGCAGCAGCCGTAGCAGCAATTGGCGCTGCTTGCATTATTGGCGCAGCAACCAAAGGAGCGCCACGGCAAATTCGTACAGACTCTTCACCTTCAGAAATTTCTAATTCGTTTATTCCTGACTCTTCTACTAACTCGATAAGTTTTTTTATCTTGCGAATATCCATTGTAATACCTTAATATAAATATAAATATATTTTGAGTTTCGAGTTTCACTTACATAGTTGTTTGTGGCTCGGCACTCATAACTCGTTATCTGTTTTTTTCTAAATATTCTTTTGCTGATTCAAGTGCATAGCTATAGCCTTTTGCACCTAATCCACATATAACGCCGTTTGCAACATCGGACAAATAGGAATGTTGTCTAAATTTTTCCCTTGCGTGCACATTAGATAAGTGCACCTCAATAAACGGAATATCTACGGCTAACAACGCATCTCGAAGCGCTACACTGGTGTGAGTAAAAGCCGCAGGGTTTATAATGATGAAATCTATTTTATGAAATGCTTGATGAATCGTATTAATCAATTCATGTTCAGCATTTGATTGCACATGTGATAGCTCAATTTCTTCTGTTTGTGCTTGTTGTGTTAATTGGCTAATTATCTCATCTAATGTTTGCGCGCCATAGATTTCAGGCTCACGCTTACCTAACATGTTTAAATTTGGACCATTTAACACTAAAATTTTGAACTTTGTAGTCATCTTCGTCAAAAACACCTATAAAATAAATTCACTAATAATGATTACATAAAATAATGCCAGAGTGAACTAAAAAAAGCTATTTTTCTGATTTAGGCGATTATTATCGTGTTTTCGAAGAATATAGCAGCAAAATACTGGTCTTATCTGTTTGGTGTTATGAATAATTGGTTTTTTTCTAATTGTTGATTGTACTTATTATTAGCATTTTTGTTTTTTTTAAGGTGTTGTTTTAAAAGGGTTACCTTTTTTGAATGGTTGGCAATATAATTTAAAATTAAAAAGTTTTTTGTTGTATTTCAAATGATTATCTAAGTAGATGTAATGAATGAGATTTGTTGCTTCTATTTATTGTTAGCAGCAACTAATAGTTGTAACGGGTAGGTAACTTCTGATACCTTACTGAAAATATTATTCTTTATTTAACCTTTTAGTAAGAAGGTGTTTTTAATTGTTTTAATTTTTCTTGTAGCTAATACCAATCCTATTAAATCCCCCCAAATAATAATTGGTATAGCAAGGACCGTATTATCAAAACCATTTACTCTTTATGCTTAATTGTATTTCTAGGCTGTATTAGCGTATCAGTTTTTGCTGTTGACGTTGTTGTAAATCCGTCTGTAAGTGAATCCACTTTAACAACGTCGCAATTGCGCCGTATCTATACAATGCGGCAAACACAATGGTCGGATGCTCAACGGATCACCGTTTTTGTGTTACCTAGACACCACGTACTGCATTTACAATTTAGCAAGGAGCGTTTAGAAATGTACCCTTATCAGCTTGACCGAATATGGAATAAGTTAACATATTCGGGTCTTGGTGTAGCACCAATTACGGTTACATCACCAGCAGCACTTATTGATGCAGTTAGAAGAACGCCTGGGGCAATAGGTTATGTTGAAAAACTGAAGGATAAGAAAGGTTTTTATGTTATTGAAGTTAAAAGCTAGGATGGAAAATATGCTTATAAAAAAACCACTTTTGTTGATAGCTATATTTTATTTTTTTTCTACTAATTCCATAGCATCAGAGCAAAATTTTCAGTTGCATGGTTTTATCTCTCAAGGACTTATTGATGTTGATGGGAGTAACTTTGTCAATGATGATGGAGGCCTGTCTGCCGAATTAACAGAGTTAGGCCTAAATGGCTCTTATCAGCTCAGTTCTACACTAAGATTAACCGGGCAAGTGGTTTATCTAGATGGCGGTAATCGATATGCTAAAGGTGTACGTATTGATTATGCTTTACTTGATTGGTCCGTTTACGACAGCGATAACTGGCAAGCAAATGTATATTTAGGCCGATTTAAAAATAATCATTGGTTATATTCAAGCACTAGAGATATCCCTTTTGCTCGTCCAAGTATTATTTTGCCACAATCTGTTTATTTTGACGGTTTTAGAGATATTGCCGTTGGCAGTGACGGTATTGCAATAAAAATCAGTCGGAGTGATGATGATTATGGTAATTTTGACTTTAGTTTAAGCTACGGCACCTCGCCAATATCAGATGAACAAGCCGAAATTGTTTTGAGCAAACTTGCCCAAGGAAAGTTTAAGCAAGAATATGATGCATCAGCTAGTATCTATTGGCAGCCAGCTTTTTCATCTTGGCGGTTTGGTCTATCACTCTTAGACGCTGCTTTTAGCTATAGGACAAATAATAATGTTGATTTTTTTGTCGATGGCGATTTTTATTTTCAGTTTTACACCATAAATGCGTTATATGAAGGTGAAAAATGGGAGTTTAGTGGAGAAATACACCAAAATAAGTTTAGTACTAAAGGATTCTATAATCCACAGTTCTATAGCTCACCAATTTGGCAGGGCCTGTACGTGCAGTCACGCTATAAGGTCAATAAAAAGTTAACTTTGCTGGCTCGTTATGAGCGTTTCTATAATGATAAAAATGATAAAGACGGTAAAACGTTAGAAGAATCAACCGGTGGTCTTGTTCCTGCTTATTTTGGTTATCACCGAGATACAACCGTAGGTATATCATATGATTTTTCAAGTGATATTAGTTTGAGGTTAGAATATCATTGGTTTCAAGGAGCAGCGCGTTTAACCCCTGTTGTTTTACCTAACCCACGAGTTAATGACAGTAAAAATTGGCAATTGTGGACTGCGCAATTAATGTATTGGTTTTAAATAAGGAAGTTACTGATGGCAAAAACATTCATTAGCGTGCCAATCAAGTTGTTGATGCTAATTGTTTCCGCCTTATTGTTATTAGCTATAGGGTTTTCTATTTTATCATTATCACGGCTGCAAGAAGATTATCAGCAATTTCAAGAGAGGACTTTAGATCAAGGTCAGGCTCAGTTTGCTTTACATGGCGATATTTTACGTTCTAAGTTAAATGTTTGGTTAGAGTCTTTTTCTGAGATCACACAACTTTCTCAGCAGAATGACTTCACTATTTTTGCACAGCAACTAGCTAAACAAATCGATGGATTACAGCTTAATTTGAATGTTGAGAATGTGTGGTTGGTAGATGATACTAATCAGGTACTTTTTTCTACCTCAGAAATTCCCACCGTGGCTCAAGATAATATTGCGCAAGTATTTAAACTACAACAGCCGAGTCATCAAATTTATTGTCAAAGTAGCTGTCAATTATTATTGAGCCTACCGTTACTAAATAATCAAGGTGACGAGGTTGTTATTACCGTGAGCGCCTCACTCATTGATATGCTGTATGCAATGAAAACTTCATTAAATAGTGATGTAGCCATAGTTAGCTTTGCTGTGCAAAGTGATGGAATTAACACTAATGCAAAAATCATCTCAGCATCAGATATGGCGCTTACTCAAAAACTTCTGCATCTTAATCAACAAGCTAGTTTAAGCGCCATGCTTGAGCAAGGCTTGCAAAGTGATATAGCAGAGCTTAGCTACTTAATTAACTTATTACCTTTAGCAAATAATAATCAACGAGCATTTTACTTAACCTTAATAGATGATGTTACAGCGTTTAAAAATAAGAATGTTAAGTATCGACAGCAGTTTTTAATTTCTCTTGCGGGTATATTTTTTGTTTTAGGTTTTTTTGTATATTTTGTTGCTCGCCCGTTTACCAAACGCCTGTTACGCTTGTCTGGCGCACTTCCGCTTTTATCGAACAAAAAATTTGATCAGTTTCGGCAAATAAAATTGAAAAGGCATGTTTTGTTTGCTGATGAACTTGATGTATTAACTAATTCTGCATTAGATCTAAGTTATGAGTTAGAGCAGTTAAATATAGAGGTTGAGCAAAAAACTAAAGAATTAGAAAATATAGCCATGTACGATTTGCTAACAGGCTTGCCCAATCGTAATATGCTGAATTATCAATTGCGTAAATCTCTCGCTAATATTGGTCGTCATGGATACGGCGTGGCGGTATTATTTTTAGATTTAGATGATTTTAAAAAAGTGAACGATAGTAATGGCCATGGTGAAGGAGATAAACTCTTAATTCAAGCGGCTGACCGAGTTCGCTTGAGTGTTGGCCGAATGGATTTAGCCTGTCGCTTTGGCGGTGATGAGTTTGTTGTTGTACTTGGCAATTTAACCTCGGTGAATGATGCAGTAAATGTTGCTGACATATTGCTTGCGCAATTTAAAGAGCCAATTAGGCTGGGGTCGAGTATTTTTTATGTGTCAACCAGTATTGGCATTGCTTATACTGAATTGGCTGATGAAAAAGCTGAAGATCTCATTTCTCATGCTGACATTGCTATGTATGAAGCTAAAGATAATGGCGGTGGTCAATATTATGTTTATCATCAAGAAATGTATCAACGGGTTGCACGCAGAGTTATGCTTGAAGCTGAAGTGCGCCAAGCACTTGCTAAAAAACAATTTAGTTTAAGTTTACAACCTCAGTTATGTGCAAAAGATAAAAAAGTGTATGGTTTTGAAGCATTACTTCGTTGGCACCATCCCGAGCGAGGTATGATTTCACCAGATGATTTCATTCCAATTTTAGAAAACTCTCAGCATATGATTGAGTTAGGTTATTGGATTATTAATCGTTGCTTTGAATTAGCCGTAGCGATTAAAAAGCAAGGATTAACAGACTCTAGAATGTCAATAAACTTATCAGCAGGGCAATTTATTGATGTCAACCTACCAAAATATCTACACAGTTTACTCATACAATATTCACTACCGGCACAAACATTTGAGTTAGAGTTAACAGAACAAACGTTGGTTAAAGACATTGATCGTACCATTGCCATGATGGATGAATTAAAAAGTATGGGCTTTACCTTCGCTATTGATGATTTTGGTACCGGTTATTCTTCGCTGGCTTATATAAAGAAAATGCCAATAGATGTAATTAAAATTGATCAAAGCTTTGTCTTTGGTATGTTAGAGAACCATGCTGATTACCAAATTATTATGTCAACTATTGCTATGGTGAAAAACTTAGAGTTAACTGTTATTGCTGAAGGGGTTGAAACAGCAGCACAATTACGTAGTTTATCTGAAAATGATTGCGATATTATTCAGGGTTATTATTTTTCAAAACCCATCCCTGAAGTGGAATTATTTGATTTTATTCACACTCATATTCAAGGTGGCTACTGGAAAACCCAAGTAGAAAAGCAGGCTATTACTACTGCTTCCTTCGACTAGCTCAGGACAAGTGGGCAAGCTCAGAATGAATAGAGTCATGGTAGTTAATTATCAATAAATTAGTTAAAGATAATCTTCACATGAGCACTAAATTCATTAGCCCCCATAAAGCCAGTTATACGTTGCTGGCTTAATTCTTCACCTTGTAAATTAAAGAACAAAATAGAAGGTAAACCAAAAACATTGAAATGCTCCATTAACTCAATATTTTTCTTAGTACCAGTATCTGTTAAATCTATTTGTAATAACACCGAGTTAGCTAAAGATTTTTGTACCTTACTATCAGAAAATGTATATTTTTCAAATTCTTTACAAGCTATACACCAGTCAGCATACAAATCGAGCATGACTGTTTTTCCTTGTTCATTGGCTTGAGTAATGGCCGTTTGTAATTCATCTAATGTTTTCACTTGCGTAAAATGTTGTACTTTTTGAGTGGTGTTTGATTCCACAGCAGGTAAATTGTGCTTAGGTACAATAAGTTGATACGCCATATTTGCGCCAACAAATAACATTAAGAATATAGCTAATGAACGAGCACCAAACCAGAAGCCTCTATTGTTAGCGTTAATATTAGTCACATAAAAATAACTTGCAGCACTTAATAAGAGCAGTGCCCATAATGCTTGGCTGGCCATTTCAGGGATAAAGCGTTCAAGTAAAAATATCGGCACAGCCAGTAACAGTAATCCAAAAATATTTTTGATAACATTCATCCAAGCACCAGCTTTAGGTAGTAATTTTCCGCCAGAACTTCCCAGTATTAGCAGCGGTAATCCCATACCCAAACTTAATGCGTATAATGCTGATGCGCCTAATACAACATCTCCGGTTTGAGATATATATAATAAAGCTCCAGTCAGTGGTGCTGTTGTGCAAGGAGAGGCCACTAATCCAGAAATAACACCCATCATTACTACGCCAGCAATAGAGCCACCTTTTTGTTTATTACTTATGTTATTCAATTTATTTTGCCAGCTAGTAGGTAATGCTAAATTGAAAATACCAAACATAGAAAGCGCTAGAAAGATAAATAATATGCTTAGTGCAATTAATACAAAGGGATGTTGAAAAATAGCTTGAAATTGTGCCCCCGCCAACGCGACGACAATTCCGAGCAATGTATACGTTACAGCCATCCCTTGTACATAGAAGAAAGATAAAGTGAACGCCTTTTTAGTTGTCAGCGCCTTACCTTGACCAACAATAATCCCTGTTAAAATTGGGTACATAGGGAAAACACATGGCGTAAAAGACAACAATAAGCCACCGACAAAAAAAGCGATTAACGTTAATATTAAGCTGCCTTGTTTTAACATGTCTGCGAGTTGATGTTGCTCACTACTTGATGTTACTTGCTCAATATTTTTAGATTTTTGTTCAGCCAATGTAGCACTATCATTTACTTTAGTAAGGGCTGAAAATACAGCTGTAGCATCATTAGGTGTGAGCACACTATCTAGTGCTATTACTTTTTTGGTTGGCGGATAGCAAAGGCCTTTATCTGCACATCCTTGATAACGAATAGTAATACTGGCGTCTTCGTTTGCCTGTTCAATATTTATCGTGAAATTTAGCTGTTCTTTATAGATTTGTTGAACACCAAAAAATTCATCTTCATGATCTAACCCTGTTGGCAAATCAATAGTTGAATAACTGGCATTGTTGGCGGTAAACTTAAATTGATGACGATAAAGGTAATACCCTTCACTAATGTCGAAATTGACATGTAACTGGTCGTTTTGTTGATCAAAATTAAAAGAAAAAGCTTGGTCTACTTTCAAAAATTCATCATCATTACTAAATAAAGATGAACTTGAAGTATCAAAAATAGATTGTTGGGCATGGCTGATTGTTGGCAATAAGGTTACCAAGGTCAAAAGTAGACCAACAATCAAGTTCAAAAACAAAGATAATTTTTTCATTTATTTTACTTCAACGACTCTGTTATCCAGTTTAAGTAATGCGTATCACCTTGCTGGATGTTCAAGGCAATAACTTCTACTAC
The DNA here is from genome assembly GCF_003333305.1 of Candidatus Colwellia aromaticivorans. Classification (GTDB taxonomy): domain Bacteria; phylum Pseudomonadota; class Gammaproteobacteria; order Enterobacterales; family Alteromonadaceae; genus Colwellia; species Colwellia aromaticivorans. The sequence goes on along the minus strand of NZ_QOLD01000033.1, from coordinate 35,843 downwards.
ATCATAAGGATGTAATTCATTTATTCGCGCATTTAATCGCTTAAATTTAGCGCTATCTGTTTTAATTAACAATTGTACTTCATCATCGCACTGTAGTTCAGCCTGCCAAATGTAAACAGAAGTTACCTCGGGTATAATGTTGACACAAGCAGCTAACTTTTCTGTTACTAAGTGCTGAGCAATATTATGCGCCACATCTTTATTTGGACAAGTCGAGAGTACTAATTGAAACAATTTTTTATTCCTAATATATGCCTGCTCCACTCGAAGATGCTCGTTTCAGGAAGTCTGAGCAATTCATAATCAAGGCACATTTTTTGTTTAAGGGTTATTCAGGAGAATATGCTCCTGCATTCTCTAATAAGCTACATCCATGTAGCGTCCTTAAAAAGAAATGTAACGCAGAGTATGATTTGCTCAGCCTTCCCCAAGGGGCTGGTTTAGAAACGCTTTATGCTGCGTTATTGATTTTGAGAAGGGAATAACCATTCTCCTCAATCAATGCCTTGCCTAAAGGCGTTTCTAATTCCAGCTGAATCATGCATCTTCAAGTGGAACAGGTATTATGTAAGTTACTGGTATTCTCTTAAAAATAACTTAACAATACTAGTATTTAATAGTGCATTTTTGCTTAGGGCGATACACACCTTGAAAAAGACCCGTGAACCCCAATATAAGTTTCATAGAAAATAAGGAATCATTATGTTTCGTGTGTTATTTGTACTTTTTATTATTATCCCTATTATTGAAATTAGCGTGCTAATGCAAGTCGGTGAGTTACTCGGAATGTGGCCAACTATTGGTATTGTTATTTTGAGTGCTTGGATCGGTGCAAAATATGTTCGCCAGCAAGGTTTAGCAACACTGCAATCGGTACAAGCTAAAATGGCACAAGGTGAAATGCCGTCGAGTGAGATTGTTACTGGACTCATGCTATTAGTTGCCGGGGTATTATTAGTTACCCCTGGCTTTGTTACTGATATTTTGGGTTTGTCATTACTGATACCTAGTGTTCGTCAAGTGATTGCAGCTAGCGTACAAAAGCATATTAAAGTTAACCCCCATGTTACAGGAAATAGTGCAGGTGCAAGTTTTCACACGGGAAATACCTATGAAAATGAAGACTTTTCTCACACACCAAACCCAGATAACAAAGTTATACCTCAACATCATAGTGAAACGATTGAAGGTGAATACACCCGTAAAGAATAAAAAAATAATCAGTGGGCTTGTGAATATTAATTTCATCCCCACTTCTAGTAACAACAAATTAACTCTGTTAATTAATCTACTAATTGAACACCCTCAGGAGAAAATAAATGAGCATTCGTCCATTACATGACCGTGTAATTATAAAACGTAAAGAAGTTGAATCAAAATCAGCCGGTGGCATTGTTTTAACTGGTAGTGCAGCTGAGAAATCTACTCGTGGTGAAGTTATTGCTGTGGGTAATGGCCGCGTATTAGAAAACGGTGAAGTACGTGCTTTAGACGTTAAAGTCGGTGACCAAATTATCTTTTCAGAAGGCTACGGTTTAAAAACTGAAAAAATTGATGGTGAAGAAGTGCTTATTTTAAGTGAAGCTGACATTTTAGCAATCGTAGAATAGTCGCAGGAATTTTTATGTCGCTAGTTCACACAATAGCGGCATCAGAAGTACTCACTGACTAGCGTCAGCTCCGTGCTTCTTCTTTGCTCTTGAGCGAACTAGCATATTAAAATGCTGCTTGGATGCATAGATTTGAAATTAATTATTTTGATAAACAAATAAAAATTATAGGAATAAATAACATGGCTTCAAAAGACGTATTATTTGGTAATGACGCACGAGCAAAAATGCTACGTGGTGTAAATGTATTAGCCGACGCGGTAAAAGTAACTTTAGGTCCTAAAGGTCGCAATGTTGTAATTGATAAATCTTTTGGTGGTCCAACAATCACAAAAGATGGTGTTACCGTTGCTAAAGAAATTGAATTAGAAGACAAATTTGAAAACATGGGCGCTCAAATGGTGAAAGAAGTTGCTTCTAAAGCCAATGATGAAGCCGGTGATGGAACAACTACTGCAACCGTTTTAGCACAAGCTATTGTTAATGAAGGTTTGAAATCTATCGCTGCGGGTATGAACCCAATGGATCTTAAGCGCGGTATCGACAAAGCAGTTATTGCTGCAGTTGCAGAGTTAAAAAATCTTTCTCAAGCATGTACAGACAACAAGGCTATTGAGCAAGTTGGTACTATTTCAGCTAACTCAGATGAAACTGTTGGTCAAATCATCGCAACAGCGATGGATAAAGTAGGTGCTGAAGGTGTTATTACTGTTGAAGAAGGTCAAGCACTAACAGACGAACTAGACGTTGTTGAAGGCATGCAATTTGATCGTGGTTACTTATCACCATACTTCATCAACAACCAAGAAAACGGTAGCGTTGAATTAGAAAACCCTTTCATTCTTTTAGTTGATAAAAAAGTATCTAACATTCGTGAATTGTTAACTACCTTAGAAGGTGTTGCTAAAGCGGGTAAGCCATTATTAATTATTGCTGAAGACGTTGAAGGTGAAGCCCTTGCTACATTAGTAGTAAATAACATGCGCGGTATTGTAAAAGTTGCTGCTGTTAAAGCGCCTGGCTTTGGTGACCGTCGTAAAGCAATGCTACAAGATGTTGCGACATTAACTGCCGGTACTGTTATTTCTGAAGAAATCGGTATGGAGCTTGAAAAAGCAACGTTAGAAGATTTAGGTCAAGCTAAGCGTGTAGTTATCTCGAAAGACACTACTATCATCATTGATGGTATAGGTGACGATGCTGATATTAAAGCACGTGTTAGTCAAATTCGTGGTCAAATTGAAGAGTCATCTTCTGATTATGATAAAGAAAAGTTACAAGAGCGTTTAGCTAAGTTAGCTGGTGGTGTTGCGGTAGTTAAAATTGGCGCAGCCACTGAAATTGAAATGAAAGAGAAAAAAGCCCGTGTTGAAGATGCATTACATGCAACCCGAGCTGCTGTTGAAGAAGGCGTAGTTGCTGGTGGTGGTGTTGCCCTTGTTCGTGTCGCTGAAGCAATTAAAGATTTAGAAGGCATTAACGAAGATCAAACTCACGGTATAAACGTAGCTATTCGTGCGATGGAAGCACCACTTCGTCAAATCGTTGCTAACTGTGGTGATGAATCATCAGTAGTACTAAATGAAGTACGTAATGGCAAAGGTAACTACGGTTATAATGCCGGAAATAGCACTTACGGCGATATGTTAGAAATGGGTATTCTTGACCCGACTAAAGTAACTCGTAGCGCATTACAATTTGCCGCATCAATTGCGGGCTTAATGTTAACTACCGAAGCGATGATTACCGATGCACCACAAGATGCTTCTCCTGCTATGCCTGATATGGGCGGCATGGGCGGTGGTATGGGTGGAATGGGCGGCATGATGTAAACGTATTGCCCAAATACTAGTGCTTCCTAGAAAAGCCCGTAAGCTTATAGTTTACGGGCTTTTTTATTGACTTCACTTCCTAGCTATTTAAGTTCTGTGGCAAATAACTGCGGGTTTAGAGTGGTGTTAACATCAATTGCTGATTTATACCAATTTGCGCTAGGTGGTCGTATAAAGCTTACTGCTCACTTTATTAACAATGCAAAAGTGACATAGAAGTTAAATTGTATTTTTTCGCTGAATGGAAATGAACAGTTTGAAAGTCAACACTAACATTATTAGCGCTTAAGCTATCAGTTAGACCATTGAAATATGGGAAGCCTATTAAATTGATGTTATTCTACTGTCAATTATGACCATACCAAATAAGAATGTTGGGCGTTAGGAAAGCGGTTTCTGATATGGATTTTTGTATAAATATAAAAAAAATAGTCGCTATTGAAGCTGTAAATCCGGTCATTAACCTTGATGGCCATCAGGAAAGGTCTTTTAGTAAAGCTGAATTACCAAAATTAGCCGATTTAAAACCAATGCAGCGGAGACGTCTAAGTCCCTTTGCTAAGTTAGCCATGTATTGTGCTTTAGAAGTAACAAAACATGAAAACCAACCTTTGGTCAGTGTATTTTCATCGCGTCATGGTGATCTTCATAAAACCTCTACCATGCTCCATGACTTAGCTTTGGAGGAAGATATCTCTCCAACAGCATTTAGTTTGTCAGTGCATAATGCCGTTTCAGGCCTTTTTACAATTTTCACGCAAAACACTCAAGCATCTACTACGGTTTCCGCAGGGAAAGATACCTTTTTCATGGCATTAGTCGAAGCTTACATACGATTGAAAACGGGTAAACACGAGCAAGTACTTTTGGTACATAGTGATCAGGTTCTGCCAAGCCCTTATTCACAATATGCTGATGAGTTACAAGTAGACCATGCAGTCGCCTTAATTTTAACTAAAGATAACTTTGTTGGGCAGAGGCTTTCAATCAAGAAATATAACAATATCAGTGTTACATCAGATGACAGCCTAACTGAGCTTCCGCAGGCAGTGTCATTTTATCGATGGTTAAGTGATATGACAAAACCTCAAGAGTTAGATATGGTTGCTAATCAATGGAAAATTAACAGGTTAAACAATGAATAAGTTATGGCGTATATTTGCAACTGGCTTATGTTTTACTATATTTGCACTGGGTGGTTTAGTACTAACAATCTTAATTTTGCCACTTCAAAGAGTATTCTGCAAAGACACACTGGCAGCACAACAGCAATCAAGAAAAACAGTACAATACGCAACCAAGTTGTTTATTGGTATTATGCAATTTACAAAAACATCTCATTTTACCGTGAAAAATCGTCGAAAACTCAGTGATTTTCGAGGAACTGTAGTTATTTGTAATCACCCATCTTTAATAGATGTGGTATTATTGATTTCAGTTATACCCAATGCAGTGTGTATTGTGAAAGCAAACTTGTTTAAAAACCCTTTTATCAGAGGTGTTCTTAGTAATACAGGTTACATCAGTAATGATAATGCGGAACAATTAATTGAAGATTGTCGAGACTCATTGGCACAAGGAAATAACTTAATAATTTTTCCTGAAGGAACAAGAACAACACCCAATATGCCATTAAAATTTAAGCGAGGTGTTGCTAATATTGTTATTAGGTGTGGATCGCCTATCCAATGTTTTAAGCTAAAGATAAATCCGACCACATTAACGAAAAATGAAAAGTGGTATCGAGTACCTGTGCGAAAATTTCAAGTTGATTTGAATTTGATGCCTGCAGTCCCAATGCCTAAAGCACAAGAAGAAGCTCCAATAAGTTTACTATCTAGAATATATACACGTGAGCTTGAACAATTTTATAACAAGGAATTAGAAAGTAATGTCAGACTTAAAAGCTAAGATCAAAGCTTTAATTATTGAAACGCTTGATTTAGAAGATGTGAGTATAGAAGATATACAAGATGATGAAGCGTTGTTTGTTGATGGCCTTGGCTTAGATAGCATTGACGCACTTGAATTAGGTTTAGCAATTAAGAAAACATTCAATATAAAAATTGATGCTAATTCAGAAGAAACGAAAAAACATTTCAGCTCAATCAATAGCTTATCAGAGTTTATTGAGACAAATCAGTAGTAATGGATCTAAAAATGCAATCTAGAGAAGAAATATACAACACTTTATCGACAATATTTATCGATGATTTTGAGATTGAACCAGAAGATATCTCATTGACGGCAAATTTATATGAAGATTTAGACTTAGACAGCATTGATGCTATAGATCTCATTGTTAAACTTAAAGCGTTCACTGGTCAAAAAATAGAACCAGATGCCTTTAAAAAAGTAAGAACAGTTAACGATATAATCGACGAATTATCAAAGTTACTGAGCGTATAGCGCTTAACTAACAGAAAAAAGCAATTAAAAGCCAATACTAGTGAAAACACTTACCACAGCGTTGATCGCTCTACTGTTAATTTTTTATCCAATCATTGTCTATACGGGGCTTAACTATTTTGAGCCTCGCTATGTTGCTGTTGCGCTTATAGGTGTTTTTTCTCTGCGGTTGGCAACAAATTCTAAAAGCAAACAGCCGTGGTTGAAATTAACCTCAGTCATGGCTATTTCAGTACTGCTGTTTTCGGTAGTTTTTGACCAAGCTATCGGTGTTTTACTCTATCCTGTCGCTATGAATCTAGGGTTACTTTGCATTTTTTCCTATTCTTTGTATCAAAAGCCAAGTGTCATAGAAACTTTAGCACGACTTCAAGAGCCAGAGCTCGATGATTTTGCCGTTAAATATACTGAAAAAGTGACATGGGTATGGTGCTTGTTTTTTAGTATAAATGGCAGTATTGCGCTTTACACTGCACTGTATTCATCGATAGCTCAATGGACCTTATACAATGGCCTTATTTCTTACATCTTAATGGGCACGTTAATGTCAGTAGAGTGGTTGGTACGCTGGAAAGTAAAAGCAGGGCGGAAGAAAAGTGTTTGATTTAACGCATCTGGCCAACTCGCACAGACTATTTTTTCTTAACGGTAATGATATATCCCTCAACGAATTTATCATTGATATTAACCATTATCGAGCCAAGATTCGGAACTTTAAAAAAGCACAGAGTAGTGCGAATCAGTTAATAAATACGCCACTTAAAGTAGTCTTGTATCACAGCGATACTTACCAATTTTCAATACGGTTATTTGCCTTAAGTGCTGAGTCAATTGACGTATACTTTCCAAGTAATAGCCAAATACAAACACTTGATTCGCTCTTTGCAACGACAGATGCATTTTCTGGTGAACTTGGTCATGAAATCACTTTTCCAAGTATAGAGTCCGTTGATTTCGAAAGAAAAAGCGATAATCCGCAGCTAAATTCAACATCGGGTTTTAGTTGGCCTGACTCTGGAGACCTTTATTTCTCTACCTCTGGTTCAACAGGGGATGCAAAGATTATTCATAAGTCATGGCAACAAATTAATTTAGAACTCGCTCAGTTACAAAACGTATTTAACATAAAGCGTTACGAAAAATTGATTGCCACGGTTTCTCATCAGCATATTTACGGCCTGCTTTTTCGTTTGCTATGGCCTTTATCTAACGGTACGTTAATATCTGATACCTTTGAGTATCCTGAGCATGTAAAATCAGCATTGCAGAGTGACAAAAAGGTAGCATTAATTTCTAGTCCTGCATTTTTAAAACGCTTGATAAATGACAATGTTTTGGCTGCGTATTCTAATCACTTTAGTTATATATTTTCATCCGGCGGTTTGCTTGCCGATGACATTGCGATTCATTTAAATCAACAACTAGATTTTCCTATCACCCAAGTTTACGGCAGTACAGAAACCGGTGGTATTGCCTATCGCCAAGTTGACTCTTTGCCAGCATCGCATTGGCAGACATTTAAAGGTATTACCTTAAGCGTAGAAGCGCAAAGCAAAAGGCTAATATTACAATCACCCTGGGTGTCAGATTCATCAATGCTATTAGATGACATGGGCGAGTTAACGTCGGCTACTGAGTTCACATTACAAGGGCGTATAGACCGTAATGTAAAATTAGAAGAAAAACGGGTCAATTTATCCGCTATGGAACAAGTTGCAAATGAACACTGTTGGATAAATGAATCTCGAATTTTATTAAAAACAGGCAAGCGAGATGTGCTGTTTGCCGTGTTAAGTTTAACTGAACTTGGTTTAGTTAAACGAGATGAGCTAACCACTATCGCGTTTACCCGTGAGATTAAAAATCACTTATTAGGTAAGTTTGAGTTGGTTTGTTTACCGAAAAAATGGCGTTACTTAACCGAATTACCTTATAATTCTCAGGGAAAATTAGTACAAAGAGAATTGGAGAAACTTTTTGAATAAATTGCAAGAAACCCAGCCGTTATTTATCAAGAAAGAAATTATTGGTGAAGGGGTCAAATTGACCTTCAAAGTACAAGCGAGCTTAGATTACTTTAAAGGGCATTTTCCCAATGTTTCTATCCTTGCAGGTGTAGTGCAATTAAATTGGGCCGTTAATTTCGCCCATGAACATTTAAAATTATCGTCTACTGTAGTTAGACAAGTTGAAGTCCTTAAATTTAAAGAAATAATCCATGCAGATCAAATTGTAGACTTGTCGTTAATACGTAAATCGGACCATAAATTTTTATTTGAATATCATTCAGAAAAAGGAGTGCACGCTAGTGGCCGCATTCTTTTAGAAGAAACAATGTTAGAAGAAGCCGCACTTGAGGAAACCTTGTGATGTACTGTTTGATTATTCCTAATTACAATCATACTCATGAGTTAGAGGTGTTATTATTGCGTTTATCGGCCTATGAATTTTCTATTATTATGATTGATGATGGCAGTAAAGCATCGGCAAAAAAGCTTTTTGAATCACTTGTCGATAAAGTGCCCTTACTTACCCTGATTCACCATAGCGAAAATCAAGGCAAGGGCGCTGCGGTGCAAACAGGTTTAAAATACGCGCATAAGCTTGGCTTTGAATATGCTATCCAAGTCGATGCCGACGGCCAACATAATCTTGCCGATATTACGTCATTAATCGCGTTATCTAAACAACATCCTGATGCACTCATTTCTGGTAAACCAGTGTACGATGAATCAATTCCTAAGCACCGCTATTTTGCTCGCTTTATTACCCACTTTTGGGTATACATTGAAACCTTATCTTTTCAATTAAAAGACAGTATGTGCGGCTTTCGCGTATACCCAGTTGGTCAAAGTATTGAGTTAATGAATAAGGTTAACTTAGGTAAACGTATGGACTTTGATACTGAAATTATGGTGCGCTTATATTGGCAAGGTATTGATGTTAAGTTTTTACCAACAAAAGTTATTTATCCTGAATTTGGTATATCGCATTTTAGAGCGTTTGAAGACAATGCTCGCATAAGCTGGATGCATACACGATTGTTTTTTGGTATGTTGTTCAGAGCCCCCAAACTTATTTTTCGTCACTTCTGCTAATGTCTAAACCAACAATTAAAGAAAAAGAAGCTCAAAACCAACATTGGTCGACGCTAGAAGAACGTGGCTCTATTTTAGGTATGCGAATATTATTTGCTTTCTATCGTCTTGTTGGCAGACGTATATTGTGGCTAGTGTTATTCCCTGTTGTTTGTTATTTATATATCGTTAATAAAGTCGCTCGTCATGCTTCGCTTCAGTTCTTAGCAAGAGCCTTACATGATGAAAATGGTCAGAGAGAAAGGGCTGGTTTCTGGCATGGGTTAAAACTTCACTGCAGTTTTGCTGATTCGGTATTTGATAAACTCGATGCTTGGCTAGGTAGAGTCAGCGAAAATGATATTGATTACCTTGATAGAAACGGAATTAAAGAGCTGGTAGAACAAAAACAAGGCGGGATTTTTATAGGCTCTCATTTAGGTAACCTAGAGGTATGTCGAGCCTTAAGTACCATGAAAGATGATGTTGTTATTAATGTGTTAGTTTTTACCGATAATGCAGTTAAATTTAATAAATTATTAGAAAAAGTAAACAATAAAGTGACGGTAAATCTGATCCAAGTTGGTGATATTGGTCCAGGACTGGCTGTTGTGCTTAAAGAAAAAGTTGAACAAGGCGAAGCCATTGTTATCGTCGGTGATAGAACCAGTATCAGCATTGGTGGTAGAGTTATATATGCCCCATTTTTAGGTAAAAAGGCACCATTTGCTCAAGGTCCATTTATTCTGGCTGCTTTGTTAGAATGTCCAATCTATTGGATATTTTGTTTTAAATCAAAAGGGCGCTTTAACTTGATTTTTGAACATGTGACTGACAGGTTAGCTTTGCCCAGGAAACAACGTGCACAGGTATTACAAGAAATTGTAGAAAAATATGCACAACGGCTAAGTCATTACGCGGTAAAGTACCCCTATCAATGGTTTAATTTTTATGACTTTTGGCAGACAGACGAGCAAGTAAGCCGTATCGAATCTAATGGAGAGAATAAGTGAGTCAGCAAGTTGCCATTTTTGGCTTAAATAGGTTATCAATAGAAGACATTGTTAACATATCAAAACAAGATGTATTAGTTGAATTAACCAATGATGAACATTTTAGTAAAAAGATTAATTCAGCGCTTGAATTTTTAGACACCCTTCTAAAAGAAGATGGCGTGATATACGGCGTTACTACCGGCTATGGTGACTCGGTAACGGTAAATATCCCCCTAGATCTCGTTAAAGAATTACCATTACACTTAACACGTTTTCATGGTTGTGGCTTAGGCCAAGCTTTTAATCGAACAGAGGGTCGAGCAATACTTGCTACCCGTCTTGCCTCTTTAAGCCAAGGATTCTCAGGTGTTAGTTGGGAATTACTTAATCTACTGGTCGAATTTATTAACCAAGATATTATCCCTGTTATTCCTCAAGAAGGCTCAGTAGGCGCAAGTGGCGATTTGACGCCACTTTCATACGTTGCCGGAGCACTCATTGGCGAACGAGATGTATTGTTTAAAGGTGAAATTAAATCCAGTAATATTGTTATGGCGCAGGAAGGATTAACACCAATTACGCTTAGACCTAAAGAAGGTTTAGCGATAATGAACGGTACTGCTGTGATGACAGCACTTTCATGTTTAGCTTACGATCGCGCTGAGTATTTGGCTAAGTTGGCCAGCCGTATTACCGCACTATCTAGTCTTGCGCTGCAAGGCAATAGTCATCATTTTGATGATATTTTGTTTTCGGTGAAACCACATCCAGGGCAAGGGCAAATTGCGGCTTGGATTCGTCAAGATTTAAATCATTATGAACACCCAAGAAATTCAGATAGATTACAAGATCGCTACTCTATTCGTTGCGCTCCACACATCATAGGAGTGTTGCAAGACAGTCTGCCATTCTTTAGAAGTATGATAGAAAACGAACTTAATTCAGCGAATGATAATCCAATAATCGACGGCATTGGTGAGCATGTTTTACATGGTGGACATTTTTATGGTGGACATATTGCCATGGTTATGGATAGCATGAAAACTGTCGTTGCTAACTTAGCAGATTTAGCCGATAGGCAAATTGCCTCATTAGTTGATACCCGTTATAACAATGGTTTACCGTCAAATTTATCGGCAAGTTGTGACGAGCGTAGATTTATTAACCACGGGTTCAAAGCCGTACAAATCGGAGCCTCAGCTTATACCGCTGAAGCATTGAAATTAACGATGCCAGCAAGTGTATTCTCACGCTCAACAGAATGTCACAATCAAGATAAAGTGAGTATGGGCACCATCGCTGCAAGAGATGCTTTACGTGTAATGCAACTAACTGAGCAAGTATTAGCAAGTACCTTATTAGCTGCCGTACAAGCCCTAAGAATTCGTATTAAAAGTGGTGAGTTGGATCACGATACCTTATCGCCAAATTTGATGGAAATGTATGACGACGTAGCTGAAAACTTTGAAACCTTAGTGGAAGACAGACCATTGGAGTCTGACTTACGTTATACCATTGACGCGATACAAACACAGCGCTGGAAACTTTATGAATAGCAAAAATGCATTGTTAACCGCAGAAGTAGACATTGAAATACCGTTTCACGACTGTGATCCAATGCAAGTGGTGTGGCATGGTAATTATGCACGTTATATTGAAGTGGCACGCTGTGAATTATTAAGACAATTTGATTACGATTACCTTGCTATGGATGACTCCGGTTATCTATGGCCCATTGTTGATATGCGCATTAAGTATATTGGCTCGGCAGTCTTTACTCAAAAAATCAAGGTGACTGCCTATTTAAAAGAGTATGAAACTTGTTTGAAAATTGATTATTTAATTTTTGATAGTAAAACAGGTGAGAAACTGACTAAAGCATCAACGGTACAAGTAGCAGTCGATAGAAGTAATCAAGAAATGCAATATACGAGTCCTAAAGTATTGTTAGATAAACTAACTAAGGTACTGTAATGAATATTTCATTTGCTAAAATGGCTAGTCATTTATTTGTTCTTTTTTACTGCGTTTTTTCTCTTTTTTCGATTAATTCAGCCATTGCCGATAATACAGTAATACCTACTACCTCAGCTGATAAAGTGTCACTATCCGTTGAACAGGTTGAAAACCGGTTACAGATTAATCAAGGTGGTTTCGTCAGTCAACAAGGCGATTTTATTCAAAGAAAATATTTTAAAGTCTTAAAAAAGCCATTTTTATCGTCTGGTAACTTTGTGATATCCAATGATGAATTTATTTGGAAAACACGTAAACCTGTAGAGAGTGCCATTACCTTTAATAACGGTGAACTTTACTTTAAAGATAACTCTGGCAGTAAAAAGGCGCCTGCTCAAGCTAGTACCATTGCGCAATTATTACAACACTTAATAGCGGGTAACTTCACTGCGCTAACAAATAGTTTTGCTTTCTATGATGATAACAATACTGCTAATTGTGTGACTTTGAAGCCAAAAACATCGTCAATGACAGCCTTTATTGAACAAATAATATTATGTGGTGATAAGCAGGTTGATGAGTTTGTGTTATTTGATAAAAACATGAATAGAACCGAAATATCAATCTCTTACAATAAAGAATTATAGCGACAAATAGGGAAGTGTATGAAACGTCAACTTGGACTTATCCAAGGGTTAGTTGCAATGATTTTGCTGGTATTTGTTTTGATTACGGGCAAAGCGAAATTTCAAGCAGATATTTTGTCGCTATTACCACAAAATATACAAACAGTGGTGCAAGATGCTGAATCGCATTTTTTTGATGGCAATAAAAGACATGTATTTATTTCCTTTTCAGGTACAGACGCAAAACTTTCCCATGATCAATTCTTTTCATTATCACAAAAAAACCCATGGTTTAATGTAAAGGCCATAGAACTCGATTTAGAAAAATCTGTACAATTTTACTTGCCATACCAAGGTGTTTTACTAGCAGATAACTTTTTAAAGGCGTTGTCTAGCCCAGAAAGTTATCTGCTATTTGCTAGCCAAAAACTCACCGAGATAGTCAACCCGTTTGTCAGCGCATCAATTGCACAAGATCCCAGCCTATCGACCGCTGAATTTGTTGAACAAGCATTTGCTAAAAATGATGGCTTAGCACTTGAAGATGGCCGGTTGATAACTACATCGTCATTAAAGGGTCAGCAACAATTTATTATAATTTTTACTATTGATAATGAAGCTCTTAATGTTAACAAAGCGATAACTGTAGCCCAAGAAATTAAGCAGGTTATCCATCAGGTAGAAAAACAATACCCAGAATCAGTGGTGAAGTACTCAGGTGTGCTGTTTCATACTGCAGAGAATTCTAGCCAAGCGAAATTTGAAATGAGCTTTTTTGGCGGGCTTAGTCTGCTCGCTATGCTCGTTATGGTTTACTTTGTTTTTCGCAGTAAAACTGCCTTGTTTGCAGTTATTTTGACTATTATGAATGCGGTGATTTATGGCTTTATTGCTTTAGCGTTATTATTTGATAGTGTGCATATCATTAGTCTGGTTTTCGGCGTGACACTCATCGGTATTTCTATTGATTACTGTTTTCATGTTTTAACAGAGTTACACAATAAAAAACCATCATTAACGATGGTAAATAAATCTATTTTTCTCGGTTTTATCTCTACTGCCTTAGGTTATATATTATTGACACTTGCGCCGATGAGTTTCTTAAGTCAAGTAGCTACATTTATCATCGCTGGTTTGGTGGGGGCAATGGTCTGTGTCTTTACATTAGTACCAACTATCTCATCTTCAAAGTCAGAGCTGAACAATTCAACACTAGACAAAAAACTAGCAAATCTTATTAAGCTTATTAAGAAATTTCAAGGTCGAAGAGTAGGTCTGTTGATTGTGGTCAGTGGCCTAGTTTTTGTCAGTTATTTGTTAATACCGATAAAATTTAATGACAGTATTGCAGATCTCAATGGCAGTAGTGCGACACTCATTAGTAATGAAACTTTTCATCAAAAAACGTTATCTGGACAAGACGTTAAGCGATTATTCATACTAGGCTCGACTATTGAACAAGTTTTGCAGACAGAGGAAGCTATTCGTGCTCGGATTTTAGCGTTAAGTACCGAATTAGATGTCACACCTCAAGTAAAAGGTATTAGTGATTGGTTGCCATCGAAACAGCGACAAAATGACAATAATAAGCGACTAAAGCTTGCCCAAAGCAATGATGTGTTTTCTTCTTGGGAGGAAGCAACAGGGCTAGAGGTGACTATTAATACTTCTGCGCCACTCACTTACCAAGCGATTAAAAATTCAGTTATTGCGCCTTACGTTTTACCGTTTATATATGTTGGTTTAAATTCTGGGTTAGGTGTAGATAAAGAAAATCATAACGATGAATTTGTTTCCTTGTTACAGCTTTCAAATATTACCACAGCGCAGTTAGTTAGTATCATTGAAGGTTTCGGTGGCCAAGTAATCCCCTTTGATAAAGCAGAGAATATTTCACAGATAATGAATGATTCAAGAGAGAGTTTACTGTATTGGTTTATGCTGGCATTAATAATGTTCTCATTGGTTATATGGATTCGATTTGGTCTTAAGGCCGCATGTAATCATAGCCTGGCCCTAGTCTTATCAGTATCGATTGCATTAATGCTAAGTTATATGATTCAAGGGCCTTTAAACTTATTTAATGTATTGGCAATGATGTTGATTCTTGCCTTAGCCATTGATTATTTAATTTTTTATCAATACCGAGGCACTAATAAATTCAATGTGTTGGCAATTAGCTTATCTGCGTTGTCGTCTTTGTTTGTTTTTGGCGTATTGATCTTTAGTAAAACCCCTGCAGTTTATAGCTTTGGATTAACAGTGATGCTAGGCATAGTGAGTATTTTTATACTCGCACCATTGTCTGTGGTAAATAAGGAAGAACCGTGAATAAAGAACAATTTGATGTAGTAATTATTGGTGCGGGACCATCGGGAGCCGTTGCTTCAGCGATGCTTGCTCGTGCAGGGCGAAGTGTACTAGTTATCGAAAAGCAGTATTTTCCCCGTTTTTCAATCGGAGAAAGCCTTTTACCACAATGCATGGCGTTTCTTGCACAAGCGGGTTTAGAGCAAACAGTGCACGACAATGCAAAAGAAAATGGCTTTCAGTTTAAAAACGGCGCAGCATTTCATAAGCAAGGCCAAGATACTGAGTTTAATTTTACTCAGAAATTCTCAAAAGGACCGGGTACAACATACCAAGTGAAGCGCGCAAGTTTCGATAAAGTATTAGCTGATGGTGCTGCAGATGCCGGCGCACAAATTAGGTATGGTCATGAAGTGAAAACGGTTGATGTTGATTGTCTTTGCCCAATATTAGAAGTATTAGATGAACAAGGCAGCTTATACCAAGTCGAAAGTAAATTTTTACTTGATGCCAGTGGCTTTGCACGCGTTTTACCGCGTATGTTATCGTTAGAAAAGCCATCACACCTGCCAACCCGTACTTCATATTTTACTCACGTTGAAGACAATATTGAGTGCTGTAACTTTGATCGTGACAAGATATTGATCACAGTAAACCCTAATGATTCAGACATCTGGTATTGGCTAATCCCCTTTTCAGATGGGACTTCAAGCGTTGGCGTAGTCGGAAAACCTGAGCAGTTTTCTCAAGGTGACACTCCTGAAATGATATTGAAGCACTTTATTCATGCTGCTCCAAATTTACACAACTTATTAAAAAAGGCAAAATGGCACAATGAAGTCAATAAGTTAGCCGGATACTCAGCTGATGTAACACATTTAGCCGCTAAAAATTATGCCTTATTAGGTAATGCAGGAGAGTTTCTAGACCCTGTATTTTCTTCAGGGGTTACCATTGCGCTTTGCTCTGCAGTATTAATTGCTCCACAAGTATTACGTTACCTTGATGGTGAATCGGTTGATTTTGAACAAAGCTTTGCGGTGCCGCTCAAAAAGGGTGTAGATTGCTTTAAAACTTTTGTAAATTCATGGTATGAATCTGGTTTTCAAGATGTGATTTTTTACCAAGATCAAGATACCAAAGTAAAAGCTATGATTAGTTCAATTTTAGCGGGCTACGCTTGGGATCAAAGTAACCCTTATGTCGCACAAAGTGAAAGACGTTTTAAAACATTGGTAGCGCTATGTCAGTAAAATTAATGCTTGCCGCGCTAGTGTTCATGCTTTGTGGCTGTAGTAGCAACTCAAATGTTGGCGTTAACCAGAATAACGTTAATCAAGTGGATATTGCTGAGGCTGTGACATTGCAATTAACTGCACCACCAGGCTCATTGGTTAATCAATCAAAAAACCAGCTGTTAACCATTACCTATCAGGGTAAAGAAAATCAATTACTGACGCAGTTAGAGCTAACCGAACAAGGGCTAAATTTAGTGGCTGTTTCCCCACAAGGTTTACCTTTATTTGAGCTGGTTTTTGTAGAAGGGCAGGCACTGAAACAAAAGAAATATGTTGAGTTTGATATGTTACCTCTGCCGTATATCATTTCAGATATTCAATTAGTGTATTGGCCTTTAGCCGCATTAAATGCAGCGCTTACAGATGCGGTAATTACAGAAAACGAAAATGGTAAAGAGCGAATAATTAAATCAGATGGTAATTTAATCATAAGTATTGTCAAAGGTACTGATAGCATTAGTTACAAGCACTTTCAACGTGGTTATCAGTTAACCATTTTACCTATGGAGTAATACAATGTTAGCGGCAAGCCTTCATGATTTAGGTATTATCTGCTCACTGGGCACAGATAAAAATAGTGTACTGAAAAATTTGACCACGCAAACGGATGAAGAGTTTTTATCTTTTAATACCCGTTTATTGGTTAATGGCGAGCCTTTATATGTGGGTCAAGTAAATGGTGAACTGCCATCGATGGACAATGAAGAAAGTCACTTTAACAGTCGCAATAATCAATTAGCGCTTGCTGCATTAATTCAAATAATGCCAACAATAGAGCGGTTAAAAGCACAAAAGAATTCTGCCCGAATTGGTGTGGTAATAGGGACAAGTACTTCTGGCATTTTAGAAGGAGAGCAAGCAAGAGCGTCATTGTTAGCGACAGGTGATATGCCCCAAGCCTTTCATTACTCGAGCCAAGAAATGATTGCTCCAGCGCAATTTATTGCCAGTAAAGTAGACGCTCAAGGTCCGGTTTATAGTATTTCTACCGCTTGTAGCTCAAGTGCTAAAGCTTTACATAGCGCTAAAATGATACTCGAAAGTGACTTGGCTGATATCGTTATTTGTGGTGGTGTTGATACCTTAAGTCAATTACCAAGTAATGGCTTTAAATCACTTGAGTCTACCGCCAAATCTTATTGTAATCCGTTTGGTAGTGAGCGTGATGGTATTAATATTGGCGAAGGTGCAGCACTGTTTGTTATGAGTCAGACTAAAGATGATATTAAGCTGTTGTCTGTGGGTGAATCATCTGATGCCTATCATGTTTCAGCGCCGGAGCCTGAAGGGGTTGGTGCGTTATCTTCAATGAAACAAGCGGTTGAAAATGCAAATATTTCAGCAGAGCAGCTAAATTACCTAAATTTACATGGTACAGGCACGCCCAAAAATGATGATATGGAAGCTAAGGCTGTTTCCGCATTTTGTCAGCATGAAGTTTTGGCCGGTTCAACCAAAAGGTTTACAGGTCATACATTAGGCGCGGCAGGAGCAATTGAAGCGGGGTTAACTTGGTTGCTGTTAAGTAAAGAAAATACAAAACGACTTATTCCTGAGAATAAGAACAATGGCAATATTGACCCGACATTGAATAGCTTTAATGTAAGCTCAGGTGAATCAGTAGATAGCTTATCAATGTGTCTATCTAACTCTTTTGCTTTTGGAGGCAGTAATATCAGTCTAATATTAGGAACTAGTTTTGAATAAATACCCTATTAACGAGCTTATCTCCCATCGTGAGCCAATGATCCTCATTGGCGGTTTAGACGACTTTAATAATGAGTCGGCCACGTGTTGGCTTGATATTGACGAACACTCAGCTTTTTATCAGACAGATAAGTCTGGAGTGCCCGCTTATATCGGTATTGAATATATGGCTCAGTCAATTGCTGCTTTTGCAGGGGCTAAAGCGTTAGAGCAGGGGAAACCAGTGCAAATAGGATTTCTATTAGGCTCAAGAAAATACCAGCAGACGCAAAACTATTTTAAAAATGGTAGTCATTTAAAAGTAAAAATTGTTGAATTACACAAAGAGTCCTCAGGGCTTGGTGTATATAGTTGTGAAATTTTAAACCAAGAGTGCATGATAGCTAGCGCACAGGTGAATGTTTTTTTACCTCCAGAGCCACAAGATTTTGTTGGGATGAGTGAAAAACAGTAAAAGTTTAGTTTAGGAATGAAGCGAGATGGGTGATATGAGTAAAAGAATATTAGTGACAGGTTCAAGCCGAGGCATCGGAAAGTCGATTGCATTACGTTTAGCAAAAGATGGCTTCAATATAACTGTTCATTGCCTCAATAGTATCGAACGCGCTCAAGAAACTGCACGAGAAGTAGAAGCAATAGGTAGAACGGCAAATATTCTACAATTTGATGTTTGTGATAGAGAGCAAGTTAAAGCAATAATTGACCATGATATCACTGAAAATGGCGCTTATTATGGCGTAGTGTGTAATGCCGGTTTAACCAAGGATACTGCTTTTCCTGCTATGACAGGTGAAGATTGGGATAGTGTTATTAGAACAGGCTTAGATGGCTTTTATAATGTGGTACACCCAACGGTGATGCCAATGATTCAAACTCGAAAAGGTGGCAGGATCGTAACGCTTTCCTCTGTTTCTGGCATTATCGGTAATCGAGGACAGGTTAATTACAGTGCAGCCAAGGCGGGACTTATTGGCGCGACAAAAGCACTCTCTTTAGAGTTGGCGAAGCGAAAAATCACGGTAAATTGTGTCGCCCCTGGTTTAATCGATACTGAAATGACAGAAGAGTTACCCGTGACTGAAATATTAAAAATGATCCCACTTAAACGTATGGGAAAACCTGAAGAAGTTGCTGGTACTGTGTCGTTTTTGATGTCGGATGATGCCGCGTATATTACCCGACAAACTATTTCAGTTAATGGGGGATTAGCATAATGAAAAGAGTTGTTATCACCGGAATTTCTGCGATCACAGCCTTAGGTAATTGTTGGGACAGTTTTAAAGTCGCTCTTGAAAAAGGCGAAAATGCTGTGGTTAATATGCCAGAGTGGCGAAAGGTTTCGGGTTTAAATACTAACTTAGCAGCACCTGTTCCGCTTTACCAAACGCCAAAGCATTATAAACGTAAGCAAATACGCTCTATGGGTAAAGTGTCGATAATGGCAACTCAAGTCACTGAAGAGGCATTAACTCAAGCAGGATTATTAGGGAGTGAGCGATTAACAAGTGGTGATATAGGTATTTCTTATGGCTCTTGTATGGGATCACCTGAGCCTATTCCCGCTTTTGGCGATTTACTTAAAGATAACAATATGGATGGTCTTACTGCCACTAGTTATATCAAAATGATGGCTCATACAACACCCGTTAATGTTGGTATTTTCTTCGGCTTAAAGGGAAGAACCATTACCACAAGTTCAGCGTGTACCTCTTCATCACAAGGGCTTGGTTATGCCTATGAAGCAATTAAGTTTGGTAAGCAAAAAGCAATGGTTGCCGGTGGTGCAGAAGAATTGTGTTTATCCAGTGTCGCTGTTTTTGATACGTTATTTGCCACAAGCTTGAAAAATGAACTTCCAAACACTACGCCAAGGCCATTTGACAATAAACGTGATGGATTAGTCATTGGTGAGGGGGCCTGTACTTTTATTCTTGAAGATCTTGAGTATGCACAGGCAAGAGGCGCAACTATCTTAGCTGAACTCGTCGGCTTTGGTACCAATGCTGACGGTAAACACGTAACTCAACCAACCGCTGAAACTATGGAACGAGCTATGCGTTTGGCATTAGATGATGCCCAGCTATCACCTGAAGATATTGGTTACGTTAATGCTCATGGTACTTCTACTGAAAAAGGCGATATTGCCGAGTCACTTGCAACTCATAGCATTTTTGGTGAAATCCCTATCAGTTCACTTAAAAGCTATTTAGGTCATACCTTGGGCGCTTGTGGCGCTATTGAGGCGTGGGCAAGTATCAATATGATGACAGATAACTGGTTTGCACCAACGTTAAACCTTGAAAGCATTGATAGCGACTGTGCACCACTGGATTATATTCAAGGACAGGCAAGAACATTAAAGACAAATTATGTAATGAGTAATAATTTTGCTTTTGGTGGTATAAATACCTCATTGATTTTTAAGCGTTGGCAGGGTTTATAGAACGAACTGTTGAAGTTGGTTACCTAACTGTTTTTTGCATTTATAATTTAAGATAAATGCAAAAAACAGTAGTGTAAAATATGAAGTTCGAAAGGTAGAACGACTATTCTGTAATGCGCATATTCTTTCTGCATTTAAACAAGGTGTGCCCTAAGCCAATATCGTCAATGTCTTTCTCTACATATAGGCCCGCTTTTTGAATTAACTTGATGAAATCACCTGAATGATACATTCGGCTATCTCCATTTGCTAAGGCGGTAAAATACAGTGATGTTGCATTGATACAATATGTTGCAGCTTCAAATCTTTGTCTATCGCAATAGGTCTCCATAATAAATAAGCTAGTATCTTGCGTCATAACTTTCACCGCGCCTTTTAAAATATCAAGGATTTGCTCTTGTGAAAAGCAGTCTAAGAATTGGCTCATCCAAATCACATCAGCCCCTTGATAAAATTGAGCGTCTGCTGCAAGTAAATCCGTTGGATGAACTTCTATTCGTTCGAGCATGCCTTGCTCTGCGACGTTGCTCTGCAATACGGTTAATTGCTGTGGTAAGTCCATAATGGCCATATGAACATCAGTATCAAAATTTAGACAAGCCAACGTCCACTTACCGGTATTTCCGCCAACATCTAAAATACATTGTGGCTTATCTTCAAAAATAATAGGCATAACTTCGGGGAATGAATGGTCTGAATAAAAATGATCAAACTCAAACCAACTTTTCTTAACATTATCAGGCAGTGAAGTTAAAGCGGGATATATCGTTGGCCAATCACCAAATACTTTTAATCCGGAAGGCTTGCCTGATCTGATCGCTTCTTCTAAGTGAAACATACCTTGATAACAAACATCCTGGGTAAAATTGATGTTAGCTAAGGTTAATTTATCATTAACAATAAAGTGACCTATTTTATCTAGCCTAAACGTATCATCATTTTTAATCCAAACGACTCCCATAGAGGCCGCCATATCAAGTAATACCTTAACGCCGTATTCAGAGATTTTTGATTGCTCAGCTAACTGTTTAGACGTAGCTCCTTGCTCACCAGTATCAGATAGGTATTTCAAAATATTGGTTCTAAGCAGTGTCATTACCGCTTGAAAGGCAATGGGGGAAAATGCAATTTTTTGTGCTTCTAATTTTGCGTCTAAGGCTGAGATGTCCTTGGGTTTAGAATAATAATCCATATAAAGCTACCAGAAAATAAGTTGGTTATAATTCTGTCATGAATTGCCTCATAAAAATAGCAGTGTATATAAGGTATTTATTTGAAATTATTGTTGTTTAGTAAAAATGTTGTGATTAAATGCTCTAGACCACTAATTTATAATTTTTATCTCACTATGGGGGCGAAAGCGCCATAGAGTAAATGCCCTAATTTAATATAGCCTTGTTAAGCCTAAAGCTGATTTTTCCATGCTATGTTTGATAAAATAAAGCCAGTTATGGCTATTGAAACCTTAAAAGTTATATTGAATTTTTGGGAACAATCCAGTTATTAAAGAGCGTCAGTAGCTCAAGGGTATAATGCAGGCTACTATAATTTACTGGTGTTTATTTTTCTTTAAAATTAGTGTGTTACAGTGTTGGGGCAGCATGATGTGATTTATGCTTGTCTCAATTGTTAATTTCTTCGTTGCTTTATAGTTCGCTTAATAAGCCTAAACGTCACTATAAAGCGTCTTGAATAAACAGTTTACTCTACGCATAAATAGTCATTACCATTTACTAGCTCAAAATTGAAAAAGCCCGAATAGAAATATTCGGGCTTTTTAGTCTTTATAGTAGTGTATATCGCTAAGTATATTTACTTCAACTTACAACTAAATATTATGTGATTCTTTAGCCTTTTATCTTCATTTTTTTAACAGTCGCTTCTATGCTAGCAACTACTCGACGGTTTACTTTATGGTCGGCTTTAGTATTGCCTTTAGAAATTAACTGCGTTTCACCAAAGCCTGTTGAAGATAAGCGGCTTTCTTCAATATTAAACTGAGTAATCAATACCTTTTTAACCGCATCAGCACGCTTTTGTGAAAGTGTTAGGTTATATTTTTCATTCCCTACAGCAGAGCTATGTCCCTCAATGGCAGCACTTGTATTTTTGTATTCTGCCATAAAATCAGCCAAACGTTGAATATCAACCATTGATTCTGTTTTTAATTGTGCGCTATTCGTTTCAAACGATACGTTCAATTCAACATCTACAGCGGTATCTAAAAATAGTGGGCATCCTTTTGGATCCACTTCTACATTTTTAGGTGTATTTTTACAATTGTCGTTTTCATCACTAATGCCGTCATTATCGGTATCAGTAATGATTACTGCAACTGCAGATACAGGCACTATTTCTTTCTCTACTGATGCTGGTATTACTTCCTGTTCTACAGGCTTACTAACTACAGCTGTTTTTGTCGCTTCACCAAAGGCGTATTTCAAACCAAATTTAATACCCTGATCGGTATAGCCATAATCAACATCACGATATACAACCGCTTCACTATATAAAGAAAAACGCTCATTGATTTGATAGCTATAGCCCGCCCCTACATTAACGGCATTGTAACTTTTTACATTGTTAAAACGTTTCACACCCGCGAAAAGATATAGACCTGAATCTTTAACTTTATAAATTGCATCAATACCGAATCGTGTGCCGTAATCAGTATCATTACCATTTTGAATGTCGTAACGAGTTTTCGCTAATTCAAAACGAGCATTCCATTGATCATTGATTATTTTTTCTAAATCAATACCAATACCTCTGCCAGCTTCAATTTGTTGCCAGTCAGCTTGGTCTTCTTTATTTGTGCTTGATTTGATGTATTCACCAAACACACCCACTTCCCATGTTTTATCGATGGCTTCTGCCGCTAACGGAGAACTAATTAATGCTGCTAATAGAGTGATTTTAAAAGTTTTCATGGTTAAATCCTTGTAGAGTTTCATGTTATTTTATTTAATTTCTTATTTCATAGCGGGAGGGTACCTTCAAAAGTCACCGATTTAAATAATTATCTTAAAAATAATGTTAAAACTAGAAAAAGAGGAGTTAATTAGCGCAGAACACACGCGATTAAAAATAGGCCAATTGTGTTCACAATTCAATGGGACGGTATAACTGCAGAGGTATTAAAGAGTAAACTGATAAAACTATTGCTAGATAGCTAAAATGGAGTATCACAAGAAATTAACAAAGGTAATTACACTTTATTGCAGAATTGAATACGTTCTATATTTATACTTACTTACTGTATTTCGTTGCTATAAGTTAGTAACGAGTGTGATAGTCTAGCTTAAAACATTTCTAGGATTGAAAAATGAAAAAAAATATCAGTTTATTTATAATGCTTTTGTCTAGCTGGGTAATCACCGGTTGTGTACAAGTTCCACCTGAACAGAAACAAAATAACAATCAGCTGGCTATTTCTAGTGTTAGAGAT
This sequence comes from Candidatus Colwellia aromaticivorans, assembly GCF_003333305.1. GTDB lineage: Bacteria > Pseudomonadota > Gammaproteobacteria > Enterobacterales > Alteromonadaceae > Colwellia > Colwellia aromaticivorans. Next base: position 12,132 of record NZ_QOLD01000033.1, on the reverse strand, counting down.
TCACCTGTCAGTTACCCTCAGGGGAGTTTGTTTGCACTTTCACCTAAATATGTTAAAGAAACTTCTTTAAAGGCAGAACAAACTCAAGTTATTTACCATCTTTATAATAATGCTATTGTGAGTGATTTAATAAAAAATGGTTACGTTACTGGAAAAGCAATACAACAAGCTGCTTTTTATGTTGGCTTTGGTGTTGCACTTTCAAATGATTTATCGGATAAAAAAATTAGTGATAAATTTGGCATAACGCCGGGTCTATCAGAAAAATCAGGTTTAAAGAAAGGGAGTTTATTAATTTACATTGAAGATGCTGTTACTGGACAACGTGTATGGCGAGGTATAGCACAAGGCTTTGCTAATACTGATCTCACTCCTGCGCAGCGCCACCAGCGTGCCGCTAAAATCGTAGCAAACGTAATGAAACAATTTTACCAAACAAATTAACATTAATTTACAATGTTCTTCACCGAAATAGGGTCTAATTAGATATACCGTTCATAAGAGGATATGCTAATGAAAAAATTAACGATTACTATACTGGTTATGTTTACTTTTTTCTCATTACCTTATGTGGCTTATGCAGCTACATCAGAAGTGACTTGGACCGATCATGAAAAATATCGAGATATACAACCAAGTAGTGAAGGTCGCAAGAGTTTTCGCGAACGTATCTTTGAAAGCTTTGAGAAACACTTTGCTAAATTAGCAAAAAATTTGCCAGAAGGGCAAGTGTTAAAAATCAATGTTACTGATGTGGATTTAGCGGGCGATACCCATAGTGGCGGTATTAATCAATTTCGTATTGTTAAAGATATTTATTTTCCCAGAATGAATTTTTCTTACGAATTAGTTAATGCTAATGGCAGCATAGTTACGTCGGATGAAGTCGTAATTAGGGACATGAGTTTTATGATGGGGAGTAATTTAAAGTACCGTAATGAATCACTAGGTTACGAAAAGAAAATGTTGGATGAATGGTTTGCTGAAACCTTCAAAGAGTTCGTCGTTGAGAAAAAGTAACCTTATCAACAGACATTATAAGAAAAGCTGCTTCGGCGGCTTTTTTATTGCCTAAATAAAATGACTATCTTGAGGTTAATTACTTACCTGTGTAAGCTTATTATTATACCTATCTCTCGGAATCATGCATGAAAACTTCATGATCCATATTATTTTGTCTGTTTGTTTTGGTTTTCCCTAATGTTTTATATGCACAAGAACAACAAGCACCTCAAGTTTCATTAAAAGATGTTTTGGAAAAAGAAAATCAACAATCAACAAACAGCGACATCTGATGAAAACGATTCTTCTTTTGAGTACTATGTACCAGAAGATAAATATAATCGTGGGCAGCCTAGAAGTAGCTTTGAAGGCTTTTTATTGGCTGCGAAAAATCAAGACTTTGTTCGAGCAATGGAATTTATTGATTTTAGAAATGTTAAAAAAACACACTCTCTGTGAGTAAAGAAGAGCTAGCCAGACAATTATATGTGGTTTTAGGGAGAACCTTATGGATAGACACTGAAAGCATCAGCAAGTTTCTTGGGCGTGCTGCTGTGGCAATGGGTGTATTTCTTCTTCATGTTTTTTGTTTTTTTTCTTGCTGCTAAAGTATTGACTTGGTTATTGAGTAAACTACTGATACTTTTTTATCCAAAACTCTCTTTGGAAACTCAAACATTTATTAGAAAGCCACTCGCTTTATTATTGTCTGTTATTTTTTTACGCATTATTTTACCTGATGCCAATACTACATTAGCTTCAAAGGCTGTATCTGAATGGGCAACTTTACTGACTATTGCTTGGCTTTGGGTCTTGGTGGTTTAGCCATAGCCCTTGCAGCACAAAAAACGGTAGAAAATATTATTGGTGCTATTACTTTATAAGTGTTGAAGCTTTATCTACAGAGCCACAACGAGTGCATATGAAAGCATGTACTTATCAAGGGATTGAAATCAATATTTTAGTTTATGTTAAAACAACTAACTTTGATGTTTATCTAAATGAAATTAATCAGTTGAACCTAACTATTTTATCATTACTTGAAAAACACCAGTGTCAGTTGCAAGTTGTTAGCGACAGAGTGGTTTAAGCTATATAGATTTAAGCACTATGGCTTTGCTCAAAACCGGCCAATACCGTGAATAACTGTTCAATTTTTTTCACTAGAGGGATAAGTAATTGTTGTTGGGTTTTATTTTCTTGCCAATGAAGAAAATCATCAGCAATTTCTTGAATATAAGGTTGAAAGGTATTGGCGGAACAAGTAAAACCTGCCTCTTTTTTGAAAACGGCTTCAAAACTGGCTACTTTCTTCTCACGTAGATCGGCTAAAGTGGCATCTGCGGTTAATGATTTTTTTAAAATGACTGAAATGTTTTCGATTAATTGCTGTTCTATCGCTTTGGTCATGGTGTTTTCTTTATCGGTTTGAGTGGTTAATAATATTGCCGTACAGGATATATCACGTTCTGCATTGTCTAAGCATTGTCTAAGCATTGTCTAATCAGAGATATCCGTATATACCCATGTTACTTTAATATGTCGGATTCAGCACATCTTGAAGTATCATGGGTATATATAATCGAAGTACGATCTACAATATATTATGTCAGACTATTTGCACTATGGTTAGTTTTGTTGTGTATTAACTTAATTATGTTCTGTTTAAATGTCATGTCAAATTAATTGGGGTTTTATTCGCTTGTCCTGCAATTTCCCTGACGAGTTTAGGCATTAAAAATCCCGGTAATGTCGCGAGCATTTCATTCATAATGCTAACAGCGGCTTCTTGTTTTACATCAAAATGCGCAGCGCCTTGAACGGGATCAAAAAGATGTAAATAATAGGGTTGAATACCGGCATAAAACATCTTTTCGCTTAGTTCAATTAACGTGTTGGCATTATCATTAACCCCTTTAAGCAATACACTTTGATTAAATAGTGGGATCCTAGCATCACGCAATGGTTCAAGTGCTGCAGTCAAATCATCATCAATTTCGTTACCATGATTTATATGCAACACCATAGTGGCTTTTAAACGACTATTTTTGAGTAAAGACACTAAATCACTCGTGATGCGATTAGGTATTACCACGGGTAATCGTGTATGGATGCGTAACCATTTAACATGTGAAATTTGCTCTATTTGTTTGACTAGCCAAGCTAAATGTTGATCATTTGCCATCAAGGGATCGCCACCGCTAAAAATCACTTCTGATATTTCTTTATGTGCTGAGATATAGTTTAAAGCGGGCTGCCAATGTTGTTTGCTTGGGCTGTTATCTTGATAAGGAAAGTGTCGACGAAAACAATAACGGCAATTTATTGCACAAGCTGACTTTACGATCATCAACACGCGGTTTTTATATTTATGTAGTAAGCCTGTCGCGACTGTATCGTGCTCTTGTAATGGATCAGCAACAAAACCGTCAGTAACAACAAACTCACTTGATAATGGCATGACTTGCTTTAAAAGCGGATCGTCAATATCGCCTTTTTTAATCCGTTTAATAAAAGGCAGTGGTACTCGCACTGGAAATAATTGTCGCGCTTTAAAATGGTGTAAATACTGTTCAGGATTGATATTAACTAAGGAGAGTAACTTTTCTGGCTCAGTAATTACTTCTTGCAAATATTTTTGCCATGATTTTTGCTCACAAGGATGCAAATCCTTGTCTATTTGGGTTATTATCAGCGGTAATTCTAATTCCAATGGTAAATTTCTACTCAGTTATAATTTAACTATGCTGTGTAGTTTAAAGGTTATCAACAATTAATAAAAGAGCACACTTATGGCGAATTTCAGTACCAACCAGTTTAAAGCTGGACTTAAAATCATGCTTGATGGCGAACCATGTAACATTATTGAAAATGAATTGGTTAAACCAGGCAAAGGACAAGCGTTCAGCCGAGTAAAAATTCGCAAATTGGTTTCAGGTAAAGTGTTAGAAAAAACCTTTAAGTCTGGCGAATCTGTTGAAGGCGCTGATGTAATGGAAGTAGAGCTTGCTTACCTTTATGCTGACGGTGAGTTTTGGCATTTCATGAATAATGAAACATTTGAACAAATTGCGGCTGATGATAAGGCGGTTGCTGATACGGTTAAATGGTTAGTTGAAGGTGATATTTGTACCATTACTTTATGGAATAATTCCCCTATTTCAGTGACAACACCTAACTTTGTTGAAATTGATATTACTGAAACTGATCCTGGCCTTAAAGGTGACACTGCTGGTACGGGTGGAAAACCTGCTACCTTAGCAACAGGTGCGGTAGTACGTGTACCGTTGTTTGTGCAAATAGGTGAAAAAGTAAGAATTGATACGCGCTCAGGTGAGTATGTTTCTCGTGCGACCAAGTAGTTTAGTTAGTAACTAAAAAGGATACTTAAAGATGTTGGCAAAACATGGACTTGTTCTATTGAGTATAATGGCTTTATTAGTACTTAGTTATAGTATTGATTCCCAAGCTAAATACACTCAACGTGATGGTAAATGGGAAGCAAGTTTTATTACGCTTAATAGTTTGTCTTCAGATATCAGTGGTGAAAATGGTTCAGCGGTAGATATAGATAGTGATATTGGTTGGGGTTTTACTTTAGGTTATAACGTTAACCCTCACGTTTTGGTTAATTTTGAATTTTCATCAACATCGCCAAAGTATGATGCAACGCTCGTTAGCGAAGATGATAATACATACAACATAAAGCATAAAATGAATATATATAATAGCCAATTTAATGTTGTCTATAATTTTATGACTGAACAATTTACACCGTTTGTACAAGCAGGTGCTGGTTGGAGTTACCTAGATAGTAATATAGCCGATGGCCCGCCAAATACCATATGTTGGTGGGATCCGTGGTGGGGATACATTTGTGAAGGTTATCAAAATACCCATAACGATACTCGTTTTTCTTATAATGTTGCTGCGGGTTTTCGATATGAATTAGATAACAGTATATTCTTCCGTGCTAGCTACCAACAGAATTGGATTACTATGAGCAACTCTGATGATTTAAGTATGGGGATGGTTCACTTAGAAATTGGCTCTATATTCTAACCTTCCTAATGTATGAATTGACTATAAAGCCTAAGTATTTGATGAATACTTAGGCTTTTTACTGTTATAAACGCTTCAATAGTAAGACTATCCTCTTGTGAATTTGCAATTATACCACTTCAGGCCTTGTATGGCGGCGCGAAGGTTTTTATTCGAATAGAACGTACACTAGCCTTTGATACATTATTAAATTAGTGCTGATTGCATATTAAATATGATCAATAAAGTTTTTACCTTACTGGCGTTGCATTAGCGTTGTTTTATTCGTTAGGTAAAAACCTAACATACCCTTGATTGTTTTTTAGTTAATTAAACTACCACTTTATCACCGGTGGTGTTATAATCTCGCGCCCGCTTGCTTTGAGTGTTAGTTATTGAACTTTTATTCTCAGTGGTAGGGTAGTCTTTTTAAGGCAGTGACGGGTCAAATTTCTGGCCTTGAATTATAACTTATCTTTTTGTTTTACTGATTGTTTTCTTTTGGAAACATGTAGGTAAGAAGATAAAAATGGAGCAAAAAATCAATGATCCAAATGCAATCACAGCTGAATGTTGCTGATAACAGTGGCGCTAAGCGTGTTCAATGTATAAAGGTTCTTGGTGGCTCGCACCGTCGCTATGCACGCATTGGTGATATCATCAAAGTTGCCGTAAAGGAAGCAAGTCCTCGCGGTAAAGTAAAAAAAGGTGATGTTGTTACTGCGGTAGTGGTGCGCACTAAGAAAGGTATTCGTCGTACAGATGGCTCTGCTATCCGTTTTGATGAAAACGCGGCTGTAATTTTGAATGCAAACTTACAACCAATTGGTACTCGTATTTTCGGGCCTGTGACACGTGAACTTCGTAATGAAAAATTTATGAAAATCGTATCATTAGCACCTGAAGTACTATAAGGAGTCACGATAATGGCATCTAAAATTCGTCGTGATGATGAAGTAGTTATACTTGCAGGCAAAGACAAGGGCAAAACTGGTAAAGTTACCAAAGTTCTTGTTGAAAGCGGCAAAGTATTCGTAGAAGGCGTTAACTTAATCAAGAAACACACTAAGCCTGTACCTCAGTTACAGCAGCCTGGTGGAATTGTTGAAAAAGAAGCACCTTTGCAAGTTTCTAACGTAGCTATCCTTAACCCGAAATCGGGCAAGGCTGATCGCGTTGGTTTTAGAATTGAAGACGGCAAAAAAGTTCGTTTCTTCAAATCTGATAACGAATTAATTTAATTGGAGTAAACGATGGCGAAACTGCATGATTTTTACAAAGATACAGTTGTAGCTGAATTGCAAAAGCAATTCGGTTATAAAAGTGTCATGCAAGTCCCTCGGATTGAAAAGATCACCCTTAATATGGGCGTTGGTGAAGCGATTTCTGATAAGAAAGTATTAGAGCACGCCACAAATGATCTTACTGCAATCTCAGGTCAAAAGCCGCTCACGACAGTAGCACGCAAATCAGTTGCGGGCTTCAAGATTCGTGAAGGCTATCCTATTGGTACGAAAGTAACTCTTCGTGGCGAACGTATGTGGGAATTTTTAGAGCGTTTAATCTCTATTTCTATTCCTCGTATTCGCGATTTTCGTGGCTTAAATCCTAAGTCATTTGATGGTCGTGGAAACTACAGCATGGGCGTTCGTGAGCAAATCATCTTCCCGGAAATCGAATACGATAAAATCGATAAAATTCGCGGACTAGATGTCACTATTACTACTAGCGCGAAAGATAACGAAGAAGGACTAGCTTTATTGTCTGCCTTTGATTTCCCGTTCAAGAAGAAGGTGTAGAGTTATGGCTAAAACGTCAATGAAAGCTCGTGAAGCTAAAAGAACCAAGTTAGTAGCACAATATGCTGAAAAGCGTGCTGCGTTAAAAGCAATCATCTCTGGTGTAGATTCTTCTGAAGAAGAACGCTGGGATGCTGTATTGAAACTTCAAAGTTTACCTCGTGATTCGAGCAGTAGTCGTCAACGTAACCGTTGTAACATTACTGGACGTCCACATGGTTTCTTACGTAAATTTGGTTTAAGCCGTATTAAATTACGCGAAACTATGATGCGTGGTGAAGTTCCAGGTCTTAAGAAAGCTAGTTGGTAATTCACGGGAGTAAATGGTTATGATGACTGATCCTATCGCGGACATGTTTACACGCATCCGCAACGGTCAATCTGCAACAAAAGTTGCAGTAACAATGCCATCTTCTAAAGTTAAAGTTGCAATTGCCAACTTGCTTAAAGAAGAAGGTTATATTTCAGATTTTTCAGTAGCAGGCGAAGTAAAGCCAGAGCTATCTGTAGAGTTGAAATATTTTGAAGGTAAAGAAGTAATTGAAGTGATCAAACGTGTTTCACGTCCTGGTCTTCGTATATACAAAAGCTGTGATGAACTTCCTAAAGTTCTTGCAGGTATGGGTATTGCGATCATTTCTACTTCTAAAGGTTTGATGACTGATCGCGCCGCTCGCTCTGCGGGTATTGGCGGTGAAGTTCTTGGTTTCGTAGAGTAAGGAGAATAATATGTCTCGTGTTGCAAAAGCACCTGTCGTTGTTCCTGCTGGCGTTACCATTACGTTATCAGGTCAAGACATTACAGTTAAAGGTCCAGTAGGCGAATTATCTCGCACGATCCATAGTGACGTTGTTGTTTCTCAAGAAGAAAACAACATCATTACTAATATCGTTGCTGATGTTAAAGGCGCTTGGGCTCAAGCCGGTACTACACGTGCTTTAATCAATAATATGGTTGAAGGTGTTAGTAAAGGTTTTGAAAAGAAATTAGTTTTACAAGGTGTTGGTTACCGTGCCAAAGCTGCGGGTAAGTCTCTTGATTTATCTTTAGGTTTTTCACACCCAATTAAACATACAATTCCTGCAGGAATTACTTGTGAAACTCCTAGCCAAACTGAAGTTGTACTGAAAGGTGCAGATAAGCATTTAGTTGGTCAAACCGCTGCGAACATTCGCGCATACCGTAAACCTGAGCCTTATAAAGGTAAAGGTGTTCGTTACGCTGATGAACATGTTCGTCGTAAAGAAGCTAAAAAGAAGTAGGGTAATACTATGGATAAGAAAACATCTCGTTTGCGCAGGGCTAAACGCTCTCGTGCAAAAATTAGCGAGTTGGGTGCGAATCGTTTAGTTGTATTCCGTACTCCTCGTCACATTTACGCACAATTGATTGCGCCAACTGGTTCTGAGGTTATCGCATCTGCGTCTACTTTAGACAAAGAAGTAGCAGCACAATTGGAAAAAACCGGTAATGTTGCAGCAGCAACAGCAGTAGGTACAGCAATTGCTGAACGTGCTGTAGCTAAGGGCATCACAAGCATCGCTTTTGATCGTTCTGGGTTTCGTTACCATGGCCGCGTGAAAGCGTTAGCAGAAGCAGCTCGTGAAGCTGGTCTTCAATTCTAGGGGTTGATAATGGCTAATCATAATCAAGAAAACTCACAGCAAAGTGATATGGCTGAAAAGCTAATCGCCGTTAACCGCGTTTCAAAAGTGGTTAAAGGTGGTCGTATTTTCAGCTTTACTGCACTAACAGTAGTTGGTGACGGTAATGGTCGTGTTGGTTTTGGCTACGGTAAAGCACGTGAAGTGCCTGCTGCAATCCAAAAAGCAATGGAAAAAGCACACCGTAACATCGTAAACGTTGACCTGAAGGGTACTACTCTTCAACATGTCATTATTGGCAAGCACTCTGGTTCTAAAGTTTACATGCAACCAGCTTCTGAAGGTACAGGTATCATCGCCGGTGGCGCTATGCGTGCAGTACTTGAAGTAGCAGGCGTTCAGAACGTATTGTCAAAAGCATACGGTTCTACTAACCCAATCAACGTAGTTCGCGCTACTGTTTCTGCCCTAGTGAATATGCATTCACCAGAAGGCATGGCAGCTAAACGTGGCAAAAGCGTTGAAGACATTTTGGGGTAATTAAGCATGTCTAAAACAGTTAAAGTAACTCAGTTGAAAAGTTCTATTGGTCGTTTACCGAAACATAGAGCTACATTAAGAGGCCTTGGTCTACGTCGTATCAATCATACAGTTGAGTTAGAAGATACTCCATCTGTACGTGGTATGATTAACAAGGTTTACTATATGATTAAGGTGGAGGATTAATTATGCATTTAAATACTTTATCCCCTGCACCAGGTTCTCACAAAGCTAGAAAGCGCTGTGGTCGTGGTATTGGTTCAGGCATCGGTAAAACTGGTGGTCGTGGTCACAAAGGTCAGAAGTCTCGTTCTGGCGGTAGTGTACGTCCTGGTTTTGAAGGTGGTCAAATGCCATTGAAACAACGTTTACCTAAATTTGGTTTTACATCACGTAAATCTTTAGTTCGCGCTGAAGTACGTTTACATGAATTAAACCTTATTAAAGGTGATGTTGTTGATATTCACGCGTTGAAAGATGCTGGTCTAATCACCCGTAACGTTATCGCTGTAAAAATCATGCTTTCGGGCGAGATTACACGCAAGATAACTGTTCGTGGTCTAGGCGTAACTAAAGGTGCTCGTGCAGCTATTGAAGCTGCCGGTGGTAACATCGAGGAATAATACAGATCATGGCTACACCAGGAATGGCTTCTCAAAAGGGAAGTAAAGGCGCAGGCGGTTTGTCTGAGCTAAAACAAAGATTGTGGTTCGTATTCGTTGCGCTTGTAGTGCTTCGTTTAGGATCATTTGTACCAATCCCTGGTATTGACGCCGCTGTATTAGCTCAGTTCTTTGAACAACAAAAGGGCACCATTGTAGAAATGTTTAACATGTTCTCCGGTGGTGCTTTAGAACGAGCCTCAGTATTGGCGCTTGGTATTATGCCGTACATCTCAGCTTCAATTATTATGCAACTGCTTACGGTTATGACACCGAAATTTGCAGAGCTTAAGAAAGAAGGTGAAGCTGGACGTCGTAAAATCAGCCAATACACACGCTACGGCACACTTGTTCTAGCAACAGTACAATCGATAGCGATTGCCAGAAGTTTACCGGAAATGATGCAAGGCTTAGTTATTAACGCTGGCTTTGGATTCTATTTCACCGCGGTGATTAGTTTGGTTACTGGTACCATGTTTTTAATGTGGTTAGGTGAGCAAATTACTGAACGTGGAATCGGTAATGGTATTTCGATTATTATTTTCGCTGGTATTGTTGCGGGCATGCCATCAGCAGTTGGTCAAACAGCTGAAATGGCGCGTCAAGGTGAATTGCACTTATTAGTATTATTGCTAATTGGCGTTGTGGTATTTGCAATCACTTTTTTGGTAGTATTTGTAGAACGTGGTCAACGACGTATTGTTGTTAACTACGCTAAGCGCCAACAAGGCCGCAAGGTCTTTGCCGCGCAAAGTACACATTTACCTTTAAAAGTGAATATGGCGGGTGTAATCCCTCCAATCTTTGCCTCAAGTATTATTTTGTTCCCAGGCACGCTTGCGAGCTGGTTTGGACAAGGTGATGGCCCGGTAGCTGATTTCTTACAAGGTGTTTCTCAGGCGATGTCGCCAGGACAACCTTTGTATGTATTTATGCTAGCAGCTGCAATAATATTTTTCTGTTTCTTTTACACGGCTCTTGTTTTCAATCCGCGTGAAACAGCAGATAACTTGAAAAAGTCAGGTGCGTTCATTCCAGGGATTCGTCCGGGTGAACAAACATCCAAATACATAGATAAAGTAATGACCCGCTTAACCTTAGCTGGTGCGATGTATATTACCTTTGTCTGTTTGGTTCCACAGTTTATGATCATGGCATGGGACGTACAGTTCTATTTCGGTGGTACATCTTTATTGATTATCGTCGTAGTGATTATGGATTTTATGGCACAAGTACAAACGCATATGATGTCTCATCAATATGACAATGTACTTAAAAAAGCTAACTTAAAAGGCGGTCGTTAGACCGAGCTGATTAGGTAACGGAGTATAAAATGAAAGTACGTGCATCCGTAAAAAAGATTTGTCGTAATTGTAAAGTGGTTAAGCGTAAAGGCGTTATTCGCGTTCTTTGCACAGAGCCAAAGCACAAACAAAGACAGGGCTAATTGCCCAAGCAACGAGTTACGAATTAAAAGCGCAAGCTATAGATTAGTAACGAGTTAACGCTTAGATCTTTTTGAACTGGCATTATGCAGAGTTTTCTGTATAATGCCGCTTCGATTTGCGAAAAAAGAGAATGGTTGGGTATCCTAACGGGCTTTCCAACCAAAGTAATTTTAAATAACTATAGGAGATGTGTTTAGTGGCCCGTATCGCTGGCATTAACATCCCTGATCGTAAGCATGCAGTAATCGCCATTACTGCGATTTACGGTATTGGTGCAACACGTGCGAAAGCAATTTGTGTAGCAGCAGGTATCGATGAATCAACGAAGATCAGTGAATTAGACGAAGCAAAAATTGATTTGCTCCGTGCTGAAGTGGACAAATTTACCGTCGAAGGTGATTTGCGCCGTGAAGTTTCAATGAATATTAAACGTCTTATGGATTTAGGTTGTTACCGTGGTATACGCCACCGTCGCAGTCTTCCTCTACGTGGTCAACGCACTAAAACAAATGCGCGTACCCGTAAAGGTCCTCGTAAGCCAATTAAGAAGTAAGAGGAACTAGACAATGGCTAAAACACCCGTTCGTTCGCGTAAACGCGTAAAAAAACAAGTTGCTGATGGCATGGCTCATATACATGCTTCTTTCAACAACACAATCGTGACTCTTACAGACCGTCAAGGTAATGCATTATCTTGGGCGACTGCAGGTGGTTCAGGTTTCCGTGGTTCACGTAAATCTACCCCTTTTGCTGCGCAAGTAGCTGCAGACCGCGCAGGCGCTACTGCAAAAGAGTTTGGCTTGAAGAATATTGAAGTGTTCGTTAAAGGTCCAGGTCCAGGTCGTGAATCTGCTATCCGTGCCTTAAATGCTGCTGGTTTTAAAATCACCAACATTACTGACGTTACGCCTATTCCTCATAATGGTTGTCGTCCTCCTAAGAAACGTCGCGTTTAATTGCACTTTTTAGGATAGTTGGAGAAAGAAAATGGCTAGATATTTAGGTCCTAAGTTAAAGCTTAGTCGCCGCGAAGGT
>NZ_QOLD01000059.1 GCF_003333305.1 Candidatus Colwellia aromaticivorans | reverse complement strand
TAGTTTATTTAATATTGCTTCTTTAAATTGGCTTGAATGCCTTTGATAGTACACTGTTGTTAACTTACCGCTCCCTGTTTATTTACTAAATTAATTGAGGCGACAACAATCCTGACACAGGGGGATATTAATCTTTAATGAATCAACAATGGTTTCTTCATCAATATTTTTTACAAAATCATATTTAGTAGAAAAATTTTCATTTGGTATATATTGAACATTTTTATCTTGCATAAATTGGTACTCTTCTACATATTGCAAAATTGGAGAAGTACTTTCACAAATACAGAGGAGTTACCCCATTTATTAGAAATTTTTACTTTGTAATTAATTGACCATGGAAGATTTATCAATTTATTTGCTGCATAATTCGACTATTACTAGATAGTTTCGCTTCAAAAAAAATGATTCCTAGCAATATTTTCAATTAAGATAAAATACTCAGTAAATCAATAAATAAGTACGATATCCATACTAAGAACGTAACACGACAATAGATTAATTCCCTGATTTTTGTCAGCCAGCACCCAGTATGTTTGTTGGTGAGGTAATTAAATATTCTCCTTAACTTTCGGCTAGCGTATGCAAATGCTGTGTATCTATAATCTTTATATGTCGCCTATCTAACTGTACACAACCCTTTTTGCTCATGTTCGTTAATGTACGACTGACTGTTTCTGAAGCAAGGCCTAAATAATTGCCTATATCATCACGAGACATACTTAAATCAAACTCTGTTTCAGAACAACCGAGCATCTTCTGATTTTCAGACAGTTTGAGTAAAAATGAGGCTATACGCGTATTCGCATTTTTTTTACCTAACAAATTAATATTTTTGCTCTCTTGTTTGAGTTTATTCAGAGCATATTCAATTAACCAATGGGGTACCAGTTGATCAAAAGCTTCTTCTAATTTATATAATGGTACAGCACAGGCTGATGAGGTTTCTAACGATAGCGCCGTAGACGTATGTTCATTGCTGGATAACCCGTCGAGCCCCAAAATATCTCCTGGACCATAAAAGTTTAATATTTGCTCCTCACCTGCATAATTGGTGATGTATGTTTTCACCGAACCTGACTTGATAACATACAAGCTTTCTAATTTATCACCGACACGAAATAGATGGTCATTGGCTCTAAACAGTTGAGAGTGTATAGGCTTTAAACTGAGAGAAAATGTTTTGATTTTGCACACAATACAATCATTTTTCCTAACACACGTGCTGCAAGTATCCTCTGAAGTATAAGTATTACTTGTGATTTTAAACATACAATCGTCCTTTTTACCGAAACTACGGTCTGGTCATGTCATGCTAAGCGCTTATACATGAATAAATGAAAACTACATTTACTCAAATAAGGATGCGCTATATTTACAAATAACATCATAGGGGAATACCTGATATTGGTGATATTTTTTTTCTTTGGCAAGTGTTGGTTGATAGGTACTTTCATTTTACTGAAACAGGAGTAGATATCTGTTGTTTAGCATACTGTGGGATGCTGTGGAGTTAAATCCAGAGCAACATAAGGAAGCTGCTTAACAGTTAAGGCGACAACTGCCTTGAAAAACACTGTTTTTGTTTTGTTTTTTGGCGAAGATATTATCTCAAACAATAGCGCTTAACTCTCAGATTTCTTCTTACTTTGTTATCCTGGTTTGATGGGTTCCCTCATTTTACATAGTGCACAAGGCATACCAATACCGCAGCACATTGATTTAAAAGGGATATATTAAAATAAAACAAAAGGTGTTAGTTAATCTGTTGCCAACGAGAGACAGTTATAACTTTTATAAATAATTTAATAAAAAAACATACTTTAATGCACGATTAAACTGTTTAAAAATCAATTGTTAATGTGATATTAATGATAAAGTCATTGTTGTTGCTATTTGGCGACACACATAAATAAATAACGAAGTAGTTGGTTGTTTTAACCAGTAGAAATGATCACAAAGTTAGTGAAATTGGTATTATAGCCGTTCCACTCGAAGTGCATGACTCAGCTGGAATTAGAGACAGCAATTGAAAGGCCCTCTCTCCCTGTAATTCAATTAATCGCTTCCAATTTGCTAACGTTCTTCTGCTCATCGTTCATCCTCAATAGTAAATTGAGGATGATATTAATAATACCAATTCAATTAAGTTTGTTCCCACTCAGCGAGAGTTAAAAGGCTTATAGGCAAGGCATTGATTGCAGAAAATGGTTATTCAGGAGAATATGCTCCTGCATTCTCTAATTAGCTACATCCATGTAGCGTCCTTGTCAAAATCAATAACGTAGCATAAAAGCCTTTTAAACTCGCCCTTGTGAGCTCATTTGTAGCACAATAACCGCACAAATTTGTTTGATGTAGAATGACTAGATCATCACAAATTTTATTTGTTCTTATCCTCCAAATGAAGCTCTGAGTTGGGAAGAAACTTATTTGATTTGGTATAAGGTAGACTAACATTTACCGGACGGACACAATCAGAGTGTAAAAAACAGGCAAAAAAAATGAGCCTAATTAAACAGTAGACTCATTTTATATTCGCTAATTTAAGTGATATTTAACTTGATAACACCTATTAGTTTGTCTTTTCCGCTAGTTTATCAGCAAGGTATAACCACGTTGGTAATACCGTATCTGGGTTTAGTGATACGCTATCAATACCCTGCTCTACAAGCCATGCAGCAAAGTCTTCATGATCAGAAGGCCCTTGGCCACAAATACCCACATACTTACCGCGCTTCTTACATGCACTAATTGCCATTGACAATAATGCTTTAATAGCTGGATCACGCTCATCAAACAAGTGAGCAATTAAACCCGAGTCTCTATCTAAACCAAGAGTCAACTGGGTTAAGTCATTTGAGCCGATAGAGAAACCATCAAAATAGTCGAGGAATTGATCTGCAAGTAATGCATTTGACGGTAACTCACACATCATAATAATGCGTAAACCGTTTTCGCCACGCTTTAAACCATGCTCAGCCAAAATATCAATAACTTGAGATGCTTCTTCAAGTGTTCTAACAAACGGGATCATCACTTCAACATTTGTTAAGTCCATGTCGTTACGAACACGCTTAAGTGCTTCACATTCAAGGGCAAAACAATCACGGAAATCGGTTGAAATATAACGAGCAGCACCACGATAACCAATCATAGGGTTTTCTTCATCTGGCTCGTATTCTTCTCCACCAACCAAATTCGCATATTCGTTTGATTTGAAATCAGACATACGCACTATTACTTTTTCTGGTGCAAAAGCAGCAGCAAGTGTTGAAATACCTTCAGTCAATTTAGCGATATAAAACTCTACAGGGCTTTCATAACCTGCGATGATATCGTTAATTTCATCTTGTAAATCGGCAGACTGGCTATCAAAGTTCAATAAAGCTTTTGGATGAACACCAATCATTTTATTAATGATAAATTCTAAACGCGCTAAACCAATACCTGAATGCGGCAATTTAGCAAAAGAGAACGCTCTGTCTGGGTTACCAACATTCATCATTATTTTTAGCGGTAATTCTGGCATGGCATCAATTTCAGAAGTGGTTACTGTGTAATCCAACTTACCTTGATAAATAAAGCCCGTATCACCTTCAGCACAAGAAACTGTAACCTCATCACCTTCTTTAATAACGTCAGTTGCGTTGCCACAACCAACAACCGCAGGAATACCCATTTCACGAGCAATAATTGCCGCATGACAGGTTCTGCCGCCTCGGTTAGTCACAATGGCTGAAGCGCGTTTCATGATAGGTTCCCAATCGGGATCTGTCATGTCTGTCACTAACACATCACCAGGAAGGATCCTGTCCATTTCAGCTAAAGAGGCTAAGACTTTAACCGTACCACTACCAATTTTTTGTCCAATTGAGCGACCTTCACAAATAACTTTAGCCGTTGCTTGTAATTGGCTGTTTATTTGGAATTGTTCCATGGTATTAGCGTTTTCACGACTTTTTACTGTTTCTGGGCGTGCTTGAACAATATAAAGTTTTTTATCTAAGCCATCTTTAGCCCATTCAATATCCATTGGGCGACCATAATGTTTTTCTATGATCACCGCTTGCTTAGCAAGCTCTTGTACTTCTTCATCCGTTAGTGAAAAACGGTTAGAGTCTTGTTCTTCAATATCGACAATTTCAACTTGTTTGCTGTGCTCTTGAGATTGTGTATAAACCATCTTAATCGCTTTACTGCCAATATTTCTACGTACTACCGCAGGCTTGCCCTTAGCAAGTGTCGGTTTATGCACATAAAACTCATCCGGGTTAACTGCGCCCTGCACTACCATTTCACCTAGACCAAAGCTAGAAGTAATAAAAACTACATCTTCAAAGCCTGATTCAGTATCAATAGAAAACATAACACCCGAAGATGATATATCGCTACGAACCATTTGCTGTATGCCCGCAGATAAAGCAACACCACGGTGATCGTAGCCTTGATGGACACGATAAGAAATAGCACGGTCATTAAACAAAGAAGCAAAAACGTGTTTAATGGCGATCATTACAGCATCAAAACCACGCACGTTAAGAAACGTTTCTTGTTGACCTGCAAATGAAGCGTCTGGCATATCTTCAGCAGTGGCTGATGAACGTACGGCAAACGAAGCATCATCAGAAAATTCGCCTGCTAACTTTCCATAGGCAGCTTCAATATCTTTTTGCATTGCGTCCAAGAAAGGCGTGTCAATAATCCATTGGCGAATAGTTTGCCCACACCTTGCTAGTTCCTTTAAGTCACTAACGTCAAGGCCATCAAGCAATTGATAAATCTTTTCATTAATACCGCTTTGCTCTAAAAATTCATTAAAAGCAAAAGAGGTAGTAGCAAAACCAGTAGGCACTTGCACACCCACATTCGCTAAGTTTGAAATCATTTCACCAAGTGACGCATTTTTACCGCCAACGCGGTCTACATCACCCATTCCTAAGTTTTCATACCAAAGTACGTTTTCTTGCACAACAATTCTCCATTGAGAGTCAGTAAAAGAATAAATCTATTTATTTAAAAGACTAAATATACTTATTTATTTGTAGCACTATATTTATAACTGGAGACATTCTACACTGCCAGCATAAAAAACTAAAAGTTAAAATAGAACTTATAGCCAAGTTACTTCAAAATGCAGGATTCAGCTGGAATTAGAAACGTCTTTAGGCAAGGCATTGATTGAAGAGAATGGTTTTTCAGGAGAATATGCTCCTGCATTCTCTAATTAGCTACATCCATGTAGCGTCCTTCTCAAAATCAATAACGCAGCATAAAACGTTTCTAAACCAGCCCTGCTGGGATGACTGAGCAAAACATGCTCATTGTTACATCTGTTTTTAATGGAGCAACCATTAATAAAAAGATGTGCCTTGATCATGATCCGCTCAGGCGTCCTGAAACTCGCATTTTAAAGTGATTTGGGTATTACTTAAAAGTTTTCATTCTCATTATCACCATAATTTATATAAGGGGTTTTACATGCGCACAGCTTTCTATATTTCCGACGGAACGGCAATCACTTCTGAAGTATTTGGTCATGCCCTACTTTCTTTATTTCCCACTGAATTTGAACATCAAACTATTCCCTTTGTTGAGACAATTGAAAAGGCGTTAGAGGTTAAAGAAAAAATTAATAAAGTCTGTGCACGCAGTAAAGAGCCTGCGTTAGTTTTCCATACCTTTGTTAACAATGATATCCGCGAAATTATCGACAGCTGTGATGGCGTTATTTACAATTTTTTAGAACAATTTGTCGCACCGCTTGAGCAACAACTTGATATGAAAGCAAAACCCAAGGCGCATAGAACCCACAGCATTCATGAAAACAGCTACGATTACCGTATTGAGGCGGTAAATTATGCACTGGCGAATGATGATGGCTCTAAAGTTACAAATTATGAAGAGGCCGACGTGATACTAGTAGGTGTTTCACGCTCAGGGAAAACGCCAAGTTCACTGTATTTGGCACTACAATACGGTATAAAAGCGGCAAACTACCCTTTTACCGATGAAGACATGGATGACTTGCAACTGCCAAGCTTTTTAAAACCCTATAAAAAGAAATTGTTTGGTTTAACAATAGATGCCCAACGATTAATTGATATTCGTGATAATAGAATGTCAAATAGCAAATATGCTTCACCGAGACAGTGCCGCATGGAAGTACGTGAAGTTGAAAAACTCTATAAAAAAGAGAAAATACCATTTCTCAATACCACTAAATTTTCAGTAGAAGAGATCACCGCTAAAATATTGAGTGAAACCGGCCTTCAACGATATAAATACTAACGGATAATAATTTATATCAAACAATCATAGTTATTATTAGTTAAATGGTTCACATTAGTGATTAATTTAGCTATGTTAGCGCGCATAATTACGTTTATACGCGCTTTAATATAATAACTTAAGTGCAACATAAACAATATCGTCTTAAAAAAGCATAAAATTTCATGACTATTAAAACTGATGAACTACGCACAAGTTTAATTGAAAACTTAGTGTCTCCTGCCCAATTAGCACAGCAAATCCCTTTAAGCGAAAGTACCGCAGACTTTATAATGCAAAGTCGTCGAGAAATCGAAGCCATTATCCGTGGCGAAGATAAACGCTTATTAGTTATTATTGGTCCGTGTTCTATACACGATACCGAGGCTGCCATTGACTACGCAAAGCATCTAAAATTATTACGCGATAAGTACCGTAATGAGTTACTTATAGTAATGCGCGTTTATTTTGAAAAACCTCGCACTACTGTTGGCTGGAAAGGATTAATTAGCGATCCTGATCTTGATAAGTCATTTCATGTGGCTAAAGGGCTTAACTTAGCCAGACAATTATTAGTCGATATAAATGAAATGGGCTTACCTGCGGGTACTGAATTTTTAGACATGGTTACTGGTCAGTATATTTCTGACTTAATTAGCTGGGGTGCGATTGGCGCCCGTACCACTGAAAGCCAAGTACACAGAGAACTTGCTTCTGCACTCTCATGCCCTGTTGGTTTTAAAAATGGCACTGACGGCAACGTTAAAATAGCCTTAGATGCAATTAAGGCCTCCAGTGTTCCTCATGTACTGTATTCACCGGATAAAAGTGGACAAATGTGTATCTACCGTACCCATGGAAATCCTTTTTCTCATGTGATTTTACGCGGTGGCAAAGAGCCTAATTACCACAAAAAAGATATTAACGATACTTGTGAAAAATTAGAAAAAGCCGAGCTAAAGCAAAAAATCATGATAGATTGTAGTCATGGTAATAGTTACAAAGATCATAATAAACAAATTGATGTTGCACGCTCTGTTGCAGATCAAATTAGTCAAGGCGAGCAAAGTATTTTTGGTGTAATGATAGAAAGTTTTATTGAAGCGGGTAATCAAGCAGTTAAAGCAGAGACTCCACTCGTTTATGGTAAAAGTATTACCGATGCCTGTGTCGATTTAGCGGTTAGTGAAGATATTTTAGCTTTGCTCGCCGATGCGATAAGACAAAGATAGCCAAATTAGTTATCAGCTGTGATTCAAATGTTAAATCGGTTCGGCTAAACATCAAGCCTTACCGATCACTTCCCTTTTCTTATCACATTTCCTTCATTTCAATTACTTTAGTTTTGCTAACAAACCATCACTGGCATCTTCAACTAAATCGAGAACAAAACGAAAGCCATTAGCACCGCCATAGTACGGATCAGGCACTTCGGTTTCTTCATTGTTTTTGGCGAACTCTAAAAACAATGAAATTTTGTGTTGTAAGTGTGTAGGAGCTATTTTCTTTAGATTTTCAATATTGTCATTATCCATCGCTAGAATAAGATCAAAATTGTCAAAATCTTCTACTTTTACTTTACGTGCTTTTAAGCCATCAAAAGAATAACCTCGCTCAACGCCAACTTTCTGGGCACGGTGATCAGGTTTTTCTTTTGCATGTGCACCAACAGTTCCAGCAGAATCAATTTTCAATGATAAGCCTTGAGCTTTCGCCTTGTGGCTAAAAACAGCTTCGGCACTAGGAGAGCGGCAAATATTGCCCATACAGACAAACAATACGGATTTAACGTTATTTAAGTCTTTCAAAATAAGTTCCTTTATTATAATCAAACACTTAACGCACTATTCCGCACATACAACTGTGTTATTTAGGCCAAAACATCAACTTTATAGGTATCAATAGGTTACATTTATTTTAGGGATAAATAAAGTTAGTTTTAGGATATTCATAGGATACTTTTCGGTATTCCCATGACTCATTTAATAACTTAATTTATAAAATATCTATAAATTGTATCTGAATTATTACTGTTAACTACCCAGCCAAGAGTTCCATCTGACAGGAAATTTATGTGTAGTGATAGTGACAGTTGAACTACTCTTTGGGTTTCCGGTTACTGACGGCAATTCAATAGATATTAAGAAGTCCACTCTTTCTTGTTTATGCTGATATTATATTGTGTTGTTCCGGCAATGGCACACGCATTGATTATTTAATTTAAATATTTGCAATGCTAATTTTTTGCTCTACGCTTAATTATGTTGGCAACAACATGAAGCAGGATGCTTTGTTATAGATACTTTAA
>NZ_QOLD01000053.1 GCF_003333305.1 Candidatus Colwellia aromaticivorans | reverse complement strand
GGCGTTTTTGAAATATTTATGGCAAAGTAATGGCTCAGGCATGGCAGTTGTAACTTATGTGTGTTGTGGTGACTTACATAAGATCATAAATTGCTGTGCCTGTCACGTTTTGGGGATTCGTCAGCCCGTAGGGCTGGTTTAGAAACGTTTTAAGCAACGTTATTGATTTCGACAATAGAACAACTATTCTCTTCAATCAAAGTCTTGCCTAAAGACGTTTCTAATTCCAGCTGAAACCTGCATTTTGAAGTAACACGGGTATATAATATTGACATTGTTGGTATTGGTTTTACGTATTGGTTATTAACATTCACATAACAGTTGGCTTAGTTTTACTTCATTTCATCTTATAGCTAACAAGTATCCGCTGTTTAAACAGCGTTCTATTTTTCTGGAGAACTATTTTGAATTTGGACAAATCGACAAAACGTATAGCAAAAAGAGTAAAAAAAGGATTTCAGGGTTATCCTCAAATTTCACTCGCCTATTTTGGTGAATCAGTTGATTGCGCAACCGAAGTAGTGGTTGGCTTTATCTTAGAAGAAGGAGCCGTTGCCCAAGAGCAAAAATTTTCCAGTAAAGGTGATGTTAGAAAAGACGAAACTATTCAAACTACCTTATTAAAAGTTATCGAACGGGCAGATGCACAAACAGTATTAGAGGTTTCAGGTGTTTCAATTATCAAATAACACCCATTAACCAGAAATATAATTATCTATCATTACCGCTGTATGTGACACTAGGAGAATTGACCTAATATGAGCAAAATTACGTTTAAAGAATTGTTTGTTGAAGTAGAAGGGGGATCGATTTACATCAAAAAATGGATCCCTGAAACTATTAAATACACATCGCCTATTGTGCTTATGCATGATTCTTTGGGGTGTGTAGATTTATGGCGAGATTTCCCCGAACAATTGGCTCGTTCATTATCATGTATTGTCATCGCCTATGATCGACTTGGTTTTGGGCGTTCAAGTGTTAATAAAAATACTCCCAGCGTTAACTTTGTTTGGGATGAGGCAGATTTTTACTTTTCACACATCAAAAGCGCTGCCCAATTTAGTACTTACTATCTTTTTGGGCACAGCGTTGGTGGAGGAATGTCGATAGGGATTGCTGCCGTAGATAAAGAATGTATTGGCGTTATATCAGAATCAGCACAAGCATTTGTAGAAGAATTGACAATTAAAGGGATTGAAGAAGCACAAATCTTATTTCAACGTCCTGATCAAATGAAACGATTAAAAAAATGGCATGGAAATAAAGCAAGTTGGGTGTTGAGCGCTTGGATTGATACATGGTTGTCTCAGGAATATTCTTCGTGGAGCCTAGAATCTCGTATTGGTAAGGTAACATGCCCTGTTTTGGCTCTTCATGGAGATAAAGATGATTTTGGTTCAAATGCATTTCCTGAATATATTGCAAAGAATGTTTCTGGAGAATCTTCAATGGTCATTTTAGAAAACTGTGGCCATGTTCCTCATAAAGAAAAAATGGAAGAAGTTATCAATCACACAAGGTTGTTTCTTAAATATTTTCAACCCTAACTTTTGCCGCTTAATGCGGTTTAACACTTTTGGAGTATGCTTACATTGAATAGCATTGATCAATTTGTAAAAACCTGGGCCAGTAAAAACGTCATGGTTCCAATAAACTCAGATGATATTTCAGAACTTGAATTAAAATTAAATTCATTTTTACCTGACTCGTATAAATATTTAATATCTACCTATGGTTTGGTTCACTCTCCCAATGTACTAACTAAAATTTGTGATTTAAATGCCGATGTTTCTGCGGTGCAAGACTTCTTAAGTCTAGAAGATGTCTTTTCACTATCAAAGCTATATGAAATGACGGGTATGCCAAAGGGGCATGTTTTGTTTGCATCTGATTGTAAGGGAAACATGTTTTGTTTTAAACTTGACGATTGTGCCAGTAAACAAACAGATTTACCCGTATGGTTTTATGATCAGGGAAATTATAGTGTTAAAAAAGTATCTAATTCTTTCACCGAATGGCTAGATGAGTTTAATGAACTTTAAGACTACTAATAAATGAAAGAGAAATTAATTCAATTGGTATAAGAACTAAGATCATTGATGTTTGCAACAAAAAGATTAACAGCAAAGGGGATAATGTCGGATTATCATTTTATGCTTTCTTTGCAAACAAAATGATGACTCTGAACTACTTATGGAAGTGGCAACATGGTGGATACACATTCATAAATTAGATCACTTTGTTAAAGCGCATAAAATTAAAAAAATGATTGAAAATGGTTTGTAGCGGCGTTTTTAAATCACGATAAATCACTTAAAAAGCCGCCTGAATTATCCTACTAGGAAAGCTTACTGATCGTCAGTTATTGATATTTATTAATATGACTAGATACCAATAACTGTCCGGTCTTATTCTTGTGTTGACTCATTATTTATCATACTTATTGAACACTACAGGTGAGGCATAATGTATACATGCCTTGTGGATCATTAAATTGATTCATTTTCGAAAACTCAGCTTGCAGTTGGTTGATAAAACGAGTCATTGGCTTAGCATTTTCGTTACCTAAAGAAGTTAATTCGTTAGACGTAGTGTTATCTACAAAACCAAAACCAAAACCAAAACCACTAGCAGCTATAGAATGCGCTTGCCCCATTAATTTTTGGATAAACTTATTGCGTGAAGAGGACTCTTTCTCAATTAATAGAGTATCATATGTATCAAGCTTAGCTAATTCTGCTGCAGCAACAATCGCATCGGTTAAATTACCGAGTTCATCAACTAACCCAAGTTCTTTTGCTTTCTTACCAGACCATACTCTACCTTGAGCAATCGCATCAACTTGCGCTAAAGTCATGTTTCGATTTTCCGCGACTAAGCCTATAAAATCTTGATAACCTTTATTGATACTGAGTTGGAATAGTTGTGACATACCTTTGGTTAATGGCTGAGTAGGGCCGAAACCTGCAATATCTGTTGTGCCTACGCCATCGGTATGAATACCGAGTTTACTTAACGAGTCCTCAAAAGTCATCATCATGCCAAAAATACCAATAGAGCCGGTAATTGTAGATGGCGCAGCAACTATTTTATCCGCGGGCGCTGAAATCCAATACCCACCTGAAGCAGCATAAGTTCCCATAGAAGCAACAACGGGTTTTCCTGCTGCTTTTAACAACTCCACTTCTTGACGAATTATTTCTGAAGCAAAAGCACTACCGCCGGGGCTATCAACTCTTAATACCACGGCTTTTACTTTATCGTTATTACGTGCTTTACGCAGTAATGTTGCCGTTGAATCGCCACCAATTGTACCCGGTTTCTGTTTGCCATTTAAAATAGTACCTTTAGCAACGATAACCGCTATCTTGTTTGTTGATTTTCCGTCTATATCTATAGGTATGATTGAAGTAGTTGCGGCCAAATAATTTTTAAAGCTAATATGGTTATAACTGTCACCTTTTTTATTTTTACCGACCATATCAATTAAGTCACTACGCATTTGTGCTCGCGTTTTTAACTGATCAACCCATTTATTTGTTAAGGCATAATTCGCAAAGCTACTATTTGCATTAGTAAACTTACTCAATAAATCGGTAATACTATCATCGAAATTGTTGACGCTAAAACCTCTTTGTTTAGCGACATCTTCCTTATATTGTTGCCATAAATCATTTAACCATAACGCATTAGCTTCTTTGGCATTTGCAGACATATCATCACGCAAAAAAGGCTCTACGGCAGATTTAAACGTGCCGACACGAAAGATGTGTTGATTAATAGAAAGCTTTTCCAACGCCGATTTAAAATACATTTGATAACGACCATACCCATCAAGTAACATAAAGCCTTGTGGGTTCAGCCATATATCATCGGCATGGCTAACGAGGTAATATTGGTCTTGCGAGAAGTGATCACCTAATGCGACAATTTTTTTACCTGAACTTTTGAAATCTATTAGCGCAGCACCAACATCTTGCAACTTACTTAAACCTGTGGATTTTAAGCCTTGAAGCTGTAAAACCAGTAACTGTACCCGATCATCATTTTTTGCTTTAGCAATCACATCTAACACATCAGCTAATAACACTTCGGGTTTACCTTCCTTTTCGTCTAATGCTTCTAGTAATAAGACGTCCATAGGATTTATTTCACGCTTTTGTTCAACTAAATCACCGACTAGATTCAATACTAATGCTGATTCATTGGGTACAATAACTTGTTCAGAATCACTCCCTAACATAGCGATAAAGCCCATAAACAACACAACAAAAATTAAGTTTAAAACAACTGAGCGTGTTAGGGTAAATAAACGCCAGAGACCTAATACAATACGTTTAAATAGGTTTACTAATTTATTCATAAAAATCATCTATAAATACTAACTAAAGGGTTAGTATTATCTTAACCTAAACGGCTTTGAATTTGACTATTAGATTGTAAATAAATAAGTCTTTAGTTAACGCCAGCGGTTGATACCTCCTCTAGTTTGTTAACCTTTTTCAACTTTTAATAAGTTTGTGAAAGAATTTTAGTATTTAAAAGTTCTTATACCCTATACATTATAAAAGTAATCCAATTGAGACCAACCACAATGTCTTTACTGTTATCAATATACAACAAATTTTTAAACAAACTGCCTAACTTTGATGGGGTTCCAGCCTTATTGTTACGCTTATATCTTGCACCTGTTTTTATTATGGCAGGGTTTAGTAAAACTCAATTGCTAAATGAAGAGGTGTCAGGTATAGCCTCTTTTATGGCAGATCCAAATATCATCGCCTGGTTTGGCAATAGTGATTGGGGATTAGGCTTACCCTTTCCCGCGTTATTGGCAAATTTAGTAATACTCGCTGAATTTTTTGGCGGTTGGTTATTACTTGTTGGGGCACTAACAAGGCTAATATCAATTCCGTTAATGTTTACCATGATTATGGCAGCAAGCACTGTACATGCTCCCAACGGTTGGTTTGCTATAACGCCAACTAATCCTGATACCAGTGCAGCTAAAATGATGACTTGGATTGGTTTTGAACAAGCAGAAGCCAGTTTAGAAAATAGTATACAAACGGGTAACCGTTTAGAAAAAATGCGTGAAATAATTGCAGAGAATGGCAATACCGATTGGTTATATGAGAAAGGTAATATAGTGGTACTTAATAATGGCATCGAATTTTCGGCTACCTATTTTATAATGTTACTGGCTTTATTCTTTATTGGGGCAGGTCGATACACAAGTGTTGATTATTATATTTCGAAAAATTTGTTATCTAATAACAAGCCAAATTTTAAATAAGTTAAAGCAGGTTAGTCACCATTTGGATTCAAGGAACTAACCTGCTTTATCACTTAAATTGCTAGTGACTACCTCTAATTATTCTTTTTATCTGTAATTTATTAATCAATTGCTCACCCCAGTGATATATGGCTAGCCCCAAGATAATCAAAAAAGCACCTAAAAGTATCTTATTAGTGATAACTTCATCGTTAAGCACTGCTCCTAACGAGAGTGCAATAACAGGTGTTACCAATGTTATTAGTGCTACAGTACTTGGGGTGAGTTTTTGCAATACAAAAAAGTAAGCAAAAAAGCCGATTAAAGAGCCAAATACACCTAAATAAATAGTTGCCCAAACTGATCTTAATTGCCAATCACTCACATCTAAACTGCCATCTAGTAGTAACCAATTTCCAATAAACAAAGGCAATGAAACGATTAATGCGCCGACTGTTGTTGATAGCGGATGAATCGCTAACGATATACTTTTTACTAACACACCGCTTAAGCTAAATAGAAAAACAGCCGTCAAAACAAAAAACAAACCATAGAGACTATCACCTTTAAATGAAAACTTATCCGCACAAACCAAAGCCAAACCTATAAAAGATAGCAACATTGATAGTTTACGCACAGTTGATATTTTTGGCTCAGCTAGAATTCTTGTAGCGAGTATTGCTGAAAATACCGGTGCTAAACCGAAAGCAAGTGATAAAATTCCAGACGATAAATAAACGGCTGCTAAATATGAAAATGACATACCACCAAAAATACCTAACGCAGAAAAACTATATAAACGAAGCGCTTGTTTGTGCCAAGGTAATTCTATTTTTGTAATAAGAATGATCAAACTGCCCAGTATCACTGCAATAAGCATACGCAGTAAAACAGCCATTGTTGGGTTTATCGTCTCACTACTCCACACAATGCCCAATGGTGTGGTAGACCAAATTAATAATACGGCCAAATAGGCAATCGGTACTTGCATTCTTACGCTCCTTATATTTTCTTATTTTTTGCAAAATCCTTTGACGAACAATTTTATTGTGATGCAAAAAAAAGCCGCAAAAGTTAAATTCTGCGGCTCAAATAGTGTATTTAGTTAGTTATGTAGTTTGCTAACTTGAACGCTCCGCATAAAGTGAGCACAGACGAATGACCTGACTCTGCCAACATGAAGTTGTTAGAGTTAAGCGTCGATTGAGCACTAAATTATGCTTGAAAGTAAAAGCGTTGTTCATAAATACCTTTTATATACCTAGTTAGCTTAAATTTTTATTTAACTGAATTAATGTATAATTATATTGCTGTTCTCATTAAGTTAAGTCAAGTTAAAATCTCTATCTTTAGATTGTTTTTTTAAGTGCGCCTCGGTACAGTTAGTTATACACTAATTTCATATCTATTTTGAATAAACAAACACTATGACCAGTATCGAATTGCTATTACAGCGTCAATCAACACCCATATTAACAACACCTGCGCCTAATCATCATGATTTAGAGAAAATTTTAGCTGCAGGTATGCGAGTACCCGATCATGCTTGTTTGCAACCTTGGCACTTTACTGTAGTAACTGGAGATGGTTTACAGCGATTAAGTAATTTACTAGTTCAAAGTAGTGATGGTGCTAATCTAACTAAAATAGCAAAAATGCCCTTTAGAGCACCTATGATTATTGTTGTTAGTACTGAATTTGTTCAACATGAAAAAGTGCCAAATCAGGAACAATTAATTGCTGCAGGTTGTGGTGCTCATGCCATACAAATGGCAGCCGTAGCTCTGGGTTATGGCGCTATGTGGCGAACAGGTAATTTAGCTTACAATACTAAAGTTAAACAAGGGCTTGATGTAAAAAATAACAATGAAATTGTCGGTTTTTTGTATATAGGAACAGCTTGTAAAGAACAAGGTTTGAAAGCTACTAAGTCTTTCGAAAATAAAGTGAGTTATTGGAAATAGGGTGGAAGTTTAAATAAAGCGCTCTGTATCCGTTCCGGTTGAATTTTTCATTTCAAGTGGAACGGGTACAGAGCATCAATAACTAATAACAGTTAATTAAAAATCGGCGTTATTAGGTGTTCTTGGGAAAGGGATCACATCACGTACGTTTTGCATGCCAGTAGCATAAGCGACTAAACGCTCAAAACCTAAACCAAAGCCTGAGTGTGGTACAGTGCCGTAACGACGTAAATCACGATACCAGCTGTAATCAGCAGTATCTAAGCCCATTTCTTCTAAACGACTATCTAAAACATCAAGGCGTTCTTCACGTTGACTACCACCAATGATCTCACCAATACCCGGTGCTAAAATATCCATGGCAGCAACAGTTTTACCATCATCATTTAAACGCATATAGAAAGATTTAATGTCTTTAGGGTAATTTTGTAAAACTACCGGACCATTAAAATGCTCTTCTGCTAAATAACGTTCATGTTCTGAGTTTAAATCAACGCCCCAAGAAACTGGGTTTTCAAATGTTTTACCACAATTCTCTAAAATAGTAATGGCGTCAGTGTAATCTAAACGGACAAAATCTGTTTCAATCACAGAGTTCAAACGGTCTATAACTGTTTTATCAACACGCTGTTGGAAGAAAGCGATATCATCGCTACGTTCCTCTAAAACCGCTTTAAATACATATTTTAGCATTTCTTCAGCTAAATCTGCGGCATCAGATAAATCAGCGAAAGCAATTTCGGGCTCAACCATCCAGAACTCAGCTAAGTGACGGGAAGTATTGGAGTTTTCAGCTCTAAAGGTGGGGCCAAAGGTATATACTTTTGATAACGCGTTACAGTAAGTTTCAACGTTTAACTGTCCTGAAACCGTTAAAAAGGTTTCTTTGCCAAAGAAGTCTTTGTTGTAATCAACTTTACCTTCATCGTTACGTGGCAAGTTTTCCATATCTAAAGTACTAACGCGGAACATCTCTCCTGCGCCTTCACAATCACTACCCGTAATAAGTGGTGTGCTGATCCAGAAATATCCTTTTTGATGAAGAAAGCGATGAATAGCCTGAGCTAAACAATTACGTACCCGAGTAACCGCGCCACCAATATTAGTACGAGCGCGTAAATGTGCTTGCTCACGTAAAAACTCAATGCTGTGACGTTTTGCTGCCATAGGGTAAGTATCAGGATCTTCAACAAAACCTAATACTTCAACAGCTGTTGCTTGAATTTCAAAAGATTGCCCTTTACCAGGAGATTCAACTAAAATACCAGTGATTTTCACAGAACAACCCGTGGTTAACTTAAGGACCTCTTCTTGATAATTATTAAGATCACTAGGTACGATAGCTTGAATAGCATCAAAGCATGAGCCATCGTGAATAGCTAAAAAAGAAATACCGGCTTTTGAATCACGGCGAGTTCTGATCCAACCATGTACGGTAATAGTTTCATCAACAGGGAATTTTCCCGCTAATACATCAGTAATTGCTATAACTGACATGTAATGACCTCTTATATTTTATCGAATGTACTGAATTTTTTAAGGTGGTTATGTTACCGTTACTTTCATGTTTAACAAGTAAAACTTGTTAAATTAATTAACAATAATGTAAAAAGTTAACCTATAAGGTCAAAAAGACTTAAATCTGGATGATAACGGCATGAAATCAGCCCAAGTGACTCAAGAAACTAAGATCAAAGAGCGGCGAATATCGCACGATTTTTGGTTTTATTTATCTCGAGTGTTAGCAGTACTAAGTTGGATAATATTTATATTTGCTTTAGCAATGTCGTTTTATGCTGCGCCAGAAAAAAGTTATGGTGTTCTGCGTTATCATGATATTGAAATTAGACAGTTTTGGTTAACACCATTAACAGGTTATTTATATCTCGTTATATGGTTTAGTGCTGCTGGCAGTTATGCATCAATGTTGGTGGAGAAATATAGAAGTAGAAGGCAGAATGATAACACTCATTACAATTTGTACTTTCTACTGATATTCAATCTCATTTGGCTTTCTGTTATTTTAAATCATACACTTAACTCGTTAGCTAAATAAAACATTCATCTTCATCTAACACTATTGTAATAGCATTAACTAACGTCGTTAATTGTTCTGTATTGATAATAAGTGGCGGAATAATATAGATAAGCGTACCAAAGGGACGGATCCACACGCCTAGTTCGACAAAGCGCTTTTGTATTACTGCTACATTCACCGCTTGCAAGCATTCAATCGCCCCAATAGAGCCTAAGACTCGCGCATCTTTAACTCTACTGTATGTTTTTAAGGGGAGTAATAAAGCGTTTAATTTATTTTCAATGGTTTGCACTTGATCTTGCCAATTGTTCTCAAATAATAAATCAATACTTGCGTTTGCTACTGCACACGCTAACGCATTTCCCATAAAGGTAGGACCATGCATAAAGCATCCGGCTTCCCCTGTACTAATGGTGTTAGCAATATCATTAGTACACAAGGTTGCTGCTAGTGTCATGTATCCGCCAGTAAGCGTTTTACCCAGACACATAATATCAGGACTGATATCTGCCCACTCACAAGCAAATAACTTTCCAGTACGGCCAAAGCCTGTGGCAATTTCATCAACAATAAGTAAAACATCATATTGATCACACAGTTGACGGCAAGTTTTTAAATAGTGAGGATGGTAAAAACGCATACCACCTGTACCTTGTACAATCGGTTCAATAATAAAAGCGGCTAACTCATGATGATGTTGTTTAAATAGTTGGGTGAGTTCTTTAGTATCATCACTGTGCCATTGTTCACCAAATTTAATGGTAGGTGCAGGAGCAAAATAGTTTTGCATTAATACTTGTTCAAATATTTGATGCATACCTGTAACAGGATCACACACAGACATCGCTGCAAAGGTATCGCCATGATACCCATTTTTAACGGTGAGTAATTTAGTCTTCGTTAATACGTTATTTGCTTGGTGAGCTTTGCTATGCCAATACTGCAATGCCATTTTCATTGCCACTTCGACGGAAACTGAGCCAGAATCACAAAGAAATACTTTATTTAGCCCTTGTGGCGTTAAATCTATTAACTTTTCGCATAATGTAATAGCACTTGGATGCGTTAAACCGCCAAACATAACATGCGACATTTTGGTTGATTGCTCAACTAGCGCCGCATTTAACTTGGGATGATTATATCCGTGAAGTACAGACCACCAAGATGACATGCCATCAATAAGTGATTCACCACTAGCAAGGTTTATATGTACGCCATTAGCACTTTCTACCAAATAAGAAGGTAAAGGTGATGTCATGGAAGTATAAGGGTGCCACACATGCTCTTTATCAAATTGTAGTAAATCATTGCTAGTTTTTGTGGCTGTATGAATCTCTGGTTGTTTTTTGTACATATGTTAACTTAAAACCATTTTTATTGTTGACATTAAGAGTGTGAACGCTAGACTACCCGTTAAATTATATAGATGCAAACGAGTCTTATGTCTTTAGCTTCAGTAGAAAAATCCGCAGTAACCGGGTCAACAGATGAGAATTCATTAGTTCGACATAATTGGAATCTTAAAGAGGTTAATGCCTTATTTGATTTACCTTTTAATGATTTAATGTTTCAAGCTCAAACAGTTCATCGTCAACATTTTAATGCGAATGAGGTACAGGTGAGTACTTTATTGTCTATTAAAACAGGTGCCTGTCCTGAAGATTGTAAGTATTGCTCGCAAAGTGCTCGTAATAAAACAGATTTAGAGAAAGAACGTTTACTCGAAGTAGAAAAAGTATTAGAAGCGGCACAAAAAGCTAAAGCGATGGGCTCTACACGTTTTTGCATGGGCGCTGCTTGGCGTAACCCAAAAGAACGTGATATGCCAATTGTGCTTGATATGATTAAAGGCGTTAAAGCGTTGGGAATGGAATCTTGTATGACTTTGGGTATGCTAGATGAAAAGCAAGCCGAACAGCTACAAGATGCTGGTTTAGATTATTATAACCATAACCTTGATACGTCACCTGAGCATTATAATCAAATCATCACCACGCGTACTTTTCAAGACAGATTAGACACCATCACTAATGTACGAAGTGCCGGCATGAAAGTGTGTAGTGGCGGTATTGTGGGTTTAGGTGAAAAAGCAGTAGATAGATCTTCTTTATTGATACAGTTGGCAAATTTGCCACAACAACCTGAAAGTGTACCTATTAACATGTTGGTGAAAGTTGAAGGTACACCACTAGAAAATGTAGATGATTTAGAAAGTTTTGATTTCATTCGCTGTATTGCCGTTGCGCGTATTATGATGCCAAAATCCCATGTGCGCTTGTCGGCAGGTCGTTCGGCAATGAATGAACAAATGCAATCCTTGTGTTTTCTTGCAGGTGCGAATTCAATTTTTTATGGTTGTAAATTATTAACAGCTGAAAACCCTGAAACAGATACCGATACTCAACTATTCAAAAAATTAGGTATTAACACTGAGACTGTTGTTGATGAAAGTGCTTCACAAGATAAAGCGCTGACAACCTCTTTAGTCAATGAGCAACATAAAGACTTGTTTTACGACGCTGCACATTAATACCCGTTAACAACAATTACTAACCGATCATAAAAAAGACGACAATGGCATTTGACTATATTGCTGGGCAAGTAACCGCGCAAAAACAACAAGCTAGATATAGACAACGGGTTTGTTTACAAGCGGCGGAAAATGCCGCTCAGCAGCAAGGTACTCAAATACTTGTCGATGGTAAGCCCTATATAAACTTTTCTTCAAATGATTATTTAGGGTTAAATAACCATAATGAAATAAATAAAGCCATGCAAGAAGGTGTTGCTCGTTTTGGTTTATGTGCAAGTGCTTCAAGCTTAGTAACTGGTTTTCATTATGCGCATCAAGCATTAGAAGATAAAATTTGCCAGTGGATAAATAAACCTCGTTGTCTAATTTTTACCAGTGGTTTTTCTGCAAATGTAGCGCTATTTCAAACACTAGGCCAAGAAACAGGAAAAGACAGAGCGCATTTTTTTCTTGATAAACTATCCCATGCTTCTATGCTCGATGGTGCTTTTTCAAGTAAGGCTAAAGTAAAGCGCTTTGCTCATAATAATACAGCGCAATTAGCACAGTTATTGTCTAGTTCTGATGTTCAAAATAAGTTGGTTGCCTCTGAAGGTGTGTTCAGTATGGACGGTGATCAAGCTAATCTTATCGAACTTGCCAGTGTTGCCAAACAACATAATGCTTGGCTTTATGTTGATGACGCCCATAGTATTGGTGTTATTGGTGAACAAGGTCAGGGTAGTGCCAGTGTATTAACTAACAATAATCAAGCAGACATCACCATGGCAACCTTTGGCAAAGCGATTGCCACTAGCGGTGCTTTTTTAGCATGCGATGAAAATGTGCATGATTATTTAATTAATTTTGCTAGGCATTATATATATTCAACGGCAATTTCTCCGGCACTTGCTTGGGCAACAATTAGAAGTATTGAGCTCATTCAACAAGAACAATGGCGACGTGATAAAATTACTGAGTTAAGTACTTTATTCATTGAATTACTCGATTCAAGTATTGAAGTCATACCGTCAGCATCTTCAATTCATGCGATTATTATTGGGGATGAACAAAAAGCCCTAAATGTCAGTGAACAATTAAAGAATCAAGGGATTTGGCTAACGGCTATACGCCCACCAACTGTTGCCGTTGGCAGCTCCAGGTTACGCGTTACCATTTGTGCGAGCCATAATTATAATGATATCAATCATTTGGCCAGCTGTTTAAATAAAGCACTTTGTAAATAAAGGTAGGAAAGTCTTCATGACTCCAACAGTGCAGTATCAAGAAAATAAAATAAAAATAGCACAAAGTTTTGGCTCTGCTAGCAAATCTTATGATGTTTCTGCCAGACTACAGCGATTTTCCGGTAAACATTTAATGCCGTGGTTGCCAAATAGAAATGATCTCACGGTCTTAGATTTAGGCTCAGGAACAGGTTTTTTCACCGATTTATTGGCTAGTTCTTATCAGCAAGTTATTGGTTTAGATTTATCAAAAGGCATGCTTCATTTTGCACAAGAAAGTCGTAATAAAGAGATTACATGGCTTGAAGCAGATGTGCATAAAATCCCCTTACAAGATGAAAGTGTAGACTTAATTTATTCGAACCTTGTTATTCAGTGGTGTGATCCCCTTGATGTTGCTATTTCAGAAATGTTACGCGTATTAAAGCCAGGTGGCTTGATCATATTTACTAGCTTAGTTGATGGTACTTTACATGAATTAAAATCATCATGGCGACAAGTCGATGATGATCAACATGTAATCGACTTTAAAGCCGAAAGTGAATTAAGTGAGCTTTTCAATACACCTATTTCAAAGATCTTAGAGCATAAATGCCAAGACATAGTGCTTGAATATCAAAATGTTATCCATTTAGCACGTGAACTTAAAGGTTTAGGTGCGAATCATTTACCGAAAAAGCGCAATCGTGGTTTATCCGGTAAAGACAAATGGTTTGCGATGACTGAACATTACCAAGATTTTCTTGAACCTAGTGGTATATACCCAGCTACTTACCGATTATATTCGGGTCTTGTCGCTAAGTTGAATATTTAAGCTGAATAATTAAATTACATGCCTATGCCTATTAATCAGGAAAAGTTTATTATTGGAAAAGAATCCAAGCAAAAAGACAATGGATCTTCGACAAAAGACTTCGAAGATGACGTTATTAATGAACTCCTGAGTAAAGTACATAGGCAAGTTAAGTTATCTATTTAAATTACCTTTTTTGAGATAAAGACTAAAGATGAAAAATTTTTTTATTACCGCCACTGATACTGATGCAGGCAAAACATTTGTTGCTTGTGCGCTTACTCAAGCGTTAATAAATAGTGGTAAAAAGGTAGCTGTGTATAAGCCAATTGCAGCGGGTTGTCATCATATCGGTGAACAGTTAGTCAATGAAGATGCTCAGCTATTAAGTCAATTTAGTAATTGTAACCAAAGCATTAGCGACGTGAATCCTATTGCGCTTGAAGAAGCGATTGCCCCTCATATTGCAGCCTCTAATGAAAATAGAAAAATATCTATTGCTGAAATATCACAAGGTTTTAGTAAAGTAACGTCATTAAAAGCAGATATAAATATTACCGAAGGTGCAGGTGGCTGGCGTTTACCAATATATGTAAACAACAATATAGATACAGGTGGGGAAAAACATATTTTCTTATCAGACTTTGCTCAAGACACTAAGCAAGAAGTTATTTTAGTAGTCAACATGAAACTGGGCTGCTTAAACCATGCATTATTAACTTACCAAGCGATAATAGCTGACGGTTTACAATGTGTTGCTTGGATTGCTAACTGTGCCACTGAACAACCAATGCCTTGTTTAAACGAAAATATAACATCATTAGAACAACTTTTACCAATTCCCCAAATTGCTCAACTCGACTTTTATCATGAACAAAGTATGGGTTTGAATGACAAAATTAATGCCGCCGCGAATAAAATTGATTTATCTCCTTTACGTTAAGCTTTAAATAAATCCTCCAAATCTCTGGGTAGTTTTCACCTTGTTACTACACATTCAACAATCTCTTTATTTCCCCAGTTCGACCAAGCAAGCACTCGCAATAAAACCAGAACGGGTTTTATAAGCAGAGCTTTTACTCACTTGTTCATCTATTTGTTTTATTAATAATTCGGGTAAGGTGACATTGATCTTATGACTTTTGCCTAAATAGGCTGTTATATCAATATCTACAATAGCCCAAAAAGCCTGCGAATGAGTGTGTGGATGCTCGATAGTATATTGCTGTCTGTGTTTATCTATATTTAATGCTGATGGAATTTTTTCGCCATACTCAGCCAAGATAGCCAAGTGGGATTTAATACTTTGACTTATTTTTTCTAATCCTAAATCAATAGAATCAGCGTTAGTAGCACAACCGGGTAGGTCAGGTACTGACACTTGATAAACGCCATCGTTCTTTGCTGAAACGAAGATAATTGCATACTTCATATTTTCTACTTTTATAAACAAAACCAATAAAAGCACAATAACTCTAACAACCCTAAAAGTCAAACTCTTGGTGACTCTGATAACTCTGTAGTTAAAGCCCAGCGCAACCCTGGTAACTCCATTGCCACCTGTGATGGTAACCCTGATAACTCCCTCTAATTAAGAAGTGACTAATCACTTCAATTTAAAGCTTTTTAAAACGATGATGATTAAAATTATTCGAAAAAGACTTAGTGTTTATTTAGTTCTAAAAAGAACAAATTGTTAAAGCGTAAAATTAATACTCTAGAGTTATCTATTAATATGGCAGATTCTAAAATTGATCATTATAATAAAGGTTGATCACAGAGTTTTATGAATCAACTCTGTTAAAATCCGTCAAGAAGTTAAATGCTTTTCTTGAATGTAATTAAATTTAATACGCCGACTTAGTGAAAGAATTTGATTATAAAAATGCATTAGGAAATTTTATGAAAGAGCTTATTCATTCAAAACCTGACCTACTTATCACGGTTGTTGGTATTGGTGGTTGTGGTTGTAATACCATTAACATGTTGTATGAAAATGGTTTGTCACAGCAAGTAAATTTAATTGCTGTTAATACTGATCTGGCCGCCTTAAATACCTTGCAGGTTGAGAACAGAATATTAATAGGTGAAAATTTAACTAACGGTTATGGCGCTGGCTCTAACCCTGATGTAGGTTTAAAAGCCGCAGAAGAAAGTGAAGAGCTGTTAACAAATGCCATAAAAAATAGTGATATTGTTATTATTACGGCCGGCTTTGGTGGTGGTACCGGTACAGGAGCTAGTCCTCTGGTTGCACGTATCGCCCGTGAGTTAAATATTAACTGTTTAGCTATTGTTACTTTACCGTTTGAGTCTGAAGGTAAACTGCGAATGGATTTTGCCTTACAGGGAATTAAAGATATTAAAGATCCCATACATGCTTACATCACTTTATCTAACGATTTACTTCTGAAAGGGTTAGGAGGAAATGTTGGATTGTTTGCAGCATTTAATCACAGTAATGAAGTCTTAAAAAACTTACTCGTATCGTTAGTGCAAATGTTGACTGAAACAGGTTATGTAAATGTAGATAAAAATGACTTTTCTAGAATACTATCTTATGAAGGTGAGTCTATTTTAGGTGTGGGAAAAGCAGAAACAGAAGAGTTAGCGTTTGATGCGCTGGATCAAGCACTCAATAACCCGTTAGTTTCTATTGCTAACATAGATACTGCAAAAGGCATTATTTTCCAACTGTTTTGTAAATCTGAGCCTAAGCTTTCTACGTATAATGGTTTGATTGATCATATCAGAGAAAAAATTACTAACAAGTCAGTACTTATTGTACCTGGTGTTACCTTAGAGCCAAATTTATCATCTGAAATTGAAATCTTAATTGTCGCTTCAGGAATAGTGTCTTTATCGTCAGAGCCTAACGAAACCAATTTTTCAAAGGTTATAGAGGATGATTGTTTAAGTGATAATTTATTTTATGATGAATTAACTTCAAATAATAGTAAGGAACAAAGCTATACTGATATACCAGCGATCACCCGAAAGTTAAGAGCAAAACAATTAATAGGGGAAAAAAATGCATAGTGATGTATTAACATTCTGGTTTGAAGAGCTAAGCTCTCAGCAGTGGTGGAAAAAGGATAGTGCTCTTGATGAGCGCATCAAAATTAGGTTTGAAGGTCTCCATCAACAAGCTAGCCAATGTGAACTGTATCAATGGCGTAATAGTGCTAAAGGTCGTTTAGCAGAAATTATAGTGTTGGATCAGTTTTCAAGAAATATGTTCCGAGATACTCCCCAGTCTTTTGCTCAAGATTCATTAGCACTCGCTTTATCACAACAGGCAATTTCGGTAGGTGCAGACAAACAACTTAATGCGATAGAACGTACTTTTCTCTATATGCCCTTTATGCACAGTGAATCTTTGCTCATTCATCAACAAGCCTGCTTATTATATAAAGAGAATGGCATTGACAGTAATTATCAATTTGAATTACAGCATTTGAATATTATTGAAAAATTTGGCCGATACCCACATCGTAATAATATTTTACAGAGGCAATCAAGCGCTGAAGAGATTAAGTTTTTAAGCCAACCTAATTCATCATTTTAAAATACTAAGTAGGAAATGATCATGATCAAAAAGTTAATCCTGAACTTAACCATTACACTAGGTGTTTCACTGTCACTGCTAACAGGAATACCTACTTTTGCTACCGATTTAACAGTGGGTATGCAAGCACCCAATTTTAATTTACAAGCAACTAACGGTGACTTTTATCAACTAAGTGATTACCAAGGTAAACAAGCGATAGTTGTGGCTTGGTATCCTATGGCAAATACTCGAGGTTGTACCTTTGAATGTAAGTCGCTAATCGAACAAGGGCATTTGATCA
This sequence comes from Candidatus Colwellia aromaticivorans, assembly GCF_003333305.1. Lineage (GTDB taxonomy): Bacteria > Pseudomonadota > Gammaproteobacteria > Enterobacterales > Alteromonadaceae > Colwellia > Colwellia aromaticivorans. Next base: position 58,287 of record NZ_QOLD01000053.1, on the reverse strand, counting down.
GAGAGTATAATGTTAGTTATTTTATGATTAGTGTTGATCCTCTTGATGATAATCGTGATTTTGCTAAAAAGACTGGAGCAGACTTTCCTATGTTGAGTGACCCAACTAAAGAAACAGCTAAAGCTTATGATGTATTAAATTTTTTTAGAGTAGCTAGCCGAGTTACTTTTTATATTTCTATTGATGGTAAAATCTTACATATAGATGAAGACGTGTCACCTAAATCAGCAGCACCAGATATAGCAAAAAAACTAGGAGAATTAAATATTGAAAAAGCAGCCATGAACAAGCAGCACTAACGTTATGGCTAAGCCGAATAAAAAAGGTCCAACGAAAACCATCAAGATTTTTTGTAAGACATGTAGTGCACCCTTATTTAAATACCGTAAAGGCGGTAAGGGGGCTTTGGTGAAATGCTTTAAAGAGCGTATTAGCCAAAATTATACATTAACAGCCGGTGTCTGTCCTAAATGTGAAAAAGTATTCGCCCGAGAAGCATTGGTAAAAGGTACACCGGCTTATAAAATTATTGGAGGTAAAGTTTGGTTTAAATAATTGTGAATTTACAGTAAGTCTTCCTGTTTTATTCCTGCTTTTACTTTTACATACTATACTAGCCAATCTCCTACAAGTTATCATAAAAATAATCTACATCACTTATATACCGATGTTACTTCAATATGTCGGATTCAGCTGGAGTTAGAAACGTCTTTAGGCAAGGCTTTGATTGAAGATAATGGTTGTTCCATTGTCGAAATCAATAACGTAGTATAAAGCGTTTCTAAACCAGCCTTACAGGGGCCCCTGATCAAATCATGTTCTTCGTTGCATCTCTTTTTAAGGGAACGACCCTTAATAAAAAAATGCGCCTTGATCATGACTCGTTCAGCAGCCCTGAAATGCACATATTGAAGTATCATGGGTATATATTAAGGAGTCAGAACATGAACATTAAATTACTAAGTACTTTCCTCTTCACTACAATAACGGCTTGCACTGCTAATACGGACAAATCAGTCAATAATATAGTTACCTGTATAGACCCTAGACCGCAAATTTGTACAATGGATTATCGACCTGTTTGTGGACTAATGAATGAAAACAAGATTAAAACATATAGTAATGGTTGTGGCGCTTGCAGTGATCCCAAGGTGCTATCTTATACAGATCAAGCTTGTCAGGATGATTCTTTAGACAAGACTAGCCGCAATCATGAGTTAACTGAAAAAAATGTTTGGCATGTGGCAAAGTTGCGAGGGGTGAGTTACCGTGCAATAGGGCAAGAGCCAGCTTGGTTATTAGAGATTATTAATGGTGAGCATTTTTATATTAGTAGTGATTATGGTGAATTAGTAAAAACTTACCCTTATGTTGAGCCAAAAGTTAACACTGCCCAGCGCACTACTGTTTATCAACTTAATAATGACGTTATTATTAAGCTTGAAGATAAAAACTGTGTCGACACTATGAGCGGTGAAGCCTTTTCTACTCAAGTTAACATTAAATGGCATGATCGCGTGCTTATTGGCTGCGGTAAGACTTTGTTTTAAAGGATACGTTAAATGGCATACGGATATCTAAATTACAAAACGCCGATTGTAAAAGTGATTTGGATATATTTGGCTCAAGAGGTCTATTAATCTTTAACGGTTAATTTATATTTGAGCATCCAACATATTTAGCGCAGAGCAAGCGGAATAATCAAAAGACATGGAGCTTACTAACTTCTCAAATTCAATAATAGGCACCGGACGGCCAAACAAGAAGCCCTGATATTGACTACAGCCATTATTAAACAAAAATTGTCGCTGCTCGTTGGTTTCAACACCTTCAGCTATAACATCATAGTTTAAGCTACTAGACAGGCTGATAATTGCTTGAACAATTGCTGCATCATCAGGATCTGTTGTGATATCACGTACAAATGATTGATCTATTTTTAATTGTTTCAGTGGCAAACGTTTCAAACATGATAGAGAAGAGTATCCAGTGCCGAAATCATCCATGGAAAAATCAATGCCGAGTTTATTCAACTGATTCATTTTCTCAATAGTAATATCAACATCTTCTAATACCATGCTTTCAGTTAATTCTAGTTTCAAACTGCGCGGATTTATATTTTTTGAAGCAATGATATCTTGTACTTGTTTAACAAAATTATTTTGTTGAAATTGTAAAGCACTAACATTAACAGATATCTGCCAACTTTCTCGGTTGGGGATGCTTTCCCAAACTTTAAGTTGCTGACAAGCTGATTCCAATACCCAAATACCTATTGGGATGATCAAGCCACTTTCTTCTGCTAAAGGAATAAAATCGAGTGGTGAAACCATTCCGCGTTTTGGATGAAACCAGCGTAATAAGACTTCCGCACCTTGAATACCCTTGGTTTCGTCTATCTGTATTTGATAATACAATTCAAGCTCAGCATTATCTATTGCTTGGTGCAGTTCAGCTAAAATAGCTGCATTTTTTTCTAATGCATTCTGCATGGCAGGATCAAAGAAACGAATAGTATTTCTCCCCGCCGCTTTTGCCTGGTACATAGCAACGTCAGCTTGTTTTAGAATATCATCATGGTTGCTTAAGTTTGACTTGAATATACTGATGCCAATACTGGGCGTGCAATGAAAAACTAATTCTTTTTCGGTATCTGAATTTCCTTTGATATATAGTTTGTATGGTTTACAAATGGATAGCCGTATTTTTTCAGCGATTTCTTCGGCAATATGACCAGCAGTCACTTCATCATCACCAAGGTTGGCAATCAAGGCAACAAACTCATCTCCGCCTAATCGAGCGACAAGATCTTTGTCTCTAAGACTGTTTTGTATTCTGGTGGCAACAGCAATTAATAATTGGTCGCCCATATTATGCCCTTGTGTGTCATTAAGGGTTTTAAAATTATCTAGGTCGATAAAAAGAAGTGCGCTTAATCGTTCGTCACGAGAACTAGAGGTCACCATGAGTTGCAGCCTGTCTTGCAACATTCTGCGGTTAGGCAATTTTGTTAGTGGGTCATAAAAAGCAAGTCGTTGAATTTGCTCTTCATGATTTTTTCGTTCAGTGATATCTCTACTGACGCTCATTAAACCATAGCGAGTACCATCTAAACCATCAAAGGTTTTCTTAATGGTTTCATGTAAAACTTTGCTTCCATCAGGGTATACGACCCACTCATTTTGACTATAAACTTTACCACTGGTAATTATTTCCTGTTCATCAAGCGCTGCTATTTCTGTAGGTTTAAAACTCCCGGTTAGCTCTTGATCCATTTTTCCTTTCAGTTCTTCCTCTGTCAGGCCTACGTATTGTTCAAAAGCATGATTGCAGCCAAGATAACGTCCTTGAACATCTTTAAAAGAGATTAAATCAGGTAATGAGCCAATTAAACCTCTCAGTATACTTTGCTCCCTGTTTAATAGTTTTTGACTTAAAGTTAGGTCGTGTTCAGATTTACGTCGATCACGTTGACGCCTTAGTATCAAACCTACTACCATGGTACAAATAGGAAAAATAAATATTACGGGCTCTATAACTGCGCCGATGACTTTGAATCGTAAATGTTCGGGCATTAGTAACATACAGCTCAATGCACAGACTTGAATCAGCATGCCAAATGCGTATAGTTTGAACCAATTAAGCTGCAGGTTTTTGTGTTTCGATATGTAGGCAAATAAACAACCAATGCTACCAGGAATAATGATAATTAAGGAGCCGACTAGCGCTCCTACTCCACCTAAGTGCAGTCTGAAGCTTACCATCATAATACCGGCAATCAGGGTTGGCACAATGCCAAAAAACAAACCACAAAGGCTGATCAGCACCCACCGTGTGTCAAAAAATATTCCTGGTGCCATTTGCCATGAAGTGTTCATCACTGCAAGACCAAGCATCCCGACAAATAATCCAGAGATTAATTTGCGTATTGTTTTATTCTTAATGGACTCAAGTTTCAGCGCATCATAAATAACGCCTAAAGCAATTAGGAGTGCGGCATTATAGAGTAGAACGATAAAACTGCTAGTATCCATACTTGAGACTGTATCCCTTTGAAATAAATGGTGGGTATTTCATGTGCCAAAACCGATGAAAACGGTATGTTATTTATAATCTTATATGATTTATTACATCGAGGCTATTATATTTTAATGAAGCAAGTTGAAATAAAAAGCAATGAGTTGTAAAAATAAATTGACGAAGTTATTAGCTTAAAACCTTTACCACAACATCATATTTTTTCTTGTTAATATAATGACTATTAAAACTTTTATGTTAATACACAACTTTTTGGGTCGTTATAAAATACCATTAATGCAGATTGTTTTTTTCTGTCTGAATATCATATTTATTAGCTATTATATGCTTTGAACATAGGTAAAAAAGGATGGTAAAGTATTAGTCTACAAGGTATTTAGTTAACCAAGTACCAATATCATTAAGTTGTTCTGGCAATACACTATGAGCCATTAGGTAAGTTTTCCATTGAGTATTATAACCTTTATTTTTCATTAACTCGTTTGCCATTTTTCCTGATGACATAGGTACCACATCATCAAGTTTGCCATGGTGTTGTAATACTGGTGTGTTTTTATTGGCTGTACTCAACTGAGTGGGCAATTGATCTTTTATCGGTAAATAACATGACAAGGCCATGATTGCTGCTAATTTTTGTTCAAACCGTAAGCCAGTGTACAAACTCATTACACCGCCTTGACTAAATCCGGCTAAAATAATGCTACTGGCTGCAATTCCGTTATCAATTTGTTCTTGAATTAAAGCGCGCACCAAGCATTCAGATTGTAGTACACCATCCATATCTGCCCGATTATGTAAATCATCATTTTTAATGTCGTACCAAGCAGGCATCACAAAACCATTATTGATAGAAACAGCTTGCTCTGGTGCGTGAGGAAAAACAAAACGAATAGCATGACCCTGTGGCAAATTTAAGAGTGGTACCACTGGTGCAAACCCGGCACCTGAATCACCTAACCCATGTAGCCAGATAACACAAGAAGTAGCTTTTGTTTTTGGCTCAATCGTAATGCGATCTAGCAACATTGTTTGTTTATTCATTATATCTCTTTGTATTGGACGGTATAATATACTCTACTTTGGTTGAAAGCATAAAGTCTTTGATAGTGTTTATAGTAATGAGTTAACAACTAACATATTTATAATGGATTAGGCTTTGTTAATTGTTGAGATAATAATGTTGATTTAGGCTGATATGCTAGATTGATGACGTATAATCTACTTATAAAAAATGCCAATGCTCAAAAGTAATGAATAATAAACTCAAGGTTAGCAATCAATGATCACAACTAAAACAGCCGCCCTGATTTGTCATAGCTTAGCAATTTCTCCTATGTTTGTCGGAGGACTGGTTTATGCGATACAAAACAGCTATATGTCATATCATGCCGCAGCAACAAATCATTCTTGGCATGAACTATCACCGGGTGTGCAGATATTGTTTCGAGCAATGCTTAATGGGTCAGGTAGTTTAATGTTATTGACAGCATTGACGTTGATACTCTTATTAATTATACCTTTTAAGCAGGATCAACGATGGTGTTTCTGGGCTATTCCGCTAATAGGCATTAGTGCTATGTTAATAACCATACGTGCTGCGGTAGAAATTGACCTTATGACCCCTGGAGATCCACCATGGGAATGGCTGTTGCTAGTGATAGGTTTATTTATAAGTGGGTTGTTTTTATCTTTGAAAAATAGCTAAGTGAGGGAAGTTACCATTCTAGCCCCATCATTATGCAACTCAAACCACTCCCGATACCTAGAAATGCAACTTTATCGTTCTTTTTCAAAAAGTTTTGTTCCGTCGCCATAGCGGCGGTCACAGGCAGTGATACTGTACCCATATTACCAAGAGTTGGAAACGTGATGAAATCCTGTTGCTCACTGATATTTAGTTGCTCAAGTACATGTTTTCGATTAACCGAACCTATTTGATGGCAAATCAATTTATCTACATCTGACTTTTGCCAACCAGATTCTACTAGAAAATCCTGCCAGGTCAAATTACCTAAGTGCATTCCTTTTTTAAGTAAAGATGTAGCATCAGTAGTCATTATTTCTTTAAATAGCCCTGGTGCTACTGCTTGCATACCCCAATGACAAATTTCAAAATCGGCAGCTGATGTTCTGCTTGTTACTGTTACTAATTTATGTCCTTTAAGTACTTGGGATTTTTGATTGTTAGCAAAGGAGCCATTGGTAATTAAAATAGCAGTTGCACCAGACCCACCAGTAAGTGTGGCCAACGTATCAGCAAAAACAGACATGGTGGGATTATCTAACAAATACTTGATGCTACTTTCGACAATAGTATGAGCAGATTCACAAGAAACCACCAAACCTGCTTTAATTTGGCCTAACTCAATACGGTTGGCTATATCAATAATACCATTTAGTGCGCCAAGGCAAGCGTTGCTAATGTCATGAACAACTGTGTGACTGTTTGCTCCTAATTTGGCGGCAACTCGACAGGCAGTAGCGGGCTCAAAGCCTTCTCGGCACACACCTGTGTATACGATCGCTCCAATATCGTTAATATTAAAGTTTGTTTTAGTCAGACATTTTGTAGCCGCAGCAATTGCACCGTCAGAGTAACGAAAACTTTCATTCCACCATCGACGTTGCTCAATGCCAGTAAAAGCTTTCAGTTGACCTTTAGGTATGCGAAGAGCCTTATAGACAGGTTCAAGCCTTCGCTCTATTTCATCACTAGAAATAATACGTGGCGCTAGTTGATAACTAATATCATCGATAAATACGCGTGCGTATTGCATGTTAAGGTGAGTATCCATTAAATATGATGTAGGGACAAATATAAAAGCATTCTAGTATGGCATTTTTCATATGGAGTAAAATAAACGCTAAGTCAGTATTTAATCCTACAGATTAATGATTATATCTTATTTGATTAAGCATTGGTGAGTTATGCATTAGTAGATAAAACAAAGAAGCCACCTAAGAGTTATTTGGTTTACTCTAAAAGTGGCTGAATTTTATTTTTAATTTGGTCGGAGTAGCAAGATTCGAACTTGCGACCTCACGTCCCCCAGACGCACGCGCTACCAAGCTGCGCTATACCCCGATAACAAAACAAAGTGATTTTCTCATAAGCACCCTAGGGGAGTGGCTCACTATACTTGCGTTTTGAGATGCCTATATTAATGATTTATTTAACGAATGCAACGACAATTAACCGTACGCTTAATTTATTGTTCTTAATTATCGGTAATTGGATAATTAATATTCAAGTTACTTGTTTTGTTCTGCTTGTAAGCTAAATTGTTTAATAAAGTGCACGCCGTCAATCATTAACGGAAAATCTTTATTTACGGTGATCGGGGCAGCTAATTGACTTGAATAGCTTTCAAAATTACCATTTTGATCAATGAATACAGATTTATCCTTATTAAATATCATCAGTCCTTCAGCAGAAGTATTAGCAATAACTCTATCTTTATTTAACGTCAATAGATCAGCACCATTACTATAGCTTTTACTCTCAACATGACAGCTAAGCCAATTTGTCATTAGTGTTGGTTGTAAGTCCATATGGCTAGTTAATAAGCTTAACGTTTTAGCATCGTTATTTATTTTATTTGGTGCAATCAACAACGTGGGCTTAACACCTAATCGAGTATCATTGCTTTGATTCCCCAACGAGCTTATCCAAATAATATCTTTATCTGTTTTTTGTTGTTGGGCTAACATCAGTGCATCAACAAACAATTCAAACTGATAGCGACTATTATTGTTTTTCTCACTGTTTTGTTCATTTTCTCGTGGTGAACTTTTAAAGTAAATCAAATGTAAGCCAGGTTTTTTACTATTTAACTTGTCAGCAAAAACAAGAGGAGAGATATCATTAAGTTTAATTTTTTCATTAAATAAATCAGAAAACCACAAAGTATTACTATTTTCATCATCAACTTCTTTACTAATTAATGTGTAGCTACTAGCTAAATTCTGTTGTTCAATTGCTTGAAATAATAAGGGTTTAGTTTGCTGCGCTAAAATATCTTCTTGGTAAATGCTTGGCAGTGAATAAAATAGGTTAAACCAAGTATCATCAAGTAATGCGGTATCTACATGATTGTTTAGCTGATAACTTGCCACACTGACTCGACGCTCAACCTGTTGTAATTGATGCTTATTTAACTGTTCATCAGTGAGTATTAAAAATACTGACTGTGTAGTTGCGGTTGCTGTAGAACATTGCTGGTCAGTTAGCTGAGGATAATCAGGAATAGTACGACTAAAAGAGAGTGGGCTCGCTTTTCGCTCAATATAATCATTAATATCAAACAAACCATACTTGGTTAATAGTGTTTTTGCTGTTGCTGGGTATGATAAAGGCAATACAGTGTCTTGGCGTAGTACGTCATAATCAAGGTTAGCATCTGCCCAAATATGGGTTAGGTGACTAAAGAAAAAGGCTAAGACTAAGATGAAAATGACAAAGCGGGCAAAAATCGTTTTTTGCAGTTGTTTTAAATGCTTCCAAGCGTAGTTACTGACTGTAAATTCAAAGCCTAAAATTACAATAGCTAACATGCCACTAACAATATAAAAAATATCATTAGTTTGCGCAATTTCTTTTATCAATCCAATAATTTGTGAACTAGAAGAAGCATTTAAGTGATAACCTAATCGGCTATATATAAACCCATCAAGTATCAGTAGTAGTAGCCCAAAAGTAAAAATAATGGAGCCACTCGTACGAATTACCCTAGTATTTGGCCATATAATCGTTAACGGAAACAAAATTAAAACAAAACTCATAAAGGTTAAAAAAGCAATATGACTAACCCATGTTGTAATGAGGTAAATTTGTCCTATTAAGGTGTCTGGTGGAGTTTCGCTAAATAAATAATATGAGGATAGCGCGATAGCGGCGATAATATTGAAAAAAGTGAACCAATGGCTCCAGCTGATTAAATGTAAAAGTTTTTTGCTATAGCTTTTTGTATCAAAAGAGACCATTGATTATTTTTCTTCTTTATTTTTGTCTTTAATTGTCAGAACTAATGAGTTTTTTGGATAGATTGTTTTAATGCGCGGCTAAAATTGTCTACAATAGCACTTTGCTGATCAGCAGGGACTTTGCTAATAACGTTAGTGATAGTATTTCCTAAACACATTAATGCTAAATCTGTGGTTGCTGATTCGTTAACAAGAACATCCATTAATTCTTGAATAATTTTTTCTACACGTTCATTGGAGTATTTCGATACAATGGGCATAATGACACTTAATTGCTGATGATAAATTTAATAGCCTTAGTTTATCAAATGCCTGAACAATATACTAATAAAGTCACTTGAGTATTAATATGAGTATTATATGAGTTTAATCATTTCAAATATTGCATTACATTTTCTTTCTAAAAAAGAGGGTTCAGGGGAAGTTTCATTACGCTTGGGTCCTGAAAACTTAACACCTGAACAAGGTGGAACCAGTACTAAAATAACCGCATTTGTTGATGGTTTACATGCTATCTATAATGGTAAAGCCAGCAAAGCTTATGGCAGTTTTACTGCCATGCCAATGGCAGGTAATACTGAAAGCAGCAATGAAAACAGTAGTAACAATAGTGGGTTACAAGCTGCTCGCTTTGTTGATTTAATGGAAAGCTATTTTAATGACAAACAAAGTTTTTATGACTTTAGCATTCAAGCAGCAAACAGTTTAAAAAATGAAATAGAAAAATATGATATAGAAGAAACTGGTTATCTTGTTGTTTGCCATTATGAATATATGGGCGGACGATTTTTGCTTGTTGCGGTTATTCCAGTGTCTGAACATTATAGTGTTGATGGTGAATTGAACATTTCAGCCGCTCAGCACTTAGATATCAATAAATTACAATTGGCAGCACGCATTGATTTATTTGATTATCAACAAAATGCTAGCGGTAATCGTTATATTTCTTTTATTAAAGGCCGTGCTGGACGTAAAGTATCTGATTTCTTTCTGGACTTTTTAGGGTGTGAAGAAGGCTTAAATTCAAAAGAGCAAACACAAACCTTAGTGCAAGCCGTTGAAGATTATGTTTCGGTAAACCAATTAGATGCAACTGAAAAGCAACAAACACGTAAAGAATTGCTCAGTTATTGTAAAGAACAAAAAGCTAGCTCGCAAGATGTCTCAGTGCAAGAAATAGGCAAGGTTATTGGTCATACAACAACAGATTCTGCTGGTCAGAGCCAAGACTTTTATCAATTTTGCCAGCAGCAATCCTATCCGATTGAAGAGTCTTTTCCCCATGATCAAACAGTGGTTAATAAAATCACTAAATATTCAGGTTATGGTAACGGGATAAGTTTGAGTTTTGAGCGCAGCCATTTTGGCCAAGATGTGGTTTATAATCAGCATAATGACTCTATAACAATTTACAAAGTGCCACCAAACCTAAAAGAACAATTACAAACATTACTAGCCAACGCTGGTAACGTAAATGATGATCCTGAAATACTTGAATAACAAATTAAATAAACAACCTCATGGTTACGCGTTACGTTAGCAGCTATAGCTTAACTCGAAATATCAACAACTTGTATCATTTAAGTGATATAGGTCAGAAAATTAAATAATATTGGAAATAACTAGAATGACAGCTCAAATTAGTACAATCACTATTGCTCGCCCTGACGATTGGCACGTACATTTACGTGATGGAGAAGTATTAAAAAATACAGTCGCTGATATTAGCCGCTACTTTGGCCGCGCCATTGTTATGCCAAATTTAGTACCGCCAGTTACCAATGCAGAGCTCGCAAAAAGTTACTATGATCGCATTATGGCTGCTTCACCAAGTAAACATTTTAAGCCGCTAATGGTGCTTTATTTAACAGACAATACCAGCGCTCAAGACATTATTGACGCAAAAGAGTCAGGCATTGTTTATGCAGCAAAATTATATCCTGCCGGTGCAACAACTAACTCTTCTTCTGGTGTTACCGATGTTGCTAAGTTAAAAGCAGTATTTGCAGCAATGCAAAGCGTTGGTATGCCATTATTGATTCATGGTGAAGTCACCACCAATGACATTGATATTTTCGATCGCGAGCAAGTGTTCATTGATACTATATTAGCGCCATTAGTTGCCAACTACCCAGATCTAAAAGTAGTGCTTGAGCATATCACCACTAAAAATGCGGTTGATTTTGTGCAAAGTGCTGGTGAAAACGTTGCAGCAACTATTACAGTACATCACTTACTGTTTAATCGTAACGATATGTTAGTTGGTGGTATTCGACCTCACTATTTTTGCTTACCTATTTTAAAACGTAATATTCATCAACAAGCACTTGTTAGCGCAGCAACCAGCGGTAGTGCTAAATTTTTCTTAGGAACTGATTCAGCCCCTCATGCGCAACATGCTAAAGAATCAGCTTGTGGCTGTGCAGGCTCTTATACTGCTCATGCGGCAATTGAGTTATATGCAGAAGTGTTTGAGCAAGAAAATGCGCTAGATAAGTTAGAAGCCTTTGCCAGTTTGAACGGCCCTGCATTTTATCAGTTACCAGTAAATGAAGATAAAATCACCCTAGTTAAGAAAGAATGGCAAGTGCCAGCAACCTTAAGCTTTGGCAATGATGTTGTGGTACCTATTCGTGGCGATGACAGCATTGCTTGGCAAGTTGAAGATTAAGAAAGCGCGTTTAAAGAACAGCTAAAGGGTATTTAAAGGATAGCTATAACAGCTAAAGAATAACTAAAGGATAAAAATGCAATTATTTGTAAATGATTTAACCGTGATTGATTTCTCTTACCTTTGTAAAGAGCGCGGTATTGTTGGTGAAAGCTGGATTGTTGATGTGTTACTTGATGGCTCGTTGAATGAGCAGTCTATGGTACTTGATTTTGCCATTGTTAAAAAACAGATCAAAGCGATTATTGATGACGCTGTTGATCATAAATTACTTTTACCGATGCAAGCCGCTGAATTAACCTTAGCTGATTCACCTCATCACGAAAATCATAAAACGCTCGACTATGTTAGCGATCGTGCTAGTTATTATCTGCAATCACCCCATTGTGCTTTTGCTCAAATTGATTGCTTACAGATAACCGTTGACTCAGTCAATGAGCACTTGAATGCTATCATCATGGCCGAGCTACCAAATAATGTGCAAGGTTTAACCTTGATTTTACGCCCTGAAATTATCAACAGTGACTATTATCATTACACCCATGGTTTAAAACTTCACGATGGAAATTGTCAGCGAATTGCCCATGGGCATAGATCTAAAATTCAAGTCTTTGTTGATGAGCAAAAAGATACTGAATTAGAACATATGTGGTGTCAGCGTTGGCAGGATATTTATATCGCTAGTGAAGCCGATAGAATTAATAAAGACGACATTGAGCTTTCAGCACAAGCAATAAACAATTTAACACCCGATCATCAATATTTTAGTTACACCGCGCCACAAGGTCGATTTGATATTGCCGTTGAGAGTAAAGTACTTGATGTAGTTGATTGTGATTCAACCGTAGAATTACTCGCAGATTTTATTGCCAGACAGCTTAAAAAAGAATTGCCTAACAAAACAGTAAAAGTTATCGCCTATGAAGGTGTTGCTAAAGGGGCTATTGTCAGTGTTTAAACTGAGAAAAATTTATGCTTTGTTCATTGTTAGTTTAAGTACTTTACCTGTTATAAGTGCTCAAGCAGAAATACAGCTTTCAGGTGAAATAAAGCAGGGTGGTTTAGTCATAGGAAAAACTCATACTAACGATGTAGTAACGTTAAATGAAAAAGTGCTGCCTGTATCTAAGCATGGGGATTATGTATTTGCTTTTTCTCGTGATGATAAAACACAATACACGTTAACGATTACCTCGCCAACTGGAACAGTAGAAACGCAAACTTTTACCCCAGAAAAACGTGATTATAAAATATCTCGTGTTGAAGGTATTAGTAAAAAGATAATGAACCCAAATAAAAAAGCCAATATACGTGCAGGAGAAGATCGCGCAGAAATGGTTAAGGTTCGCAAAATTTCCAGTGATTTAACTGATTTTTCTCAAGGTTTTATTGCACCAAGAAGCTCACGCATAACAGGCGTTTATGGTAGCCAGCGTTTTTATAATGGCATACCTAAAAACCCTCACTTTGGTGTTGATTACTCAGGACAAATTGGTGCGCCAGTTACAGCGCCAGCTAGTGGCACTGTTTTATTATGGGTACCTGATATGTTTTATTCTGGTGGCACCCTTGTTATAGATCACGGTCATGGTATCACCTCAAACTTTTTACACTTAAGCGCTTCAATGGTAAAAGCGGGTGATAAAGTAAAACAAGGACAAGTCATTGCCAAAGTAGGTAATTCAGGGAGAGTTACAGGTCCTCATCTAGACTGGCGTATGAATTGGCATAAGGTGAGGTTTGATCCGCAACTTGCGATGAAAATAATTCCTTTCAAATAGAGTTTCTCATTAAAATAGTTCTTTAATTACTTATGAAAATAGTGTGAAATCATTCTGATTGATTCCAAGTTATTTGTATTTTTTCTAAGACCGGATTTGTTAAATGTTATGGGATAATGATTACAACCTACTTTCATCAGCAAACTCTAACAGCCGGTTCGCTATAGTTATACCACATTCAACAAATCTTCTTATGCCATAATGTACATAAGCCAGTTGTTCAGGCTTATGTTGAATAAACCCTTTGGCTGCGGTTGCCGCTTAAGATAAAATTGCACTAACCTGATCGCCTTCTAAAGGGCCGCCAAGAATAACCTTGAGTTAATCCAGTATCATTTAAAAAAGCTAAGAAATAAATAGATGGCTAACACCACGGCAACCCACATCGCCATGCTGCCTGAAGGGTGATTTCGTGAAAGTAAACCACTAAGTCGATTGTTTTTCTTTGAAATAAAGCGAAAACCGCTACTCAGCTTATCAAGGCATGCTAATCGTATTACTTTGTCAATTCGCCATATAATGGAAAAAATATTTTTAAAAGCTGAAGGGAAAAGGCGTCGATAAAACCAATCGGCATCTAGGGTGATGGTTAGTGTTCGTTTCATTAACGGTAGCATCAAGAAAAAAGCAAAGCCCGAGAATAATAATAGCTGCAACATGTGTAACACGTGCGTTACGGTATAAGGTTCATAGTTAACCGGGTAAGGTAACATCGAGTATAGCAATTCTGGCCAAACGCCTAAGCCGATGCAAATCCCCGCAAATAAGAGCATTGCTAGTCTCATACTCCAAGGAGGGTCTGATGGACGCAAGCCCGAATCTTTTTGAAAAAAAACAAACCAAGGGAATTTAATGCCTGCATGAAGAAATACACCAGCCGATGCAGCCATCAGTAGGAACCAGATGGTAGTTAAGCCCCCATCTGCAGCAGCTTGACTGATCATCGACTTGCTAATGAATCCTGAGGTCAATGGAAACGATGAGATCGAAAGTGCACCAATAATCGCGCAAATGGTGGTGAGTGGCATACTCTGGAATAGTCCACCTAGATCGGTGCACTTGCGCTTACCTGTCATATAAATAACGGCTCCCGCCGACATCAATAACAATCCCTTATAGATGATGTGTGTGAAGGCATGTGCGGCAACACCGTTCAACGCCATTTCGGTGCCAATTCCTATTCCCGTCACCATGAAACCCACTTGATTTACAATACTGTAAGCGAGGATTCGACGAATATCGTTCTCTAACAGCGCGTAGATAATCCCGTAAAAAATCATGAACACTCCGATAAATACAAGGATTTCAACGCCCGGAAATCCACGTAGTAAAACATACACCGCCGCTTTGGTGGTAAAAGCTGAAAGAAATACGGCGCCACTGAAAGAAGCTTCTGGATATGCATCTGACAACCATGCTGAAAGTGGTGGCGCAGCTGCATTGATAAGGAAACCAATGAGAATAAGGATAGAGCCGAAAGAGTTAAGTTCCATTGCCGTGAAAGCGGTAGAGCCGGAGTCTATAATATGCGCCAATATTCCTACTAATAATAAAGTACCGCCGAATACATGAACGAGAAAATAACGCATTGATACCTGATATGAAATATTACTGCCCACCGAGAGCAGTACTAAAGTTGATGCCACAGCCATCATTTCCCAGAAAATAAATAAGCTTATCAGATCTCCAGCTAAAACAACGCCAATAGCACTGCCAGCGTAGACAAATACCGCAACTAGCTCTAACACTTGCTTTTGTTTAAGTGCGTAAAGGCTTCCACCAAATGTCATTATCGAAAAAACGGTGGCGAATAAACGGCTTAGTGAGTCACTGTGAACAAAGGTTAGTTGATAGTCGAAAAGTAGGAAGGTAGAGAATGAACCATTGGGTAAATTCCATACTAAAAAAAGTGTGATCAACGGAAGGCCGAGTGTGAGAATAGCTCTGAACTTTTTTGCTATTATCGGTAAGAGAAAAGCGCCAAGAACTAAGACAAGGCCCGGTGGAAAGTCACTCATTGTCATAATAGGTATCCTTACGCTTTAAAAAAACACCAAGTGCCTTAGCGAAAACTACCATACCAGCACAAACTACAAGCCCGAACCATGAATAGAAGCCAAAAGTACCATCTATCTGGAAATAAGGGTGAGCGTGAACAAAAAAATCGGCGATAACTAACAAAAACAAAATAGCAATACCGCCTCGCCAAAGTAAGCGCACCGTCTTTGCCCTAACGAGCCAATGTTTCTCTTGTTCATTCACAGTATTTCTCCAGTCTGCTTTTCTAATAGCAAGCAAAGTACGTTTCCACTTGAGGAAATACACCAGGCTGATGATAGTGGCAAAATCATAAACGTTGATATTTTATAATGGCAAAAGGTTAGGCATAACGTCATAAAACCTTGAGCGGAAAAAACTATGTAAGAACTAGCTATATAATATAAAACTCTTTTGAGGTTCTTCAGCGGATAAAGATGTGTCGTTTTGTTATTTTCCATAAGTCACCCTCTCTGTGTCCAGAATAGCCGTAGCCAATTCGTAAAGTGGGTTTGGGTAAATAAATAGAATCAAACAAGCTAGGGCTGCAATGCCTATCGCAATTAATGATGCTAGTGGTGCTTCTTTTATTTGAATATTGGTAGTGGCATTCTCAGCCCCTTGATTATTTTTAGCTGAAATGTTTGGAAAAAAAGCGAGAAAAGGAATTGGCAGCAAATAGGCAATATTGAGTAGAGAACTAAGTATTAGCACCATCATTAATGTCCACTGTTCGGCTTCTAGAGTGCCCATTAACAAAAACCATTTACTCCATGTACCTGCTGTGGGAGGTAAGCCAATAATACAAAGGCTGGCAATAAAAAATGCCATCATCGTGAATGGCATTTGACGACCCAGTCCACGCATTTCACTTATATTAGATTTATGTGCGGCAACCAAAATGGCACCGGCACAGAAAAATAAGGTAATTTTGCCAAAAGCATGGGTGGCAATATGCATAGAGCTACCAATCACACCTGAGGAAGTCGCTAAAAGCGCGCCTATAGTGATGTAACCTAATTGGCTGATGGTTGAATAGGCAAGTCTTGCTTTTAAATTATCTTGTCGCATAGCAACGAGTGAGGCCAGTAACACCGAGGCACCAGCCAAATAGAGTAAAAATTGTGTTGTTGGTAAAATGGCTAATAAATCTAAGCCAAAAATAAATACACAGACTTTTAAAATAGTGAAAACCCCGGCCTTTACCACAGCAACAGCGTGCAATAATGCACTTACAGGTGTTGGAGCAACCATCGCGGCAGGCAACCACCGATGAAAAGGCATTATCGCCGCCTTACCAATGCCGAAAATAAACAGTACAAGTAAAGCCCCTGCGATGGTTTTATCAATATTAGCGCTAAATATACCACCTTGCTTGAAGTCTAAAGTACCAGTGATGAACCAAGTGCTGGCTATGGCCAATAGGAAAAATGCAATTGAAGTACTTAATAAAATGCCTAAATAAACTCTTCCGCCTTGTTTGGCTTTGTCAGTACCTGCATGCGTAACTAAAGGGTAGGTTGAAAGGGTCAATACTTCATAAAATACAAATAATGTAAATAGATTGTCAGAAAATGCAATGCCCATTACTGCACAAATAGCTAAAGCAAAAAAACTATAAAAACGGGTTTGGTTTTCTTCTTGATGACTACGCATATAGCCAATAGCGTAAATTGTGGTGATAAGCCATAGGAAACTAGCGATTAAAGCGAATATCATGCCTAGCGGTTCAATAGAAAAACTAATGCTCAAATTGGGCATGATTTCCCACCAAAAAACATTGACAGTTTTACCAGAGAGTAGGCTCTGATATAAATTTATGACAATATACAGCAATACAATACTTGCTGTAATTGTAATTCCTTCACGAATATTTGGATTTTTACGGGCAAAAATAATACCGAGTATCGCTAATAATGGTATCGCAATGGTTAGTTGTAGCATCACTTCTAAAGAAAAAATCATGGTGATACCCCAAATAAACCCTGAGCGGCAGATTGTGCAACCTGAACGCTAAGTCGGGTATCGAGACCAAAATAGATATTAGCTATAATTAGTGTCCATATAGGGATAAGAAATAACATCGGGGCTTCTTTTACTGGCATACTTCCAGCTAAAGGCTCTTTAAAATAAGCCGCTTCTACAATACGCCACACGTAAACGACAGCGAGTAATGATCCTAACAGAATAAGTATGGCAACAAGCCACCAACCTTTTTCAATTAAGGCGATCAATAAATACCATTTACTCACAAAACCTACGGTAAGAGGTACGCCAATTAAGCTTAACCCGCCTATTGTAACAGCGGCCATAGTCAGTGGCATTTGACGACCTAAACCATGAAAACTACTTAGTTGAATAGTACCTAGTCGATAGACCACAGCACCCAGCGCTAAAAAAATGGCACTTTTCATGAGTGCATGGTTAAACAAATGGAGTAAAGTTGCTGTTAAGCCCATAACTGTACTGGTACTTATTCCAACAATAATATAGCCAACCTGCGCTATGCTAGAATAAGCAAAAATATGTTTTACATTTTTTTGATAAATAGCTGCGCTTGAAGCAACAAATATTCCCGCCAAACCTAATGTTAGAAACAAGCCTTGTAAAGGTAATGTGGTAAAAGAAAAAGAAAGTCCAAATACGGTAAACGTAAAGCGAATAAGCAAATAAATAGCGACTTTTGTTGCCGTTGCAGCAAAGAAAACGGTGACAATAGATGGCGCATACGCATATGCATTAGGTAGCCATAAATGAAGAGGAAACAAAGCTAATTTTAAACAGACGCCAACAATAACAAAAACAAAGGCGGTAAATACGGTTCGTGTTTGTGCCACTTGAGGTAAGCGTTGGGAAAGGTCTTCCATATTCAGTGTACCGGTCATTTGATACATCAGACCAATGCCAATTAATATAAAAGTAGCGCCAATAGTTCCCATGATCAGGTATTGATAAGAAGCCCAAAGCGCTCGTCTGTCATTGCCTAGGGCAATTAATGCATATGCCGATAGTGAGGATATTTCAAGAAAAACAAACACATTAAATGCATCTCCTGTAGACACAATACCTAGCATACCGGTTAAGGATAATAAATATAATATATAGAAAAGTGTGTGCTTCTCTTTGGGAATTTCTTTTTCAATGCTCGTTTGGGCTGCAATTAAAACCACAGTACTGATTGCTGTAATAATCAATAGCAAAAACGCATTTAGCTTATCAATTCTATATTCGATACCCCAAGGAGCTTCCCATCCCCCTAATTCATAACTAATCACGCCAGAAGTCATCACTTGTTGCAACAATAATATACTAATCAAAAAAGCTAAACTGCTAGCTAAGAGTGCAAATAACCAAACTAACTGTGCACGTCTTAATAGCAAGCATAAAGGTGCTGCCATTAGTGGTACAATTACCTGTAAAACTGGCAGATGTGAGATCACGCTTGATCACCTTCTAGTACTTTTTTTGGAGACTCTGTTTGGGTTTGATTATCTAAATGCTGAATATCTTCTTCTTCAACGCTGCCATAAGCCTCTTTAATGCGAACTACTAGCGCAAGACCCAAAGCGGTGGTTGCAATGCCAACAACAATCGCGGTGAGGATTAACACATGCGGGAGTGGATTAGAAAATTGTTTTATACTTTCAGCCAATATAGGTGCTGACCCTCCTTCAACTTTCGCCATACTAATATAGAAAATATATACCGAGGTTTGAAATATAGAGAGTCCTACTAATTTTTTAATTAAATTACCATGGGCAATAACAATGTAAAGTCCGATCATCATAAGTACAACAACAACCCAGTCATTAAAAAGTCCTATTATCATTACAATGACTCCAGATCGCTACTGTGAACTTTTTTATTGTGTTGTTGCATCTCTCTACGGCCTGCGAAATTAAAAAATATAATGATCATCACAGACGCAACAGTACAACCTACGCCCAACTCAATTATCAAAATTCCTATATGTTGGCCAACAATGGGGTCATTCGTTAAGACGTTATAATCAAAAAAATTCCCACCGTTTAGTAAAGAAACTAGGCCAACACAGCCATACAATAATACACCAACAGCAGCTATGAACTGGATAAAAGATTGATTAATGACTTTACGTGCAGTATTTAAACCAAACAACATGGTGTACAAAATAATTGCTGCTGCAAAAATAACGCCTGCCTGAAAGCCTCCGCCGGGACCAAAGTCTCCATGAAATTGTACATATAGTGCAAACAATAGAATAAAGGGTAACAATATTTTGGTGACAATACGGATAACAAGATACCGTTCATGCATAGAATCATTAATCGCTGTTATTTTGTCACTGTCTTCTGGGCGACGTACAACAGATAACAGTGCTAGCACCCCAATACCAGCGGTAAAAATAACAACAACTTCACCAAAAGTATCAAATGCACGGTAGCTTGCAAGAACAGATGTGACGATATTTGGAATGCCAATTTCTTGCATTGAGTCATTAATATAACGAGGTGAAACATGGTTGTGAATAGGTGCATCGGCTAAACCAAAATATGGCATGTCAAACGTACCATAGATCAACACACCACCAGTAAATACAACAACTAATAGTGCTAACATGGGTTTATGTCGAGTTGTCTTTTCACTGCGTCCAGTCATAGTAATGACTACCAACATCAATAAAGTTGAGATACCAGCGCCGACTGCAGCTTCAGTAAAAGCAACGTCTACTGCGTCCATTGCGACAAAAAAGCTTGCCGATAATAAGCTGTATATACCCAGTAGCATTACTACAGAGAAGAGATCTTTCATCCTTATAATCGCAAAAGCAGCGACTAATAGTAACGTTAATAAAACAATATCAATTAATAATTCGATTAGTTTGTCTCCTTAACATTGTCCTTTTGTTTTAATTCTGGCATCAGGCCGTTATACATTGCAGATTTTGCCAAAACATGACTGGTTGTAGGGCCAATCAATAAAGTAAGTAACAAAATCATAACTAACTTTGAAAACGTTAAAAAATCAGGACTGTAAAACATCAAGCCGATCAAAATCATCCCTGCGCCCAATGTATCGGTGACACCAACGGCATGCATTCGGGTATAAAAATCAGGAAAACGTAAAATTCCAATACCACCAGAGATACAAAGAAAGCTGCCAATGATTAAACACACAGCTCCGCTAATATTTGTAATCATGTCCATTTAAGACTCCTTATCCAAAGATTCTTTATCGGCAGATGAATGTTTAAATTTATTAGTATCTGAGTAGCGTAAAACGCCTATCACACTGATAAAGTTAATGAGTGCATAAACAATTGCAATATCCAAAAACTCAGGTCTGCCCATGACAAAACCTAACAATGAAATCAGTAACACTGTTTTAGTACCAAACATATTAACCGCCAAAATACGATCATAAAGTGTAGGACCAACAATGCCTCGTACAATAGCTAAGATCATGGCAATAAAAATGGCGAACGTGGCGGCAATGAGCATTAGCGTTCCAGCAAACTTACTCGACGATCCATTTCACCGGCGAGTAATGTTTCAATATCTTTTTGAAGTAGTGCATGCACTACAACTTCATCATCAATGAGATCTATTGTTACAGTACCAGGGGTTAAATTGATGGAGTTTGCATATATTACCTTTCCCATATCAGTTTTTTGGCTGACTCTAATTCTTCTTAACGTTGGAGATATGCTTTTATTTCCTAGCCAAATATGTTTTATCACGATGATATTGGAATGTATTACTTCTTTGATAAGCCATAAAAGGTAGCTAAAAATATTTTGCGTTAAATGAATCGGCTGTGATTCATGATCAACCACATCCATTCGATGAACAATTGCAATCACCAAACAAATAGAAGCGAGGCCAAGCAGTAAAATGAGTAGGGTATTGTGACCTGAATTAAGCAGCCAAAAAGTAGCTAAAGTAAAAAACAGGCTGATGGTATGTGTTTTCATATCCGATTATCTCCTCCTGTTGAAATTTTACGAAAAATAATATGAGTTGCTTTTTGAATGGTACGATCGATAGCGTTATTGATATCTACTTGAGTTTCTTCAACTGAGATGTCAGATAATCGTTTAAGTGTAATAGTTAATGAGCAATGGTTTGCATGGTGTCCTGTAACACTAACAACACTTGATAGTATAAAAGTGATAGAAGATATATGAGATTTAACTTTTGACAATGCAAGCAGTAGTCTACGCTGAATATCAGCATCTAATGTATGGTCGTAATCAACTAAAGAGTTCTGAACATCAATCTTCATCTATTGCCTCATTTACCGCTAATTTCAATACTGCACGTTGTTTCAAAAATTTATATAATTGTCCAACAATGTATTTTATACCCATGTTACTTCAATATGTTGGATTCAGCTGGAGTTGAAGTATCATGGGTATATAGGGCACTCCTTAGGTATAGTTCAGTTGTTGTTGTAGGTAAATTCGAATATTATTGATATTATCATCGTAAAAACTTGGTGAAATAATATATGAGTCCACTTAATTATAACCATCTATTTTATTTTTATGTCGTTGCAACTGAAGGTAGTATTAGTAAGGCTAGTACAAGATTAAATCTAACGCCACAAACGATAAGTGGACAAATCACCAGTTTTGAAGCTCAAGTTGGTGTTAATTTATTTGATCGAAAAGGAAAAAAATTATTTCCTTCTGAAGTAGGGCAATTAATCTATAGCTATGCTGAAGAAATTTTTCAACTAGGTGATGAAGTAAAACATATATTAAAAAGACAGCAGCCTGTGTTATGGCATACATTTACGGTAGGGATAGTAGACGTAATACCTAAAGTATTGGCTTATCAACTACTTTCACCTGTGTTAAAAATGAAAGATAGAGTGCGATTAATTTGTGTGGAAGGTGACCAGGATAGTTTAGTAGCAGACTTAGCTATTAATAAGTTAGATTGTATATTGACAGACCAACCGCTTCAGTTAGGAAATCATGTGAAAGCATACAATTATCTACTTGTTGAATGTGGCTTTACTTTTTTTGCGGCAGAAACACTTTTGCAAAATTTACCCAATGACTTGCTTCAATCTTTATCAGAGTTACCTTGGTTAATGCAAAGTAAAAAGTCAGCAGTAAGAACACGCTTATCATCATGGTTAGAAAAGCATAATATATCGCCAAACATTGTTGCGGAGTTTGATGACAGTGCATTAATGAAGTCCTTTGGACAAGCGGGTTTTGGTGTTTTTAGCAGTCCGACCCTAATTGACGAATACGTTACTGATAAATACGATGTTAAAATTGTTGGGCGTACCGACGAAATTAAAGAGCATTACTATATTATCTCTCCAGAGCGTAGATTAAAGCATCCCGCCATTGTTGAAATTGTTACCGCAGCAAACAAACAGTTTTAAGCTTAAAATAAAAACTCATATACCATTTTTACTTAATCACTATTATTAACATTAATTTAGTAAAGATCTATTTGATACCCCTAGTATTGGACATAGAAGGGAGGGGAAAGTATAGTCGACTTAAAAATATCTTTAATAATTTACATATGCCCATAAAAACTCCCGTACCACTTTACCCAATATATGTAGAGCTATGTAAATTAGAGCTTGATGATTATCCAAAACTTAATGATTTTATAACAACTAGTTCTGCATGGTCTTTAACACATTGGCAATGGGGAAAATCTTTTCTTGAATACACCGGACGAAACAAATCTGTTCATACTTATGATAGGTTCCGTAACGAGATTGAGAAATTTTTACTGTGGTCATTTAACGAAAAAAAACAGCCCATTGATGAACTCAGAAAAGCTGACATTCTAGAATACGCTGATTTTTGTTGGAAACCTCCGGTAAGTTGGATTGGCACCAGTAGCCAAGAAAGATTCAAGCTTAAAAACAGCTATTTCAATTCAAATGAATTATGGCGTCCCTTCAAAATACAAGCGGCTAAAAGCCAAGTATCTAAAGAGGTTAATAAGAAAAAATATCGTCCTTCACAACAGACATTAACCTCTACATTTACTGCCATTATTGTGTTTTATAACTACTTGATGGGTGAAGAACTTTGCTATGGAAATCCTGCACAAATAGCCAAAAAAGATTGCAAGCATTTTATTAGTGATGCACAAGTTAAAGAAGTGAAAAGGTTGTCTAGCTCTCAATGGCAATATTTATTAGATACAGCAGTATCTATGGCGAATGAAGATCAATTATATGAGCGAAACCTTTTTGTTATTGCCTCGTTAAAAACCTTGTTTTTACGAATATCAGAACTTTCAGAACGTGATAATTGGTCACCAATTATGGGACATTTTTGGCAAGATGAAGATCAAAATTGGTGGTTAAAAATATTTGGAAAAGGCAGAAAACTTCGTGATACAACGGTGCCACCGGATTTTATGCCGTTTTTAAAACGATATCGATTATCTCGTGGACTTTCTGGACTTCCTGCAAGTAGTGAGAATAATGTACTTGTTGAAAAAGTTCGAGGTCAAGGAGGAATGACCTCAAGACATCTTAGGCGTTTAGTACAAGTTGTCTTTGACCAAGCATATACCCGCATGAAACAACTTGAAGGTGAAAATAAATCGAGGAAACTTAAAGAAGCTACCACGCATTGGCTTCGACATACTGGAGCAAGTATGGAAATTGAGCGAGGTCGGTCTTTAAAGGATCTTTCTGAAGACTTAGGTCATGCGAGCATGGCAACCACAGATACTATATATGTTCAGTCTGAAAACAAAATGAGAGCGGAGAGTGGTAGAAAAAGAAAAGTTGATTAACGCTACCTGAATCGACTAGATAGGTTGATTAATATCCGGTTATTTCGGCATAGCCTTTACCATTAAAGCCTCCTGTTGCTTTAACTCGGCCTTCCCAATAGGGAATAGTTAATTGATTGCGCGAATCTTTGGTGATACTTTGGATAAAAATGGCAGGGGTATTAGGTAACTCAACCTGCCACTTGCTGGGATAATCGCGATTATCTAATATTACCGTTTCAACGACAGACAGCTTAATACTTTCTTTTGAAATCTCAGTTGCTTCACCATTAGACGCTATGTGCGTACCACTGCAATAATCATAACTGTGTCCATTACCTCTAATGCAAAATAGCATTAGCCCTTTTTTTGTCGATTGCGAGTCAACTAGACTGAACCAGTCCCAACCAAGTTGATTCTTGTCAAGTAAACTGGCGGACCATTCTCTGTCATACCACGCATTACCTGTCACTTTATACGTACTTCCGGCAAAAGTTAGACTGCCTTTTACTTTTAAAAATGGATAACTAAAATAATAAGACGCATGGCCACTTTGGTTTTTTTGACTGTAACCATTTACGCCATGTAATGTTATTGGGCTGTCGCTTAATGATAACGCTATTTGGTAGTTTTCATGTGCTGCCGTTAGGCTCAGTGGTAAAAAGTCATCATTGATACTGCTCAATTGCCAATCATCAATAACGGCATTAAACGGCGAGCTAGTCACCTTGGCTTGGCCTGCTCGTGAAAAACGTTCAAACGCAACATGTGCTTGTTTATGTTGCATAGCAAAGTGGGCGAAATAAAGGTTGTTATCCCACCATTTTGATTCAATTTCACTCGGCATTAATGTACGAAACAGTGTCCATTGAACACCGAAGGTTTCGCCAGTGTCACTTTGTAAATTAGCCGTTAAATACCACCATTCAATGCCTTGTTCAGCGTGAATACCATGATCTTTTGGGAAGACTAATGTAGAGCCCCTTGTTACAGGCTTACCGATGGCCATTTGCAACGCAGACGGTTTCGATTTTTGCTCCGTAGGCTGACAAGCACCCAGTACAAAAGCAAAGGACACAAAAACAAGCCCGGTGAGTAATAACCTTTTCACTATTCGCTTTTTCATCACGTGATCTCTAAGTTGGTTAATTTACGAATAGGCAAGTAGGCACACAAAACAGATACTCCAACTAGCGTTAAGCACAATAGTAGTAAACTGGACAAATCTAAACTAAAGTGAATGGTCCAGCCAAACGCAATCGGCATTACAAAAGTTAATAACGAAAAGCCAAGGGCAAAGCCAAGCGGAACAGCAAATAATGCAGTAAATAACACTATACCTCCGGTTTGTAGTAACTTCATGATTAATAATTGCTGCTGTGTTACCCCTAAGTTACGTAATACGGTTAATTGTTTTAATTGATTAACACTTAAACTTAAAAGGCTGGTACACAGACTTAACAATGCAATGGCGAGAATAAAGCCATTAAGCGCTTTGGTCACTACAAAGGTATCGTCAAATAAGGCATTGGCTAATTGTTTAAAGCGTTTGTTTGGCAAAATCTTTGTGCTGTCTTGTTTGAACTCGTTAATTAAACGCTCGCTAAATTGTGCAACTGTGGTACTACTTTTTAGGCGAATTGAATAACCCACATATTCCGTGTTTAGCTCTGCTGCTTTTTGTCGTTTTTCCAATGTGAGTAATGAGACACTTGGGTTACCATAATCATAAAAAAAACCCGTTATACGGCAGTTAAAACGCATTAAGTTTTGCTCAAATACAGCCACATGTCCTAAAGAAAAACCAAATTTAATTTTGCTTTGCTCATTAGCCAAACACCCTTTATCAGTGAAGTTTTCATCACTAATGGGTAAACCTGATGTAAGCGAAATATGCTGATAATGTTTAAAGCTTTCACCAAAGCTTGAAAGCTTTGCAGGAACATTGTTTACTTTGCCTTCGCTTTTCATATATATGCTTATTAGCTTAATTTCAGGCAAGTTACTGAGTGTTTGCCTTAAATTTTGATCGAGCTTATCTGAGCGTAAATAAATATCTGCACTCAGTTGTTTTTCAAGATGTGCATTTAAGGTAGTACTAAAACTATTCACCATAATTTGCATGCCTACGGCACTACCAAGGGCAACTAAAATAGCAATAATGGCAATATGTAAGTCTTTTAAGTGAAATCGCGTATCGGCATGTAGCCACTGGGTTAACGGATTAGTCATGGTAAAAGGAAATGCAACCAAACCCGATAGTGCTTTAGGCACTAGCAAAATAAACAATATCAAAATAGTAAAACACAACAGTAAAGCTTTGTATTCGTTAGTTGCGTAATTGAGTAACCAAATTAACCCCGCTGAGGTACTTACCAATAAACTGTAAAACATCAATGGACCTTTATTGGCAACCTGCTTGGCTTGAGTTAACAATATTACCGCTAACGCAGAGATATTAAGTGCAAAACCCAATAAAACATTTGACCATTGCCAATGGATAACAAGCGTTTTATCAAGTTGATACAAGCCCACCAATGTGCGATTTACATCAAGCACTAGCCCATTAGCAATGAAGTACCCGCCTAATGAGCCTAAAAGCGCGGTACAAATGCTCACAATAACAAGTTCAACAGTAAGACTAAGTTGAATATTTAGCTTGGTGCAGCCCAACAACTGCATTTGCTTCAACAATTTTTTTCGTGCAGTTAAGGTGAGTTTTATGGCGTTAAAACTCAAAAATGCCGCAACAATATAGCCAAGCATGGCAAGTGCGGTAAGATTAAAAAAGAACGCTTGTGACAGCACATCAAACGATTGTTGCTGCGCATCAACTAGCTGTGCTTGCCCCGCAATCAACTGTTTAATTTGCGCTAATTGCTGCTCAGTAACATGCGACAGCTCAATAAAGCTTAATTGACCTTTAGCCTCTAATAAATAATCAGCATGGGCAATATCGGTAATTGCCCATAGCCCAATACCATCAGCCAAACTAATGTCTGGTTGATATTGTCCATTTTGCAGAACAAATTGTGCTTGGCTACTCGCTGCGGTGTAAATTCGGTCAGCAAATTGCGAGTCTACTAACAAGGTAGAAAGAGAAAAGCGAGAGGGCGCTTTATTGACATTTTTGTTACTTAGTTTGTATTGCGTGTTTAACCATAACAAGGTATCTACACCTTGAATTGCCAGCGTTTTGTCTTCACTTGTTTTTAATTTACCGCGTAAAACAGGTTGGGCATTTATAAAACCCTGTTGCCGTAAATTTATCCATACATCACCATCAATAGTCTGTTTTCCCATGAGTGGTTTAATTAAATGGGTGACGGGATTATTGATTAATGCTGAGGAATGTTGATAACGAATTTTTGCTTCTTGATTAAGCCCAGAAATTGCAGTTAATAGGGCACTACCTAAACTAAACCCTAAAATAAACAATGCCATTAACCAAGGATGTCTTCGATAAAACGATATATGGGTGGTTAAAATTAGTTTAATTTCATTCGCCGAATTAGTCAAAATGGCCATCTCTAAGCACTTTGACTTGATCAAAGTAATCAGTTAATTGATGACTATGAGTCACCATTACTAAGTTGATTTTTCGCTCTCTGCATAACTCGGTAAGTAGTTTGACAACTTGGTGCGAGCGCTTTTGATCTAAGTTACCTGTAGGTTCATCTGCAAAAATAATCTGAGGTTTATTCAGTAAGGCTCTGGCAATACCGACCCTTTGTTGTTCACCACCAGAAAGTTGATGAGGTAGGGCATTGAGCTTATTTTGTAGCCCTAACTCCTTAACTAGATGGTCAAACTCACTAGCCGTTTGATTTGGAAAGTTTAGTTTGTGCTGAAATAAAATATTTTGCTTTACGGTTAAGCAATCTAGCAATTGATAATGCTGAAATATTAGCCCTATTTTACGGCGGTAAAGTGCAAGTTCTTGTTCATTTAGTGTAGAGAGCTCTTGGTTATTAACACTGACTGAACCGCTATCTGCTTTAAGTAGGCCCGCTAGAATGTGCAAAAAGGTGGTTTTACCTGAGCCACTATCACCTAGCAATGCAAGGTGTTGTGCTGCGGGTACAGACAAATCAAGATGATTTAAAATGTTTTGCTTGTTATCGCCATCATTACGGATAAAACACAAATCTTTGACTTCAATCATGGTAACTCCTTGTTAGTCTATGGTATTTTAGCGTAACAAATATTGTAAAACCATCAGAAAATACAGCGTTTAAAATATTCCAAATAAAACAGGTAACTTTTAAATACATCTTGGGGTTAAGCGTTCGACGACTAAGCCTGAGCAATGAGGAGAATAAAGCGAAAACCTCGAATAGTTAAATTTAAATTCTATAACTAATTGTCATTCGAAGTTAAGCAGTAGATCCTTAGATCGTATTTTACAGGGGATGTAGAAGAGGTTCACAAAGATCTTTTTTGATACTTCCCAAACTAACAAATAGATCTTTATGCTTGTCACAGATTAAGCGTTAGATCTTACCTGTGCAATGTCAACACCCCAATATACACAAGGCCTGTAGCGACACCTTCTAGACATCAACAATATATAAAAATGCTTATATTGTCTAGTTTGTTTCAATTTCATCCTAACATTTAATCTTATACCAGTCGGTGTACGAACCTTATTATTCAATAATTTTTAAATATGGTCATGAGTAAAAAAGTACTTTTATTAACTCATATTGAGATGTATTATGAGTTAAAAGGAAGGGGTTTTTAACTCATGAAATATAATTGGCAACAACAAAATTGGCCCGAGTTCACTTATAACACCAGTGAATTAGAGCCCATTGTGCAAAAGTATCAGCAGAATGCATACAGTCTGCTCGGTCGATTAGCACAATTAAATCTGGAGTTTCAGCAAGAAGCTCATATCTTATTGATCGTTGAAGAAGCCATAAACTCTAGTGAAATTGAGGGTGAAAACCTTAACCGAGAGGAAGTTCGTTCATCTGTAGCTCGTTTCCTTGGCCTTGACGTTGAATCAAGCTCAACTCCTCATCTAAAAGAAGAAGGCATTGCTGCATTACTTATCAATGTTAGAGAAAGCCTTAATCAGCCACTAAACAAAGAGAAACTTTGCTACTGGCACAAGTTATTGCTTCAGGATGATGATAACGCTAGAAAACCAGTACTTAAAGGTGAATATAGAAATGAAACCGTTGATGTAATCAAAGACGACTTGTATGGAAACATCGAGGTCGTATTCAAAGCACCAGGTACTTCAAGAAATGACGTTGCTAAAGAAATGCAGCAATTTTTCGATTGGTACAATGCCACGGCTTTGCCCAATACCAATGAAAGTAAACTATCTGGCCCAGTAAGAGCGGCTATTGCTCATTTATGGTTTGTATCAATTCACCCCTTTGAAGATGGTAATGGTCGTATAGGAAGAGCTATAGCCGAGCATGCACTTTATCAAGACTTCGAGAGTCCGCCGCTATTTAGCCTTTCAGCGACGATTAACGCCAACAGAAAACAGTATTATCAAGAGCTTCAAGACACAAATACAACCTTAAACGTTTCAAACTGGGTTAATTGGTTTGTAAATATTACGCATGATGCGCAAGTATTAGCAGCTAATAAAGTTGATTTCATCTTAGAGAAATCTAAGTTTTGGGAGAAGCACCAACAAACTGAACTCAATGATAGACAGAGCAAAGCATTACTTAAAATGTTTGCTTCAGGACCCGAAGGTTTTGTTACTGACGGTATTAGTAATGAAAAATACAGAGCTATAACCGGTTGCTCACTTGCTACTGCGACAAGAGACTTGAAAAGTCTGATTGAGAAAGACGTTTTAACTGTAGAAGGCTCAGGTAAACGAAATATTCGCTACCTAATTAAATTTGTCGAAAACAATGTGTTCAAAAGAACAAGTACACTGACTCAAAAAGGTAACAGAGATAAATTTATTGATGAAACTTTAGAAAAGCTAATAATCAACATCCAAAGAAATATGGATTTTCATCAAGACAAATCTGATCCTAAGCTGCTTGAAATGATAGAGCATTATCAGCAGTTAGCTGATAGTAACAGTGATGCATTGGACAAGCTAGAAGATGTACTTACTTAGGTAATAGCATTTATTTTAACAGTAATGTTAGCCATATAACTTTACTATTATAGTGCTTCCGCAAGCCAATAGCCTTGGAGTTTAGGATTGACTAGCAACAACTAAGAATATAGCGTTTTATAGTGAAAAGTCAGCACTTTTGTTCGCACAATATCAGTCTGTTTCGTTTGAAAACGTCCATAATTCGTGGATTCAGGAAATTAACTTCAAACAATGCAAAACTGCACTCGCCATTGGTGCAGGTAGCGGTAGAGATGCATTAGCGTCAAAACATAAAAAGTTATGCGTTACCGCAATAGAGCCATCTGACGATTTAAGGGCGCTAGGACAAGCGTTTACTGGTGATGATGTAACCTGGCTAAACGATACCTTACCAAAACTTGAAAAAGTGAAAGGAAAAATCTTCGATATCATCCTTGTTAGTGCTGTTTGGATGCACCTATCACCGCAAGAGCAGACACAAAGTTTGCAAACCATTAGTACGCTTTTAAATGATAATGACTACCTAATTATCACACTAAGACATGGTGGCTTTTCTGATACTCGAACGGCATTTGAAATGGATGCTAACAGAACAATACATGAGGCAAAACAACTTGGCTTATCACTTATTCTATCGAATCATGAAGGTGACAAAATCAGTAGAGATAACGTTTCCTGGCATACCTTATGTTTCAAAGCATGATACTAAACAACGTTTTATTAACTAACGCTACCTAAGTAACTGTTATTATGAGATATTAGATTAGTATATTACTATGTACTTGAAATGACATCTGCAATGGAACCGTGATGCACAAAGGACAATTAAAAAGCTGGAAAGATGATAAAGGATTTGGCTTCATTCAATCGAGTGAGCTTAAACAAGATACCTTTATTCATATCTCTACCTTAAAAGCCATGAGTAGAAAGCCCAAAGTTGGTGATTTCATCTACTTTGACGTTGAAAAGCAAGCCAATGGTAAATCCAGAGCTGTTAACTGTCGCATTGAAGGTGTTGCTGCTAAAGCGATACAAAGGCATAGGCCACGTGTTCACAAAAACACTTCAGCACCCAAAAGCAAGGCAATATTACTCATTGCAGTGATAGCTATTGGCGCTTTTGGTTATCAACGCTTAGGTTTATCAACAGCCACTACGCCAGTCCAACATACCCCAAACACAGTAACACCGAGTGGCTCGTTATTAAATCGTGCTTTCTCAGAGTCGAATGCTAATTTTTCTTGTGATGGCAGACAGCATTGTAGCCAAATGACATCTCGCGCAGAAGCAGAGTTTTTTACCAAACATTGTCCTAATACAAAAATGGATGGTGATAGAGACGGTATTCCTTGTGAAAATGATTCACGGTTTTAACCATGATATTTGAGTTTATAAATTATTTCATATGTTGCTTTATCTCAATAAATACAGTTAAAACCTCAAAATAACATGTGCTTAGTTATTGTTTTATTGTATTTTAATCCCAATTATACAATTAATAACATGGATGTAGTTTGTACTTAAATAATTTCAGCACTCAACTTGAGTTAAATATCCAAGCTGGCTCTCCCATCATTCAAATCATTAGTCATGAAACCTTACGTATAAGAGCTGAGGTATTTAAAGCTGCTAATAATACGGGTAAATCGGTTTATATTTGGGATCGAACCAAAGGCTTAAGGGAATATAATGGCACTGCTTTTGTCGAGATAGAAAATGATTATAAACAGCCTCATGAGATATTAGAGTTATTTCATGATAATGGTGACGACAAAGGTGCATCAATACAATCATCATTTAATCTGCTGATAATCAGTAATAGAAAGATAATTTGTCAAGTGTACGCATATTGCGTATACTTGATGGGTGAAAGCCGTATTTGTTGAATCTAGTATTTTTGAAAAACATCGCAGTGACTACATGTTAGATGATGAATATAGTGCATTCCAGCGTGAATTGTTATCGGAGCCTGTTAAGGGTGATGTGATACAGGGTACAGGTGGGTTGAGAAAGATTAGAGTGGCTGCAAAAGGCAAAGGTAAGCGTGGTGGTGCAAGAGTCATTTATTACTACTTCGACCGACATAGTCGTTTCTATTTACTTACCGTGTATGCAAAAAATGAAGTGTCAGATTTGACGACTACCCAGAAAAAACAACTTAAAGACTTTATGGAGGTCTGGAAAAATGAGCAAACGTGATTTATTTGCAGAGCTAACAACGTCACTCAACGAAGCAAAAGACCATAGCGAAGGTAAGTTAACTTTGAAGACGCATGAGATGAAAATTGCGGATGAGTTGGTGATCTCACCAAACGAAATACTATCAATTCGTAAAAATTTTCACATGTCCCGTGGTGTCTTTGCTAACTACCTACATACATCAGTGCGAACATTAGAAAATTGGGAGCAAGGACGTAGTGCGCCTAATGGACAAGCGGTTACGCTGCTTAAATTGGTAAAGTCGCATCCAGAAACGTTGTCGCATATAGCAGCATTGTAGTACCTACCCATAAACTCAGTTAGTCATATCACTCAATATCTGCTTGTAGTGATATGGTTACCTCATCATTTTTCATCAACAAAAAATACCGATTATAGAAAATTTTTTGTTAAGTTATCAGTATATTAAAAAACCATTCAGTCAAAGGTCTCATCAATGCAGGGATTGCAGCATCATTCACTTCAGATCTATCTCGGAAAGGGGCACAAAGCGTCTTAAATTTTTTACTTTAACTTGATAGCTGAACAGCTTAAATGTATGCAAATATAACTTAATAAGTTGAAGGAATTATCACAACAAAACAATTTAGGAGTTGTATTTTGTTATATTTACAACTCAATGGTTGTTTTTCTTGTTTTTACAACATAAAAGTTGTATCTTTGCTTTTAATACATCATATGAGTTTTTTTTTATGAAGACAGTTGAAGCTCTTGCTGAATTGCTCATTGCAGAACGCAAAAAGAGAAAACTCTCGCAAAAAGATATGCGCATGCTTATTGGTATGTCACAACAACAATATCAACGCATCGAATCAGGTCAGGACTTAAAAGTTTCTACCTTGCTGCGTATATTAGCAGGGCTAGGGCTTGAATTATTAATAACTGATCCTGACCAAACTACACAAAGTCAGCATGTTGAATCACCTTCAATAGATGATAATTTTTGGTCGAGTAAGCATAAGCACCTTGAGGATGAGTAATGACAGCTAAAAAAAGAATGGAAAGTGTTGAAGGACTTAGGCTATCACTCAACGGGCAAGATATTGGAGTGCTTACCCATTATTCTGGCGGGAAAAATATTTTCGTATTTTCTCCTGATTATGTGGCGTTGGCAAAGACTGAACGTCAAACTTTTACGATGACACAACTAGCTAATGAGCAATACTTATCACAACCATTGATAAGTTCTCAGAGACTAGCTCCAGTATTTTCAAATTTACTGCCAGAAGGTGCGCTACGTGATTGGATGGTCCACTCTCTTAAAGTGCACATTGATAATGAATTTCCTTTAATGGCCCATATGGGAAAGAACTTACCCGGTGCTTTACAGGCTGACCCTATATCTGCTGGCAATGTGCCTAAATGGGCACTTGATCACCGAGAACAAGTTGAAGCTGTTCAAGTAGATGTTGAACACAGCCAAGGTAAATTTTCTCTGGCAGGCGTACAAATGAAGTTTTCTTCAGTTAAGAGCAAAGATGGTCGATATAATATTGGTCAAGATGCAAATAGTAATAGTTGGATCATCAAAACACCGTCCACCATACATAAGTATGTTCCTTACAATGAATACACAGCCATGAGATTAGCTGAATTTGTGGGGGTTGATATTCCTGAAATCAAATTGGTTGAATTGACGCAATTGGATAACCTGCCTGATATCCAGCTTCCTAACGAAGTTCACGCTTATGCTATCAAGCGGTTTGATCGACAAGAAGGTCAACGAGTTCATACTGAAGACTTTGCCCAAGTGTTCCAAGTGTACTCTCATGAAAAATATCAAAAGTTTAATTACGAGCAAATTGCTAATGCACTCTACCAATTTGGCTCACAAGGTTTGAAAGATGTACAGCAAATGGCAAGGCGGCTATTGGTAAATATTCTATTGGCAAATGGTGATGCCCATTTAAAGAATTGGTCATTAATATATCCTGATAGTAAAAGACCGATGTTGTCACCAGCTTATGATATTGTATCAACGCTACCCTATGTAGAAGGAGAGCAAGAGTTCGCACTCAATATGGCAAAGAACAAAAATTGGTATCAAGCGGATATGGCATCATTTGAAGCATGGACAAAACGGATTGGTGCTCCTTGGCAAGCAATAAAAGTTCATCTTGAAGAAACACTTGAGCTTGCCAGAGGGCATTGGTTGAAAATGTTAACTGAATTGCCTATGGATGAATTACATCAGCAAACGTTGAAAGCACATTGGCAAAATTTACATCATGACTTTCGTATTGATTCTAATTAACGGTACACGCATCTGAATGTTAATCCAACCTAGGGAGTTGGTTTACTAACAAGTTTTAGGCGGTATGTGTAATTGACTTACTTTTGAATTAATACTTCTAAGGTACAGGGGTATTAGATCATATAGTTTATAGTCTAAAAAACTTTTTATCTCATAGACTTCTATCTCACAAAGGGGCACTTAGCGCCACAGAATATTACTATTTAACCCTAAATGACAAGCCATATTAACTACGTTATTACAGGGTATAGTTAGCATTGACAGCATAAATACTTTTTGTAATAGTAGCGCTTTTGTTGTTAGGTGCTAATACTTTTATTGCATGTGCCCTTGTACCAATAAAGTATTGGAGAATCGGGAAAGCGGTGTAAACCCGCTACGTGCCCAACGCTGTAATGGTGATTATTCAAACAAATGCCACTGGTTTCCAATAAATAGAGAACTGGGAAGGTGTTTGAATAAAATGATCTTAAGTCAGAAGACCGGCCTAAATAACACATTGAGACGTTTGGACAGGCGTGCTCTTATTTCCAATTGAAGGGGACTACAATGGAAAATATCGCCAAGCAATGCCAAGAAGAAGTGTTTTTTAGTGAACAAGAGCGCGATGCGCTTTATAAAACTATTTTCAATCGCCGTGATGTGCGTGGTCAATTTAAATCTGACCCCATACCTGATGAAGTGCTGAGTCGGGTTTTACATGCAGCTCATCACGCACCTTCTGTGGGGTTTATGCAACCGTGGAATTTCGTTATTGTGCGCTCCAAAGAGGTAAAGAAAAAAGTGCATAAAGCATTTTTGCAAGCAAATGAAGATGCTGCGAATATGTTTGATGATGAGCGTAGCAAAGTTTACCGCTCACTTAAATTAGAAGGCATTTTAGAATCACCTCTTAATATTTGCATCACCTGTGACCGTTCGCGTACGGGTCCAGTGGTACTTGGCAGAACGGCAGTTAAAAGTATGGACACCTATAGTAGTGTTTGTGCAGTTCAGAACTTATGGTTAGCAGCTAGAGCAGAAGGTCTTGGTGTAGGCTGGGTTAGTATCATCAAGCAAGAAGAATTACAGGAAGCCTTAGCGATACCAAAAGACATCATCCCCATCGCTTACCTTTGTGTAGGTTATGTATCCGACTTTTTCAAAAAGCCAGAGTTAGAATCTGCTGGCTGGTTAAAGCGCCTACCTTTAGAAGAACTGGTATATCTTGATCAATGGCAAGGTACTGATAATATTGAGAGAAATTCTCTGGTTAGCAAAATTGCAGCCGATGCTGGTATTGCTCAAAGATACTAATTATACATTCGCCTGAATTATATCAGTACACTTCAAAATGCATTTTAAGGTGTACTGATATAGCAATCACTTATTTACAAAGTATTGTGTAGAACTCTTACAATAAATGATCATAAAAAACCGTCACTTAAAGACTCAATGGCACCACATTTTAGAGCAGAATAACTTGAGGGTGATATAAGGACGAACAATGGAAAAAAAGCAACAAGAGAAGTCACTTTTTGGTGAATTTACACTTTATTTATTGCGCCACGGTGAAATAGCAACACCAGGTATTTTAGCTGGAAAAACTGATGTTGCGCTGTCAGAGATTGGACATAAACAACTATCACAGGCCACTGACTCACTAAAGCATATCAACCGGTGTATTAGTTCGCCTTTGGTTCGTTGTCATGAATGGGCAAGTCAGTATTGTCAGCAACAAAATTTACCACTAGAAGTAGAATGTAAGTTGCAGGAAATGGATTTTGGCGACTGGGATGGTAATAGCTACCAGGCATTGTGGAAATTGGCTGATCAATCAGCGACAAGTTCAATAGGAGATTTTTGGGAAAACCCTTGGCAGAATCAACCACCAAATGGCGAAACGATGGAAAGCTTTATTAGCCGTGTTGATAACTGGTGGAAAGGCTATCTTACAACAAATACTTCACCAAACACGCTTGTGGTAACACATGCTGGCGTGATCAAATATTTACTTGCCAAAATTTTAAATTTACCTATCCCAGGTACAGTTCATATGGTTTCACTTGATGTGTCATACGCTAGTTTGATTAGAATATCTTTATATCGAGATGAAAACGGAAAGATTTGGTCGAAACTCGTACTATAAATCATAAATTTTTGTCGCTTAAAAATATAAGTAATACTTGCTATTTCTGTTCAACTGTTGATAATCACGAACTGAAAAAAGATTGTTGATTTTTAATGTTATTGCACGATAAATGTAATATTTGGGAATGTGGTGAAAGTCCACAACTGTGCCCGCAACTGTGAATTTATACTAATTTATACATACCTACCTACTTGGTATTGTTACTTAGTGAAATGAGTCAGGATACCCATTAAATATCAACCAGTTATTCCAATTCGAGCGGGTTACTCGAACACTGTATATTCCATTCTTTAGTTTGAACACTTCAAATAAGAATAGATTGTGCGCTGTTTGACCGCTATCTAAAGCGAGTTAACATTGAGCCAAGCCCTAAACGAATCTAAATCAGCGTTATTAACCGCAGAGCATCTTAGTTGGTGTACTGATGGTAACCTGATCCTTGATGATATT
This sequence comes from Candidatus Colwellia aromaticivorans, assembly GCF_003333305.1. Classification (GTDB taxonomy): domain Bacteria; phylum Pseudomonadota; class Gammaproteobacteria; order Enterobacterales; family Alteromonadaceae; genus Colwellia; species Colwellia aromaticivorans. The sequence goes on along the minus strand of NZ_QOLD01000053.1, from coordinate 20,893 downwards.
AGTTTCTCCGTAGAGCAAGGCAGCTTTACTGGTATCTTAGGGCCAAATGGCGCGGGTAAATCAAGTTTACTTCGTTGTCTTTATCGATTTGTTAAACCCGAACAAGGTACTGTGAGTTTTGAACATAATGATATTTGGCAGATAAACGCCAATGATTATGCTAAAAACGTTGCTGTTGTACTGCAAGAAACACCCTCGCATTTTAATTTAACCGTACATGATGTTGTAGCTTTAGGTCTAATACCTCATAAAGGCATATTTTCTCGTGCTGATAAATCAGATAATGAAAAAATTATTCAAGCCATAGTGCAAGTTGGGTTGGCACATAAAACTCAACAGCATTTCGAACATTTATCGGGTGGAGAAAAACAGCGTGCATTAATTGCACGTGCCATCGTGCAATCGCCTACTCTTTTGATCATGGATGAACCAACCAGTCATTTGGATGTGCGTTATCAAATTCAAATAATGGAGCTTGCAAAGTCACTTGGGATTACGGTGATAGCGTCTTTTCATGATCTTAATTTGGCTAGTGCAATGTGTGACAACCTATTGGTTTTAAATCAAGGAAAGCTGGTTTGCCAAGGAGAGCCTAAAAAAGTACTTACTAGCGAAATGTTATCGGATGTTTTTGGCGTTTGCGCGCATATTAGCGAACATCATCAACACAAAGTTCCACACATATCCTATGACTATGGTTACATTCAATATAAACATGGAGAACACCATGTTTAAAGCAGAACTCGCTAAAAATAATATCAAAGCTAACCAGCCGTTGGTAAGCAAAGCACAGGTAAATAAGACTCAAAAAACATTCGTTCATAAAAAGCATGGCGCATGGTTAGAAAAAAAAGGTATTAGCCAACCAGTGGTAACAGTTTTTGCCATAGTCGGTTGTTTTTTCAGCCTGTTTTGTGCGTTATCTTTTGGTGCCGCGGATATTTCATTCGCCGACGTTTGGTACAGTATTTGGCCAAATGAAGCTGACAAAGACATTGGCTTTGTTAGTCGCATTATCTGGGAATTGCGTATGCCTAGGGCCATATTAGCTTTGCTTGCTGGTTGTGGTTTGGCTATTTCAGGACTTATTCTTCAAACCGTTACGCGTAATCCATTAGCTGATCCTTACTTATTTGGTATCTCATCAGGTGCTTCATTGGGAGTTGTTATACTTATCACATTTACAGGCGGTATCTTTACTGTTATGACGCCTATTGCGGCTTTTGCAGGCAGTTTAGTTGCGATGGTGATGCTAATGTTAATAGCTGGGCGGAGGCAAAGCCAGCAGGTTGAATCTATGTTGCTGGCGGGTGTTGCCTTATCATTTTTGTTTAGCTCCTTTACGAGTTTACTGCTCTATCATACTGACCCTCAAGCTGTTACCGCAGTGCTATTTTGGACTATGGGAAGTTTTTCACGCGCTCAGTGGGAAAATTTATTATTTCCAGCCGTAGTGATCACTACCTGTATCACTTTTATGTTGGCTTACCGACGCCAATTAAATGCAATGTTATTAGGAGACGAGAGTGCCACAACATTGGGCATTAATGTGAATCGTTTTCGCATTATTATGTTGCTACTTAGTTCGTTGATTACCGCTACGCTAGTTTCAATGTGCGGTGGTATCGGTTTTGTGGGCTTGATGATCCCACATATTGTTCGATTTTTTATCTCCCAAGGTACTATTTTTGGTATTTTGCTAACAGCACTAGTTGGCGGCATATTTATGATCTGGGTCGATATATTATCGCGTACTGTCTTGGTAAACCAAGAGTTACCTGTAGGGGTTATTACCGCAGCAATAGGTAGCCTATTTTTCCTTACATTGCTTTATTTTCGAAAGAATCGGGCTAGTTAATAAAGGCGATTAACAAGAACAACAATGGATATAACTATTGAGAGGCATATGACTTTTACTATTCAAACTGTTAGTACAAAATTTGATGAGAAAATCCAAGTTAAGATTGACTGTAAGACCAAACCACTAGGAGCACTCGGGCAGTTAGAAACTACGGCCAAACAACTGGCACGTGTGCAGGCTATGTCATCTAATCGAGTTGCTCCTTTAGTTATCAATCAGCCAAGTCTCATTATTTTCGCTGGAGATCACGGTGTTGCAGCAGAGGGCGTTTCAATAGCGCCAAGTGAAGTGACTGAGCAAATGGTTACAAATTTTGCCACTGGCGGCGCAGCAATTAATGTTTTTTGTCGTCAACTAGGTTGGCAGCTAAGTGTTGTTGATGCTGGGATCTTAACTGAGCCAGCCGCAGAATTAAATGTGATTAATCAACGCTTAGGCTGTATTACTAAGCCATTACACCAAGCACCAGCAATGACATTAGCAACGGTTGAACAAGGCTTTGCTATGGCTAAGTCATTGATCAAGAAAACTAAAGAAAAGGGCTGTAACTTGGTTGCTTTTGGTGAAATGGGCATTGGCAATACAACATCAGCATCAGCAATTATGGCGGCTATTATGCAGATTTCAGCAGAAGAAACTGTCGGTAAAGGTACGGGTGTATCAGATGATGTAGTGCTTAAAAAACAAAAAGTGGTTGAACAAGCACTTGAACTGCATCGTGACAAGTTAACTGATCCGATGCAATTACTGGCATGTTTAGGTGGTTTTGAAATTGTACAGATCACTGGAGCGATGTTAGCTGCAGCTGAAGAAAATATGCATATTTTGGTTGACGGTTTTATTTGTACTGCTGCTGCAATGGTCGCTATACAGATAAACCCTGCAGTAAAAGACTATATGATTTTTGCCCATTGTTCAGGTGAACAAGGACATCAGAAAATGCTGCAGTGGCTTACTGTTGAACCGTTATTAAATCTTGGTCTGCGCTTGGGCGAAGGTACGGGTGGGGCACTAGCGTTGCCATTAATTCAAGCTGCTGCCGCCTTTTATAACGATATGGCTAGTTTTGAACAAGCAGCAGTAACTAACGTTGTTTAGTTATTGCTGACACTATAGAAAATAAATAATGATTAACTTGAGCCAAAGAGAAAACCTACAAAAAGAGAAAACATTGCTATTGTTGGCAATTAGCTTTTTTACTCGTATTCCTGTCAGCTTACCGAAGGAAATAACTGCCGACCAGCTGAATAAAGCCAGTCGTTATTTTGCTGTGGTGGGTATTGTTGTAGGTATTATATGCTCAGTTGTTTATCTAGTATCGATTAATTATTTACCAAAATCATTGGTTATTTTACTTGCTATGGCGGCAAGTATACTTGTAACTGGAGCATTTCATGAAGATGGTTGGGCTGATGTTTGGGATGGTTTTGGTGGTGGTTGGAGCGTAGAGAATAAACTCAATATTATGAAAGATAGTCGCTTAGGTACTTATGGTGCAACGGCGTTATTTATTATTTTATTACTGAAATATCAGAGTTTAATGGCGCTTGCCTCGCCTGTTGTTGCGCTAATTTTGGCAAATACCTTGAGCCGCGTCGTAGCGACCAGTTTAATTTACAAGATGCCTTATGTCGCACTTGATGCCACCTCTAAAGTTAAATCGGTTACACAAGGTTTATCGACCAATAACTTAATTATTTTATTGGTGACAGGGCTATTAGTCAGCGTAGGGTTTTTACCCTTAGGTGAATGTTTTTTGTTGTTTGTTATTTTATTTTTATTTAGGTCGTTGCTAGTTTTTTGGTTTAATCGTCAGCTGGGTGGCTACACTGGCGATTGTTTAGGTGCGGCACAGCAGAGTAGTGAAATTGTTATTTATCTGAGTTTACTGATCTTTGGCTATGGTACTGCAGTTTCAAATGCCAGCACAGGAGTGGCGAACTAATGTCGCTTCATCTCATTTTAGGTGGTGCGCGTTCTGGTAAAAGTTCATTTGCTGAAAAACAGGCGAAGTACACTGAAGAATACGCTCAATCTCAAGTTTATTATGTGGCAACAGCTCAATCACTTGATGGAGAAATGTCAGCGCGCATAAAGCAACATCAATTACAAAGACCTGAACATTGGGTGTTAATTGAATCGCCGATTAAATTAGCGAACGCTATTAAACAATTAGTGTTAAAACACCAAAGCGAGTATGAAACACCAATAACCGTGTTAGTAGATTGCCTTACGTTATGGCTTAGTAATTGTTTATGTTCGATGGATAAAAATACCTGGAAGCAAGAGAAGGAGTACTTACTCAATGTACTCTCAGACTATGCACAAACGAATGAAGTTAATTTAATGCTAGTGAGTAACGAAGTTGGTCATGGCATTGTGCCTATGGGCGAATTATCAAGAAACTTTGTTGATCAAGCTGGTTGGCTACATCAAGAAATTGCCACGATAGCAACGGATGTAGATTTTATTATGGCAGGCATTGCATTATCCCTTAAATCAATGTCGCTTAAGTCAAAGGAGCAAAAATGAAAACCTTGATGATACAGGGTACCACCTCTGACGCAGGAAAAAGTACAATTGTTGCTGGGCTTTGTCGCGTTTTTGTTAATCGCGGTTTTAAAGTTGCCCCATTTAAACCACAAAATATGGCATTAAATAGCGCCGTGACAGAAGATGGTGGCGAGATAGGGCGAGCACAAGCATTACAAGCTATTGCTGCCAATATTGCACCACGTGTTGATTTTAATCCTATTCTATTAAAACCAAATAGTGATACCGGTGCTCAAGTTATTGTACATGGTAAGGCACTTTCAAATATGGACGCGAGTAGTTATCACGATTATAAAAAGGTGGCAATGAACGCGGTAGTTGAGTCTCACTATCGGCTAGCGAAAGAGTTTGATGTACTTATGGTTGAAGGCGCTGGGAGTCCAGCGGAAATTAACTTACGGGCACATGATATTGCCAATATGGGGTATGCTGAAAAAGTGGATTGTCCGGTTATTATCGTTGCTGATATCGACCGTGGTGGGGTATTCGCTCACCTAGTGGGTACACTTGAGTTGTTGTCTCAGTCTGAGCAATCCCGGGTTAAAGGTTTTATTATTAATCGCTTTCGTGGTGATATTAAATTATTAGAGTCGGGCTTAACTTGGCTTGAAGAACGTACCGGAAAACCTGTTTTAGGTGTTTTACCTTATTTGCACGATTTAGCACTTGATGCTGAAGATGCCATTGCTATTGATAACAAAGTCAGTTCAAGCAAAATTATAATTGCTGTTCCTTTGTTGCCACATATTAGTAATCACACCGATTTTGACCCATTAAGACTGAATTCTGAGATAGATTTACGTTACGTAAAAATGGGTGAGCGTATTGATAATTGCGATTTAATTATACTCCCAGGTAGTAAGAACGTAATTTCTGATTTAGCCTTTTTAAAAGCGCAAGGTTGGCAAGAAGATATTAATCGCCATTTGAGATATGGCGGTAAGGTACTTGGTATTTGCGGAGGTCTTCAAATGTTAGGCCGTAAAATATTTGACCCTCATGCTATAGAATCAAACTTTGCAGACAATGAAGAAAGGGTTATTTCTGGACTGGACCTAGCTGATTTTACGACAACATTAACTACATCAAAAACCCTTACTCAGGTCTCTGGCACATTTACGTTAGCGGGCCAGCAGTGTGAAGTTTCTGGTTACGAGATTCATTGTGGTCATTCGCATGGTACTGCGCTTAATAACCCCTTGATAAGTGAACTATCGGCGGGATCTTCTGGTATTGATGGCTTCATTTCAGAAGATAACCAAATTGTAGCAACCTACTTACATGGTTTGTTTGACCGTGGTGCGGTAACAAGCGCTGTATTGCAGTGGGTTAAAAAAGATCATGGCGTTCAATCGGTGATTAATATTGATCAACACCGAGAAGTTCAATTGAATCGTTTAGCCGATACTTGTGAGCAACATTTACATATGGATGATATTGAAAAAATTTTGCAAGCGGGCGTTAGGACTAACACGACAACTCCCTATAAGGAGGGAATTACATGAAGATGATTTACACAAAATTTTTTATTGTTAGTTTACTACTCTCATCATTTATAAGTACGGCAAAAGAGCAGCGAATTGTCGCGCTTGCACCGCATATAGTTGAGATGTTGTTTGACATAGGTGCAGGTAATAAAATTGTTGGTACGGTATCTCATTCTGACTATCCTGCCGCGGCATTGAACATTCCTCGAATCGGTGGATATCACGGTATTCAAATAGAAAAAATACTCGAACTAAAGCCCGATATCGTTATTGTTTGGCAATCAGGTAATAAAGTTTCTGACATTGAACAAATGGAAAAAATGGGGTTGAACATCATTTACAGTCAGCCACATAAAATTGAGGATGTTGCGAAAGAACTACGAGAGTTAGGTAAATTAACAGGGCATGAAATACAAGCGGAATCAGTGGCTAATGATTACCTACAACGACTTAAAAAATTACGTCAACAACATGTCAGCATAGCGCCAATGAAAGTTTTTTATCAACTATGGCCTGAGCCGATGCGCACGATAAATAAAGGGACTTTGATTAATCAATTAATTGAAGTTTGCCAAGGGCAGAATGTTTTTGCAGAGAATCCTACAGCTTACCCGCAAATTGGTATTGAAAATGTCATTGTAGCGCAACCTGAAGTTATAATTTTTCCTGTTCAAAAATCGAATACAGAACTACCCGTCATTGATTGGCATAAGTGGCCAGAAATTCCCGCAGTGAAGCATAATCGCTTTATTCGAATTAATGCAGATTTAACGCATAGATTTAGCACCCGCATGTTAGACGGTATAGAAGATATGTGTGACAAACTTGATGCGTTTCGATAAACGTATTAGATAAACCAACGAGTGGAAAATCTTCCACTTTTATTATGGTAGGCAACGAGGGAAATCTATGGAAATTAGATACTGCCCCCGCAACGGTAATAGTTCGTCGATGTATTAACGAGTTTAAGTCCGACATCTTGTGCTTACTTAATTATCATTTAGCTAAATATAAACAACTAAGTGATCAACATGATGCGGAGGGCATCATAGAGCGAGGTAACATGAAAACTAAACTATTTAATAAAACATTAACTCAAATTGCTGTAGCTTCAGCATTGCTTTCTGCTGCATCAAGTGCGGTGGCTAATTCAAATGAAAGTGCAGAAGACGCTAATTTGGAACAAATTGTTGTAACAGCTAACCGTTCTCAACAAGATTTATTTTTATCGCTTTCAGCGACACAAGTTATTGGTCAAGCTGAAATAGAAGCGATTCAGCCACAAAACATTACAGAACTACTCAATACCGTAGCAGGTGTGACCGTTGCTAACCTAGGTGGCGCAGGTCAATCTGCTTCGGTATTTATGCGCGGCACTAACGGTAATCATACGCTTATCTTGGTTGATGGTGTGCGTGTTGGCTCTGCAACACTAGGAACAACCAGCTTTTCTTCAATGTCTGTTGGTTTAATTGATCGCATTGAAGTGGTTAAAGGCCCTCGTGGTGCACTTTGGGGGTCGGACGCTATTGGTGGTGTGATTCAAATTTTCACTAAAAAGCTTCAATCGGGAGAAGGCTTTGTAACTGTGGGTCTCGGTAGCAACGGTTACTGGAAAACAGAAGCTGCTATTGGTTTAGGTAATGAATCGAACTCATTAACTATCGCAGGCGCTTTAGAAGAAACTGACGGTTTTAACACTACTGATTATCCAGGCCAAGAAGATAAAGACGGTTATGATCGTCAGTCTTTTAGTCTTAATGGTCAAAGTAAATTAACTGAGCAATACTCACTCAATTTAATTTCTCGTTATGAAAAGGGGGGGGCACAGTATGATAATAAATACGGTGGCTCTGATGAAAATGAGCATGAAAACTACTCGGTAAAATTAGAGGCAGTATATAATTCAGGTAACATTTTAGTTGAAACGTTTGTTGCTAAATCACAAGATGAAGGAGGGACTTTTAAAGGTGACTCCGATCCTAAAGTTGTGAATGAAATTACCACGAAACGTGATCAATTTGGTTTCCTAGGTCAGTATGTGAGTTAAGTGAAAATACTAGCTTTGTTGGTGGTTTTGATTGGTACGAAGAGCGTGTTTCAAATACAAGTTCAGTGTATGTAAAAGATAAGCGCACAGCCCGTGCTGTTTTCATTCAATCTCGTCATCAAATGAATTCATTTCTGTTTGAAGGTGCATTGCGCCAAGATAACATTCAAGGGTTAGATAATGAGGTAACCTATAACCTTTCTGCTGGCTATCAACCAAATGCCGACTGGTTATTAAGCATAAGCCAAGGTACTGGCTTTAAAGCGCCAACGTTTAACGATTTATACTGGCCAGGCGGTGGTAATAAAGATCTTATGCCTGAGGAAGTTAAAAGCACTGAAATACTTATACGTAACCACTTTAATAACGGTATTCTAGAAGTTAGTATTTATGATTCTGAAATTGATAATTTAATTAACTGGGCACCCGATGCTTCAGGAGTTTGGCACCCAGAGAATATTGATAATGCAACAGCGCAAGGTGTTGATTTCACTTTCGCATTGCAAACGGGCGACTTTTCTCATTTAGTAGCCGCTGGCTATGTTGAGACCGAAGACAAATCAACGGGTAAGGAGTTGCTACGTCGTCCGAAAGTGACAGCAATTTATACTTTAGGTTATCAAGTTGATGCACTAACAGCGAATCTTGTTTTAGATTACCGTGGTGAAAGTAAAGATAACAAATATAGCGCTGTAACGTTAAATTCAGTATTGTTAACTGATATTTCATTAAGCTACCAGCTATCAGATAAGTTGTCTGTGTCAGGTAAAGTCAATAATCTTTTTGATCGAGATTATACTGTTGCTGAACATTACCTAACTGATGGTATTAATTATCAGCTAGCAGCGACCTATACATTTTAGTTTAATTACTATTAAACCTGAATCCAGTTTAATAGATAGGTAAAAGGTAACTCAATTGAGTTACCTTTTTTATTGGTTAATTATTTATTGAAGCTAAGGCATTCGCTAATCGTTCAAGTTGCTCCACCTTTGCTAAGCCAAACCTTAAAGCTCGCTTATCATCGGTTAGACGCACATAAACACCTTGCTGACATAGTGCAACATAGTAATGCTCAACATCAATGCCTTCTTTAAAATAAACGGTTTGAAATAAATCAGTACCTGATATTGTAGTGGTGAATTCAAAAGGCACATTTTCAGCTAATACTGCCCGTAACCTTGCACTTAATGTCTTTAGGTTTTGTTGTTGTTGCTTTTGCCAGCGCTTATCTACTAATGCTTTTCCCGCAATATACTGAGCAGGGCCGTTTACTTGCCAAGCGCCAAGGTGCTCGCGAAATTTTTCTAACCAAGTTTCTTCACCAATTAAAAAGCCAATACGAATGCCCGCTAAACCAAAAAACTTACCAAATGAACGCAATATCAATGTGTTGTTAGAGTTATTAATGGTATTTGTCATTGATTGTGAAGGCTTTATTACATCGATAAACGCTTCATCAATAACTAATAAGCTATTACACTTTGCCAATTTTTCTTGATAGTTTATAAGTATTGAACGATTGTATAACTGCCCGGTTGGGTTATTAGGATTAATGATCACCAACACTGAGTTTTTTTTTATTTCTGTAAAGGCAGGTAATTCATCTTGATACCAACAGAGTGTAAAGCCTGCCGTTTGCCACGCTAATGCATGTTCTTTATAACCTTGTTCAGGTAAATAAACGGTAGTTGAATGCGAATTTTGTTCACTCCAAAGTGTGGGTAAAAGCTTTATTATTGCTTGACTACCGTTAGTTACTAGCAGGCTATTTGCATCATAATAGTGCTTTGCCGCTGTTTCTAAATCGTGACTTGATTGTGGTAATTCTTGGTATGATTTTTCGGGGATATCTGGAATGGGGTAGCTAAATGGTGCTATGCCGGTAGATAAATCTAACCAGTTTTCGGGGGCAATATTAAACTGTTTAGCCACTTGCTGTAGTTGTCCACCATGAATAAGAGCCAAATTTGTTCGCCTAAAGTTGAGTGTTAAATGTTGAAAGAAACAGCGTTAATTATACAAGAATATAGCGGGCTAGTTGATAGATAAAGACTAATAAAAATAATGAAATAGTCGCTCGACTAACAAGGGCTAAACTGCGAGGGATATCCTCGTTAGTTATTGAACTACTTAGACTTAACTTTAAACCTAATGTTGGTGAGGTAACTGTTTTACCGTGATAAATCGCATTGCCCCCCAGTGTTATTTTCATCACAGTAGCTCCTGCAGCCATAACCCAGCCACCATTATGGCTTTTATACTGATTACCTTGCTGATAAGCATTCACCAAAGATTTCTGAAAACCACCTTGTATCGCATAAAGTAGCGTACAACATTTACCTGAAACAAAGCCGAGTAGGTCATCTAGTTTGGCACTAGCATAGCCAAAGTGATTGAAACGAGGGTTTTTGTAGCCCCACATTGCGTCAAGTGTATTAGCAAATCGATGTAATATTACTAATGGCGCACCGCCGATAATATAATAAACAAGCGAGGCAATAACCGAGTCATGTCCATTTTCTAGCATAGACTCGATCGTCGCCCTTGACATCTCCTGCTCTGAGAGTAAATTTGTTTCTCGACTAACAATATAACCAGTAAAATGGCGTGCGCGATCAAGATCGCCTGATTTTAGCGGTTTGTAAATTTGCATTGCATGGTGGTGCAAGCTATTAAGACCAATCGCCAAATAAAGCACAGTAGCATCGAGCAAAACTTGCCAGTACCAAACTAGACTATCGAAAATAAAAAAATACATTATTGGTAAAGGCAGTACAAGTAAACACCAAGAAAATGTGCCGAGTAATTTTGTTTTTAACGTCGACTTAAGGTTGCTCGCACCCAAACTACTTTGGGGGTTGTTGGGGTTTAGTTTTGACTCTACCTTGTCTGCTAAATACCCAAAGCCAATTAGGTAGTGATACTTTTTGGCTTCGCCCAATACTTTATCAAGCAACACAGCCAATAAAATAGTTAAAGAAGTAGCAAGCTCAGGCACTAATAACATTGTTTGGCCGTATATATTTTCTATCAACGTCATTATTGATTCTATTCCGCTTGTGATAGTTCGCTTTCACGGGGCATTTTAAAACGTTCATCCTCATGATTATACGTTAAGTGAAAGGTACAACCATTGGCGAATAATTCATAGGCATTATTTGTTGACTGATGACCAAGTTTCGCTAAAAAACAACGCAATGCTTCACCATGAAAAATAATTAATAAATTTTTATTAATATGATTATTTGCCAGCACTTTAATAGTTTTATAAATACGTGTTCCACAGTTTATCGCGCTTTCACCATTTTTGGGTTTTAATACGGAGAACTGGTGGAAAATTTCGTTATAGTTTTCATTAACTTTAATGTCATCAACATATTGCCCTTGCCAATGCCCTAAATCTCGTTCAGTTAGTTCGTCTAAACTAACTATTGGTATATTTAATGTTTTTTGGCAAATAAGTGCGCTATTAACTGCGCGCCCAAGAGACGATGAAATTATTAAATCTATTTGTTGGTTAGCAAGGTGTTGGGCAAGTTTTTCAGATTGTTGCTTGCCCATTTCTGTAAGTTCACTATCTAATCTGCCTTGAAAACGTTGAACTTTATTCCATTGAGTCTGACCATGACGAGCTAAATATAAGTTTGTTTTCATTTGATTTAAATACCAATCATGCAGTTGTCATAATCATTTATGCGGACGAAGAGAATAACCAAATCACTACCTAGGTTCAATGCAAATATTATTTATGGGAAATATTTTGTTTTTTCGCCCTCAGGTGTGGCTATAAACCGTGTTAATTGTTGAATAACTACGATTCATGGCGTATTATCTGCGCTGATTTAGGTGTCTTCAAGTGTATTTATGTTTTATAAATTTAAGACAAAATACAATTAGTGAAGATGAAACGTGAAACTGGTGAAATACCAGTACTGCCCCCGCAACGGTAACTGTGAGCAGCAACAAAACCACTGTATTGAATCACTATTTAGCACATTACAATAGTGAACATATGGGAAGGTGTTGCAAATGCAATGATCAGGAGTCCGGAGACCGGCCTAATCAAACCTATTTATAGGTTTTACTCGACAACTGCGGTGGGCGGTGATTCAGAGAACAGTATACGGCCTGAGTTATAGCTGCGCGATTACTTAATGTATGAATAGCTCATTTTCATCGCGTTAATAGCTAATTACGCGACTAACACCGTTTACTAACTTTGATTTCCTACACCGTTAAATTCTATGTATTTTAGACTACGGGATCGTAATGAAATCAATCAACCAAAAATTACCTATTAGCTTGCTCATTGCGGTATTTGCAATATTAACCTTGCTCATGCTCGCCACACGCACACATCACTTTGCCAGTTTGAATCACTTACCCAGTGCATCAATTGCTATTTTTTTCTTAGCAGGAATGTACTTACGTAACATTAAAATGTTTTGGTTTTTCTATATTTTATCGGTCACTATAGATCTCGCTTCATCATATTATCGCGGTCAGTTTGGCGATTGTATAACGACATCTTATCCTGCATTGGTATTCAGTTATGCGGCTATGTTTACTGCCGGCTTTTATATTAAACCAAATTGGCAGCAAAACGCTTGGCAAGTAAATATTGTTAAGGTGGCATTAGCCTTGTTTATTGCTAGTTCAATTGCATTCTTCATTTCAAATGGCAGTTATTACACGTTATCAGGTAAGTTCCCTGATTTGTCGTGGTCGGAATATGCAACTCGTATTGATAAATATTATTTTAAATCTATTTCGAATCCTATTTTCTATGTAGTTTCCGCTATTGTCATTGATTTTACCCTGAGTCATTTTTTCAAGGAAAATTTGGTAAATGCTAATATCTACATGAATAAGCAACTTTAGCTGCATCTAGAAATAACAAACACAATTATTTAGAAGAGATTACTTAATGGCATTATCGAATAATAAAAAATTACCGTTTCAAGATAAAGCAGAACACCAAGTAGGTAGTGGTGCTATGTGCTCAGCATTAATTATTGCTGCTCCGCACTCCGGCTCGGGTAAAACGACTGTAACAGCTGCACTTGCACGTTATCACCGTAATCAAGGTCGTAAAGTGACCGTTTTTAAAGTGGGGCCAGACTTTATTGACCCTATGATTTTACGCAAAGCCAGTGGTGAATTAGTTTATCAATTAGATTTGTGGCTAGTGGGTGAGCAAGGTTGTCGAGAATTACTTTATCGCGCGGCGATGGAATCGGATCTTATTTTGATTGAAGGTGTTATGGGCTTATTCGATGGGACGCCGAGTAGTGCAGATTTAGCGCAATATTTTAATATACCGGTATTAGGTGTTATTGATGCTAAGGCCATGGCACAAACGTTTGCGGCGGTGGTATTTGGTTTGGTCAAGTTTCGTGAAGACCTACCTTTTTATGGCGTGATTGGTAATCGAGTCAATTCAGATCGTCATGCAGAAATGTTGAGTAGTCACTTGTCAGATGACATTCGCTTTCATGGGCGTATTCCAAGAGACGAGACCATTACCTTACCAGAGCGCCACTTGGGTTTAGTACAAGCACAAGAACTTGCTGATATTGATGCCCAACTTGATCAAGCTTCGAGCCATATAGCGAATACTGGCCTTACAGATTTACCAGAAAAAGTAGAATTCTTTACACTAGAAAACGAACAAAGGGTTGTTCATCAAGCATTAAAGGGTACTCGCGTCATTATTGTTCGAGACAATGCTTTTAGTTTTATTTATGCAGCTAATATCGCCTTTTTAGAACAAGCAGGAGCAGAACTTATTTATTGCTCTGCACTTACAGATGCGAATTTACCTGAAGGTGATGTTCTGTATATTCCTGGTGGCTATCCGGAATTATATGCTGAGAAGTTAATGAACAATGTGACTTTTCTAAATGATGTGAGACATTTTTCTTCAAGTAACAAACCTATCATTGCTGAATGTGGGGGCATGTTGTACTTACTTGATCAACTTACCGATTTGTCGGGTCAACAGTTTTCCATGCTTGGACTGATGCCGGGTAAAGCTATTATGCAGAAAAAGCTCGCTTCAATAGGCTCACAGTGGGTCGACTTACCTTCATTTGATCAAAGTGAAGGGGTAAATATTGAGGGCAATATAATGCGAGGGCATAGTTTTCATTATTCCTCAGCAGAAATTGATCTTGAACCGAGTTGCCAAACTACGCATCACCCAAGTGAACGCGCAGGCGAGTTTGTCTATCTACATAACAATATTCTTGCCTCATATATGCACTGGTACCTGCCAAGTAATCCTAGTTTAGCATTACGTATTTTTAATAAAACACGCTGCTTTTAGCGTATCGACTAACGATATAGATCATTATTATATTAACACTTTTATATGAGAGTTATGATGTTCAGCTTCATTTTTTACAAACAAGTAATACAATATTTTTTTAAAAACACTGTGAGGAATGGAATAGACAAAAATTACTTTCCGATGGCTTTATGTTTTGTTGCAACTATCAGTAGCCTAACGCTTAGTGCCGCAGAACTTAAAATACTGGCATTGGTTTCAGATCGTTCTGCAGCAAGTATTGTTGCAGGCGCGCATCAATTTTTAGCAATGCAAAACTTAAGTAACGGCCCATCATCAGAAAGTAGCATTACCATTCGTAGTGTCAGCCAATTGAATCAGTTAACCAATCAACAAATACAGCAACTGATTAATCAACATCAAGCGTTAGTTATTGCCGGTGTTTTTGGTGAGTCAGTTGAACGTTTACTCTCGTTACAGTATCAACCCCAGCAAACCCGCTTAATGCTCAATACCGATCGACGTTTAATGGCGTTGCATCAAGATGCGCAAGGCGGGAGTATTACCAAATTATCTAAAAAACAATTACAACACTTGATGGCTTCATTAGATAAAAATGACTACTTAAGCGCTTTAACAGCCAAACAAAAAGAATGGCCACATTTCGCTCACTGGTTGCAAGCGCGTGCTTACTGGCAAAACAGAGGCAAAGAAAACCTTGGGCAACTGTTTGGTTGGTTAACACAGATTTCCACGCCATCCTCAGCGGCTAACCGGAAAAAATTGCTAGCACAGGCAGCGAATGTTTTACCTCTTCAACCGATACGTTTTTATTGGCAAGAGCAACTTATTAACGTTGACGAACTCAAGAAAAACATCAAAGACAATCAAGCTAAGCCAGTGATCTTTTTGATTGATCATGATACCGGCGATCAACCGGGGCAATGGCAATTGCATCAGCAATTATGCGAAAGCCAATGGTTGTGTGTTTCAGTACTTGCGGGCTGGGGAAAACCTAGCGAACAAGCGATAGAACAACTGCTCACTTTAGAGACAACACAGCCATTTGCGCTAATAGCATTACAAGACTTTGTTATTGGTGGCGGGGAAGGACGAGAAGCGGTCACTGAAAAACTTAAGGTATTGAACATTCCTGTATTTAAAGGTATCAGGGTTACTGAACTTAGCGTATTAGAATATGAACTTTCTCCGACAGGATTACCCAGTGACAGTGTTCACTACCGCGTGGCAATGCCTGAACTACAAGGTGTTTCTCAGCCCCACGTTTTAGCGCTGGCTTCAAGCGCTAAATTAGATCCACTAACAGGTGCTAGTTTATCTATTAGCCAAGTGTTAACAACAGAGATTGAGCGTTTACAAGCTCGGGTGAATGCATGGTTAGCACTAAAAACTAGCGATAACTCGACCAAGAAAGTGGCGATTGTTTATTACAATCATCCTCCAGGACGACATAACATCGGCGCAGATAACTTAGATGTACAACAGTCATTGTGGCACATATTACAGCGACTAAAAGTGGAGGGTTATGATCTTGGCCCAGAAGCTGACTTCCCAAAATCTGCCGATGAATTGCTCGACTTATTACAGCTAAAAGCGGTTAACTTACCGCAAGATGCTGGTGCTTTAAATAAAATGTCGGGTCTGATTAATACTATGTCGGTAAGCCAGTATCAAGGCTACTTTGAAACCTTACCCGATATTGTGAAAGCTGAAATGGTTGAAGGCCCATTAGGGTATTTACATGCGAGAGTTAAGCTATATCTTCTTGAAAATGGTCAAGAAGAACTTGCCAGCCTTTCTGCACTTGAACGTAAATCGGTATTAGAAGCTTTACTTGAAAATGTTGAGAGCACCTCGGTTGATTTACACCATGCGCTAGACGGTATTCGCCATAAAGGTCGAGTGCGTGCATTAGACCTTCTTGAGCAACTGACCCATAAATATAGAGGTTTAATCAGCTTAAATATTGAAAGTAGCCCTATTACAGCAGAGCAATGGCAAGAAGCTGAAGCGCTCAAAAAGGCGTTAATTACCATGCAAATTGAAGGTATTCGTGGCTGGGGCAAAGTTCCTGGAAAAACCATGGTATGGAATAATGAAATTTTGCTACCGGGTGTTCAATTTGGCAATATCTTTTTAGGGCCGCGACCACCAAGAGGTTGGGAGCTAAATGAAGAACTATTACATGCCAATATGACCTTCCCACCACCACATCAACATTTAGCTTTCTATTATCATTTACGCGATGTTTTTAAAGCCAATGCCATTGTGCATTTAGGTCGACATTCAACTTATGAGTTTTTACCTAAACGTGCGGTTGGCTTGTCTGCCAGCGATTATCCGTCACTTGTTATCGAAAGTATTCCGAGTATTTATCCTTATATTGTTGATGGTGTTGGTGAAGGCATTCAAGCGAAACGTCGCGGTATTGGCGTTATGTTAGACCACTTAACGCCACCGCTAGCAACAACTGAGTTATATGACGGCTTATTGCAACTACGTCAGTTAATTGAAAGTGCAGAAGCAGCGTCGAATCAAGATACTAAGAAAAAAGCGATTAAAGCTTTGCGTCATAAAATAGAAGTACTTAATTTAACCGACGAACTTGTTGCCAGTATGGATGAAGAGCTACAGGTCCGTGGTATTGGCTTTGGTGAAGTTGATGACGACTTTTTACTCCATGAAGTAGGGCATTACTTAACAAAGCTACAAGAAGACTTCATGCCATTAGGGTTACATGTTTATGGTAAAGGTTGGCAACAAGATGCTATCGAAATAATGATGGAGTCCATTGAAAAAGGCGAATTAGACTTTGATAAAATTCAGCGCAAGCAAATAAAAGCAAATCTGATTAAGTCTCCAAAAAGTGAAATGTCAGCACTACTCAATGCCTTAAATGGTGGCTTTGTTGCGCCAGGTAAAGGCAATGATCCCATAAGAACTCCTGATGCTTTACCAACGGGCCGTAATTTTTATGCACTTGATGGTAGCCTGATACCTTCACAGTTAGGCTTTTCAACGGGCCAACAATTGGCAAATAAAGCTAGAGAGAAAAATCCAGTTGTTGATAAAACTCACAAAGAAGCCGTTATTTTATGGGCATCTGATGCGGTTCGTGACGAAGGCGCTATGATTGCTTTTGGTATGGATATGCTCGGCGTTAAGCCAGTGTGGAATCGTCGTGGCATCTTAAAGTCTCTAGAACTTATGCCGCTCGACAATAAGCGTAATGAACGCCGTGATATTGTTTTTACCACATCAGGCTTATTCAGAGATTTATATGCTCAACAGCTCGCTTGGCTCGACCGTTCTGTATTACTGGCACTCGCGGCAAGTAAAAAAATAATCGAACGCGACCACCCCGCATTAATCAGTGCATTACAAGCAGCATTACAACCTGTTGCCCACATGCTTGACCAGCAAAAGCATGAGTTTAATGAGAGCTTAGCGAGTAACTTTGTTGCCAGTAATTGGCTACTCGAAGCACAAAATTTATTACGCATAAATGGCAATATAAGCCCAGAATTACTAGGTCGTCAGGCAAGTTACCGTATTTTTGGTACAGCACCGGGCGCTTATGGCGCGGGTATTAACCGCTTAGCTGAACGTTCTGGTGCATGGCAAGAACGCAAACAATTAGGTGAAGCTTATATTAAACGCATGAGTCACGCTTACGGTGCACCCTCTGCTGGTGTGGAAATGGGCAGCAATGTTCAGACGTTATTTCGCCAACAACTGGCACATGTGAATAATACGTATCTAGGGCGAGCGAGTAACCTATATGGCTTAATCGATAACAACGATGCTTATGACTATTTGGGCGGCTTAAATCTAGCAATAGAAACCATTGCAGGTGAGCAACCAAACAGTTTTGTTATTTCTCACGCTAATAATAAACAACTCTCTATTGATCCGCTGCAAACGGCCTTGTTGTCAGAATTACGCGGGCGTTTTCTTAATAGACAGTGGATACAACCATTAATGAGACAAGGTTACGCAGGCGCAAGAACTATGGGCAGTGAGTTCATTGAAAACCTTTGGGGCTGGCAAGCGACTAGCCCTGAAATTATTCGTTCTTGGGTATGGGAAGATTTAAAGGCTATTTATATAGATGACAGCTTAGAGATAGGCTTAGATGAGTTTTTACAAGAAAAGCATAATATTCATGTGCAAAGTAATATCCTAGCTGTGATGCTAGTTGCCATCGAAAAGGGCTTTTGGCAAGCAACACAAGAAACGCAAACACAGCTTGCTGAAAAGTTTGCCAAAAACATTATTGAAAATGGCATTCCAGGCAGCGGACATACCCATGCTAATCATCCTATTTATGATTTTATTAAACCCATGTTGTCAGCACAGTTAAATAGCCAATTAGCAGAGGTTTTAGCCGCGGCGAATCATACGCCTGTTGGTGATATCGGCTCTGGTGTGCAGCATCTTCAAGAAATTAGCACAGCAATCGAACGGGAAAATGCTGAACCTTCAGCGTCTTCACAAATAAAGGAAGATAATCAAGCGGTAGAGAATAATGCTGAAGATGCAAAGTCATCGGAAAATTATGATGAAAGCAAGGATGAACAGTTATTGGAAAATGATTATTTATTGTTTGGCTTGGTTATTGTGATCTTTCTATTGGTGCTCAGTGGCTATCTTCGTGCTCGTCGTCAAATACATAAGTTGGAGTCTTAATATGTTATATGGTTTTTCTTTAGAGTTAATGCATTTAATTACCTCTTGGTTATTACAACCAGTAGTGTGGGGATTATTGTTTTTTACCGCCTTGGCTATTTATGAATTAGGCATCGCTATCGGCGAGCGCTTCTTTGTTATTCCAGCTTTAGTCGCGGCAAATAAAAGGCGCCAATTGATTGAACAAGGGAAAAAACGCATCGAGCGCGCAGACTTTATTACGCGCATAGCGCCAATGCTAGGTTTAATGGGAACATTAATCCCATTAGGCCCTGGCTTATCGGCATTAGGTACCGGTGATATTAGTATTTTAACGACCGCAATGACCGTCGCCTTTGATACCACGATTATTGGCTTACTTGCCGGTGTTATTGGTTTTATTTTAGGGCGAATGCGCAGACGTTGGTATGATAACGCCATGCAACGTTTAGATGATGAAGTACATAATGCCTTATCAACAATCGATTCAAAAACATCTCTTGAAACTGTTGTAGCAAAAAGCGCATAAGGTGAATAAAATGAGTAACGAATGGCGCAGTAGTCAATTTGATAGTCAAGAGCAAGAACCTTTAGGTCCATTAGCGAACCTGATTGATATCATGCTTGTTTTTGCCTGTGGCTTGATTGCCGCGCTTGTGGCACTAAGTCCAGAATTAGAACAACACTTCGGGGTGAATCAGCTAGAGTCTTCAACAAGTAAAGAGTCTTCGGCAAAAATACAACCCGTCGATTCTGTCGGTAAAGAATTAACTTCAACACCTGAAGCGTTAAAAAACAAACTGAAAAGCCAAGAAGGTTATCAGTCGATGGGACAAGTTTATCGAGATCCTGAAACGGGTAAGTTAATCCTGATCAGTAATAAATAACCCAATGATTAACAAAATGATTAAAGAGAATGAGCAATAATATGAGTGATGTAAATAAAGAAGCCGAAATAGAAGTTGAAAAAGCAGCAGCTAAAGAACAAAAACATATCGACCGCCAAAAGAAAATTAAAGCAAAAGTTGATGAAAAAATTGCCCAAGCGACAGAAGAACGTGGTGTTCTTGTTGTAATAACTGGCAACGGTAAGGGCAAAAGTACTTCTGGCTTTGGTACGGTATTACGCGCTATTGGTCATGGACAAAAAGCAGGTGTTGTTCAGTTTATTAAAGGTAGTAAATGGGAGTGCGGCGAAATGAATATTTTAAAGCAGTTCGCTGTTCAGCATCATGTAATGGGCACGGGCTTTACTTGGGAAACGCAAAGCACCGAAACTGATTTAACAGCGGCGAAAGTTGCATGGCAAAAAAGTAAGGAAATGTTGAGCGACGAATCCCTTGATATTGTTTTACTCGATGAAATGACCTACATGGTTAAGTATGGCTATATTGAACTAGACGATATTATTGAGGCGTTGAATAATCGACCTAAAATGCAACATGTGTTAATTACAGGGCGTGCCTGTCATCGTCGATTAATTGAATTGGCTGATACGGTATCAGAAGTTCAGCCTATTAAACATGCTTTCAAAGCTGGCGTTAAGGCACAAAAAGGGCTTGATTGGTAATGTTAGATAAATAATTTAATTCTCAATACTCTTAAAAAGAACTAACCATGAGTATTGTGTTAGACAAAACACTAAATAACTATAATGCTTAAAACAAAAGGCTGATAACTCAAAGTAGTTATCAGTCTTTTTTATGGGATATATATAGATTCATTTTCGCTTGCTGGAATTGGTTAACTTATTGACAAAATTAGTTAGTATTAAAAATACACCAACAATTTTTTTTATATTTACCAAAACGTTTGCAAACTTTATTTGAGTTAACGGCGTTTTTCAAGGCAGTTGTCGCCTAAATTGTTAAGCAGCTTCTTTGTGCTGCTCTGGATTTAACTCCACAGCGCCTATTGGCTGCCAGTTTCTCTCTTTTTTTGACCATCGCTCAGGATGTTCA
>NZ_QOLD01000009.1 GCF_003333305.1 Candidatus Colwellia aromaticivorans | reverse complement strand
ATCCAACTAAAAGTAGACACTGGATAGCGCGGAAATATTTTCTGAATCGTAAAGGCCAATGGCAGTTTCACGGTTGGCAGAAAATTGCGAACATGGATTGTTTATTCAATCTTGTTCAAATTGCCCATACCCCGATAAAAAGACATGTGAAAATCAGAAGTGCGGCTATCCCTTACGATCCCCAATATGAACCTTACTTAAGTAAGCGGAAACTTGGGAAGGAATGTAGAAACACTTGGTTTAAGCCGGTCTTGGCTGCTTTATAAGATGAGGATGCTGGGTAACATAATACGCCTTAGTGGAGGCTTTAGCCGTATGCAGTGAAAGTTGCACGTACGGTTCTTAGGAGGGCGACACCTGGTAACAGGTGTCGTCTATCCGACCTATACCGCCATAGAAATTAGTAGACAGAATAGCAGAAAATGCAGATATAACTAGAGCTTCAGCAGGTCGTGCATTAGATAGTTTACTGACAGAGATTACATCCGAATTAGCAGATGGTGGTGATATTACGCTAGTAGGTTTTGGTACCTTTAAAGTATCAGCTCGCGCGGCGCGTAAAGGCCGTAATCCGCAAACTGGCGCTGAAATTCAAATTGCCGCATCAAACGCACCAGGATTTAAAGCAGGTAAGTTGCTCACTCCAATTCATAAGTGTGACTTGTGCTTCTGGCTTTGCCGGTACTGAATTCATGACCCTTGTATCAGCAATAGCTGCTGAAGAGATCAGTAGCGATAATAGTATACTATTTAATATAATCTTCATGATTAACCTCAATGTTATAAAAATGAAACTACCGTTTCGCTTTTAGATAAGAACTCCATGTCCATAAGATCTTGAGTAAAAATAACATGAGGTCGATTTAAGAGTCATTATGACATCGTTAATTTAGCTATGTTTTTAGGTGTATTTTAAAGAGTTCTATCTCACTTTGCCCCATAGGGAAATAGAAAGTTAATTTGTTATACCTAAAAATGCATATTAATCGAATGTCCGCTTTCGTCATTTTCAATCAGATTTGAGTATTGGTTTTTCAAGTTTTAAGGTGAAAATTGAAAACAACATTAATATCTAATTTTGGGCATATATACCCGTTCCACTTGAAGATGCATGATTCAGCTGGAATTAGAAACGCCTTTAGGCACAGGTTCATAGTTCCAGACTGAACCTAAGTACCTACATCCATGTACGCAAGGCATTGATTGAAGAGAATGGTTGTTCAGGAGCATATTCTCCTGAACAACCCTTAATAAAAAATGTGCCTTGATTATGAATCGCTCAGCCTTCCTGAAACGAGCATATTCAAGTGGAGCGAGTATAGTATAATCAGCTGCCAACATTTAATTTTTATTAGAGTTGGAGATTACTGTGTTCACTTAATTTGTGAATGATTTCCAAAACAGATTAAATGCCGCTTCGCTATATTGAGTATCTTGTGCAAGGTCAGTGTTGTTAATGAAAAACTGACTACTAGTAAGAAATTGACCATGTGCACTTTCTAGCATAAGCGATAGCGGATAATTGGCGATAAGCTGATGTTGCTGACCAAAGAGTATAATTTCCTTTAAAAAACCAAATTCTTCAGAAAAAATTTGAGCTTTAGTTTGAGATGAAAGTGGTTGGTACTGCATTACCTGTAAGCAAAATTGCTGTTGATCTGCATTCGATAAAGCCCAATTAATCGCTTGTTGCCAAATCAATTTAGTTTGTTGTTCTAATTGGGCTGCATCTAGTTCTATTGGGGCTATTTGCATCGAAAAATCGCGTTTTATATTTTTATAAAGCTCAAGTACTAATGCATTTTTTGAAGGGAAGTGATGAAAAAGGGTTCCAT
Source organism: Candidatus Colwellia aromaticivorans (assembly GCF_003333305.1). Lineage (GTDB taxonomy): Bacteria > Pseudomonadota > Gammaproteobacteria > Enterobacterales > Alteromonadaceae > Colwellia > Colwellia aromaticivorans. The sequence goes on along the minus strand of NZ_QOLD01000009.1, from coordinate 7,040 downwards.
TGGCAACACCCGCTGTTTTAGCAATAGAAGCAGTAGATGTCGCATAAATGCCTTGATTTACAAATAAAGTTAATGCTGTATCTAATAGCTGCTGCTTTTTGTTTTTAGGCTGGTTTGTAGGGTCAGACATATATGCATTTACTCTTTATTTAGCTTTAAGGTGTGTCTTGGTGAATTGAACGATAACAATAAATTGGCAAACCATTGTCACTATTATACGGTTGTCAAAAAATAACACTATAACATTACGATATTATAAAGTTATGGTGCCATTTTATTTTAATGTTGCTATTTACCTCAAGAAAAACTTCAACATTATTCGTTGTATTAAATTCCCATACGGAGGGTGAATAAGTTTTCCGATATTTAACTTACCTCGCGACAAAACTGTTTTTGCTTTGGAAAATGTTAAAAAACCTTCCTTGCCATGATATTGACCCATACCAGAGTCTCCAATACCTCCAAAAGGAGCATCATCTGCCGCTACATGAAAGATTGTTTCATTAATGCAAACACCACCAGAGTGAGTTTGACTCAGTAATTGTTGTTGGATGTTTTTATCAAAACTCATAATATAAAGTGCTAAAGGCCTAGGGCGCTGATTAATATAATCAATAGTTTCTGAAATATCATCATAGCTAATAATAGGGAGAATAGGACCAAAAATCTCCTGTTGCATTATTAGCATGTCATCGGTGGTTTCAGTGACTAATTGCGTGGCAAGTTCACGTGAATTTCGATCAATGTCTTGCCCATTAGCAGAAACTACTTTTGCACCTTTGCTAACTGCGTCATCTAACCAAGAAAGTAATCTATTATGCTGAGTTGAGTTTATTACATGGGCATAATCAGTATTTTGGTGTTTATCGCCATACATATTTTGAAATTGTTTTTGATAGCTGCTAATAAATGCTTCGACCTTATCTTTTGGGCAAAGTATATAATCGGGTGCTACACATATTTGTCCGGCATTTAAACATTTGCCAAAAATTAGACGCTCTACAGCAGTGTCTATAGGCATGTCTGGCGCAATAATAACGGGAGATTTGCCACCAAGCTCTAAAGTGACAGGGGTAAGGTTATCAGCCGCCGCTCGCATAACATGACGACCAACAGTTGTAGAGCCGGTAAAAATTAAGTGATCAAAGGCTAATGATGAAAACTCTGCTGCGATATTTGCTTCACCTTCAATACATGTAACGGTGTCGGGTGCAAAAATACTGCTTAGCATTTCCTTAATAACTTGGTTGGTACACGGGGTAAACTCTGATAATTTAATCATGGCTCTGTTGCCAGCAGCTAATGCAGTGATTAACGGACCAATAGATAACATCACAGGAAAATTCCACGGCACCATAATCCCTACTACGCCTAAAGGTTGATAATGCACTTCAACTTTAGCTGGCGCTAATAATAACCCTGCATGACGACGTTGTGGCTTCATCCATTTATTAAGGCGTTTAATGGTGTAATTAATATTGACGATACAGGGCATGATATCGGCTATTAAACTATCTTGTGTAGGACGTTGTCCATAATCTTGATTAAGTGCGTTGACCAAGTTGTCTTGATAAGAAAGTAGTGCATTTTTTAATGCTAAAAGCTGTGCAATTCGCTCTTTAGCTGAAGGATTAGGAGCACTGCGATATGCCTGTTTTTGGTCAGTTAGTATGGTCGATAATTCACGAGTATCTAAGCTTGTTTTTTCTGACATATTCATCGGTAACTCCATGGGTCAAGTAATTTAATATTTCTTCAGATTTACATCTGTTTTTTCATATATACAGCAAACATAAAAACAGACTGACTAGTTAGTCTGTTTTTGTATTTAAACTTATTCCAACCAAAATTGCAATGTAATATTTGTTTTTTATTCAGTGGAATCACAAAAGTATTTATTAAATGATGGCTATAGTCAGTATTAAGTAAGCTTAGCGATGGCTATAAAAGAGTCCATTCTTTGTAAAAATATACCGGTGGATAAATACTCTCGTGGCTGAAGATAATTAGCCTTAACTTTGAGTTTTCTAAGTATAGGGGTAGATAGTGATATAGAAAAAACTGCTAATGTCAGCTATCCTTGAAGATAGTGGACATCAGAGTGAGGCTAGCTCGTGCAGCAAAAAGTTATCGAATAAAATTAACTCACCAACTTCCGCTTATAGCGAACTTAACGACCGACTGCCTGAAGACGGCCAGTTAAAACTAAGAGCTAAAGTCCTTCTAAGTTCAATCCATAAAGACTAGTTCAATACATAGCAGTCTGAAAGACGAGAGGTTCACCCAGCAGGTCAGACGAATAAAGCCATAAAATAATAATTGATGCTAATAGCTTTGTGCTTCAGGTTGCCATTATGATTGTAAATCCTAATGAATGTTATGTGGCAAAAATAGCATATTCAGACTACCCCATTCAACATCCTTATAACACCTCCTGTTATATTGCCTAAATATAACAGATAAGATACACTGTATAAAAACACAGTTACATTTGTTTGGCTATTATGAAAGTTATTCCTATTTACATTGAAGCGGGTATATCAGGCTTTGAATCTCCTGCTGCGGAGTATAAAGAGCTTGGTTTGTCATTAGATTCTATACTTATTCAAAATCCTAATGCTAGTTTTGTAGGAGTAGCTTCAGGGGAGTCAATGCAGGATGTTGGTATTTTTGATGGTGACATCCTAATTGTTGATAGGTCACTTACCACGAGTCAACACGATGTGATTGTTGCTAATTATAATGGCTGCTTCACCTGTAAATTTTTAGATAAAAAATTAGCTCAACTAATATCTGCATCGCCAATGTATAAGCCAGTTCAAATAAGTGTTGATGATCAATTTCAAATAGAAGGCGTTGTAACCCGATCTATTCGATTGCATAGACCTGCACCTGAATTGCTATCATGTATGCCTTAGTTGATGCTGTTTCGTATTATGCTAGCGCTGAGAAAGTATTTGATCCATCTATTAGAAACAAAGCTGTTGTTGTTTTAACAAATAATGATGGCTGCATTTGTGCCGTTTGTCCTATTGCTAGAAAATTAGGCGTACCTAAGTTTATCCCTTACTTTAAAATTAAAAATTTTTTAGCCAAAAATAATGTCGTTATACGTTCATCAAACTATGAACTTTACGCTGATTTAAGTGAAAAAATGATGAATGTCATTGCTCGGTATTGCGATAATCATTATGTTTATTCTATTGATGAATCATTTTTGAAGTTTAAAAATTACCGCTATATTGATAATTGGCACGATTACGGACACTTAATTAGAAAAGCCGTATGGAAAGAGGTGAAGTTACCTGTTGGTGTGGGTTTTGGCCTAACGCCAACATTAGCTAAAGCGGCAAACCATGCATCCAAAAAGTTATCAGGATATAACGGTGTTGCCGTCATTGATAACGATAAATCACGCAAAGAAATACTCTCTCGCATGTCTTTAACTGATGTCTGGGGGATAGGCAATCGATTAGGTAAGCGATTGAGTATTTTAGGTATTCAAAATGCGTGGGAATTAGCTAATCAAGATGCTAAATATATGAGACAACAATTTGGTGTTGTTGTTGAACGAACTATTAAAGAGTTAAATGGTACAACCTGCTTGAACTGGGATGATGTAAAACAAAATAAAAAGGAAATATTTTCAACCCGTAGTTTTGGTCAGCGCATAACTGAATATACTGAGTTGAGAAAAGCATTGTCTTCTCATGGTGACATCGTTGCTCGTAAGACTAGAGAGCAACGTTCTCTCATTAAGCGAGTTTTAATATTTGCGTCAAGCTCTCCTCATGATGATAATTATTATAAAAGATCAGTTATATATGAATTTCCTATAGCCTCCGATAATACGCAGCAAATTAGCGCTGCTATTTCATCTGTTTTAAATGAAATATTCGTGTCGGGTGTTTTTTATTATCGCTGCGGAGTTGGGGCAATAGAATTAGAAAACTCACAGTTTAAGCAACAAGACTTGTTCTTTACGAATACTGAAAATCCAGTTTTAATGTCATGCTATGATAAAATTAATCAAAGGTATGGTGCTGGCTCTGTTCAACTAGCTAGCCAAGGCACTACTCAAAAATGGCAAATGCGTCGTGAATTTTTATCGCCAAGTTATACAAGTAAGTGGCGAGATATTCCTAAAATAATATGTTGAGGCTTTCAAATGTGTGGGCGATTTAGTGTTGTAGATAAAATAGCGCCAATAGTGAGTAATTTGTTCAATACCCCCTTTAAAGTAATGACTAATAGTAACTGTAGCCCTAGTCAATTTGCCGCAACGATTACGACTGCCCAATCAGGCTATCAACAAATAAATGCCGCTTGGGGTATAAAGCCTAACTGGTCTAAAAAACTGATAATCAATGCTCAGTCTGAAACGGTAGAAACAAAACCCACTTTCAAGCAAGCTTTTCAACATCAACGTTGTTTAGTGCCTTGTAACGGTTGGTATGAATGGCGTACTGAAGAAGGTAAAAAAGTAAAATACCTTTTTGAACATGCAGACCAAATGCCGTTGTATATGCCAGGGATATTATTCAAGCATGAAATAACTGAACTAGTCACATTAACTACAACACCGAATACTAAATGTGGTGAGTATCATAAACGCATGCCTGTGTTTATATTACCTGAGCATACAGAGCATTGGTTTAATTCAAACTCTAAACAAGTAGCTCCGCTCTTAGAGCATGTGAGCGATGAAATGATTAATATATGTAAGGCTGATTAAAGTACATCAAAACATTGTTTTTTAATTTATATATAACAGGGCAAAGTTCGGCAACTCTACTATAGTTCACCTTTCTGTTGCAGCTAAAAATCCGGCTGCATCTTGGCTTGCAGAAAATGAATGCTTTGATCCAACTAGCTCTAATCTAATTTAAAGTAACCTTGATCGGCTTTAGCGCAATTAGAGTTTGACGAACAATGGATAAGTTTATTTCAGCAGCCAACCCATCCTTTTTTATTAGGCTCTGCTCAATTTTAGATAACGTATTTATTATCTCATCAAATAATAAGATAGAGCCTGACTGCCAAGGCCATTGAGCAGCATACTGAAGGTGGGTGATTTGATTGGCTGATGTTTTAATAAAACCAGTTAATTTAACTAAACAATTGAGCACGCCTTTACTATTTTCCTTTTGAAGTTCAACCGAAAAATTTAGCAACCAGAGCTCACTTTGGCTAGGTAGCAGTTTAATAAAAGCAGGCCATTGTTGCTTTAGTTCAATCTGGCAAATAAGGCTGCTTATGCTGTAAGGGTTTGTCTCAATTGGAGCTTCAACCTGCAGATGACCAAAACCATCTGAGTGATAGATAGGCTCTAAAAATTGATAGTTTGTTATTAACTCTAACGCTTCGGCTGTGCTCATGTCATCAGGCGGTAAAAAAGGATCATACATTTTATAGTGCTCACTTAGTCAAAATTAAAACTATTCATTATTATTCTAGTTTCTCTAACCTTTCCACTTCAATACTGTATGAGCAAAAGAGTGAGTTGAAAAAAGTGGCTTAAAACCTATCTATCTATCTATCTTGCAAGAGTAGCTGTCATAATAATAAGCCGTATATACGACGCATCTTAATCTGTTTACTGTGAAATTATTAATTGTAAAATACGTGGAGTCCATATACGAGATAAGACTTCGCAGTCACTATTGCAACAGACTGTGCAAAAATATTTTGAAAGCTGATAAGTAGCGTATTGCCCCCCTTAAAACATTACCTTGATTACCAATGAATAGGATCAACCTGATAATACTGTTTTAATTGCTGATAAAGCATTGGATATTCATAATGAAACTGCTGAGCTTGCTCAAAGAATACCTCACTGGCAACAGCAAAAAATTCAGCAGGCTCTGTGGCGCCATAATAATCAAACAATGAAGGTTTACCTGTCTTCGCTTGAATTTTAAGTTGTTCAAAATGCAAAGCAAATACTTCTGACCAACATTTATAATTTTGCCCTTTATCTAAGATTGGAGCGCCATTGGATTTACCATTTTCTTGATCTAATTGATGAGCAAATTCATGAATAACCACATTACGACCGTCATTTGGAATTTTCGCACCATCTAATGTGTCTTGCCAAGATAAAACAACTTTTCCAAAACCCCATGATTCACCAGCTAATACCATTTTTTTAGTATGTTGTACTCCATCTTCATGCATACTTTGCTGTTCTTTAATAAAAGCACGCGGATAAACAAGTATGGTACGCAATTTAGGGTAAAAATCAGTCTTTCGGTTAAGTAATAATAAGCAGGCTTGTGCGGCGACCGTTATTTTTATCTCATCCGTTATTTGAATACCATTACACCCAATAAAGTTTTTTTCCGCCAAAAACACCTGAATATGTTGTTTAAGTTGTAACTGTAATTCTGCTGGCATTTGTCTAAAATAAGGCATTCTTTGCTGAATTATTTTTCGCCATTCCTTTTTAAAAGGCTGATTTTTTATTTTATTTCGTTGATACTCTCGCCAAGATGGCTTGCCAATAGAGTAACCGATAATAAAAACGCCAATTAATATTGGCAATAGATAAGACAACATAATGAACTTTAATTGTTTGACTTTATTATGAAATAGGTACTACAAAGTCAAATATCAAGTTTACTTATGACTTATTTTTCTAATGTCGATGCTGCAGAAAGAGGAAACTGACACAGAAATTTTATCCTTTTGCTTAATACATAAAAAACGTCTACTTTTGACTTTCGGACAAAAATAACAACAAAGAGTTAGATTGATTTTTAGACATATTAATTATGTAATTAATACTGACATAAATTTATAACTTATTAAATAATAATATATTTTCTCGAAATAATTGGAAATTCTGACGAAGAAACAATCAGGAAGTCTGTAAGAAACCAACTTATTAAATTAGAGCATAAAGAAAAACATAGTGAAGGTCTGGGTAAAACACTTAGCTAAGTTTTACATTCCAGGGCAATAATGTTTCGATATCAAGTGCAGAGTTGGTCAATTGCTCTAGGCAATGCATGAGATAGTCGAATGGTATTAATCCATTC
>NZ_QOLD01000040.1 GCF_003333305.1 Candidatus Colwellia aromaticivorans | reverse complement strand
ATTTCTAACAGGGAACTAGTGCAGTAACTGGGGAAGCCTGGCATTGTATCCAATCAAAATGATTTGATCAAAAATGGTTGGACGTATTATTCAAGAGGTGACTCAAGAGTATTACGAGTGTGAGGTGACGTGGTCAAGTAAATTCAGTCAACCCAGTTAAGCGGCTTTTTTCAATATCATCATTTCACTTTCATAATCATTTGGGCTTTTGTAACCCAGATAAGAATGCAAACGATGACTGTTATAAAACATTGCAATGTAATTTAAAATATCTTGCTGTGCTTCAAGTCGTGTTTGGTAGTTTTTCCACTGAACTCGTTCTTGCTTCAAGCTACCAAAGAAGCTTTCAACTACAGCGTTATCCCAGCAATCACCTTTACGGCTCATGCTACCTTTAATACCATTGGCAAGTAATAACTTTCTATAAGCTCTGCTAGCATATTGAGAGCCTCGGTCAGTATGGACAATTAACCCTGTACTTGGTCTACGTTGCCAAATAGCCATCGTTAGCGCATCACAGACAAGTTGCGCTTTCATACGTGATCCTATGCTCCAACCAACTACCTTTCTTGAAAACAAGTCGATTACTACAGCAAGATATAACCAACCTTCTTGTGTCCAAATGTAAGTAATATCTGCGACATAGGTCTGATCTGGCTGAGCTACATCAAATTCACGTTTAAGTAAATTATCAAATACTGGCTGCTTGTGGTCGCTGTTAGTCGTGACTTTGTATTTCTTTTTACTGCGAACCCAAACACCCGCTTCTTTCATCAGCTTCGCCACTTTATATCGGCTCATTGGAAAACTTAAAGCATCTAGTGCCGCTTTAATGCGCCTTTCACCATAAGTGTAGCCACTAAATTTAGCAATATCTTGGATCCATCCGATAATATCATCATGCTCTGGGTCTTCAGGTTTATTGGCTTTTCGTCTTTGAAAACTATAATAATTGCTGCTGTTAACCTCTAACACTTTACACATTAGAGTAATTGGCCAGATCTTCTTATGCTGAGCAATAAATGAGTATTTTATTTCATTTCTTTGGCAAAGAAGACCGTCGCTTTTTTTAGGATTTCTTTCTCCATTTTCAAGCGTTTAACTTCTTCACGAAGCTGCCTAAGCTCTAACTGCTCTGGTGTTAGCTTACCATTCCCTCTAAAAGCATGACCATCATCATCTTCAAACTCTTTAACCCACCGACCTAAAACATTGGAGTTAATCCCAAGGCTTCTGGCTGCATCAGCTTTAGTATAATTTTGCTCAAGAACTAAGTTAACAGCATCAAGTTTAAATTCTTTTGAGTATTTCTTTTTTTGTGTCATTTCATTTTCTCCAGTTAAGAACATTATCTCTTATCTGGGGTAGTTGGATCCATTAAACCATGTCAAGGTGGCAGATGAACCCGTAGTAGTGAGTAAGGCTAGGCCGATGAAAGCCAGTAATGGTGTGGAGGATAAAACCAAGCCGACTGTCAACACTGTGTTTGACAGAGTCAATTTAAGCCACAAGCTTTC
>NZ_QOLD01000091.1 GCF_003333305.1 Candidatus Colwellia aromaticivorans | reverse complement strand
AAAATATCATAGAGCCAGAGTTAGCTACTCAATTTAGAGCTCGTACATAAGTTCGCATTTAATTCTTTAAAAATAATTTTTATTGTTGACAAGGGGGAGTCCACATAAGCTACATCCATGTAGCGCCATTGTCGAAATCAATAACGTAGCATAAAGCGTTTCTAAACCAGCCTTACAGGGGATCCTGATCAAATCATGTTCTTCGTTGCATCTCTTTTTAAGGGAACGACCCTTAATAAAAAGATGCGCCTTGATCATGAATCGTTCAGCTGCCCTGAAACGCACATCTTGAAGTATCATGGGTATAAAGTGATTAAAAGTTAATTGCTTAAAAAATCAAAGCGACTTTAAGGTAGTTAAATAAGCGATTTAATCAAGAATGTTTTTTAAATAAGTTAAGTATTTTATAGGCTTAATTTCATCTCTTCGCTACAATAAGTTGATTGAGTATTCAGTGGAAATTTATGCAAGATGAAACATTTTGATTGTGTGGTGGTCGGTGGTGGCATGGTTGGCGCAGCAAGTGCGTTAACGATGGCACAACTAGGTTTACGTGTTGCCTTAGTTGAACAGTTTGAACCAGAGCCCTATTCACCAGAGCAAGACTTAGATTTACGTGTGTCAGCTATATCACTCGCTTCACAGCACTTATTAGAACAAGTGGGTGCTTGGTCACAAGTAATTCAGTGGCGAGCCTGTCCCTATAAGCGATTAGGCGTTTGGGAGCAGGCGTATGCTTATACTGAATTTAATGCAGATGATATTGAACAAAAGCAGTTAGGACACATTGTTGAAAATCGCCTTTTGCAATTAGCTTTATGGCAGGAAATTAAAACTCAAACGAATATTGACTTATTTTGTCCTCATAATTTAATTAACTTATCTCAAGAGGAATCACAGGTTAGTTTAACGTTAAAAAACATCACTTCATTATCACAAACGAATATTACAGCCAAGCTGGTTATTGCTGCTGATGGAGCTAATTCGCACGTTAGAAAAATGGTGGATATTGGTATTACCTCCTGGGATTATCAACAATCAGCCATGTTAATAAATGTCAAAACTGAAAAACCTCAGCAAGACATAACATGGCAGAAGTTCTTTTCAACAGGTCCTGTTGCCTTCTTACCATTAACGAGAGCACCACTAGCTGAAGTGGGTTTATCAGAAGAAAACAATGCAGAGCAGGGCGGTTATGCTTCATTAGTTTGGTACCATCAACGAGATGAAATAAAACGTCTATCTGCTTTGTCTAACCAACAGCTGCAGCAAGAAGTTATGACTGCTTTTCCAAAGCGATTAGGACAAATTGAAGTGATAGCTAAAGGTTCTTTTCCACTAACTCGACGTCATGCAAATAGTTATCAAAGTAAGCGGGTTTTACTATTAGGTGATGCCGCACATACCATTAACCCGATGGCAGGTCAGGGCGTTAATTTAGGTTTTAAAGATGTAAAGGCACTACAAACCGTTATAGCAAGTGCTATTGGTAATGGTGAATGTTGGCATGACATTAATGTTTTGGGCCGTTATGAAAGTATGAGACGGAAAGATAATTTACTGATGATGTCTACTATGGATGCTTTGTATCATAGCTTTAGCCACCCATCATCAATCGTTAAAACACTTAGAAATGTCAGTTTATTGGCAATAAGCAAGGTTCCTTTTATTAACACGGCAGTAAAAAATAAAGCCTTGGCATACGCCTGTGGGATATAGTTCAAACATTATTTGATAAATTAGTGATTTAAGTAGTACTTTGCTTGGTCGGCATCAGCGAGGGCTGTTTTTATCGCACAGACCATACGTTGTTTAGGCATGCCTGCTTCCATAAAAACTACGCCAACAGGATGGAAATGATGTTGGGAAAAATAGGATACATTTTCAAGAGGACTATCTATATAAACTTCATTGAGTAATAACTCTTGTGCAATACGAAATAAGCCTTGAATAATGACTTTATCAATAGATGCTCGTCGAAATTCCATTACTACGGCAATACGACTAATTTCACCCGTTGAAGAAATACGCCCTGTGGCTATTGGCTCATGCGAATTATCATCACAAACGAGCATATGAAATGCAGAATTGTCATTACAGTCAAACTCTACTTTTCTAGGTATACGCCTTTCACAAATAAAAACTTTCTCTCGAATATCTTTTAATAAAGGCGCTGCTTGTTTCCATTGCACTCGACTGACACTGTAGGACATTGTAATTTAACCATTCTATTAATTATTTAACTTAGTCTTAACTTAACACTGGAGTTTAATAGCAATGTTTTATTCAAATTAAGTTTGTTTGGTAAAACGATTATGCGAATAGTTATTGTTTTTGCTTTCATTGTTAAAATCGGAGAACTACTTTAAGCGTAGTTAACGATAGATGTTTTTTCAATTAATAAAGCAGGTTTTTGGAAAAAATCAAATGTTAAAAACAAAAAAGAAGACCGGAGTCTTCTTTTTTATCGGTTATCTAGCTGTAAGCGCTTGATTACAATTAGATAGTTGTTAATGTTAATAGTTAATCTAGTTCATCAATAAATGCTACAGCACGACCAATATAACTGGCAGGCGTTAATAAACACAGCTCTGCTTTTACTGCTTCAGGTAATTCTAACGTATTGATGAAATCACGCATTGAATCAGCATTTACGCGCTTACCACGGGTTAACTCTTTTAATTTTTCATATGGCTTTTCAATGCCGTAACGGCGCATAACTGTTTGTACTGGCTCAGCTAATACTTCCCAGTTCTTGTCTAATTCGTTAGCAAGATTAGCTTCATTAACTTGTAGTTTGCTAATACCTTTTAAGGTTGATTGATAAGCAATAATACTGTGACCAAAGCCTACACCTAAATTACGTAACACCGTTGAATCAGTTAAATCACGTTGCCAGCGAGAAATAGGTAACTTCTGGGCTAGATGGTTAAATAATGCATTAGCAATACCTAAATTACCTTCTGAGTTTTCAAAATCAATAGGGTTTACTTTATGTGGCATGGTTGATGAGCCAATTTCACCTGCAATGGTTTTTTGCTTGAAGTGACCCATGGCGATGTAGCCCCATATATCGCGGTCAAAATCAATTAAGATAGTATTGAAACGTGCTATCGCATCAAATAACTCAGCAATGTAATCATGTGGTTCTATTTGAGTAGTAAACGGGTTAAAGGTTAGCCCTAAATCACTAACAAACTCTTCAGCAAATTGATGCCAGTTTACTTCAGGGTATGCACTTAGGTGAGCATTGTAGTTACCTACAGCACCATTAATTTTACCAAGTAATTCTATTTCGCTAATCTGTTGACGTTGACGCTTTAAACGTACATAAACATTAGCCATCTCTTTGCCTAAAGTACTCGGTGATGCAGGTTGTCCATGCGTACGGCACATCATTGGGATAGTTTTGTATTCAACAGCTAGGCCTTTGATTTTTGATAAAATTTCATCTAAGGCTGGTAATAGAATTAATTCACGACATTCTTTTAACATTAACGCATGGGACAGGTTGTTAATGTCTTCAGAAGTACAAGCAAAATGAATAAATTCAGTAACGGCATGCAATTCAGCATTATCACTAATTTTTTCTTTTAAGAAGTACTCAACAGCTTTTACATCATGATTGGTTGTTGCTTCAATTTTTTTTATGCGCAAAGCATCTTGCTCACTAAAATCGCTAACAATGTTGTCTAATGCTTTATTTGCGGCATCACTAAAGGCAGGAACTTCTTCAATGGCTTTAGTTGCGCTTAATTTTTGTAACCAACGTACTTCAACTGTGACACGATATTTGGTTAAACCAAACTCACTAAAAATAGGGCGTAAGTCACTTGTTTTGCTACCATATCTACCATCTACAGGTGATATTGCTGTTAACGCTGAAAGTTCCATAATGTGTTCCTGAGTTAATATCTAATTTTGAAAAATGATTAAGTTTCTATTTGTTCGAGTAATTCTTTTGCTGTTTTTACTAATCTGCGACGGCTAAATAATATTGTTCGACGCTTACCACCGACTTGTCGCCATAATACTGTCGATCTGATGCCTGCTAGCAATAAAGATCTAATTTTATGCTGACTAGCCGTTTGTTTTAAAATATCGGGCTCTCCTGTTACTTGAATTCGAGCACCAAGAGGGCTAATAATATCACTGTAAATACTGGCAAAACTGGCAATTAGTGTCTCACTGGTTATTGAATAATGTTCAAGCTGTCTTTTACTTGCTTCAATGCGTTCACCAAGCTGTGCTAGCTGTTTAGGTTGTTTTTTTAAGCGACGTTCTAAATTAATTAGGCTAATAATATAACGTGTAAATTCAGGGTCTTTTACATTACCTTTTTTACCATTTGAGCTTGAAGAATCACCTAGATGATTAACTAATAATTCAAGACCTTGTTTTAGATTGGATAGCTCACCGCCATAAACGGCTAATGTATTTTCTGGAGATGTTGAGATTATGCTATTGAGTAACATCTCAAGTTCACTATCATTAACTTGGCCATTGCGAGAAACTTGTTGTACAAGGTGCGCTATTTGACATATAGCGGCAAAAGTTATGGTTTGATCTTTCATGTATAATCTAAACTGCTTTTATTGAGAGTTAATGGTGGTTGCAAATATTTGAACGTTTTACTTAACGAATCAGGGTATTAATAATACCACCCCCTAGACAGACATCATCTTGGTAAAACACGACAGATTGTCCTGGCGTTACTGAGCTTTGTGGCTCCATAAAGTCTATTTGATATTCAAGAGTTTCTTCTGGATTATTAGCCGATGTTTTTTCTAATGGGCTGACTGTACAAATTACATCTTCTTGGCGATAGCGCGTTTTTACTGTGCACTTGATTGGCGCAGTTAACTCTTGACGATTAACCCAATGTAATTGATTAGCAATTAATCCTTTAGAAAATAGACGAGGGTGGTTATGCCCTTGACCAACAATGAGTACATTTCGAAGTAAGTCTTTTTCTACTACGTACCAAGGCTCTTCGCCAGCATTGGCTAAGCCACCAATACGTAAACCTTTGCGTTGTCCTAACGTGTGATACATCAAACCATCATGATGTCCAACAGCGAACCCTTCGGCTGATTCAATAATACCTGGCTGAGCGGGCAAATACTGCCCTAAAAAATCTTTAAATTTACGCTCACCTATAAAGCAGATACCCGTGCTATCTTTTTTGTTATGGGTAACTAAGCCTGCTTTTTCAGCAATGGCGCGAACTTGTGGCTTTTCAATATGACCAACTGGGAATAATGTATGGGAAAGTTGTTGCTCATTTAAGGTGTATAAGAAGTAGCTTTGATCTTTGTTGTTGTCTAAACCTCGTACCATGGTCCAATGACCATCGGTGAGCTGACGTTGCACATAATGTCCGGTTGCGATGTAATCTGCGCCTAAGTCTTCACAAGCAAATTCTAAAAAGGCTTTGAATTTTATTTCTTTATTGCAAATGATATCTGGGTTTGGAGTACGTCCCACTTTATATTCAGCGAGGAAATATTCAAATACATTATCCCAATATTCAGTGGCAAAGTTGATGGTATGCAGTTTGATGTCTAGCTTGTCACAAATAGCTTGAGCATCTGTTAAGTCTTGCGCAGCGGCACAATACTCGTCGGTATCATCTTCTTCCCAGTTTTTCATGAACAGGCCTTCAACTTGATAGCCTTGTTCTTTTAACAAATAAGCAGAGACAGATGAGTCGACACCACCTGACATACCCACAATAACTTTTGTCTCTTGTGGTGACTTTTCTTTTGGTAACTTGTTTTGTTGGCTTGTAAACTCGATAGACATTAAAAACTCGTGATAGTAAAGATACGTATACTAGATAAAAAGGCGCAGAATTATAACATGACCGTTATCGTGATTAAATAGTCATGTTTAAGAACAATTAATATGTTTATACCAAATGAAATAATGAATGAGTCAATCAGAGCTGTGTCAGGGAGGTTAGAATAAGCAAAATTTGTGCGTATATAGTCACTCTATATCAAATAAATTTGTGACATTATCACTTTCCTGACAAGTTCCCAAGGGCGAGTTTAAAAGGTATATATGCTGTGTTATTGATTTTGACAAGGGAATAACCATTCTCTTCAATCAATGCCTTGCTTCTACACCTTTTAATTCTCGCTGAATGGTCTATTCATTAATTCAATTGGTATTATTCAATTACTTTATATGCACCATTATCAATGTTATTTATTGTCCATTGACCAATGGCATAACGAATTAAACGTAACGTTGGGAAACCTATATTTGCCGTCATACGCCGTACCTGTCGGTTACGTCCTTCGGTAATAATTATTTCAAGCCAAGTTGTTGGAATATTGGCGCGTTCTCTAATAGGGGGAATACGAGGCCATATTTGAGGCTCAATCATACGGTTTACTTTAGCGGGTAATGTCATGCCATCTTTAAGTTCTACACCACGGCGTAGTTTAGCTAAATCATTGTCAGTAGGACTACCTTCTACCTGAACCCAGTAGGTTTTCGCTGTTTTCTTTTTTGGATTGGCAATATTATGTTGTAATTGCCCATCATTGGTGAGCAGTAATAGTCCTTCACTGTCTCGATCAAGTCGTCCGGCCGCATAAATATCTTTTATTGGGATAAAATCTTTTAGCGTTTGACGCCTTTGTTCTCCAATATGTTTTTCATCGGTAAATTGGCATAAAACATCAAAAGGTTTGTTAAAAAGCACTACTTTTGTATTGATTTTTTTGGGTCGTACCTTTGTGAATTGTTTCACTTTATGTTTTGTTTCATGTTTATTATTGTTCATTTTTGTCTTGGTTTTGATGAAGGGAAGTTATTGGTGCTTATGCGCGGCTATATTAATATGTCTTGAATTACTATAATATACTGCGCGAAAAATAAATGTTAAATATTAGCGATTACTCTAACGTAAGTTAATCGAATTAAGCTAAATATACCCGCTTCCACATGAATCATGCGTATTCAAGTGGAACGAATATATATACAGGCTTAACCAATAAAATAGGAAGCTCATGAGCACTGATAACTCAAAAATCATTTATACTATTACCGATGAAGCACCCGCCTTAGCAACGTATTCTTTATTACCTATTATCCAAGCCTATACCGCCTCTTCTGGTATTAATGTTGAAACTCGTGATATTTCTTTAGCAGGTCGCGTTTTGGCAAATTTTCCAAAATACTTAACTAAAGAGCAGCGTATAGATGATGCGTTAGCTGAATTAGGCGATATGGTTACGAATCCGAATGCAAATATTATTAAATTACCTAATATCAGTGCTTCTGTGCCGCAATTACATGCCGTGATAAAAGAACTACAGGCTAAGGGTTATGCAGTACCTAATTACCCTGAAGAGCCGCAAAATGATGCAGAAAAGTCAATTAAGTATACCTATGATAAAATTAAAGGTAGTGCGGTAAACCCTGTTTTACGTGAAGGTAACTCAGATAGACGTGCTCCAGCTTCAGTTAAACAGTATGCGCGTAATAATCCGCACTCTATGGGGGTTTGGTCAAATGAGTCAAAATCTCATGTGGCAAGTATGAGTGGCGGTGATTTTTATGAATCGGAGCAATCAGTAACCGTAAATTACGCAACGAATGTAAAAATTGAATTCGTAGCACAAGATGGCAGCGTTAAGGTATTAAAAGAGAATTTGTCACTATTAACAGGTGAAATAATAGATTCATCTTTATTAAGTAAATCAGCTTTGATTGAATTTTATAAACAGTCAATTGCCGATGCCCAAAAAGAAGATGTTTTATTGTCGTTGCATTTAAAAGCGACCATGATGAAAGTATCTGACCCAGTTATTTTCGGTTACGCAGTTAAAGTTTTCTATGCTGATGTTTTTGAAAAACACGGTGAAATATTTGATCAATTAGGTGTTGATGCCAACAACGGTATTGGTGATGTTTACAGTAAAATTGGTCGTTTACCTAGCGATAAAAAAGCAGAAATCGAAGCTGATTTAGCTGCAGTGTTTGCTAATCGACCTGAACTTGCCATGGTTGATTCAGATAAAGGGATTACTAACTTACATGTACCAAGTGATGTCATTGTTGATGCTTCTATGCCGGCAACATTGCGTTCTTCTGGTAAAATGTGGGGAGCAGATGGTCAGTTAAAAGATACTAAAGCAATGATTCCTGACAGGTGCTATGCCGGTGTTTATCAAACAGTTTTTGATTTCTGTAAAGAACATGGCGCTTTTGATCCAACAACGATGGGCACAGTGCCTAATGTTGGCTTAATGGCGCAAAAAGCTGAAGAATATGGCTCTCATGATAAAACCTTTATTATGAGTGAAGCGGGTAGCGTACGCGTTATTGATGCGCTGGGTACTACTTTACTTGAACATAGCGTTGAAGAGGGTGATATATGGCGCATGTGTCAAGCCAAAGATTTACCTATTCAAGACTGGGTTAAGCTAGCCATTACTCGTGCGAAAGCATCTGGCATGCCAGCTATTATCTGGTTAGATGAAAGCCGAGCGCATGATAGAGAAATGATCAAAAAAGTAAATGCTTATTTAGCTAACTATGATACGACAGGTTTAGATATTCAAATTCTTAACCCTGTTGCAGCATGTGAATTTACTTTGGCACGTATTATTAAAGGTGAAGATACTATTTCTGTTACCGGTAATGTATTACGTGATTACTTAACCGATTTATTTCCAATTTTAGAACTCGGTACTAGCGCTAAAATGTTATCCGTTGTACCACTAATGAATGGCGGTGGTTTATTTGAAACTGGCGCGGGTGGTAGTGCACCTAAGCATGTTCAACAATTTGAAAAAGAAAATCATCTGCGTTGGGATTCGTTAGGTGAATTTTTAGCTTTAGCTGCTTCTTTAGAACATTTAAGTGTTACAACAGGCAATGCCAAAGCACAAGTGCTTGCTGATACTTTAGATAAAGCAACAGGTGAGTTTTTAGATAGCAATAAGTCACCATCACGTAGAGTGGGTGAACTAGATAACCGTGGTAGTCACTTTTACCTTGCTATGTATTGGGCAAATGCATTAGCGCAGCAAACTAGTGATGGTGAGCTTAAAGCAAGCTTTGCTGGTGTTGCACAAGCATTTGCTAAACAAGAAGATAAAATTGTTGCAGAACTAAATGTAGCGCAAGGCCCAGCCATGAATATCGGCGGCTATTACTTTGCCGATGTTGAACAGTCAGAAAAAGCTATGCGCCCAAGCGGAACTTTGAACACTATTTTATTAGCGTTGCTATAAACGTCAGTAATATAAAAAGTTAAATAAGGGTTAAGTGATAACTTAGCTCTTTTTTATCGCTAAATAGTATTCAGTAAGATGATAATCGCTATTATAATCAAATAATTATTGTCATTACTTTTTTAACTCAGTTTTAGGTTAAACTGAGAGTTACAACATTACGTTGACTAAATTAAGTGAAGTTAAACAGATTGTTATTTTTTTTAATATCGATTGATTTATCGTTTTGTTTCTTGTATACCCGCTCCACTTGAATATACTCGTTTCAGGAGGTCTGAGCGACTCATAATCAAGGCACATTTTTTTATTAAGGGTTATTCCCTTAAAAATAAATGTAACGCAGAGTATGATTTGCCCAGCCTTCCCCAAAGGGCTGGTTTAGCAACGCTTTATACTGCGTTATTGATTTTGAGAAGGGAGTAACCATTCTCTTCAATCAATATCTTGCCTAAAAGCGTTGCTAATTCCAGCTGAATCATGCATCTTCAAGTGGAACGGGTATATATATTTATAGGCATTGGTCGATGTCCATTCTTCCAATTAGGAGAACGCTTTATGACAAGTAAAATCTCAATTCCCAGTATCGGTGATAAAATTACTGTATCGAACGGTAAGCTATCAGTTCCAAACAATCCTATCATTCCTTTTATTGAAGGTGATGGTATTGGTGTTGATGTAACTCCACCTATGATTAAAGTAGTTGATGCCGCTATTAGTAAAGCTTACGGTAATGAAAAGAAAATTTCCTGGATGGAAGTTTATGCAGGTGAAAAAGCAACTCAAGTGTATGATTCTGAAACATGGTTACCAGATGAAACGCTGGAAATGTTTAAAGAATATAAAGTTGGTATCAAAGGCCCGTTAACTACGCCCGTTGGTGGTGGAATGCGTTCATTAAATGTAGCCTTGCGCCAAATTTTAGATTTGTATGTTTGTCAACGTCCTGTGCAATGGTTTACCGGGGTACCAAGTCCAGTTAAAAGACCTAGTGAAGTAGACATGGTTATTTTCCGTGAAAATACTGAAGATATTTATGCCGGTATTGAATATCAAGCAGGAACAGATGCAGCCAAAAAAGTTATCTCTTTCTTAACTGAAGAAATGGGTGTGACTAAAATTCGCTTTACTGACAATTGTGGTATTGGCATAAAACCGGTTTCTAAAGAAGGTACCCAACGCTTAGTACGCCAAGCAATACAGTACGCTATTGATCATAATAGAGACTCTGTAACGTTAGTGCACAAAGGCAATATCATGAAATTTACCGAAGGCGCTTTTAAAGATTGGGGTTATGAGTTAGCCTGTGAAGAATTTGGTGCAGAGTTAATTGACGGTGGGCCATGGTGCCGTGTTAAAAACCCCAAAACAGGTAAAGAAATCATAATAAAAGATGTTATTGCTGATGCTATGTTGCAGCAAATTTTACTTCGTCCAGCAGAATATAGTGTTATTGCAACGCTTAATTTAAATGGTGATTACTTGTCTGATGCATTAGCTGCACAGGTGGGTGGTATTGGTATTGCTCCAGGTGCTAACTTAAATGATGAAGTAGCTATATTTGAGGCTACTCATGGTACTGCTCCTAAATATGCGGGTAAAAATAAAGTAAACCCAGGCTCTGTAATTTTATCAGCAGAAATGATGCTCCGTCATATGGGGTGGGTAGAAGCTGCTGATCTACTATTAAAAGGAATGTCCGGGGCTATTGGCGCTAAAACAGTCACTTATGATTTTGAACGATTAATGGATGATGCAACGTTAGTGACTTGTTCTCAATTTGGTGATTGTATTATAGATCATATGTAATTGAGTTTTGAGTTGCGAGTAGCTAGTTTCGAAGAGAAAATATTAATATTGTCGTTTTCTCCTAAGTTTAAGTTCTCTAACTCGTCAATTACTTCAAGTTATAAGCATAAAAAAACACAGCCTATCTGCTGTGTTTTTTTATTGTGCAGGTAATACAATACTAGTCTCAATACTAGTCTCAATACTAGTCTCAATACTAGTCTATTTCTTCATTTGTTGGCTTTATACTCGCCGCATGGTGTCCTTTAGCCCCTTCATTTAGTTCGTAATCGACATCCTGACCGGCTTTTAATGTACGGTATCCATCCATCTCAATCGTTGAGTAATGAGCAAAAATATCTTCTCCACCACTGTCGGGACGAATAAAACCAAAACCTTTCGCATTATTAAACCACTTAACTGTACCGTGAGCCATACATCTATTTCCTCTATATCCTTTTGTATTATCGGTATGCTTAAATCAATTATTTATATTTAATTTTAGTCTCATCAAAATAGAGATATAATTAAGCATATATACATGCAAATACATGGCTAAAAAATAGCCATGTATTGAATCGTAGATAAAATATTAAATTAGTCAAGTAAAATAACTAAAATTTACTCGTTTATTTAATGTTTATTGACAAAAAAGTTACAGCAAAAGTTAACAGTAGAGACTAATATAAATATATGAGTAATTGGAAAGAGCTAATCGACAGCCATGAGCTTGTTGAAGAAGATGTTAGGAATGAATTAGAAAAACCACCTAGATATCATGTTATTTTACTTAACGATGATTATACGCCTATGGATTTTGTAGTAGATGTTTTATGTAAGTTTTTTAGCAAAACATCAGATCAAGCAACTGACATAATGTTAACTATTCATTATAAAGGCAAAGCGCTTTGTGGCACATATACTGCGGATATTGCAGAAACTAAAGTAGATCATGTTGCTCGTTTTTCATTAGAGCATCAACACCCTTTAAAGTGTGTATTAGAAAAAGCTTAATGTTAGATCATGTATTACTCAAAAGAAAAATGTTCGCAAGGATTAAATTGGAGTACCTATGCTTAATAAAGACTTAGAAATTTCGCTTAACTTGGCTTTTAGACAAGCTAAGGAATCACGTCATGAGTTTATGACTGTAGAGCATTTACTGTTAGCGCTTTTAGATAATCCTTCTGCCATTGAGGTTTTGGGAGCGTGTGGTGCAGACTTAAATATAATTAAAAAAAGCCTCCTTGAATTTATTCAAGAAACTACTCCGGTTATACCCGTTGAAGAAGATGAACGAGAAACACAACCGACTCTTGGATTTCAGCGTGTACTACAACGAGCTGTTTTTCATGTGCAATCATCAGGTAAAAGTGAAGTAAATGGCTCTAATGTTCTGGTAGCTATCTTTAGTGAACAAGAATCGCAAGCGGCTTATATATTGAAAAAATCAGATATTAGTCGATTGGATATTGTTAATTATATCTCACATGGCATCGCTAAGATTGAAGGTAGCTCTAACAACTCTGCTATTGAAGAGGGTGAACAAGTCACTGAAGAAGAACCTAGAACAATTGAGAACTTTTCTGTTAACTTAAATGAAGAAGCACGTAAAGGTAATATTGATCCCTTAATTGGTAGGGATAGTGAATTAGAAAGAACCTTGCAGGTATTAAGCCGTCGTCGTAAAAATAATCCGTTATTTGTTGGTGAAGCAGGGGTTGGTAAAACGGCAATTGCAGAAGGTTTGGCTAATTTAATTGTGGCTGAAAAAGTGCCTGATTTTTTAAAAAATGCCACAATTTATTCTTTAGATATGGGCGCTTTACTTGCGGGTACTAAATATAGAGGTGACTTTGAAAAACGCTTTAAAGCGTTATTAAAAGATCTTGAATCAGACGACAATGCTGTTCTATTTATTGATGAAATTCATACCATTATTGGTGCAGGAGCTGCATCTGGCGGCATGTTGGATGCATCTAACCTTATTAAACCCTTACTTTCAGCAGGTAAACTTCGTTGTTTAGGCTCTACTACATATCAAGAATACCAAAGTATTTTTGAAAAAGACCGTGCATTAGCAAGGCGTTTTCAGAAAATTGATATTGTTGAGCCAAGCGTTGAAGACACTACTAAAATACTGCAAGGGCTAAAAGAAAAGTACGAATCACATCATGGTGTTCGTTATACCAATGCCGCTTTACGTGCAGCAGCACAGCTCTCTGCCAAGTACATTAATGAACGTTTTTTACCTGATAAAGCGATTGATGTTATTGATGAAGCAGGTGCAAAGCAGCAGCTTGTGGTGGCTTCTAAACGTAAAAAAACGATTAGTAATACTGATATTGAGGCTATTGTGGCAAAAATGGCCAGAATACCGGAAAAATCAGTATCATCATCGGAAAAAGATAGTCTAAAAAATCTGGATCGTAATTTAAAACTCGTTGTCTTTGGTCAAGACAATGCGATAGAAGAACTAACCTCTGTTATTCGCTTATCTCGCGCTGGGCTTGGTAGTGAAGAAAAACCAGTTGGTTCATTTTTATTTGCTGGTCCTACAGGGGTAGGTAAAACAGAAATCACGCAGCAACTTGCTAAAATTTTGGGTGTTGAACTCTTGCGTTTTGATATGTCAGAGTACATGGAGAAACATGCTGTTAGCCGGCTTATAGGTGCACCTCCAGGTTATGTGGGCTATGAGCAAGGGGGGTTATTAACTGATGCTGTTTTGAAGCACCCACATGCAGTTGTTTTACTCGATGAAATCGAAAAGGCTCATGAAGATGTTTACAATATTTTATTGCAAGTGATGGATCATGGCACTTTAACCGATAATAATGGACGTAAAGCTGACTTTAGAAATATTATTTTAGTATTAACCACTAACGCTGGTGTGCAAGAAACCGTACGTCAATCAATTGGCTTTAAACAGCAAGATCATAGTTTAGATGCGATGCGTGAAATAAATAAAGTTTTTTCACCAGAGTTTAGAAATCGCCTAGATAACATCGTTTGGTTTAATCACCTTGATAATGAAGTTATTCAACAAGTAGTTGATAAATTTATTGTTGAATTACAAGTGCAGCTAGATGAAAAAGGTGTTTCATTAGAACTAACGAATGATGCTAAAAAATGGCTAGCAGAGCATGGTTATGATAAAGCTATGGGAGCTCGACCTATGTCTAGATTGATTCAAGAGAAACTTAAAAAAGAACTCGCCAATGAATTACTCTTTGGGGAATTAACTAATGGTGGAGTAGCTAAGGTTGGCGTGAAAAAAGATAAACTTGTTATTTCTTATGAAAACAAACAAGAGTTGATTTCAGAAAAATAAATCTCCTTAAATAGCGAATTTTATTAATCTGCTAATGTAGATTTATTTATTAAAAACCTTATTATCCAAGTGATAATAAGGTTTTTTTGTTTGCCCAGCGAAGCTGGCAAACCCGTCCACTTGAAAGATAGTGGAGTCACCCTGACTAAGGGGAAGATAATCTGAATGGCAAGGGCGTCACTGGCTAACGGTGGGGTCTGAAGGAAGCCATAAGAAGTTAGAGGTACACAACTAACCGTAACCTGTTTCGGCGGTATTGGTGGGTAAGCGTCCAAAGAAAATATAAGCACAAAGCCCGCTCTTTATTAGTCAAAGAAAATTCATTTTAGGGTGGCTTATTTAATAAAAAGTTAACAGGGAGCTAGTGCAGTAACTGGGGAAGCCTGGCATTGTATCCAATCAAAATGACTTGATCAAAAATGGTTGGACGTATTATTCAAGAGGCGACTCAAGAGTATTGCGAGTGTGAGGTGGCAAATGAACCCGTAGTAGTTAGTAAGGCTAGGCCGATGAAAGCCAGTAATGGTGTGGAGGGTAAAACCAAGCCGACTATCAACAGTGTGTTTGATAGGATCAATTTTAGTCAAAAGCTTAATTGATTGCGAAGGAGGGAAGCATGCTTTAAGACGGTAATTAATAATTTATTTGTTTCATGGATACACAAGCTGTTTGAACAACAGGAGTCGTAGATTTGGTGCGCTATGAATAGTGTTAACTGATGACAATGCTCGTATACGGGAAGTATTTGTAGATAATTTTGGTAGATTGCCTTTGGGCTAGAACGCCAAAACCTACATTGAATGTTACCACCATGTTAGATTTAGATTATTCCCATACAGCACATGATATTAGTTGTCATAATAATGTTGTGTCACAAATGAAAGTGATATGAAGTATGCAGGAGCCGTATATGAGGTCCGTACGTACGGTTCTGTGAGAGGGATGAGGCATGAGCCTCACCCTACTCGATATATCGGATTACATTGGTAATCTCCATTATTATCCAGTAAATAGTGTGATGAAGATTTTTATCTAGGTTCAATACAAGCAGGGATAGCTTTATATTGTTCTAATACCATATATGGTATTAGACGTTTAAAATTGTCAAATTTAGGGCTTATATTTCTCATATTACTCTACCAGTTTGCGTATTTTAATGGGTATTTGCAAACTGTCCCATGCCATATCGATAATGGGGATCTTAAAGTAATTATCTTTTAATGCCCATTTGGCGTAACGATTATTGAGTTTTCGATAGCGAATACTCGCTGACACAGTCAAAGGTGACTTTACCCAGGAGGGAATACTGAACTGGTAGTTAACTATATCCGACTCACCGGCTTTTACAAAACGTTTAAAAGAAGCCCCTACCATATTAAATAAATCGTGCTTCCAAACATGTTTACCTCCTCTGTCTATGGGAATAGAGCGATAAAAATAAGCATCAGGTTCCACATTATTTTCAGTGTTTACTTTACCACTTTGATAAACTAATTCGCCCTGTGCGTCAGTCACGGAAAAATCTATCCATACCTCGTTAATATCAATGCTGCCGGCGGGGAAATTATGTCCAACCCCAGTATTCGTGACAACAACCTGTAGACTTGCCTGTTCGCCGATATAATAAAAAAATGGCGCTTCATCGCTTTCTCTTATCGACTCATCAATAAACTGTAAGGACTGTATTGCATCATCACGGTGAGGACGATCAATTTGCAGCCTGACTTTATTCGATTGTAAAAATGATTTAGTGACGTTAAATTGCGCAATATCCCCTCTTAATAAAGGTAAGAATGTAGTTGCCCCGGGGAAGTTATGCGACCTTATTTTTCCGTCTTGATTGGCAGAAGGGTCATTGGCGTCAACTAAAGGCATATGACAGTCCTGACATCGCATATAACGCTCGTTTGCGAAGTTTTCTTCGTTATGTTGTGAATATTGACTGGCCGCCCAGGCGCCATATTCGTCTTGCATCTTAATCCATCCCCATGCATTCATGTCCTTGTCCATAAATTGTGTATGACAAGCCGCGCACACTTTAGGATCTTTAAGAATGGCATTGCCCATATCCTCTTTATGTTGGCTAGGTTCTATTTTTAATAAAAGATCATGTAATGCACTGAGAAATACATTATCACTATTTTCAAACAAGTAATATTTAGCTGGTTTAAATTCAAAACTAGCTACCCCTTTGATGTGTGGCAACGCATAAATACCATGACAACTCATGCAAGAAACCCCTTCCATATTAGCCAGCGATCCTTTAATGCCACCATGCTGTCCACCGGGAGATAGTTCACCCGTTAACAGCGCGACAGGTGCATGACAGCCCTCACAATAACGAGAAGCCGAGATACCTTTATTATCTACCAGTAAAGAAACATTGACACATGCCTTTCTAATAAAGAGTACAGTCCATCGCTCTACCAACTGAGTTATTAGGGAATAAAACTTTTTTAATGGCAATAAAAAAGGCTACGATTTCTCGTAGCCTTATTTAATGTGGCTCCCCGCTCTTTATAAAACATGGGGTTCTAACCATTGACACATGCCTTTCTAATAAAGAGTACAGTCCATCGCTCTACCAACTGAGTTATTAGGGAATAAAACTTTTTTAATGGCAATAAAAAAGGCTACGATTTCTCGTAGCCTTATTTAATGTGGCTCCCCAAACTGGGCTCGAACCAGTGACACATGGATTAACAGTCCATCGCTCTACCAACTGAGCTATTGGGGAATAAACTTTTTCTATGAGTTTGTAATCACTCAATACACAATGTGGCTCCCCAAACTGGGCTCGAACCAGTGACACATGGATTAACAGTCCATCGCTCTACCAACTGAGCTATTGGGGAATAAATCTTTTCATTTTGATTAGACTACATGGATTAACAGTAACTAATCTCCCTAGGTCTACGAACTGACTACTTGGGGAATTACTTCTCTTTCTATTAGCTTGTTAACCAACTAGGCTAACGGGGCGGAATAATAAAGACCTGTGCGCTTAGTGTCAACACAAAAATAAGAAAAATTTCATTTATTAGTTTGTTTGCTTAAATTGCGTTCAGTGAAGTTAGTTTATCTGCATTTATTGGTAGTTTTATAGTAACTATCCGACATTCCACAGAGTTTTAGGAATAAATATTTTGATAGATAATCCCCATACAATCAATGATCGATTTATTCCTTTCTGATTTTATGCTTCAATGCCGCATACACCATCAAACAGCTAGTCATTACCATTAGCAACGCTTCAATGCGTTAGGGCTTTTTTAAGTAAAGTGATGACGATAAAAATCTCGGCCGCAAGCGACCGAGTTTTAAAACAAGTCTAGCTGATCTGAATGTATTTCTTTCTGATCTAATTCAGTAAGCTGATTTTGAACATATTTTCTAATTGTTTCTTCATTGGCATTTCCAATCGTTTCCACAAAGTAACTTTGCGTCCACAACTTGCCTCCCCAAAAGTATTTTTTCTTAATTTCAGGATAAATCCTGAAAAACTCACGAGCAGTAATACTTTTGACTATTTGCATTACATCACTTGGTGATTGCTTGGGATGCTTCTAATAACCATGTGGATATGATCTTCTGGTATTTCAAGTTCAACGATTTCTATATCGTAATCATACCCAACTTTTGTAATGATCGCCTTCATCGTTGTACGATAGGCTCCATAAAAACTTTATGTCTATATTTTGGTATCCAGACAAAATGATACATTAGTCTGAATACGTGATGCGTATTTATTTGAAGTTCCATGTACTGAATAATATCGACTGGGACAAGCCCAGTCCACACTATTCAGCACGGGGGAAAGCCCCCAGATTTTTGCGACGCTCTGTTAAAAAGTTTGGATTTTTAATAAGCTAAACCCTTTTTAGACACTCTGCTGGGATTTATATAGTTGTAGTGATTTTTCTATTGTTAAGTTGCTTGTGAAATTATCGATGATAATAGATATCTAATATCGCTCGAATAATATGTGTATGAATTATCTCAATTATCATATTTAACCGTTAATATTGAGTAATTACATGAATGATTATTTGTGGGGATCCCTCAGCATTGGATATGATTTACTTTTCTAGAGGATAAGATTAGTAGTTATCCACCGAAGTTGTGGATAACTATGTGAGTTAATTTGTAATAACTCTTTATATTATCGTTTTACATAGCTTGTAGCCAAGTCAATAATTTATTTTAAATATATTTTAATTGTTTGCAATCAAGTAGTTACCTTTGATTTGTTGCTTTTTTAGCTATTTGGTTTGATTTTTAAACAAAGATATATTTGATAGCATTAACTGTGCATTTCTTTTAGATTTGATTACAATAGATAAACAGCTAAAGAGAGCTAATGATCTCTTCCTTTAATAAAGTTTATTAATGACATCAAATAAAATAACCATGGTTAAGAAACAACCGGTCAATTTACTAAAAGATCCTGTTGCCAGCACATTAAAAAGAATGACCATACCGATGATCTACGGCATGGTTTTATTGATGACATTTAATTTAATTGATACTTTTTTTGTTAGCTTATTAGGTACTCAGTCTTTGGCTGCTATCAGTTTTACTTTTCCGGTTACTTTTACTGTTCTTAGTTTCATGATAGGCCTAGGAATAGGCACTTCAGCAGTTATTGCAAAGTTTTTAGGAAGTGATGACCATGAATCGGCAAAAAATTCTGCGACAGCTGCTTTATATCTAGCTGCCGTCATTGTCATTAGCCTATCTTTTTTAGGCTACTTATTTACTGATGAGTTATTTACTTTATTAGGGGCTCAAGCATCTCTGTTGCCTTTAATTCATCAGTATATGGATATTTGGTATATAGGTAGCGTTTTTTTAATTGGTCCTATGATTGGTAACGCTATACTTCGGGCATCAGGCGATACTAAAACACCTAGCATGATTATGGGCAGTGCAGGATTAATTAACGCGATTCTTGATCCTATCTTTATTTTTGGTTTTGGCCCAGTTCCTGCCATGGGCATGCAAGGTGCTGCTATAGCCACACTTATCTCTTGGTTATTTGGTTTTATATTTGCATTGACTATATTAACAAAACAAAAAAACTTAATTCATACGTATTTATTATCGTTTAAACAGTTAATTTCTTCCTGCCGTATTATTTTAAAAATAGGCTTACCTGCTGCAGGAGCAAATATGTTAACCCCAGTCGCTGCCGCTATTATGACTGCTATTGCCGCAACTTATGGTGAGTCAGTGGTTGCAGGCTTTGGTGTTGGATCTAGACTTGAATCTATTGCCTGTTTAGTTATTCTCGCTATGTCGATGACGTTACCGCCATTTATTAGTCAAAATTTTGGCGCAGGTCATATGCACAGAGTTAAACATGCCTATAAAGCGTCAATTAAGTTTGTTTTATTTTGGCAAGTATTAATCTATGTTGTATTGATTATTGCCGCTCCTTGGGTCGCCTCAGCTTTTACAAAAGAGCAAAAGGTTGCCGATATCATTGTGCTATTTATGTGGATTCTGCCACTAGGCTATGGATTTCAAGGCGTTATTATTTTAACTAATTCTTCTTTTAATGCTTTGCATAAGCCGATAGTGGCACTAGTATTGAGTCTTATCCGATTATTTATTTGTTATGTACCATTGGCTTTTATAGGTAGTTATTTTTATGGCTTACATGGTTTCTTTATAGGTGCGCTAATAGGAAACTTAGTTATGGCAGCTATTTCGTATCGACTTTTTTCTAAGCAGTTTAAGGGTGACGAGTTCATTGTGAGTAAAACAGCTCAGGAACAATTACCTTGAAAAATATCACGCCGAAAGAAACAAACTTAAAAGCTTTTACCTTACAGTCAGATTATAAGCCAGCTGGTGATCAGCCTAGTGCAATTAAACAATTACTTGAGGGTATTGATTCCGGTTTAGCATATCAAACCTTACTCGGTGTTACCGGATCTGGCAAAACCTTTACTATTGCTAAAGTTATTGAAAAACTGAATCGCCCAACGATGATGTTAGCGCCCAATAAAACCTTGGCTGCACAGCTTTATGGCGAGATGAAAGAGTTTTTTCCTAACAATGCTGTTGAGTACTTTGTTTCTTATTATGATTATTACCAGCCAGAGGCTTATGTACCCACAACAGATACGTTTATTGAAAAAGATGCCTCGGTAAACGAACATATTGAACAAATGCGTTTGTCCGCGACTAAGGCGCTTTTAGAACGGCGTGATGTCATCATTATTGCTTCTGTTTCTGCTATTTATGGATTAGGTGATCCTGATTCATATTTGAAAATGATGCTGCATATCAGTCAAGGGGATATTATTAATCAACGTGATATTTTACGTCGGTTAGCTGAACTTCAATACACCCGTAATGATGTCGCTTTTGCACGAGCAACGTATCGAGTGCGTGGCGATGTTATTGATGTTTTTCCTGCAGAATCTGATCGACTAGCCCTGAGAATAGAATTATTTGATGAAGAAATTGAGCGTATTAGTCAATTTGATCCGTTAACAGGCCAGGTTGAACGTAGATTAGCGCGGGTGACTATTTATCCAAAAACGCATTATGCGACGCCGAGGGAAAAAATATTAGCAGCCGTTGATAAAATAAAAATAGAGTTGAAAGAAAGATCACAATACCTTAAAGATAATAATCGCTTAGTTGAAGAGCAACGAATATCGCAGCGGACTCAGTTTGATATAGAAATGATGACGGAGCTTGGTTACTGCTCTGGCATTGAAAACTATTCTCGTTATTTGTCAGGCCGTGAGTCAGGTGAGGCGCCGCCGACGTTATTTGATTATTTACCCAATGATGGTTTACTCATTCTTGATGAATCTCATGTTACTGTGCCGCAAATTGGCGCTATGTACAAAGGTGACAGGTCACGTAAAGAAAACTTAGTTGAGTACGGCTTTAGATTGCCTTCTGCACTTGATAATCGGCCGATGAAATTTGAAGAGTTTGAAGCACTTTCGCCACAAACCATTTATGTGTCAGCAACGCCAAGTAATTATGAAATTGAAAAGTCTGCAGGGGATATCGCTGAGCAAGTTGTGCGTCCTACGGGCTTGTTAGATCCACAAATAGAAGTGCGCCCGGTAGAAACACAAGTAGATGATCTACTTTCTGAAATTAACAAACGATTGCCTTTAAATGAACGAGTATTAGCGACGACGTTAACTAAACGAATGGCGGAAGACTTAACGGATTACCTAGATGAGCATGGCATTAAAACACGTTATTTGCATTCTGATGTTGATACGGTAGAAAGAGTGGAAATCATTCGAGATTTTCGGTTGGGTAAGTTTGATGTTTTAGTGGGGATTAACTTATTGCGCGAAGGGTTAGATATGCCTGAAGTATCGCTTGTCGCAATACTAGATGCAGACAAAGAGGGGTTTTTACGCTCCGAGCGTTCCCTTATTCAAACGATTGGAAGAGCTGCGCGTAATATTAATGGTAGAGCTATTTTATATGCCGGTAGAGTCACTAAATCAATGCGTAAAGCCATTGATGAAACCGAGCGTCGCAGAGAGAAGCAGCATCAAAATAATATAGACAATAATATTACTCCTAAAGGCGTCGTAAGAAAAATTACTGATGTTATGGACGTGGGTGCTTTTAGTAAGTCTAAGGAGCTAGATAAAGTTGCTGAACGACATGCTAATTATCAGCTATTAACGACAAAAGAAATTGATAATAAAATTGAGCAACTTGAAAAAGAAATGTACTTGTGTGCACAAAACCTAGAATTTGAACAAGCTGCGGCAATTCGTGATGACATTGCCAAGCTTAGAGATCAACAACTTTCGACTTAACATTACCTTTATATGTGAAGTTATTTCAAATGGATAATACTATCTAAGATCCATCATAGAGTAATTGCCGATAATATTGGCAACTGCATTACTATTGCAACTACTTAAGTGGCTAATTTCTTCAATTATTTTATCTTGAATATCTAGAGGGAAAAGCATTAATTGCTCAAGATACATATGCGCTTTAGTTTCATCATTTGCATCTATCATTTCTTTTAAACACCGCGCTTGGCTCATCCACATGCTGCTCATAAGTTATCCTTAATCATTAATTGGACACTTATTAAGTCTAGACTATCAGTCGATAATGGTTATAAAAAATACCTCTTAAAATAAAATTTAAGGATAAAAATATTCTATAGAAAAAAAAGTAATTAATATTCAGTCTATTATTGAATAACACTAAAATAATTTATACAGATAATGACCAATTTTTTCTAATTTCACTTTCTAGCAATAGGTGTGTTGGTTATTAAAGACTCATTTATGGTGAGCCTTGTAGCTATATCACCAGCCGTAAAATTATTTTTAATTATATGAAGTTAATGTTAATTAAACTGTAAATTACTCGTATGCAATCGGATCTACCATTTCATTCTCGCTAAAAGCTTCCAAGCGTTCTTGGCAAGAACCACACTTACCACAGGCTTTTTCTCTGCCATTATAGCAAGTCCAGGTATTACTATAATCTAAGCCCATACTAAGCCCATCGGCTAAAATAGCTGTTTTATTTACCTTTAAATAAGGGCTGAAAATTTCAACACTTTCATAATTTGCAATATGACAAACATCATTCATTTTTTGCACAAATTCAGGGCGACAATCAGGGTAAATAGCATGATCACCACTATGAGCACCATAATAAACCTGAGTAGCGCCAACCGACACGGCATAGCCTACCGCTAACGAGAGTAAAATCATATTACGGTTGGGCACGATAGTTGATTTCATATTTTCACTTTCGTAATGACCTTCTGGAATATCAATATCATCCGTCAGTGAAGAACCTGCTAATAACTGATTAATAGATGAAATATCAATCACTTTATGATTTATTTTTAAAGATTCACATACGCTACTAGCACATTCCAACTCTTTTACATGGCGCTGGCCATAGTCAAATGAAAGGGCATAAACTTCTTTACCATCTTTTAGTGCACGATTAAGTACGGTAAATGAATCCATGCCGCCGGAATAAATAACAACAACTTTTTCAGCCATACCTTCTTTTGTCATAGCTTTTTCTGTCATAGTAAGGTCTCTTAAAATAAATAAGGTATAATACCAATCAAACTAACTAAGTGATCTTTTTAAATGGTCTAAATATCCAATAACATCGTTGCTTTCAATCCCAATAGCCAGCTATTGCTCAATCAAGCGCCTTGTTCTTGAAAATTTATCCTCACTAAAAATTGATCCATTAATTAATTTAATTGGTATAATCAATGGGACTATTTTACTTGATTAACACCATAGGCAAAAGCACAAATTATAATGATTCAATACAAAATCAACGAACTATTTGAAACGATACAAGGCGAAGGCTCTTTTACGGGTCAGCCATCAATATTTATTCGTTTGCAGGGCTGTCCCGTCGGTTGCTCATGGTGTGATACTAAGCATACTTGGGAAATAGAACTTAGCGATGAAGTAAGTCAACATAGCATGTTAACTAAAGCTCAAGAAACCTCACAGTGGGCTGAAATGACTGTAGATCAGATTTTAGCTTTAGTTAAAGAAAAAGGTTTTCAAGCTAAGCACATAGTTATCACCGGTGGTGAGCCTTGTATGGAAGACTTAACTCCCTTATGCAGTGCGTTCGAGCAATTAGGTTATAGCACGCAAGTGGAAACATCAGGTACTTTTGACATAAGTGTTTCAGATAAGTGCTGGGTGACAGTCTCGCCTAAAATTAATATGC
Source organism: Candidatus Colwellia aromaticivorans (assembly GCF_003333305.1). Classification (GTDB taxonomy): domain Bacteria; phylum Pseudomonadota; class Gammaproteobacteria; order Enterobacterales; family Alteromonadaceae; genus Colwellia; species Colwellia aromaticivorans. The sequence continues at coordinate 54,508 of NZ_QOLD01000091.1, read as the reverse complement.
GTGGCGGTTATCCTATATTAAATAGCGCTATGAAACGCGCTAATGAAATAAAGCATCCTATTGCTACTGAGCAGCACATTGACGATCTTAAAGTATTACTGGCAGAACATAATATTAAAGAAACGCCTATATATTTACAGCCTATTAGCCAAAAAACACGGGCGACTGAATTGGCTATTGCTACTTGTATCGCTAATAACTGGCGTTTATCAGTTCAAGTACATAAATATTTAGGGATAGAATAAATATCGGATAAATAAAGTCTCATATTGAGGCATGTTGGGCCTAAGACAGGGCCAATAATTACATCGCAATCATGTTAAAAATAATATTGGCAATAAATCAGGTAACAAATTAAATAATAATTTGTACAAAAATTCAGCCAACAAACACCGTAATGCGAAAAACGTGGCATCAAACAGAAATTTACAAAAAGCGCATCCGGCACCTAAACGGGCTAATAATGTTTTTGCTGACAAACAAGGTAATGTTGTTAGAAATAATAATGATCAATGGCAAAATCGTAGCAATAAATACTGGAATACTATCCCTAAAAGTAATCAATTACCGCAACAAAATAGGCAATCATCTCAACAGAATAGACAATTATTGCAACAGAATAGACAATTATAGCAACAGAATAAGCAGCAGAGACAAGGTATTATTTCTAATCAAATAAATTTTAATCGCATATATGAATAATGCCGAACGTGCTAGAAACATGGGTGGGATGCAACGACAACAACCTCAGCGAGGTGGACATCGTCGTTAGCTTGCCTATTTCACTACTAATCAATATGCATATTCCTGCATTTTGAATGGTAATGGGTATATCTACTTTAATGAGTATTATTAATTCAATAGCAAGATAAGAAGGCATAATAATGAAAAAATCAAAAGTAATTAAGTTAAGTATTATCGCTGTATCGCTTATGTTAGCAGTGGGTTGTCAATCAACAACCGAAGCTCCGCAAGTGTCTCAAGATGGCATGCAGCTAAAAGTTAATAAACGCTCTACCATTGCTTACAAAAAAGAAGGTGTTAATTTTTCTGAATATAACAAGGTGTTAATATTGCCTAGCCAAGTCGCTTTTAAAAAGAATTGGCAACGAGATTACAATCGAAGCCAATCTTCATCAGCACGCATTAAAGACAAAGATGTATTACGCATTAAGGAAGGAGTTGCTAAACTGTTTGATGATGTTTTTAAAGAAGAATTTGGCAAAATAGGTGATAACCCTTTAGTTGAAAAAGTGGAGGCAGGAACCTTAGTCATAAAACCTGCAATTATTAATTTAGATGTTAATGCACCTGATGTGCAATCAGCAGGAAGGGTGACAACCTATGTAAATGAAGCAGGTAAAGCTACCTTATTTCTTGAGCTTTATGATGGTGTTAGTGGAGAGATTTTGGCGCGTATTATTGATTCTGAAGTAGTTGGTGACAATATGTCTGCACAATGGGCTAATCGAGTGAGCAATACAGCAGATGCTAAACGAACGTTCAGAAAGTGGGCAAAAGCATTAAGAGTTAAGTATGATCAAGCGCAGGCAAAATAATTTAATTTCACTTATCAAAGTAAATTATTAAGTAGTTTGAAATTAATTTATAGTGGATATTGTAAAGAGCCTTATCAGTACTTATACACAGATAAGGTTAAGTTTACCTATCAATATAAACTTTAGGTACTCGTGCAGATACGCGAGTAAGTAATTCATAGTTAATAGTATTAGTATGCTTTGCTACTACTTCAACGTTGAGGTTTTCTCCCCATAACTCTACTACGTCACCTAAAGCAATATTCGCTAAATTTGTAACATCTACAGTGATCATATCCATCGATACTTGTCCTGCTAAAGGAGCAAGTTGATTATTGATAAATACAGGCGTTCCCGCTTGGGCGTTTCTTGGGTAACCATCAGCATAGCCTATAGCAATGGTGGCAATAACTGACGCTCGTTTAGCTTGCCAAGTTTCTCCGTAACCAACAGACTCACCTAGTTTTACTTTTCTTAAAGCAATAACCGTTGATTGCAGTGTCATGACTGGAGTCAATTTAATTGGCATGTTTTTGTTTGTTGTTGGGTTTGTACCATATAAAGCGATTCCAAGCCTATTAAAGTCGGCATGACTTTGTGGCCAGTTAATTATTCCAGCAGAGTTAGCCAAGCTAAACTGACACGAATATTTCTCGGCTAATGCTTTCAAGCAAGTTATTTGAACTTGTGTTTTCGGGTTGTTTATTTCATTAGCATTAGAAAAGTGCGAACAAAGAATAAGTTCTTCTTTTTGCTCACTCGTTAAGTCATTAATGACTTTTTTGGCGGCTTCAGGTGTAAAACCTAACCGATTCATTCCGGTATCAACTTTAATCCAAAGCTTTTCTTTGTAGATAGGCTGAACTTTGTTTAACCATGATATTTGTTCGGTATTATGTAGCATCAACCAAAAATTATGACGTTTTGCTAATGCAAAATCTTCTTGTTCTAGAGGACCTTCAAGAATTAAAATGGGTAATGTAATTCCCGCGGTACGTAATACAATTGCTTCATCAATAAATGCCACGGCAAAAGCCGGTACCATACAGTGGAGGCTTTTAGCTATTTCAATCGCGCCATGACCATAAGCATTCGCTTTAATAACGGCAATGGTTTTGCTGATTGGCGCTAAATTAGCAATTTCATTATAGTTATTTTTTAAGGCAGATAAATTAATAATTGCTTGTGTTTTTCTGGAACGGTAGCTCATTGATTATTTCTATTAGTGAAGCCTATTTTTTTGAATTATATCATGCTTCTATTATGTGAATAGTTTAATATTCACGATGATGTCATTATCTATTTCAATTCGTTATTTGTATTTTTTTGGAATAATGTATCCCAGCCAGATTCAAGTAAAAATTAAATTAACAAGGTTAACCATGAGCACTATGCTAATGAAAAAACAATCTGAACTAATTGATGAACTTAAAACCATAACCACCGAAGGACAAAACCCCGATACGTTAGATATCGATATGCTTGATGTAACTGGTGTGTTAGAAAAAATTAATCATGAGGATCAAAAAATTGCGAATATTGTTAAGCTTATTATTCCAGAAATAGCTAAGGCGGTGGAAAAAATAGTTGAAGCTTTTGCTAATGGTGGTCGTTTAATTTATATCGGTGCTGGAACGAGCGGTCGTCTTGGTGTTTTAGATGCAGTCGAATGTCCGCCAACATTCAGTGTAAGCGAACAGCAGGTTTTGGGCATTATTGCCGGTGGTGATAAAGCTATTAAAAAAGCGGTTGAAGGTGCAGAAGACAGTGAATCTCTCGCCATTGAGGATTTAAAAGCGGTTAAGTTGGAAGCTAAAGATGTATTAGTGGGTATTGCTGCTAGTGGCAGAACGCCTTATGTTCTTTCTGCAATGAACTATGGTAAAACCATGGGTGCAACAGTGGTTGGTTTGAGTTGTAGTTATAATGACAAGTTTGCACAAGCGAATGATATCAATCTTTGTGCAGTTGTTGGCGCTGAAGTATTAACAGGCTCAACACGAATGAAATCCGGCACAGCGCAAAAATTAATTCTTAATATGCTTACTACTGCAAGCATGATCCGCAGTGGTAAAACTTATCGCAACTTAATGATTGATGTAAGCGCTAGTAATGAGAAGCTTTATGCCCGCGCAGTGAGAATAGTAATGCAGGCAACTGAGTGTGATTTTCAATGTGCTCAAAAGGCCTTAAATATGGCAGATAATAACACAAAATTGGCAACTCTTATGGTGTTAACTGGCTTGGATGCAACCACAGCAAAGGCTTCATTGTTGAAAAATAAAGGTTTTTTACGCAAGGCTATTGAGCAATCAGAGTAATCAGAACAATAAATTTTTGAGGTGATAAGTCATGCGTCATTTTTTCATCAAAATGTCTAATAAATTAACAGTGCTTTACTTGACGTTATTCATGGCGCTTTGTGCTTGTACTTATACTTATACTGACGATGATGTTCCAGTAAAATTAAATAACGAAGACCTTATTCTTGGTGCAGAACAAGTGACACATTATTTGACTATGCTAACGGGAAAAAGAGTTGGCTTGGTAGTCAATCAAACATCGCAAATAAATAATAAGCATTTAGTTGATGTGCTTATTGATAATAATGTTAACGTGCAGGCAATCTTTGCACCTGAGCATGGTTTTCGTGGTGATCATGATGCAGGTGAAAAATTTAGCTCTAGCATCGATGAAAAAACAGGGATTCCCTTAATATCAATTTACGGTAAAAACCGTAAGCCATCTGCTGAGCTTATGGCAAATATTGATGTCATTATTTTTGATATTCAAGATGTTGGCGTACGTTTTTACACTTATATCAGTTCAATGCATTATATGATGGAAGCGGCAGCTGATGCTGGTGTGAGCTTTATCGTTTTTGACAGACCTAATCCAAACGGCGCTTTTGTTGACGGACCCATACTTGAATCTGAATTTACTTCATTTGTAGGCATGCATAAAATACCTTTATTGCACGGCATGACAATTGCCGAATTGGCATTAATGTTTAAAGGTGAAGGCTGGCTTAATAGTACTAACGATCTTAATTTAACCGTGGTTAGTATGCAAAACTACCAACGGAGAATGGCTTATTCACTGCCAATAAAGCCAAGTCCAAATTTACCTAATGATATTGCCATTAACCTTTATCCCTCTCTTGGATTTTTTGAAGCAACCCCCGTGAGTATTGGGCGAGGCACTGACTTCCCCTTTCAGGTAATCGGTCATGATAAAATATCAGTGGGAGATTTTAAATTTATGCCTATCTCTACTCCAGGTGCTGCATCTACACCAAAATTAATGAATAAAAGCCTTATCGGACAAGACTTACGCCACAGTAACATTAAGGGAGTAGACTTATCTTTTATTATTAAGTGGCATCAAGTATTTCAAGAAAAAAATACAAAATTTTTTACACGTGCAAGTTTTATGGACAAACTCAGTGGCACTGATAAATTAAGAAAAGCGATTGTAGCGGGTCAAACTCAGCTAGAAATCAAGCAAAGTTGGAAGCAAGGTTTATTTAAATTCAAAAGCTTAAGAAAACCTTATTTATTGTACAAAGACTTGTAATTGGCACAATATAGCTAAAGCATGATAATAGAGATCAAATCCCGAAGTAAACATTTCCGTAATTATCAATTTCGAAATTAACAATCCTGAAATAAACAAGTTGGACTTAACAGTGATTCATACTTTAAAAAAACACTCTTCTAAAATTATGCTTTTATTAGCTTCTGTTGCTTTAGTTTTTTTAACTAGTTGTACGTCAAATACCTTGCCTGTAGAAGAAATGCATTCAAAAAACTATGGGCAACGGATTAAGTTTTTGATCATGCACTATACGGGTGGAGATTATCAGAGTTCTCTGCAAGAGTTAGTTCATAAAAACAGTGTCAGTTCTCATTATTTAGTGCCAGAAAGTCACGATAAAACGTACCTTGAGGACGAACTTAAAGTGCTCAAACTTGTGAACGAAAATGAACGTGCTTGGCATGCCGGTAGTAGTTACTGGCAAGGAAGAACCGCTATTAATGACCAGTCTATTGGCATTGAAATTGTTAATGGCTCTAAGTGTGAGCGTTTACCCCAAGAACAGACTGAATTAGCAATAGGGCAACTTTTATTAGATAAAAAATTAACACCTAATCAAATATGTTTCTTTCCAGACTATGATCCTAAACAAATTGAATTGCTTATTGAGCTTTCAAAAGAAATATTAAAGAAAAACCCTGATATTTCACCAACACATATTATTGGCCATAGTGATATTGCCCCACAGCGAAAAAACGATCCCGGTCCACGTTTTCCTTGGTATCAATTATATCAAGCAGGTATTGGCGCGTGGTACGAAAAAGAAACAGTGCTGAAGTACTGGAAATTATTTGATGTTCAAATGCCAAATATTGGTTTAATCCAACAAGCGTTACATCGTTATGGTTACGGTATTGAGGAAACTAGCGAACTTGATAGTCAAACACAAGCGGTATTACATACCTTTCAAATGCATTTTGTGCCGTGGAAAATAACAGATAGAGCTGATGAGCAAACGGTTGCTACGTTGTTTGCGTTATTAGAAAAGTACATGCCTGAACAAGCGCAAGAACTGTTAGCTAGATATGAGCATGAGCTCGCCTTAGTAAAAACCACTAATACTATTTTGATTAAAAATGGGCAAATAGATCAAGCTTTCCCGCAACAAAACCGTAGCTCGCGAGCGCTAGTCAATGATCGCGCTATCTTTAAAAGCTATCAAGGTAAAGGTGAAATTATCATTGATAACCAAGATGCGATTTCTGCAGATATTTTTATTAATGGTGAAAAACTCAATATTGCCGACCCTTTACAGGCCTATAATAGCTATCAGTACTCTTTGAAAAAACGTACTAAAAATGGTGATAATACCTTTAAAATAGAAAATGTTTTACCTGAAGGTGCCAGTGTTAATATCACCATTCCTTATCCGGTGTTAGAAAATCAAACCTCAAAGCACAAACAACGCTTTATTAAAATAGATACTTTAATAAAAGATGACATTGAACAAGGCTTTCCTGGCGCAGTATTATTAGTACTTAAAGATGGAAAAATCATTAAGAATACAGCTTACGGCTACGCCAGAAAATTTGCAGATGGCGGAGAATTACTAACAGCGCCTGTAAAAATGACCACAGATACGCTATTTGATATTGCTTCAAACACTAAAATGTTTGCCACTAACTTTGCGTTAATGAAGTTGGTGAATGAGGGGAAGCTCGATACTAGTTTACCTATCAATCATTACTTACCTACCTATCGCGGTGCAGGGCGTGATTTACGGACAGTAAAAGACATTCTTACCCATAAAGCAGGCTATGCACCACAAGTGAAATTTTTTACCCGTGATAATAATTTAGGGCCAAAATTTTTCTCTCACGATACAAATAAAACTAAAGATCTAATTTTAACGCAAGTACCTTTTGCTGTAGGTCGTTCAACTAAACGCATGTATAGCGATACTGACTATATGTTGTTAGGTATGATCATTGAAAAAATAACGGGTATGTCGTTAGATTTATATGTTGAATATGATATTTATCATCCACTTGGGTTAAATAACACGGTATTTAACCCATTACAAAAAGGCTTTAGAAAGAATCAATTTGCTGCCACAGAAATTCACGGAACAACGCGTGGTAATCGTGTCAGTTATGAAAATGTGCGTACTTATGTTTTACAAGGTGAAGTCCATGATGAAAAAGCTTATCACTCGTTAGCAGGCGTTGCAGGACATGCAGGACTTTTTTCAACGGCTAAAGACATGGCTGTATTAGCACAAGCGTTATTAAATCGTGGCGGTTATGGAAATAAACAATTATTTTCGGGTAAAGTCATTGATCAGTTTGTTAAACCCGATGATGGTAATGGCACCTATGGTTTAGGTTGGCGGCGCGCCAATAATGGCGATAGAAAATGGCATTTTGGTCCTTATGCTAGTGGCTCTGCTTATGGGCATACTGGCTGGACAGGCACAGTAACTGTGATAGATCCAGAACATGATTTAGCCATTATCTTACTAACTAACGCTCGTCACAGCGAAATAGAAGGTGACGAAAAAGACTACCAATTTAAAGGAAAACAGTTTGAAACAGGTAATTACGGTAGTGTTATTTCTTTAGTGTATGAAGCTGTTTTAGATAATTAGATATTGATTAGCAAAAACTCTAGTTTAGCTCAGTCAGATTACTGCTAATTTATGCCCACCTCAAGACGTTGCTAATGACTATGTCCTGAGGTGAAGTTGAGATATAAATTATACCAATCTCACTAACTATGTGATCATTCTACTTGTTAAAATGACCAACTATTTCGTTATTTATTTAATAATTAACGCTGCATGGATGCAGCTTATTAGACAATGCAGGATCACATTGTCCTGAACAACTCGTTATTGAAATAAATGCCTTGTATTTGGCCGTTTTTCCTACGTATAAAATAGATCACCTAATTAATGAAACTGGTATTAGATGGCTATATTATAAAAATTCGTTTTTAAATTAGTCACTTTTTAGTGGTACGAGTAATACCGGAGTAGTTGATCTGTTAACTACTTTATCTGCTACTGAGCCAATAAATAAGTTGTTTAATGCACTATGTGCGTGACTACCCATCACAATAAGGTCAACATTTTTATCTTCTGCTACTTTAACTATTGTCGCGGCAGGTGAGCCTTCAACAATATCTGCGACAGGTTTGCCACCAGGAAACTCTTCACCGTTTAATTCTTCTAGGCAAAATTTATCAATGCGCTCATTAACTTTTTCATGTAAATCATCAATCGAACGCTGATATAGCTCCTCTACGGTTCCTTCTGATAGATATGAGTTAACCATTGATGTTGTATTAGCATTCAACGGTTCTATTACGAATAGAAAGTGAATTTTTGCGTTATTTTGTTTGGCTAGGGTCACAGCCATACGAAAAGCGGGTCGTGTATGCTTTCCAAGGTCAGTTGCATATAGTATTGTATTGATTTCTGTCATGACGGTATCCTTTTATCTATTTTGGAGTAGTTAATATAAGCATACGAAATTATTGGTGGTTATGCTTGATTTGAATCAAGCATAACCACCAATAATTACTAGCCTTAGAGAAAATCATTATTTACAAAAACAACGTAATATCATCGGTTAAGGTTGAAGCGAATGTTTAATCAAAAGTATAAAATGATTTTGTATTATATTTCATTAAATTTCAGGACAAGGTTTAAAAGTTAACGCTATATTCAAAGTGGGTACAAATACTTTAGAGGGAATGTTAACTTAGTGCGCTTTGAAGACATTGGTCACAAATTATTTGCCATATATTTTATAATGAATTGTTCGTGTCATATTACTGAGAAGTCTTAGTAATGAAATTGCATCTTAAAGTTGTACGGTATATACCCAAGTGAATTCAAAGTGCAGGTTTTAGTTGGAATTAGAAACGTTTTTAGGCAAGGCATTGATTGAAGAGAATGGTTGTTCCATTGTCGAAATCAATAACGAAGCATAAAACGTTTCTAAACCAACCCTACGGGGACAACTGATCAAACCATCTACTTCGTAGCCTCCTTTTTTAAGGGAGTAACCATTAATAAAAAGAGGCGCCTTGTATATGGCTCGCTCAGTTGTCCTAAAATCCGCTTTTTGAGTTCATTTGGGTATATATGATAAAAAAGTTGTAATTATTGAATGGTGTATTAATATTTTGTTGACGGCGGTACATTTAACAAAAAAATGAGTACTAATGGAGTTTACAAATATGAATAAAAAAAGAGTTTTGTGGTATGCGAGCATTGTTGTTTTGATTATGGGGAGTTCAACCATAGTGGGTTGTAGCAGTCAATTTGCAGAATCTATGCGCAAGTTTACTTATCCACCAGGTTTTAAATACACTGAACCCGCTGAGCTTCGTTCTGATATGGCTAAATTGGCGCAGCAAATGCTTTTGCTCGATGAAGTACTCATTAACCCATATGAAAAAACTCAAGATGGTGCAGAAGGCCAGCGCCAGCAAGTACTGCAGGTATTGCAAAACATGGGAAGAACCGCTTCTACATTAATCGAAGGAGAAACAGGAGGAAATCACCCGTTCATACAAGAGCACATGCAAGATTTTGTGGCTAAAGTTGACCAAGCGAGAACTGCTGCCTCTCTTCAAGAGCCGAATTATTACTATGCGGGCAAAGTCTCTGGCGGCTGTACAAATTGTCACAAGGTAAATCGATAATTTGTTTATAGATATACCCGTTCTACTTTAAGATGCATATTCAAGTGGAACGAGTAAATAATACCAAAATATTAGTTATTTGCTCAGATGGTTTGCATGAAAACGCAAATGATCTTCAATAAAGCTCGATATAAAATAGTAACTATGATCATAGCCTTCATGAAGGTTTAATTCCAAAGGGTTATTATTGGTTTTGTCTGCGGCTGCTAACATTTCAGGCTTTAATTGTTCACTCACGGGTAAGGTAACAAAGTGCGCTAAGGCGACATTAGCAGGTTGTTATAGCTAACGTCCGCTTCAAGGCTCATTGCTGCCTGTGGAATCCAAATTTTAGATGTTCACTATACGGCTAAAGTTACTGTTATAAATCACAGCTCGTTTTGCCAATATCCAACTCCCACTAACAACGGATAAGACTCCGTTAGTCGCATATATTGAATTTTATTACCTTATTTTATACTAATTTAATATTAATCAGATTAGATAGGTTATTTTTTAAAATCAATACTTTGAGGTTATAGTAATACCAACAGATGACATATCAAGCCAACAGATTACAAGTCCCTTGGTAGGAGTGCAAAAGGGGTAAAAAATGCATGTAGTATAACGCCTAGGTCGTTATTAAAGCAGCCAAAGGCTGAGGATGAGTTAATCTTAATCGAGCTTTGCTATTGGTTAGTTTATTTGTCCAGAGCCAGTCTAAAACCTTTGTGTTGTGAACGGTTAAAGTTGAAGTGTTTAAACCGATAGGCTGAACGCAGTTCAAATGCTGGACTGAACCAAGAGCCGCCACGCAATACCCGTTCTTTGCAGTTATTGGTAAACCAGTCGGTATTGTCAAGCCAGGGGCTACCGTCTTTTGGGGCATCAATGTAATTTACATGCCAGCAATCTTCTACCCATTCAGCAACATTACCATACATATCGTGCAATCCCCAAGCATTAGCAGCCAGTAGTCCCACAGGTTGAGTACCTCCGAGCGTGTTGCTGATATACCAGCCATAGTTATTTAACCTACCTTCGCTAGCACTAAAGAAATAGACACTATCAGTACCCGCTCTGACAGCATACTCCCATTGAGCTTCCGTCGGCAAACGGTAAGTTAAGTTTGGATAAAGTTGATTAAGTTTGTTGATGTATTTCTGTATATCTTTAAAACTGACATTTTCCACTGGTCGCCGGGGATCAACAAAATTAGCCGGATTGTTATTCATCACCAATTGCCACTGAGCTTGGGTTGTTTCATATTTGGCGAGATAGAATGGTTGTTTGATTTTAACCTCGTGAGCAGGTAACTCAGGATCATATCCTATTTTAACACTGGCATCCCGGCCCATGACAAAATGGCCTGATTTGATAAGTATAAACTCAATGTTCATTTCATCGACATAATCAGCCTTATTTTGTTCAGCTAGCACTGATGAACTATCAAATATCAGCACTTTTGTTAACAAGATAATAAAAATCAACAGACTAGCTCTGTTCAGCATGTTTGCTCTGCCTTATTGGTTTAGAGAATACGCTAGTTTAATCATAGTCTAGATCTTGTCATTACGTTGGGCATAAAATTGTTTTGTAAGCTTGCTTAGATAATAGTATTTTAGCAAGCATTTCGAATTTAACCGTCGACAATCTCAATGTAATTCATTCATGTACTACATTTTTATAATGGATTTAATACTACCAGTATGCTCGATCACTTTCATTCCCGTAGATTGTGTTACATAACGTGCCACATGGTCTGAACATCCTAATTATAGGTTTATTCAGACTAAAATGACTATATAGCGCACAGACTGTGTAAAAACTATTGATCATTTTTTCAAGTAAATAACCAATACTTATGATCTATCAATCTCAAAACAAGCTTAGTGTAATTGAAGGTATTATTCCTGTACTTAGTTCGCTAAAAATTTGCAAACTTACCATTGGCTTTTTCATTTTAGCTACTATGATTAAATAGGGGCTGTATGAAATATAATCGAAATAAAGTAGATATTGGTCACTACATGTCTAAAACTAATATCCACTTACGTGATGACAATGTGAAAATAGCTTTTGGTGATGAATTTGATATAACTGACGTGCTAAAAAATAACCAGGTTGAAATTTTATATCATCAAAAAAATTATATCTTTAATATGGATGTTTTAGATGGCGCTATTATTGCGTTAAGTCATTAGACTCGCTGAATAATATCTTATGGGTGAAAGTAATCCTATGGTTAGGTGTGTCAAATTTCATACACATATCGAGTAACACCAAGCGCTATTAAGCTGAACTCTCAATTTAAATCCACATAGTTTGCTCAATCACACCATTGGTTTTCCTAATATTATGTAGTATTGAGTTGTACAATCGATAATATTGAAAGAAAATAAGTAACTTTCTACTAGTGAGGTTTTTGTTTTGAGTAATAACGTTTACCATCGTATTTATCAAAATAATGTCCCAATAAGTGGTGATTAATTTGGCTACTATCATCATTGACTAACAAGTTTCTTTCTGCAACATAAGTCGATTGCAATGATTGGTCAACTAAAACATGATACCAAGGTCTATCTTTTGGTGGACGACTAGTTGCCATATTTTCATACCAATACTCGCTATGGCTAAATACAGCATCTATACCAACAATGACCCCTCGATAATTGAACCTGTTGTGATAAATTATTTGTCCGATATAAAATTTTGCCGGCATGAGTTGCTATATCCCCTTAGTGATCACTTTTGACCAAAGGTACGAAGCTTACTGGCAATACCTTGCTTTGCTTAAGCACACCTTGGTCATCTTTTTCTAATAAAGTTAATTGCTGATTTCCATATTGGTCATTGACTGGGATAATCATAATACCACCAGGTTTTAACTGGGTAAGTAACTTAGCTGGAATATCACCGCCAGCGGTTACTATAATACTGTCAAAAGGTGCCTGCTCAGGCCAACCTTGATAACCATCGCCAGTGCGTATAGTAACATTGTTGTAGCTTAGGGATTTAAGTGTAATTTCAGCATGTTGTGCCAATTCAGGTATAATTTCCATACTAAATACCTTGGCGACTAGACTAGATAATACCGCTGCTTGATAGCCTGAACCGGTACCTATTTCCAACACAGTATGACTAGCCTGAGGATTAATCAGCTGGGTCATTATAGCAACAATAAAGGGTTGAGATATGGTTTGATTATGTGCGATAGGCAACGGCCTGTTGTCGTAAGCATATTGTTGGAGGTGCTTAGGAACAAACTCATGCCTAGGTGTATTATCTATAGCAGCAAGAATGTCAGGTCTTAGCTGAGAAATGCCGGTATAGATAGCTGTTCTTTTGGTATCACTGATAATTAGCTTTAGCATCTCATTACGCAAATACTGCACTGACTCACTAGGGTCATCTAAAATAGAAAATGACACGAATGCAATTATGAGCAATAGTATAATTCGTTTAACCATAGCTATTACTCCCTACTGGGAGTGACGATATATTAATTATAGTATAATTACAAAATTGTACTTTTTATTGAACGAGAGTGACTTTATTGATTACTCCATATGGAAAAAAATCTGACGCGAATGTCTATAGGACACAGACTTGCCGTAAAATCTATCTAACTATGTGCCCCTTACCGCCATAGAATGACTAAATTTATGTCCGCTGTATGATCGGAAAGTTGACGTTTGATATTTTGACTAACCTTATTCCGCTCTGCGTACGGAAGGGACTGTTTTTTTTATAAAATAAAATATCAAAACACAAACTCAATAGCTAATGGGCAAGCCACATTCGAAACATTGGGATATTAAGTGGAAATAGTGACTCGGATTGAATTTTGTATTAACAACACCGTTTAGTGGGAACGGTTAACTCTTTACGAAATACAAAAAAACGAGAAATATAATGATATTAAGGTGTATCAATTATTCCCGTCCCCCTGTCTTTCGAAGCATTTAAAGCAAGTGAATAACTTTGTTCACAACAAACACAATATTAATGAAAGATTTCACTACTAAAACGCAAGTGCTTACTATTTGCAGCTATGGTTTCAAAATCTTCATGATTAATACGTAATAATTTTCGGTGATCACCTGCTTCAAGATAAACATAATCTAGTTGATCTAATAACTCGTCGCATATCATGTGCATATTAAAAGCATCGCCTACGGGCGGAATAGCACCATGTTCACAGTCACTAAACATCCGATAGACTTCTTTTTCTTTAAGTAAGTTGTAACTGCCCATCAGCTCATCATTAATAGCAGATAAGTTTATTTTATTTTTAGCTGGTAATACGGCCATCAATTTTCTATCTTCATGATCTTTTAAAATAACAGCTTTTGCTATTTGGTTCAGAGGAATCTTCGCCATAATAGCACTACCGATAGAGCTTGCGCTGTGATCATGTTCAATTACTTGAAAAGATATATTCTGTGCGGTTAAATAGGAGTCAAGTCGGCTAGAAATAGTCATAGTAACCTCCACGTTATATTTGATCCATCTCAAGTATAGACTGTAAATGCTTTTTAACCAAAGACTGTCAAATGGTGTGAGTAACTAAAGTTAAAAATAAGCTAAATGGATTGAATTTCAATGTGATCACACAGCCTGTGGCATTAGTTAACTCTTCCATTCAAACCCAAAAGGTCTGCTACTTAGCCAAGAACTCCAATACCGCGGAGCGGTTTAGTTCTTTGGCTAGGAGCCGAAGTATTCATTTAATCACTCGATGTTTCCCTTTTGCGCACGAAGATCATATTTATCTGTGGCAAACCTAATGCTATTCAGTGGTCACAGCAAATGCAATTAGGTGGCGAAGTTGAATGATAATAACTGGCACTTCTAATGCAATTGGGGGGCAAAACTGATGTAATTGTCCATTTAATCCTGATGTTGTTTTAATGGCATATGATCTACCAAAGCTTAACGGCATTGAGGTGACAAAAGCACTTCGTAAAGCTGGGAATAAAACCCCTGTAGTTGCTTACACTCATGTTAATGACAAAAAAACACTAAAGCGCTGGATACCTCTAGGGCTTAGTGGTTACATTATTAAACCGTCCAAAAAAAGCATTATTATAAGAAGTATTACTAAAGCGTTGAAAGAGCCTATTAATCCCATTTATATTAATAAAGAATCAGACAAAGAATGGATTCAATGGATACCTGAGTACTCGGTTAGTAATAAAGACATGGATGAGCAACATAAAGTACTATTTACCATGATAAATGAGTTTTTCACCAAGACAGTAAACCCGAAGTAATTAAAAACTTAATTGCTTATATGAATTTACACTTCGAAACGGAAGAAAATTTATTAAGACAAATTAACTACCCGAAAACAGCAAAGCATACAAAGCAGCATAATGAATTAAGATCTAAATTTCATTTATTAGAACAAAAACTTGATAATTACACGATAGATTTACATCACAAAATATCGACCTTTCTCTATAACTGGTTGACTTTACATATATTGAAATCTGACATGGAATACAAGTCTTATGCACGATCTATCGAAGAAACAAGTTTTAGCCATTATGACATTTGAAGTCTACGTTTCCATGCTTCAACAATTTATAGTAACTAAGATTGAATGGTTCACCTTTAATCTAGAGCAAAGATAATATGACACAATTTCTTTGGGATTTACGCTTAAAACTTGTCGAAAATCTAGTGTAGAGTTTTTTGCTGATAACTTCTGTTTAGCGCACTGTGAAGCAACCCCAATACAATTACGTGAACGACTGTGATGGTGGCTCAGGAGCCAGTCAAGGTGACGGTCAATCTGTGAACACTCATATTGCTTGAGATGATCAGCCAACAGTGAGATTCTCGTACATCAAATAGTTACATTATATAGTGGGATTGTCGTTACTTGTTTTGAATGATTTTGTTGTTATATAGTAGTCGAGTAAATGTCATAAATGTAAGGTATGCTCTCTTACAAAAGTTACATTTTTTCAAAGAGCTATGACTATAATAACGAAGCTATAAATTTTGTTAAGGGGCCAATGTTTTGCTCTACACTTGCCGCTTCTAATGCCTCCATATACTCACTTCTTCGCTCTACTGGCACAACAGTCCATGAGTAACCACCTGCGGCCATCATTAAGTTCATTATGAATCGTCCCATTCGGCCATTTCCGTCAAAATAGGGATGAATATAAACAAAAATAAAATGCCCCAATACAATTCGAACCGCAGGGTTTTCTTCTTCCATTAACAAATCGAAAAGTGCAGGCATCATATCCCTAACTGCCGCTTTGGTTGGCGGTGTATGTTTTGATTTTCTAATATACACTGGCCCTGTTCGATAGCCTGCTAAATCTGACTGTTTTATAATACCAGCGGCAACACTTGGGCCTAATAAAGCTAAGTACCAATCCGCATGAGTAGCTTCGAATACTTCACCAGGGTTTTCACCATTAAGTACACGTTCAACGGCTAGCTTTACTTGTTGAAAGGCATCCCAATAACCTTTCGCAGCCATTGCATCTAAATGCTTTCTACTATCATCAGATTGTTCAGGGTTCCAGTTACCTGAACGTACATGTTCAATTAACTCATGTGTCACTCGATAGCCTTCAATGGATAGCGAGTGGTAAGCATCGGTAACAAACTTGTCTTCGACTTCAGCCAAGTAATTCTGAACATTTATTTTAGCGTCAGGTACATCAGGAAAATGGGCAATCACATCTGTTCGCATACTTTGCCACAGTAAACGCAGTCGATTTACGTAAGGAGAAACCTCACTGCGACCAAAGATTATGTGTGTTTCATCTTCAAATGGGTCAACCTCTTTTACCTTAAAATCAGCTACATCCATGCCTTTAATGATGTTATTGGCAATTAAGTCTCTACCAATGTTACGAAATGCCCCAGCCAAACGGCCTGCACTGGCAACATGACCACCATCAAGCAATACACTTAACACTTCTGAGGCATCTCTCACCATTGAAAGTAGCGTTCTCATTTGAATGGGCTTTTGTGCAAAGGTATTTTTAGCACAATGCACTAAACTTGCTCCCAAGCCATATACTCTCAAACCATCGACTATTGTTAACTGTGCTTGCTCTGGCATCACTGAGCGAATATCGAATACCGAAGTATTGTGAAGTAAAGCCGTTGGTTTATTTCGACCTTTAGGCGAGCGTACTAATAACTGAGGTGGAACAGTTTTATCACCAATATGAATTTGTATTGATTGCTCTGGTGATAAACACCAATTCTGCTCAAGTCGCTCATCTAAATACGCCCCACAAAAATCCCAAAAAGACGTATACCAGGCGGTACTATCGCCTTGTTGTTCATCTGGGCTTGAAGGAATATACCAACCTCGCATTACTTCTTTAATAAAGCCATGCTTGGTCAAGCGTTCTCTATCGGTGCGCTCAAGCATTTTCGATTGCACAGCAATAATACCGCTATCTTGCAATAGCTTTAATTGCTCTAGCGAATATGCGAGCTTTTCTGAAACTTGATTCATGTTAACACCGTTAGCTTTTGCTGAAATTACTTGTTAGCTTTTAGTGTAGTTCATAATTAGCTTTTAATGCAACCATCTATTAGCTTTTAATGTGGAACTAATAACACTTATAGCATGACAATCCTTATCTATGCTTACTTAAAGCTATAAATCGTCATTGAATCTAAGGTCTACTTTACCTGTTCAAAAATTAATTTAGCTCTAACTCTCTATGTCTCTATACTGTGGCAATAGTGACATGCGATCTCTGTTACTGTCTGAAAACATCATAGGTAGTGTTGATTAATACGTATAACATTTTACTATTTTGAAACTTTACTTGCTAAAAAAACGATCTTACTATTTAATTAATCAAGTGATTAGTTAAATGATAAAATAGGTTTTACTATGAAAAATTCAGCATTAGCTAAAGGGCGCCCGGTAAACCCTGATAAACAAGCGATGCAAAAAGCGAAGCTATTGGCATCGGCAGAACAGCTGCTTGCTGAAAAATCGTTCGCGAATATAACGATAAGAGAACTTGCTCAACATTCAGGTGTTAACTCTGCCATGATTAGTTATTATTTCACTAATAAAGAAGGGCTGTTTGTTGCTTTATTAGATGAGATGTCGACCAAGCATTTTACTGTTATGCAAGCTATTACCCAGTCAGCGGATCCTATTAAAACCTTTATAGAAACTATCTTGTCGATGTTAAACAATAACCATGGTTTAGCGCGTTTAATTCATCATGAATTTTTATCGGGCAATTCAGCAGGTAATTCAAGTGGTAGCTCAACGTTAAGTGATATTTTTATTGATCGCTTTCCTAAAAAAATGGCAAGTTTCATTCCTCAACTTGTCAAAAATAACACCTCAATCAAAGACGGTCGTAAAGCCAAGTACGCTGCATTTTCGCTAGTCACAATGCTTATTACGCCCTTTATTCATAAGTCTATTCGGCAACAAGCATGGCAAATTAGTGATGAAGAATTGCAAAGCCCCTTATGGGCAGAGCATATCCATCAACAATTTATGTTTGGTTGTAATTCACCTTCAATTACACAACCTGAAGTGCTGCATAGTACTGGCGTTCAGAGTAAGGAAAACTTGTCATGAGTTTTATAGGAAAAATAAAAATGTGGCTAAAAACAAAAGTGGCTTTCCCTGTTATCGCAATTGCAGGACTGGTGTTGATGTTTTTGATAGTAAAGTTACAGCCGGATATGAAGCATAACCCTGTTACTAGTTTAATTACTCCCGTTAATTATATAAAAGTAGTATCTCATCTTATTAAGCCTGAAATTATTGGTTACGGTGTTGTGAAGCCAGACATGACATTACAAGCGAAAGCTGAAGTGTCGGGACGTGTTACTTATATTCACCCTAAACTTAAAAAAGGGGAAATATTTTCGCAAGGCACCTTGTTATTAACCATTGATGATAAAGATTATTTATTGCAGTTGAAGCAGGCGCAAGCAGATTTATTAGTGAATAAAGCAAACTTGCAAGAAATGACGTTAACCATTGAAAATAATGAATTAGAGCGATTACTGGCCCTAGAAAAATTACAAGTAAGAAACGCAGAATACGCCCGAATGTTGAAACTGAGTAAAACAGGCGTGGTTTCCAAATCATCCTTAAATGGTGAAAAACAAAATTTATTGAAACAAAAACAAGAAGTACAACAGCTTGAAAATAAAAAAACGATATTACCCTCAACGTTAGCGGTAATGAAAGCCCAGCTTGAAATATCTAAAGCTAAATTAGAAAAAAGCCAACGAGACTTAGCGCGTACACAAATTCCCATGCCATTTAATGGCAGAATCAGTGAGGTTTACACTGAGTTAAATCAATATGTTAGTGCAGGTGGCCTATCAAGTTCAGGACAACTATTTGATGCTTTTACCCTTAATAAAGTCATTATTAATGCGCAGTTCCCGTTAGAGCAATTTCGACTTTTTGCTCAAAACTTTAACAAAGACGCTTTTGAGAATAAACAACAGGCCCCAAACATGAAAGACGTATTACAGTCTTTAGGTTTGACCGTTATGGTGCAAGATCCCCGTGGGCTTTTTAAAGCTTGGCCGGCAACAGTAGAGCGCTTTAGTGATAATTTAGATGCCAAAAGTCGCACTGTTGGCATTATGGTTAGCGTGAGTGATAGTTATAAAGAAGTATTGCCCGGTACTAGACCACCTTTACTTGAAGGTATGTACATGAAAGTTATATTAGCAGGGAAACCCAAAAACATGCTGATATTGCCGCGCTTTGCTTTACATAACAAACAAGTCTTTATTATCGATGAAATGAATTTACTACAGCGAGTTGACCTTGATAAATTGCAATATCATGGTGACTTATTACTAGTAGACTCGACAAAAGAGCAAACAATAAAAGCTAATGACAAAGTTATTATCTCAGATGTTTTTCCTGCGGTTAATGGCATGGAAGTGACGCCGATACTTGATGATATTGTCACTAAACAAATGATGTTGTGGTTAGGGGAAGAATCAACACCTACTCTTTCATCACATGCTAGCTCTCCACCTACCAGTAACGCTGGAGCTAAATAATGATCCGCTTTTTTTCGGCACATCCAACGGCAGCTAATTTATTAATGATGGTGCTGTTAGTGATTGGCTTAATTACATTACCGCAAATAAAGCGTGAAACTTTTCCTAAGGTAGAAGCGTATTCAGTACAAATACAAGTACCATATCCCGGAGCAACACCATTGGATGTTGAGCAAGGTATTTGTTTAACATTAGAGGATGCGCTTGATGGTATTAGTTTTGTAGAAGAGAAAGTCTGCCAAGCAAGGCAAAGCGTTGGCATCATGACAGTGAAGATGTTTGAGCAAGGTGATTTTTCTAAATTTCTAGACGATGTTAACAGTGCGGTTGATGGCATTAGCGATTTTCCCACTGAGGCAGAACAAGCGATTGTTAGTGAAGTAGGGCGTGTGCAAAATGTGATTTCTATCGCGCTGACCGCTGATATTCCCCGTGCAGAATTAAAAACCTTAGCAGAGCAAATAAAGCAACGCCTATTACGTCATCCTAATATTCCACTTGTTGATATTCAAGGTTTTTCAGACCGTCAATTACTGGTTGAAGTACCCAGTTATAACATCAGACGATACGGACTTAGCTTGCAAGACATTGCTAATATTATTGCCAATCAAGATGTTGATTTACCTGTTGGTACCATTGAAACGCATTTTCAAGAAACCCAATTACGCTTTTCAGATGAAAGAAGAACGGTTAGCGATCTAGCGAGTATTGTAGTGATGAGTGGTGAAAATGGTAATGATGTACTGCTTGGTGATGTTGCCACTATTATTGATACCTTTGAACTGCCTGAAGATAAGCTAACCTTTGCGGGCAAAGAGGCTGCCATTTTATCGGTTAGTAAAAATACCACGGATGATAGTTTACGTGTGTTAGAAGCCGTGGAGGAAATGCTAATAGTAGAGCGTGCTAAATTACCTAAAGAGATTGATTTAGTGCTCACCCAAGATGCCACCAGTATTGTTAAAGACAGAATTAGTTTATTGACTACTAATGCGTGGCAAGGGCTTATTTTAGTGTTTGGCGTGATGTGGTTATTTTTTACCTTTCGTTATGCTTTTTGGGTGGTGATGGGCTTACCGGTTTCATTTATTGCGAGCATGTACTTTTTAAATGTTTTTGGTATCTCTATAAACATGTTTTCTATGGTGGCGTTATTGCTGTCGTTAGGCATATTAATGGATGATGCGATTGTTATTTCTGAATCTATTGGCAGTCAAATAAAAAAAGGTTTATCACCTTTATCGGCATCAATAGAAGGGACTAAAATTGTGGCCCGAGGGGTAATATCTTCATTTTTAACAACGGCGTGTATCTTTACCGGCTTAATTTTTATTGAAGGTGATTTAGGGCAAGTGTTAAAAGTTATTCCTATTGTCTTACTTACCGTGATTAGTGTTTCTTTGATTGAAGCATTTCTAATTCTCCCTCATCATTTAAATCATTCGTTGTCTCATGCAAAGGATAAAACGGTTTCTAAATTTCGGATCAAGTTTGAAGAAAAGTTTGAACACTTTAGAGAAAAAGTTGGTGATCTGGTCGAGTTACTCATTCGTTTTCGTTATGCATTTTTGGGCAGTGTAGTCGCCTTGTTTTTATTTTCTATTAGCATGTTAGTATCGGGTGTTTTAAAGTTTTCTGCTTTCCCAAATATCGAAGGCGATATGGTACAGGCACGAGTACTAATGCCATCAGGTACGCCTTTAAAGCAAACCGAGGCGGTAGTGCAGCAATTACTGAAAGCGTTAGATAAAAGCTCTGATCATTTTCAACAACAGGAACAACTAATTAAGGCAATTAGTGTTAGTTACAATGAAAATGAAGATGCTTATGAATTGGGACCACATCTAGCAACCATTAAGGTTGATTTACTTACCGCAGAGTCACGCCAAACCAGTACCCAGCCCTTTATTAATTATTGGCGAGAAAGCACCGGTGTTATTGCAAGGGCAAAATCTATTTCTTTTAAAGAGCCTGTTATTGGTCCTAGCGGTAAAGCCATCGAAATTCGACTTAACGGGGATGATTTCACTCAATTATCACAAGCCTCATTTGACTTACAAACGTGGCTTTCAGGTTATGACGGTGTTGACAATATTTTTGATGATTTAAGACCCGGTAAACCTGAGTTTTCAATTACCTTAAAAGCTGGGGCGTCAAACTTAGGTATTGATGCACAAACTATTGCTAGCCAAATGCGCAGCGCCTTTCAAGGGGTTAAAGTATTAGAAACCAATGTTGGTTTAAATACTTTTGAGGTGACGGTGAAACTGGATGCTTCTTCGAGAGATGAATTTCAAGATTTTGATACCTTTTCAATTATACATCCACAAACTAAAGCGATTATTCCCTTATCAAGTGTTGCTAATATTGAACCCTCAAGAGGTTATGCGCGTATCAGCCGAGTGAATAATCAACGCAGTGTTACTGTTTATGGCGATATTGATGTCGATAAAAATAACACTAAGAAAGTACTTGCTGATATTACTGCACGTTGGTTGCCGCACTTTAACCAGCGTTACCCAGAATTAACGCTAAGCTTTGAGGGTGAAATAAAAAATGCGGGCACCACGCAATTGTCTATGATGAGAGCTTTTGTGGTTGGCTTGTTTGGCGTATTTATATTGTTGTCATTTCAATTTAAAAGTTACCTTGAACCATTTGTCGTTTTAGTGGCTATTCCTTTAGCGATGATTGGTGTTGTTTGGGGGCATTTAGCGATGGGGTTACAATTTACTATGCCTTCAATGATGGGCTTTATTTCACTGGCAGGCATTGTCGTTAATGATTCAATATTGTTAGTTGAGTTTGTTAAAAAACGCGTAAAAACAGGATTGACGGTTCATGAAGCGGCGGCAAAAGCGAGTCATGACCGTTTTAGGGCTGTACTACTAACGTCAATCACAACTATTGCGGGTATGACACCGCTGTTGTTCGAGACGAGTACGCAAGCGCAAATTTTAATCCCTTTAGCAACCAGTATTGTTTTTGGTATAGCCACTTCCACATTATTAGTACTTTTTGTTATCCCATGTCTTTACTGTGTATTGGAAGATTTTGGTGTAGCTAAAGCGAATGAACCTGAACCTTCTCGTATAGAAGAAACAAATAAAAAACTAAATGCATAACAAATCGGAGAATAAATATGTTCATCAAGAAAAAACGGCTACTTGCCACTTCGTTAGTAATTTTAACAACAGCCAACTTTTCAATGGCAAATGATGCAGTTAGTTCGGATGCCGTGATTGCTGATACCGTAAAAGAAAAGGCCGCGGAAGGTAGCCTCAAATTAGTGATGCGAGGTTTATTAAAGGATACCCAACAATTAACGGCGGCAATGCTTAATGAAGACTTTACGTTGATAGCTGCTAAAGCAAAGATTATAGCGGATCACCCAAAACCGAGTATGGCTACTCGCAAGAAAATCATGAAAACTTTGGGAGCTGATATGGCTAAGTTTAAGGCAAATGATGATGTCGTTCATAATGCGGCTGTAGAGATAGTAACAAATGCCGAACAAAAAAATATCAATGGTGTTGGTGAAAATTTTAAAAAAATGATCGGCGGATGTTTATCCTGTCATAGTACGTTTAAAAATAGAGTGTCAGAGATTTTAAAATAACCAGAAGGGGTAGTAGACCTTTAAAAAAGTATGGTTATTCCTATTGTTTGAGTCATAGTAATAAAATGTTCTTAAAATTACCTATTATAAGCAACGCAAAAATTAATTGGCTCATGATATACTTCAGATAATTCATCCTTGTATAGAAAAATATTCATGCTACCCCGTATTGATCATCAAACGCATCTTTCTCCTCTTTATGAAAGCTTTGTCGCTTCACTGAAAAAGAATAGTTTCACTGGCGATATAAATGCTAGTTACAGTGCACGTTTATCGGTTGCTACTGATAATAGTGTTTATCAGCAATTACCCAAACTGGTGATTCATCCGCGTACCAGACAAGACATTGTTATATTAACCAAAACCGCAAATGAAGATCAATATAGCGAAATAAAATTTAGCGCACGTGGCGGTGGTACGGGAACTAATGGTCAAAGTTTAACACCAGGTATTATTGTTGATTTGTCTAAGTACATGAATAAAGTGCTTGAAATTAATGTGCAAGAAAAATGGGTAAAAGTTGAAGCGGGTGTTATTAAAGATCAACTGAATGACTATTTACGCCCTCATGGTTTTTTCTTTGCGCCTGATTTATCCACGTCTAATCGCGCTACTGTTGGTGGCATGATAAATACTGATGCATCAGGACAGGGCTCTTTAGTTTATGGAAAGACCTCTAATCATGTTTTAGCTCTTGAGTCAGTTTTAGCTAATGGCGATATACTCAATACAGCGCCGATGACGATTGCTCAGGCGCAATCATTAGCGAATGAAGATAGTAGACATGGAAAAATAACGAAGCAAGTTCTTGCGTCAAGTCTTGATAATCGCCAACTTATTTTGGAAAAATTCCCACGTTTAAATCGATTCCTAACAGGTTATGACTTAGAAAATGTTTTACAAGATGACGAAAACACGTTCGATCTAAGCCGTTTAATCACTGGCTCAGAAGGTTCATTGGCGTTTGTTTGTCAGGCAAAACTTAATATAACGCCCGTTAGCCCAGCTAAAACACTTATCAACATTAAATATGACAGTTTTGATTCAGCATTACGCCACTCACCCTTTTTAGTTAGCGCTAAAGCAACATCGGTTGAAACTATTGATAGCAAAGTATTGAACTTAGCTAAGCAAGATGTTGTTTGGCATAGCGTCAGTGATTTAATCACTGACGTGCCTGACAAGGTAATGGATGGTATTAATATTGTTGAATTTAATGGCACCAGTGTTGAAGCATTAGCTGAGCAAGTTAAGCTGTTAACAAAAGGGTTAGATGAAACTATTGCCAGTAATAACAGTGGTGGGGTTATTGGTTATCAAGTGACTTCTGATTTAAGTAGCATAAATAAACTGTATGCGATGCGTAAAAAAGCCGTGGGCTTATTAGGGAACACTGATGGTAATCAAAAACCGCTAGCGTTTGCAGAAGATACCGCGGTGCCACCTGAGAATTTAGCTGATTATATTAGCGAATTTCGAGCGTTACTTGATGGTTACAACTTGCATTACGGCATGTTTGGTCATGTTGATGCTGGCGTATTACATGTGCGACCAGCGCTGGATATGTGCGATCCAGAGCAAGAAAAACTATTAAGAACACTTTCTGATGAAGTGGTGAAACTTACCGCCAAATATGGCGGTTTAATGTGGGGAGAGCACGGTAAAGGTTACCGCTCTGAATATGGCCCAGAGTTTTTTGGTGAGCAATTATTTAACGAGCTTAGAAAAATTAAATCGGTATTTGATCCACTAAATAAAATGAACCCGGGTAAGATTTGTACTCCAATAGATTCTACCGAGCAATTAGTCAGTGTTGATGACACTAAACGTGGCTTCTATGACAGACAAATTCCCGTGACAGTAAAAGAGTCTTTCACTGCCGCGATGGATTGTAACGGTAACGGTTTATGCTTCAACTATGATGCTAATAGCCCTATGTGCCCGTCGAGCAAAATAACGAAAGATAGACGTCATTCCCCTAAAGGGCGAGCAGGTTTAATGCGTGAATGGTTACGTTTATTAGAAAAGCAGGGCGTAGACATTTTAGCGCTTGAGCAAGATATTAATCAATCTAAAGGACTGTGGTCAGTCAAAAAAGTGCTTGATAGCAGCATTGCTAAATTCAAGATAGCTTTCTTAACTAAAGATGATAATAAAGACGACTTTTCTCACGAAGTTATGGAAGCCATGCAAGGGTGTTTAGCGTGTAAAGCTTGTGCCAGTCAGTGTCCAATAAAGGTTGATGTACCTGACTTTAGAAGTCGCTTTATTAATCTGTATCACTCACGTTACCCTCGACCATTAAAAGATCATCTGGTTGCTAATGTTGAAATTTTAGCACCGCTCATGGCAAAAGCACCAAAACTGGTTAACAGTATTTTAAGCTTAAAAGCTTATGATACCTTGTCTGAAAAAACCATTGGTTATGTTAATACACCATTGCTTAGCGTTCCGACGTTGAAAGAACAGATCAAACAGGAAGGTTATTCGGGTTTTGATTTGGCTAAACTACAGAGTTTGTCTGACAAGCAACGTGAAGGTTATGTGCTAATTGTTCAAGATCCTTTCACTTCATTCTATGATGCTAATACAGTACAGAGCATGATGGCATTAATTAGAAAATTAGGCTTAGAGCCAATATTATTACCGTTCAAGCCTAATGGTAAAGCACAACACGTTAAAGGATTCTTGAAGCGTTTTGCTAAAACTTCAAAATCGAGCAGTGATTTTTTAAATAAGTTAGCACAGTTAAATATACCTATGGTGGGAATGGATGCATCCATGGTGCTTTGTTATCGTGATGAGTATGCGAAAACATTAGGCGATAATCGTGGTGATTTTGAGGTGTTGTTAGCACATGAGTGGTTATTGTCGTTTATCAAAAAAGACACGAAACTTGATCTTAACGCTAACATCAATGTAAATGATAAACAGCAGGTTTTTAAACTCTTTTCGCATTGCACCGAAAAAACAGCCTTAGTGAATAGTGAAAATGAATGGTTAGACATTTTTAATTATTTTGGTTTATCTCTTGAAAAAGTCAGTGTGGGTTGCTGTGGCATGGCAGGTACATATGGTCATGAAAAATCTAATTTAGAAAACTCAAAAGGATTATTTGATTTAAGTTGGCAACCTAAATTAGCTGAACTTGATGCGGTACAAATTTTAGCTACTGGTTTTTCTTGTCGCTCTCAAGTAAAAAGGTTAACTGAATTAAAAGCAAGACACCCTGTTGAGGCGTTGCTTGCTGTATTGACGTAATTTTGATGTAGCGCAAATAATAGTTAAGGTGACAGGCGTATAGTTTTTTATAGGAATTAATTGAAAAAAATTTTATTATGCCTGAACAAACCTTGATTAAATTGTTGAAAGTATCAATAGCTGTTGGTTTATCTCTATTGGCGCTTGGCATCTACTTACATAATTTTAGTCATTATATGGAATCATTAGGCGTTACAGGCATCATTATTAGTGCTGTTTGTATCGCTTTTGGTTTGATTTTCTCATTGCCTACTAAAATGTATCTTACCTTTCTTTTAGTCAAACGCGAAGCTGACTTA
Source organism: Candidatus Colwellia aromaticivorans (assembly GCF_003333305.1). GTDB lineage: Bacteria > Pseudomonadota > Gammaproteobacteria > Enterobacterales > Alteromonadaceae > Colwellia > Colwellia aromaticivorans. The sequence continues at coordinate 27,506 of NZ_QOLD01000091.1, read as the reverse complement.
CAAATGAATGAAAAAGAAAAACAGCTTACATCACAAGAAAAAACCTCACAACCAGTGTCGAACCCCCCTGAGTAATAAAATAATTGTAAGATAAATCACTAGTATTTATTAATAAGCACTATTTACCCTACATATTCCTAGAATATCGTGTAAAATCATCCCCATTTTTATTATTAAAATCAGTCTCGTTTTAGAGGAAGTCATGAGTTTAGATACCACCGTCATAGATAGCATTGTTGCACAGGCCGAAGTTGCCATTGCTGATGCCACAGATCCAAATGCGCTTGATCAAGTACGCGTTAATTTTTTAGGGAAAAAAGGTTTATTTACTGAGCAAATGAAAGGCTTGGGTAAATTACCAAAAGAAGAAAAGCCTAAAATGGGTCAAGTTATTAATATTGCCAAACAAGCAGTGCAAAAATTACTAACTGCCCGTGGCGAGTTGTTGCGCGCTGAAGAAATTGCTCAAAAACTTGCGGCAGAATCTATTGATGTTACTTTGCCTGGTCGTGGTACGTCATTGGGTGGCTTACATCCAGTGTCTCGTACTATTGCACGTATAGAAAGTTTTTTTGGTGATTTAGGCTTTGAAGTTAAAGCAGGTCCTGAAGTAGAAGATGACTATCATAATTTTGATGCCTTGAATATTCCAGAGCACCATCCAGCAAGACAAGATCATGACACATTCTATTTTAATCCTAAATTAGTTTTACGTACGCAAACCTCTGGTGTGCAAATACGTACTATGGAAGTTGAAAAGCCACCATTACGTATTATCTCTCCAGGTAAAGTTTACCGTAACGATTATGACCAAACTCATACACCTATGTTTCATCAAGTTGAAGGCTTGATGGTAGATAAAGATGTTAGTTTCACGCATCTTAAAGGTATTTTGCATGACTTCTTACATCATTTCTTCGAAGAAGAAGTAGAAATTCGTTTCCGTCCATCATATTTCCCTTTCACTGAACCGTCAGCAGAAGTAGATATTATGGGTAAAAATGGTAAATGGTTAGAGGTACTTGGTTGTGGCATGGTTCACCCAAATGTACTTAAAAGCGTAGGAATAGACCCAGAAATTTATACAGGTTTTGCTTTTGGTATGGGCGTAGAGCGCTTAACTATGCTGCGATATGGCGTAAATGATTTACGTGCATTCTTTGAAAATGATCTTCGCTTCTTAAAACAGTTCAAGTAGGAAACCACAAATGAAATTTAGTGAATCTTGGTTACGTGAGTGGGTAAATCCTGCACTTTCATCTGATGAATTAGCTCATCAAATTACTATGGCTGGCCTTGAAGTAGACGGCGTTGATCCGGTTGCTGGTGAGTTTACTGGCGTTATTGTTGGTGAAGTTGTTGAATGTGGTCCACATCCTGATGCAGATAAACTGCAAGTAACAAAAATTAGTTTAGGCGATTATAGTTCTAGTACGGTAGAAAAAGGCGAATTGGTTGATATTGTCTGTGGTGCCAAAAACTGCCGATTAGGCTTGAAAGTAGCCGTTGCTACTGTTGGTGCAGTATTACCAGGTGATTTTAAAATTAAGAAAGCAAAATTACGTGGTGTTTCATCTTTTGGTATGTTGTGTAGTGAATCTGAAATTGGTTTAGCCGATGACTCAGATGGCATTATGGAATTAGCTAATGATGCGCCTTTAGGTACTTGTGTACGTGAATATTTAGATTTAAATGACGTTACCATTGATGTTGATTTAACGGCTAACCGTGGTGATTGTCTAGGTCTTAAAGGCCTAGCGCGTGAAGTAGGTGTGTTGAATTCTTTAGAAGTTACTGAACCAATAATCACAGCTACAGCACCAACGATTGATGATGCAATTACGATTAATATTGACGCTAACGAAGCATGTCCTCGGTACTTAGGTCGTGTTATCAAGGGAATTAACCCTAATGCAACGACGCCACTATGGATGGTAGAAAAACTGCGTCGTTGCGGTACACGTTCAATAGACCCTGTTGTTGATGTAACTAACTACATATTGCTTGAATTGGGGCATCCTATGCATGCTTTCGATTTGGCAAAGCTAGAGGGGGGCATTAACGTACGTTTCGCTAATAAAGACGAAAAATTAACATTATTAGATGAAAACGAAGTCACATTAAAAGAAGGTACGTTAGTTATTGCTGATACTGGTGTTGAAGGTAACGGCAAAGCATTAGCCATGGCCGGTATTTTTGGTGGCCTTGAGTCAGGTGTTACGAACAACTCCACTGATATATTTTTAGAAAGTGCATTTTTTACACCATTAGCTATCTTAGGTAAAGCACGTCAATATGGCTTGCACACGGATGCTTCACATCGATATGAACGTGGAATTGATCCAACGTTACAGCATGATGCGATAGAACGAGCGACTGAATTATTACTCGCTATTGTTGGTGGGCAAGCAGGTCCGGTTGTTGAAGCAAAATCTGATGCAGACATTCCGCAAACAAAAGACGTGAGCTTACGTCGTAAAATGTTAGATCGTCGTATTGGTCATCATATTGAAGATGCACAAGTCAGTGAAATTCTCACTCGTCTTGGTTTTGATGTGAGTGAGCAGGACTCAGGCAGTGATAAAGTATGGCAAGTGGTAGTGCCTGCTTATCGTTTTGATATTAAAATAGAAGTAGATTTAATCGAAGAAGTTGCTCGTATATTTGGTTATAACAATATTCCTAATGTTGCGCCAAAAGCAACGTTAAAAATGGTTAAGCAACAAGAAGCAAACATCAGTGTTGATAAACTTAAACAAACGTTAGTCAACCGAGATTATCAAGAAGCGATCACCTACAGTTTTGTTGATCCGAAAATCCAAAGTTTATTGCATCCGGGTGAAGCCGTCATGACTTTGCCGCATCCTATTTCTTCAGAAATGTCGGTAATGCGTTTAAGCTTTTTCACCGGTTTATTACAATCAGTTGTTTATAACCAAAACCGTCAGCAATCGAGAGTACGTTTATTTGAATGTGGATTACGCTTTGTACCTGATGAGTCAGCTGAAAATGGTGTACGTCAACAAAATATGATTGCCGGCGTTATTGGTGGTAACCGTACTGATGAGCACTGGAGTATCGAAAAAGCAGCGGCCGATTTTTATGATATTAAAGGTGATGTTGAAGCACTTCTTTCACTAACAACTGATGCAACAAGTTATGACTTTTCACAAGCAGAGATTGCGTCATTACACCCAGGGCAAACAGCACAAATTACTCGTAGTGGTATTTTAGTCGGTTATGTTGGAGCCTTACATCCTGAATTAGAACGAAAAATAGGGCTTAATGGACGAACATTAATTTTTGAACTTTTATTATCAGAAATATTAGTTCAGAAAATCCCTGAAGCCTGTGATATATCTCGCTTTCCTGCAAATAGAAGAGACCTTGCAGTAGTGGTTAAAGAGGATGTTGATGCAAAAAAAGTGTTACAACTTATTGAAAAGGTTGGCGGAAATCATTTAATTGATCTAAACTTGTTTGATGTATACCAAGGTCAAGGTATTGAAGACGGTTATAAAAGTCTTGCTATTGCCCTAGTATTACAAGATACAAACAAAACGCTTGAAGACAAAGAAATCACGGATGTTATCAATCGAGTTGTTGAAACCTTAAAAACTGAGTTAAATGCATCACTGAGGGACTAAGCAATGGCGCTTACCAAAGCAGAAGTAGCAGAACATTTATTTGAGAAAGTTGGGCTGAGCAAGCGCGACGCAAAAGAAATGGTTGAGATATTTTTTGAAGATATTCGTGAAACCTTAGAAAGTGGTGAACAAGTTAAACTTTCTGGTTTTGGTAATTTTGATTTACGTGTAAAAAGTGAACGCCCAGGCCGTAACCCTAAAACAGGTGAAGATATTCCAATTTCTGCCCGTAAAGTGGTCACCTTTAGACCAGGACAAAAATTGAAAAGCCGTGTTGAAGGCGGTAATAGCGATTAGTGTGTAGGGCTAACTAATTACTTGTATAGATTTTACTAGTTACGATCAAAAATAAATGAAACTATTTAGCTTGTTTTATAAGCAAGCCTATAACTCTTTATCCTGATGTTGTTGTTCAGGAATTGATTGTTCAGTTAAGATGAAAAGATATTAAAAACCACATTAACTTAATAAGTTAATGTGGTTTTTTGCTTTTATTTATTTAACTCTATCGCTTTATTAATCGTTAAGCTGCTTTCTATACTCATTTTATTTTTTGTTATTTCTTTTAATAAAGCTTTTCCATCTTGTTGATTGAAGTTGATCTTTCTTGAATTAATAGACTCATGTGCAAAAGCTAATTGATTTAGTATTGCTCTTAAACGTGAAGGTGAATGGTGAGTTTTTGGAACACCTTGCATTAACATTGAATACTGATAAAGGTATTGGTTCGCCTTCGCGTATTCTTGTTTAGTGATAGCTTGTAAAAAATCATGACGCAATGTTCTTTTTTCTAATTGCGTTACCTTTGAATATATAATAAATAATGTACGTTTATAGTGATATAAAACAAATAGTACAATAGAGATAAAAATAACTAATGTTGAAATAAATAATGAGTGTTTTAGTTGTTCTTTAGATAGGCTAAAGGCATTGTTATTTGGTTTATTTACATCATTTTTGTTTCTACCTACAGACCAAAAGCTTTCAGGGATTATTATTTCTTCAAGTTTGTTGTTGCTCGTATTCCACCAGTAAATTATTTGTTGAGGTATTTTATAATCGCCTGCTTGTTCAAATATATAAGTAATTGTTTCTATACGTGTACCAAGTAATTCGCCACGATTGGCTTTATCAAATACCTGTGCTGGTTTTTGGTAAATACTGATGCCAGTCAGCTCTTGTGTTGCGAGTGGCGGTATCATCATAGCAGGAGTGTTTGTTGCATTAATGGTAATGGTTTGTGTAATGGCTTCTCCAATTTCGTAACTGTGCTCTTTATCTAAAGAACCTTCTATAGTTAGACTCACTTTGGTCGATACAAGAAAGCTTTCTAAGCTTACCAGAGCTTCTGGTAATGAAATTGTAAAAGGCTGCTCAGTCGTGGCGATAATGCCCTCAACCACACCATTATTTTCAGTGTTAACAGAAATTAGTACATCGATGCTAGGTAAAATGTATTCTCCGCTTCGAGTCGGGTATAAGGTTATCTCACGGGTTTGGCTTGACCAAGTACGTCCGTTAATTTTTTTTGTGCTATTTATCGTTATTTCACTATTCGCTAATATTACGGTATCGGTAAGTTCAAATGTTTTAAGTTGTGTTCCTTTGTTAAACCACCGATTGGTGGAAACTTCAACAGTAAAAATTAACGGTTGACCAACAATTTGTTGTTTCTGATTCTGTATCTGGGTTTCAATGGTAAGTTGATTACTATTGATTAGATTTTCGATAGTGAGCGCTTGTGTTGTAAAAGGTAAACTCCCGAAAATAGTTAAGGTGAGTAACAGAAAAAATTTTTGATGTGTTTTTACTTCCACTTGAGAGAAAAATTGGCGCAGTAGGAAAGTAATGAAATAACGATTATTCATTTACTTTCTCCTTGCTGGATTTTGTTTGTTCAAATTGAAAATAAAATTTTTGTGATAAAAAGCTTGCTGGATCTTTTTGAACTTGTCTTAGCCACATTTTATTTAAGTTTTCATCTAATAATAATTCATCTGAACTAAGTTGCTCAAATTCGGGTGCTCTTGCTTCTTTTTTCTCTGCTCCATCGCCAGTTTGTGGCTCATCGCCGAGCTCTTTTATTGACTCACCTTGCTCAGACTTTTGCGATTCTGACAATAGGTTAACTTCATCAATTATTGCTTGGATAATTTTTATGTTGGTTTGGGCTGCTAGATAGTTCGGGTACTTATTAATAATCTTTTGGTATAAATTTCGCGCTTTAATATACTCTCTGCCATGCGCTAGGGCATTAGCTTGGGCGAGCAAACTTTGTTTATCGTTAAACTGGCTATAAAGCGTGGCAGCGCTTTGATAATCTTCATTGCCATAAGCGCTAAATGCTTGCCAATGGCTATTCGTAAAAGTTCTACTGGCTTGATTATAGCGGGCACTGTTAAAAAGTAGCTGACCTTGTTGATTTTTTGTTAGCCATAAATCAATAAAGGCGTTGGGGCTTAAGGCAATAAGCAATATCGAGCTAGCAACAATGAGTGACCATAGCGCTTTTTTATGCTGATTTAGTAAAGCCTTAGTGACTTTTATCTTATCGGCCATTTTATTAACTACCATTGCAGCGCCCATCCTTTTCTAAACCAAAATAGAAACATGAAGGCAACAACAAAAGTGAATGGATAACCTGAATCAAGCCACGGCCTATTTTTATCATCGACTATGACCAAGTTATTCTCAATATAACGGTGAACTTGTTGTATATCTTGAGTGTCAATACTCATAAATACTAAGCGACCATTGCTATCGTTTGTCAATGTTTGCAATTGTTCTACTTGCATGGGGATAATGTTACTACCATCACTTAACTGTGCAGCGGACTTTCCAATAGCCCAAACAACAAGTTGGTTATTATGTAAGGCACCTCCATTGGTAAATGACTGGCTAAATGCTTCACTGCTTTCTTGCGTGGCACTATCAGTGATTAACAATATAGTACTGGGTACCGTAGCTGACGCTATTAATTTTTGGCTAATTGGCAAAATACTTTGTGGTAGCTTGCCACTTACCGGCATTAGTGTTGATGATAATGAATCAAGAAAATGGCGAATCATTTCTCTGTCGTTGGTTATTGGCATTACTACATGGGCTGAGCCTGAAAAAGCCACTAGCGCAGTTTTAGCGTCCCCGCGTTTATCGAGCAATTGTAATATTTTTTGTTTAGCCCTTAGTAACCTGTTGGGCTGAATATCACTTTGTTCCATCGTTGCAGAAACATCTAAAGCGATGATTAGTATTGCTTCATCTTCACTAAAAGGTGAGGGCTGTTGTTGCCATGTTGGTCCCATTAATATTAAACAAAGTGGTAATAAAATAATTAATGATAATTTTTGTGGTGATAACCAATGACTGGTATTACCCTTTACCGTTAGGGTGTTAAGCATTGTTGGTGACATAACATGCCGCCACATAATTAAGGTATCATCACGTTTGCCAAAAAAGCGTAAGACAATAAATAATGCCACGAAAGCAAGTAGCCAATAAGGACGTAAAAAATGAAAATATTGCAATTGATTAAAGTTGAAAAAGTCAGCTAAGATCATTATTTATTCACCTCTGCTGATGTTGTGCTATTTGGATTGCCTGTTGATGTGTTAGTAAAAACTTTTGTGTTATTAATGTTTTTATTAGCAATATCATTGTTATTAAGGTTATTTCTTGCGAAGTAAAAACGTAGATTAACCAGAGATAATGAAATCAGATAGATTAAAACTATTAATATCATCGGGTAGTGATGGATACTTGTACGTGGTCGAAAATATACTGCATCGAATAACTCTGGCTCCATGATATTTATTTCATTATAAACCTGCTGTAACTGTGCATTACTCAGTGCTTGAAAACTTGCCCCTTTGGTCAGTTCACTTATTTTTTCTAATACGGCTAAATCAACTTTTTCTTCTCCTGCTGCGGCTGGATCGCCAATAGCAATAGTATAAATTTTAATGTTATAAGCGTTAGCAACTTTAGCTGCTTCAACGGGCGGCACACGTGAAGCGGTATCATTACCATCGGTTAAGACTATTAATACCCTATTTTTAGTTTGGGACTGCTCAAATACACTGATAGCGAGGCCGATGGCATCACCAAAAGCAGTACTAGGGCCAGCCATGCCTATTTCACTTTCATTAAGTAAGGCCAACCAAGTTTTGATATCGCCAGTAAAAGGTGCCTGTAAATAAGGAGCATCGCCAAATAGAATTAGTCCTAATCTGTCATGTTCTCGTCCTTGGGCAAAATTGCTTAATACTTGTTTTACCGCACTGAGTCGATTAACCGTGCTGCCATCCCTAAGGGTAAAATCTTCAACTGACATAGAACCAGACAAATCAACTGCTATCATTAAATCGCGAGCAGATTTAGATTGCGTAATGGGTGCGCCAATATGCTCAGGTTTCGCTATAGCCGTGACTATGAAGCACCAAGCCATAATGGTGAATAAACGCTGTAAGTTGTTTCTATTAAGTAATACTGCGCCACTTTGCGGTTTTTCGCCTGTAACATCAACTAAACGGGTAAAGTAGGGGACTTTGATTGAGGATTTTTTTTGTTTATAAACAGGTGCAAACCATACAACTAATAGCGGTAGAGGCAATAGCCAAAAAAATTCAATATAAGCAAATTCTATGGTGCTAAAGTCAATAGCCATACTAATCATCTAGCCTCCTATGATATTTTACCCATAAAGTTACTTGTGTAATTAATATTTGGTTTTGCTTTTTAGTTAATGTGTTTGCATTTATTGGTTTAAAAGCCAGTTGATGTAAAAGGGTAGGACAGCTACTAACAAAGCTAGTTTTTTGGCATTGTTGATCTAGCCAATGTTCCCAACAACTCCCTGTGAGTTGACTAACCTCACTGCGTTTAAATGCACTCAAAGCTGTTTTTCTTAATAGTGCAGGGAGTTGTTTATAAAGGTTAATATCATCTGTTTTTTGGCAATGAGCTAACCAGCTTAACGCTTCACGACGATAAGCATTAGACTGATAAATTTTATAAATTTTATAGATTTTATAGCCTTTATAACTAATGAAAAATAAGATGAAAACTGCGAGTATTTTCCAGCCAATAGTTTGTGGAAACCAGCTAATAAACTCAGGAGTTTGTGTTTCAACTATTTTTTCTAATAGGTAATTGCCCCAAGGTTTGTCAAAATGAGCCTGAACAGAGGCCACTGTGATTTGTGCCATCATTGAAAAGTTCATATTAACGTGCCCCAAAAGCTTTACGCACTTGGCTATCAACAGGCGTTAAGGTATCAATTGATAATAACGGAATGCGATATTTTTTGGCCGTATCGTCATACACTTTAAGTTGACGGGCAATTTCAGTTTGATACTTTTGCTGCGTATTTTTATCTAAGGATGAAAACTGAATCTGCTTATTACCATCGCTAACCACCATTTGTGTCATTTTCGGCAAATCTAATTCAAGTGGGTCGAAAACATGACAAGCAATGATTTCACTATGTTGACGAATTTTTTTTATATGATCCGTGCTTTGATCATTCCAACCATGACCATCACCAATTAATATCACTAAAGCATTATGACCAGAAATCATCCGTAGCTTTTCGAGCATTTTATTGAATGATTTACCGTCTTCATTGTTATTATTACTACTTGAGAAGTAACTTTTTGATAAATTTAATTGATGATTTTTTTTGATGATCTCAGCTAATAAAGTCACCACATGATTACGCCCACGCTTAGCGGGTACAACTTTGACTTCATCATCATTATAAATAATTGCACCGACTCTATCGCCGGTTTCTACCACTCGCCATGCCATGAGTGCGGCAAGCTCAGCAGCAATTACAGATTTCATTTTATGGCTGCTACCAAAAAACATACTCATGCGTTGATCTATGGCGAGATAAACATTACGTTCTTTTTCTTCGGTATATACTTTTACATGGGGCTTGCCGGTGCGCTGGGTTACTTTCCAGTCCATGGCGCGTATATCATCACCTGGGCAGTAATGGCGTAATTCTTCAAAATTAAGACCGCGCCCACGTAATTTAGAGACATGTTTACCTGACAGCAAACTATTAGCGGGTTGATTAGGCATAAAAGAAAAACCACGGGTTTTAAACTGCAAACGCCTTAGCTCGTTTAAATCAGCATAGATCAAACTATCACCTAAATTTTTATTTGATTGAGTATCATTTATTTTGGTCATGCGCTTAGCCCTAAGCAACTACTACCTGTTTTAATATTTCATCGATTACTTGATCTGCAGTAATACCGTCAGCCATAGCGTCATAACTTAGTATTAAACGGTGGCGTAAAACACTATGTACTATTGAGCGAACATCATCAGGGTCGCAAAAATCTTTATCATTGAGCCATGCTTGTGCTCGGGCACACTTATCAAGGGAAATACTGGCGCGTGGACTTGAGCCAACACTGAGCCATGTTCGTAAAGGTGAATCAGGGTAACGCTCAGGATTTCGGGTAGCCATTACAATGGCGACAATATAGTCAACCATGGCATCGCTCATATGAACTTTATGTATTTCATCACGGGCGGTAAAAATATGTTCGGGATCTATTTTTTCTACTGTTAATACCGATTTTTCTTCACTGCGTACTAAGTTGATGATTTTTGCTTCGGCTTCATCATCAGGGTAATCAACAGTTACCTTCATAATAAACCTATCCATTTGTGCTTCAGGTAAAGGATAAGTGCCTTCTTGCTCAATGGGGTTTTGTGTTGCCAATACCATAAATAATTCTGGTAATTTATAGGTTTTACCCGCTACGGTAATTTGTCTTTCTTCCATGGCTTCAAGTAGTGCAGCTTGCACTTTTGCTGGCGAGCGGTTAATTTCATCGGCTAATAAAATGTTATTAAAGATAGGTCCTTGTTGAAAGGTCAACGTTGGCTTGCCATTAACTTCTTGATAAACCTCAGTACCTGTAACATCAGAAGGTAATAAATCGGGGGTAAATTGTACTCGTCCAAGATCTATATTTAGTGATGTAGCCAAACTTTTAACTGAACGTGTTTTGGCGGTGCCGGGCAGTCCCTCAAGTAAAACATTACCATTGGTCAACAGTGCCACCAATAAAGCATCCACAACATGTGCTTGGCCAATAACAGACTGTTGAATTTGATGCTTTAACTGTTGTAGTGCTAGTAAACTTTGGCTCATGATATTTTCCTTTTAACTATTCCTTTGTTATACCCAAGGTTTTTTGAACATGGTGGGCTGCTGCATATTTGACAGTACATGGAGTATTTAGTACATTTTTCTACTTCTATTTCCTGCCATCGTTAAGTTGTATGTTTAACTGTTCTATTACATTCGCCGGCGCTACTTTAGCTAACTTATTCAAACACTGTTTGGCTTGAAATGTTTTATGGCGTATTTGCATTTCACATAATGCGTACAAATGCTGTGGATTTTGACTCAATTTATACGCTTGTGTTAATGCCTTATATGCCTTTGATTTATTTTGCTGCTCCAAACTAAGTCCTAATACATAAAAATAATGACTATTTTGTGGTGCTAATTGTGTTGCTTGATGTAAATAATTTGCTGCTGTTGGCTTATCCTTAGCTCTAATAAAAGCCATGGCTAGCTCAAAGGGTAGCTGCGGATTCTCTGGGTTAGCATCAACCCCTTGCTTTAATATAGCTATAGCTTGCTGATTTTGCTTTAACTGACGGTGTACTTGGCTTAAATTTATATAAGCGGGAGCAAAATAAGGTTCAATAATGATGCCTTGCTTGAAGGATTGTATCGCTTGTTTAAACTTACCTTGATAGCTATAAATTATGCCTTTATTGGTATGAGCAAAGCTGCGATCGTTATTAAAATCTTGGCTAGTTATGTATTCATTTAATGCAGGTGTTAATTGTTTTTGCTGAGCTTGATTTAATTGTTGCCAAAGGCTAGCTAAAGCAAATGCGGAAGAGGTGCGCACTGTTAATACTTTATCAGTTAATAAAGGTGATAATAAACGCCACTTTTGTGCTTGTATTTCTTGGGCTCCTCGGCCTTGTAAAGCAATTACTGCGCCCAACCGGATAAGCTCATTGTCATTCTTTAAACCCCTTGCTATCGCTATTATTGTATTGGTGTTAGAAGTGTCAGCCATTTTGGTTAGCGCAGAGGCGCGAATAATAGGTGCATAACTAAGGGTTTGCGCAATACGTGATAACTCTGAAGCGACACTTTGCCATTGTTTGTTTGAAAGTGATATCGTTGTTGCTGAAAAAACGGCAGCATAGTCTTTTTGCTGTTTTTTAGCTATTCGTTGCTCGGTATTAGGGAACCAAGCATTGACGTTACTTAAAGACCAATTACTGTCTTTATCTTCATGACAACTTAAACAAGTATCAGGCGTACCAAGTTGTAATGCTAAATCTGGACGGGGAATATGAAAGCCGTGATCACGTCTTGCATCTATCTTCATATAAGTGGTTTGTGGCATATGACAATTCACACAATGCGCCCCATTAGAACTTTCGGGGTGTTTATGATGATTATTTGAGGCGTAGTTGTCGGCTTGATGGCATTGTAAGCAAAGCGTATCTATGGGAAATTTTAATTTAGCTGTATGAGGGTTATGGCAATCACTACAAACTACACCTTTTTGGTACATTTTTGATTGTAAAAAGGAGCCATATACAAAGTTTTCGTTATAGACTTGGCCATCAGCATAATAGTTTTCACTGGTGATTAAATCGAGTAGATAGCGCTCACCAAAAGCATTGTTTTCTTTATTGGCAGTGATGTGAGCATTATTGCTAATTTGAGTACGGCGACTATGGCACTGAGCACATGTTAATACTTGTTGAGTATTTTTGATTCTAGCGGGTGTCAGTGTTGTTTTCCCTTTCTCACTCTGCCAATGCTTTACCGAAGTTGATAAGTCGCGATTAAAACCGAAATTATTGATTTTTTTATCTTTAGTCCAACTGATATGTTCACTTGCAGCACCATGACAGCTTTCACAAGCAACATTTATTTCACTAAAACTCGTTTGGTAACTGTTGCTATCAATATCAAAATTCTTTTTTACGTTGGTTGAATGACAATCAGCGCACATGTAATTCCAATTTTGACCAGTATTGGTCCAGAAGAAATCTTGATGATTTTTAGTAAATTCAGGATATAAGTTAAACCAACGCTGACCACCATCTGTTTTTGCACGTGAATCCCAAGCAAAAGGAATAAGTTGAACGCGACCATCGTTAAATTCAACCATATATTGCTGTAGTGGTTTATAGCCAAAGGTATATTTAATTTGATAGTCGTGAAACAGGCCATCATCATCTTGAATATTAACCCAAAATTGTTCACCCTTTTTAAAGAAAGTATTTGGCTTTATTGTTCGTTTATCTTTAAAAATAAAAGTGGCGTTATTAAAGTCACCTAAAACACTATCGCTATCGGCATGCTTCATAGACATGTCATGATGTGATCCCTGCCAATCTTTGTAAGCTTTTTCATGACAACCGATACAGGCTTTAGAGCCAACAAATTCTATAGCATTATTGCTAAAAGGGAGTAACAATAAGCTGAAAATAAAAAATTGAGTTTTAATATTGTTTACCTAAATGAAATTATTTTTTTTAGAAATGAAGTTAATACCTAGTGATAATACCAATATAAAAAGCCCGAAACAAAAGTGTTCGGGCTTTTAAATGTATTAACTTTTAAAGTGTCAGTTATTTACCTTCAGATTTATTCAAAAAAGTATCATAAACCGCTTCAACTGACCAAGAACCCGTTGGTTGGCTTGGTGGATATTGCTCAAATGTTGAAAGGAATTTAGCTGTTTCAGATAAGCCTAAGTAGATATATGGTGCTTTATCTATCATCCAGTCGTAGTAAGAGTTAGAGTTTTCTTCTGCTTTGCTCCAAGGGTCACGACGTAAATTATTGACTTTAGGCATTCTTAACATTTGGAATGGTTCTGTCCATAAAGCCATAGTTTTCCCGCGGTTTTCAGCATAAGTCATTTTCCAATCACCAACACGAATACCAACAGGGAAGCCTTCATCGTTTAGGTAATGGTAAATATTACGAGCACCTTTATCAGACTTTCCGGTTAAATGAGGTAACATGTTAAAACCATCGAGATGAATTTTACCCTTTTTATCACCAAAACGACGATCGCCTTTAAGCATATCTTGTTTAAGTGAATTATCACCAGCGGCAGCTGCTAAGGTTGGCATCCAATCTAAATGGGCCATTATCTCATTAGAAACAGTGCCTGCTTTAATTTTTCCAGGCCAGCGCACCATCATAGGAACACGGTATGCGCCTTCTTTTTCACTATTTTTTTCACCAGCGAATGGCGTTATACCAGCATCAGGCCATGTATTGAAGTGTACGCCATTATCCGTTGAGTACATTACGATGGTGTTGTCAGCAATTTTAAGCTTATCCAATTGATCTAACATCATTCCTACATGATTATCATGTGCAACCATTACATCATTATAAAATCCTTGACCAGATAGACCTACATGCTTGGGATTAATATGCGTTCTAAAATGCATTCCTGCAGTATTTACCCAAACAAAAAATGGTTTTTTAGCTTTAACTGCTTTTGCAACAAACTTTTGTGCAGCAGCAACAAATTCATCATCTGCAGTTTCCATGCGTTTACGTGTTAATGGTCCGGTATCATTAATTTTACCATCAGAAAATGAGTGAATAACACCTCGAGGTCCAAATTTTTTCTTGAATGCAGGATCCTTAGGGTAATCTGGATCTTCCGGTTCTTCTTCAGCATTTAAATGGTATAAATTACCAAAGAACTCATCAAAACCATGATTAGTTGGTAAGTGTTCATCACGATCACCTAAATGGTTTTTACCGAATTGACCTGTTACATAACCTTTAGCCTTTAGCATCTCGGCAATGGTGATATCTCTATCTTGAATACCTTCTGCAGCGCCAGGTAAGCCAACTTTTGTCATACCTGTACGTAAGCCAGATTGGCCTGTTAAGAATGTAGAACGACCCGCAGTACAACTTTGATCGCCGTAATAGTCTGTGAACATCATGCCTTCTTTGGCAATACTGTCTATATTTGGTGTTTGATAGCCCATAATTCCGTGGCTGTAGGCACTGATATTGGTTCGACCGATATCATCACCCCAGAAAAATAAAATATTTGGTTTTTCAGCCGCTTGGGCAGCTGATGTTGCGATTAGGCTTGCACCCATCATCAACATCTTTAACTTATTTTTCATCATTATGTTCATCCTTTAATTACCAAAAAAATTTTAATTATTACGCTCTAAAATAATAATCTGCATAATTAACTACGCAGATTGCGCTATTAATAGTACGACGTTTTATTGTAAATGCAATGATTTAACAGTAAATTATACGTAGTATTTAGTTATTTGGTTCACATACTTATAAGGAAATTGTTAATGAAATTGTTAATGAAATCGTTAATAAATACATATTTATTAAAATTAGCGTTGTATGTGCTGTCTATAGCAACTGCTGCAAGTGGTTTTATCTATAGCTCAGGAGTGATTGCAAAACTTGTTAATCCTAAATTAGTTTTACAAATAACCGTCGACCAATTACGCGGGGATATGCCAGCCGCCTTTTTAGATAAAATGCCTAAGGGAGGCTTTAAATATTTACTCAATGACGGTGTTGTTTATAAAGATGCCCATCATAACCATGCCAATACTGAAACCATTGTCGGCCACTCAACCATAGCCACTGGTGCCTTACCGGCTGTACATGGCATGATAGGTAATGTTTGGTACGATGATAAGTTGCAGCGCCTTGTTTATAATGTTGAAGATAGTCGATACCCATTATTATCTGCCAATGCTGATGTAAATCAAAAAACAGAAATTGACCCAACACAGCGTACCGCTAAATCTTCGGGTCGTTCGCCAAGTAATATTCAGGTATCTACTTTCAGTGATGAAATGATGATTGCCTCTAATGGGAAAGCTAAGGTCTTTGGCGTGTCAGTAAAAGACCGTGGTGCAATTTCTATGGCAGGGCATATGGGTAAGGCTTTTTGGTTTTCAAAAAAGTCGGGTGAGTTTGTTACTAGCGAATATTATTATGATAAATATCCTGAATGGGTATTAGCTTGGAATGCTGAAAAACCCACTGAAAAATATCATCAACAAACTTGGCAATTAAGCCAACCTAAGTCTAGTTACGTATTTGGAAAACAAGATGATCAAGCTTGGGAAACTAAACTTCCTGGTTTTGGCCGTACTTTTCCACATCAGTATGGTGATATGACTAATGATTATTTTAATACCTTTTTAACCCTCAGCCCCGCAGGGGATGAATTGACGCTAAACTTTGCTAAAGCGGTGGTAAATAATGAGCACTTAGGAAAAGATAATATTACCGATTACCTATCGGTAAGTTTTTCATCAACTGATTATGTTGGCCATATTTTTGGCCCATCAAGTTTAGAAGCAGAAGATAATATGCTGCGTTTAGATCGCACTATTGCCGATTTACTGAAATTTATTGATAAAAAAGTAGGCTTAGAAAACACCTTGATTGTGCTATCTGCCGATCATGGTGCAGCAGAAGTACCCGCTTATTTATCATCATTAGGCATGAAAAAAAATGTGGTTGCCCCCAAAGAATGGGATAAAGCGCCAAGTATGAAAGTGCTTAAGAAACAGTTTGGCTTTGATACCGCGCTAATTAAAAGCTATTTTCACCCGTATATTTATCTTGATAGGGACTTAATCGCTAGACGTAAGTTATCACTTGAGCAAGTACAAAAAGTAGTTGCTGCTGAGGTTTCTAAATTTGATGGTGTTGCCCTTGCAGTAACGAGTACTGATATAGAGTCGGGAAATACATCACAAGATTATTTACATACGTTGGTTGCCAATAATCACAGTGAAAATCGCTCAGGAGATATTTACATTGTTCTTGAGGCCCATCGGTTTGTTGCTGATATGGAAGGGTTAAGTGTCGCTTCAACTCATGGTTCTCCTTGGGGGTATGATACCTTCGTGCCTCTTGTTTTTGCCGGTTTTAATATTGATGACGACATTATTTATCAACGGGTAAGTACTACTGATATAGCGGTGACCTTATCAGCAATTTTAGGAATAAAAGCACCATCAGGAGCGCAAGGTAAAGTTTTAATCGAAGTTATTAATCAGCTTAATGATTAATCGATAATAGTTGTTATCGTATAACAATAAGAAAGGTGTTTTTATTATGTTTAAGTCAATTTAGGATCTAATGTTTATTATTCGTATATTTTTTGCTAGTTTTTTAGTTTTCCTTTCATTGCCTAGCCAAGCTAATGATATTGACCCCGTTCATTACGCCTATTCTAATTACTTAGGTAGTGGCATTTATCACACAACAGGACAAGATGCAACGTTAATTAATTTACCTTTTTCTTTAGTGTTGGGAAAAGAAGGTGCAACGACCTATAGCTTAAGGTTACCAGTTTCACTTGGTTTCTTTGATTTTAATTTTGAAAATATACCGGATTTAGACTTTCCAGACAGTGTTGGTACATTATCGCTTACACCAGGTATTCAATTAAATTATCAGTACACAGAAAATTTAGTTATTGAAAGTTACCTTGACCTTGGGTATGCGCGAAATTTAACGACAAATAGAAATGTTTTAGTCCACTCTGGCGGTATTTCTAGTCTTTATTCTTTTACTGTTAATGAATTTGATTCTATTTGGGCTAGTCGTATTTATTATGCTGGATATGATGGGCTTAACTATGACGCAGCTGATTTATATGCTGCTATACAACTCGGTGTAGATATAGGGTTACCTGTTAAATATCAACTGTTTGGATATACGTATCAACCAAGAATATTTGCTACAGCATTTTGGTATTTCACCGAAGTTGATTTTGATGTATTAATAAATTCTACGCAAAGCACACCAGAGCAAAGTAAAGTCAGTTTATCAAATAGCGTTGAATTTGGTGTAACGATGAAGTTTGATAAAACTATTGGTTATTCATGGGCAGGATTTGACACAATAGGGCTTAGCTATCGCTTTAGTGAAAATATAAATGTTGTCCGAATATTGTTTAGTTTTCCAATATAGCAAATACATATACCCGCTCCACTTGAAGATGCTCGTTTCAGGAAGTCTGAGCGATTCATAATCAAGGCGCATTTTTTTATTAAGGGTTATTCAGGAGCACATTATCCTGAATAACCATTCTCTTCAATCAATGCCTTGCCTAAAGAGGTTGCTAATTCCAGCTGAATCATGCATCTTCAAGTGGAACGGGTATTAAGTAGCGACAAACATTAACTTGTCGCTTACCATTTTGTTTTAAATTTTAGGAATTCGGATCTTATGTTCTTCACTTTGACGATAAATGACTAACGTTTTACCTATCACTTGTATTTTAGTTGATTTAGTTTCACGGCAAATTGCTTCAACAATTAACCCTTTAGTTTCTTTATCATCAGTTGGGATTTTTACCTTAATCAATTCATGGTGATTAAGTGCGTAATCTATTTCGGCTACAACAGCTTCAGTTAAGCCATTATTACCTAATAAAACAATAGGTTTTAGTGGGTGGGCAACACCTTTTAAGTATTGAATTTGCTTTTTATTTAAGTTCATTAATAAATTTCGATAGTTGTTAACTTGAATTAACGCTATTTTACCCTTATCTAACAGCTAATATCTATAAATAGTAGAAAATAAACATGGTAAAGAAAAAACATACCAATAGTTCACAGCGTTGGCTTGATGAACACTTTGAAGATGAATATGTTAAAAAAGCTAAAAAGCTTGGCTTACGTTCACGTGCTATCTTTAAAATTGAAGAAATAAATAATAAAGATAAACTTATTAAGCAGGGCATGAAGGTCGTTGATTTAGGCGCCGCTCCTGGGGGATGGTCTGAATATGCTGTTAAGGTTGTTGGTGATAAAGGGCAGGTGATTGCCTGTGATATTTTACCTATGGATGCTATTGCTGGTGTTGACTTTTTAGAGGGCGACTTTCGTGAAGAGGTAGTTCTTGATGCCTTGCTTCAGCGTATTAATGGAAAAAACATTGATGTTGTTATGTCTGATATGGCGGCAAATATGACAGGTAATGAAAGTGCTGATTCAGCGCGTAGTATGTATTTAGTGGAATTAGCCTTGGATATGTGTCATCAGGTATTGAAACCTAATGGTGCTTTTGTTGTCAAAGTATTTCAAGGGGCGGGCTTTGAAGATTATATGAAAGCGCTTCGCACTGTATTTAAAAATGTTAAAACTCGTAAACCAGAGTCATCTCGAGCTCGTTCTCGTGAAGTTTATTTAGTGGCTACTAATTTTAAATAACTGTTTGTTACTTGAAACTAACGGATATTATGTTACTAGTTGTAAATGGTGACTAAAGTTAAATGGCTACTACCCTTGAATTATAGTAAATTAGACACAATAAAGTTATACAGTATTGTTTTAATAAATTTATCAACCCCAAAGAGGTCATGAAGTTGAGTGATATGGCAAAAAATATTATTTTATGGTTAGTTATAGCCGTTGTGTTAATGTCTGTTTTTCAGAGCTTTTCACCTAATACAGTCACTGAAAATGAGACGGATTACACACGATTTATCACCGATGTTCGTCAAGGACAGATTCGTGATGCTAATGTTGATAGGAATGGTGTAATTACTGGTGAAAAACGTAGTGGCGAAAGCTATAAAACCGTTATCCCTGGTGGCTATGATCGTGACTTAATTAATGATTTAGTGAAACAAGGTGTGCGTGCACAAGGTAAACTTCCTGAAGAAACCAGCTTTTTAACCACAATTTTTGTTTCGTGGTTCCCTATGATCTTACTCATTGGCGTATGGATTTTCTTTATGCGTCAAATGCAAGGTGGCGGCGGTAAAGGTGCTATGTCTTTTGGTAAATCTAAGGCGCGTCAATTAAGTGAAGACCAAATAAAAACAACCTTTGCTGATGTTGCGGGTTGTGATGAAGCCAAAGAAGATGTCGCTGAATTAGTTGATTACTTAAGAGAGCCAACAAAATTCCAAAAATTAGGTGGTCGTATTCCTTCAGGTATTTTATTGGTGGGTCAGCCGGGTACAGGTAAAACGTTATTAGCAAAAGCGATTGCTGGTGAAGCAAAAGTACCGTTTTTTACTATTTCAGGTTCAGACTTTGTTGAAATGTTTGTTGGTGTTGGTGCTTCGCGTGTTCGAGATATGTTCGAGCAAGCAAAAAAAGCAGCTCCTTGTATTATATTCATCGATGAGATTGATGCCGTAGGTCGCCAACGTGGTGCAGGCATGGGTGGTGGTCACGATGAACGCGAGCAAACGTTGAACCAAATGCTAGTTGAAATGGATGGTTTTGAAGGTAATGAAGGCGTTATTGTTATTGCTGCGACTAACCGTCCAGATGTATTAGACCCTGCATTATTACGTCCAGGTCGTTTTGATCGCCAAGTAACTGTCGGGTTACCTGATATTCGTGGTCGTGAGCAAATATTAAAAGTGCATATGCGTAAAGTTCCTTTAGGGGATGATGTAAAAGCGTCTGTTATTGCTCGTGGTACACCAGGCTTTTCAGGTGCCGATTTAGCTAACTTAGTGAATGAAGCTGCATTATGCTCTGCCCGTACATCACGTCGTGTTGTTAGTATGCATGAATTTGATACCGCTAAAGATAAAATCATGATGGGTTCTGAACGTAAATCAATGGTGATGTCAGAGTCTGAAAAAGAAATGACTGCATACCATGAAGCAGGTCATGCACTTATTGGCCGATTAGTGCCAGATCATGATCCAGTATATAAAGTAAGTATTATTCCACGTGGTCGTGCGTTGGGTGTAACTATGTACTTACCAGAACAAGATAGATTCAGCCATTCTAAGCAACATTTAGAAAGTAACATTTCTTCTTTGTATGGTGGTCGTATCGCCGAAGAAGTTATTTACGGTAGTGATAAAGTATCAACAGGCGCGTCAAATGATATTGAACGCGCTACTAATATTGCCCGTAAAATGGTTACTCAATGGGGGCTTTCTGAGAAATTAGGTCCTATGCTTTTTGCTGAAGAAGAAGGTGAAGTATTCTTAGGGCGTACGTCTTCTAAGTCGCTACACATGTCAGACGAGACAGCGAAATTAATTGATGCAGAAATAAAAGCTGTTGTTAATCGCAACTACGACCGAGCAGAAACATTAATCAAAGATAACTTAGATATTTTACATGCGATGAAAGATGCGCTAATGAAATATGAAACTATTGATGCGTTGCAAATTGATGACTTGATGGCGAGAACTGAGGTTCGTAAACCTGCTGGTTGGGATGACAATAGCTCAGATTCAAACAGCAATTCAAACAGCAATTCAAGTGATAGTGGTGATACTGCGGCTAAAAAAGAAGATATAGTGAAAGAAAAGCCAAGCCCTGATTTATCTGAGCCAAGCAGTGATACACCTGCTAAGTAGTTAATATTTATTATTTTCAATAGATTATGAAAATAATAAAGAAATAAAAACCTCGATGTTTAATAGAAACATCGAGGTTTTATTTTATAAAACCGGTTATAAAATTAGTTATAAAAATAAATCATGATGTCAAAAACTACGCAAGCAAACTTCAGTGCCTCAATAAAAAATCAATTGGATACTGTCCAAGTAATGGGAATATTGAATGTTACACCTGACTCTTTTTCTGATGGTGGGCAATTTACTCACTTTGATAGTGCATTAAAACAAGTAGAGCAAATGATTGAACAGGGTGTTGATATTATCGACATCGGAGGGGAGTCTACACGTCCTGGTGCCGTTGATGTAAGGGTGCAAGATGAAATTGTTCGTGTCATTCCATTACTTAAAGCAATAAAATCACGCTTTGATATCAATGTGTCTATTGATACTTCAAAAGCTGAAGTCATGTCTGAAGCCATTATCTATGGTGCTGATATGATTAATGACGTTCGCGCATTGCAAAATGAAGGTTGCCTTGAGGTTGTTGCGCAAAGCAACATTGCTGTTTGCCTTATGCATATGCAAGGCATGCCACGGTCAATGCAAGAAAACCCACAATATAAGGATATTATTGATGATATACTTGAGTTCTTTAAACAGCGCATTAACTGCTGTGAACGAAGTGGCATTAATAAAGAGCGATTAGTGTTGGATCCCGGTTTTGGTTTTGGTAAAACAGTCGCACACAATTATGAAGTGCTTGCTAAGTTTACTGAGTTTAAGGCACTTGGCTTACCGCTGTTAGCAGGAATTTCCCGTAAATCAATGATCGGCAACTTATTGAATAGAGATGTGAATGAACGCTTAGCGGGTAGTTTGGCCGCAGCAATAGTTGCCATTCAACAGGGGGCTAATATTATACGTGTTCATGATGTACAAGAAAGTGTGGATGCAATAAAAATTTTAAAAGCGGTTGCTAAATATCAAATATGACCGCTTACTAATGTAATATACCCGTTCCACTTGAAGGTGCTCGTTTCAGGAAGCCTGAGCGATTCATAATCAAGGCGCATTTTTTTATTAAGGGTTATTCAGGAGAATATGCTCCTGCATTCTCTAATAAGCTACTTCCATGTAGCGTCCTTAAAAAGAAATGTAACGCAGAATATGATTTGCTCAGCCTTCCCCAAAGGGCTGGTTTAGAAGCGTTTTATGCTGCGTTATTGATTTTGAGAAGGGAGTAACCATTCTCTTCAATCAATGCCTTGCCTAAAAGCGTTTCTAATTCCAGCTGAATCATGCATCTTCAAGTAGAACGGGTATACATTAGTACAGTATAAAAATGTTAAAGCTAAACGCTTTAAGCAAAGATTAAAGGAAGAATAAAAATGTCTAATCGTAAATATTTTGGTACTGACGGTATACGTGGTTTAGTAGGTCAATACCCAGTTACTCCTGAGTTTGTTATGAAGTTAGGCTATGCAGCCGGTAAAGTATTGGCGGCACAAGGCACAAAAAAAGTGTTAATTGGTAAAGATACGCGTATTTCTGGTTATATGTTTGAATCCGCACTTGAAGCTGGCTTTTCTGCTGCAGGTATTGATATCGGTTTGCTTGGGCCAATGCCTACCCCAGCCATTGCCTATTTAACTAAAACATTTCGTGCTGAAGCCGGTATTGTTATCAGTGCTTCTCATAACCCTTTTTATGATAACGGCATCAAATTTTTCTCACAAGATGGTCAGAAATTACCTGATGATGTGGAAATTGCCATTGAAGCTGAATTAGATAAACCGATGGGTTGTGTAGAGTCAGGGGGTTTAGGTAAAGCAAATCGTATTGAAGATGCGGCAGGTCGATATATCGAATTTTGTAAGAGTAATTTCCCAAGCCAGTTATCTTTGCAAAACTTAACCATTGTTGTTGATTGTGCCCATGGTGCAACCTACCATATTGCACCGAATGTTTTTCGTGAATTAGGCGCTACTGTTATTGAAGTTGGCACATCGCCTAATGGTACTAATATAAATGACGGTTGTGGCGCAACATCAATGGAGCAAATACAAGCTGCAGTGATAGAACACAAAGCTGATTTAGGAGTCGCGCTTGATGGTGATGGTGATCGCTTAATGATGGTTGATCACACTGGCTATGTGATCGATGGCGATGAAGCGGTTTATATTATCGCGTGTAATGATTTAAAATCAGGTAACTTGCAAGGGGGGGTTGTTGGTACCTTGATGAGTAATATGGGCCTTGAATTAGCGTTAGGGCAGCTTGATATACCTTTTGCTCGTAGTAATGTTGGTGATAGGTATGTAATGCAAATGCTTAGAGAAAAAGGTTGGAAATTAGGCGCTGAAAATTCTGGTCATATTATCAATTTAAATCATACCTCTACAGGGGATGGTATTATCGCTGCACTTAACGTACTAACAGCTGTTTGTCAGCGTAAGGTATCGTTATTTGAATTACGACAAGGCATGACCATGTTGCCACAAATACTTGTTAATGTACGCTTCTCTGGCGGTGGTGACCCTATTAATGCGTCAAGTGTTCAAGCTTGTGTTGATAAGGCTAGTGCTCAATTATCTGGTCGTGGTCGGGTATTATTGCGTAAATCAGGTACAGAGCCGTTAATACGTGTAATGGTAGAAGGTCCTGAACTTGATGAAGTAACTAGCTTAGCACATGAAATTGCTGACTCAGTGAAGTTAGCGAGTTAACCAGTTTTACTGTTTTAATTTTTTGTGTTGTAAAAAACAGCAGTTGAGCACGATATTAGCAGAAAGTTGATTGATTTTAACTTATCACTTGTAACTTAATCCTATGTTGGTTAATATCTCGCGGCTTTATTTTACAATGCGTTGAAGAGTAGCAAGGGGAATAAAAATGGCTAGACGTGCAATCGTTGCAGCTAATTGGAAAATGAATGGCGGTTTAGCTTTAATAAACACCATAATTGATGGTTTAACGTCGGTTGAACTTCAAGAAAATGTTGATGTTGTTATTTGCCCGAGCTTTCCTTTTTTATCTGAATTGATTTCTCAGGCGAAAGTAAATAAATTAGATAAAGTAATCCATGTTGGCGCTCAAAATATAAGTGCTCATGAAAGCGGTGCTTATACGGGTGAAGTTTCCACACAAATGTTGCAGGAATTATCGGTAGAGTTTGCTATCATAGGTCACTCTGAACGTAGAAGTTACTACAAAGAAACGTCTACGCAAATTGCGCATAAAGTGAATGCAGCACTAAAAGCAGGTATAACACCTATTTTATGTATTGGTGAGAGCGAAGCAGAGCGTGTTGCAGAACAAACAGAAACAGTATTAGCATCGCAATTACAACCAGTAATTGATGAAGTAGGTATTGAAAAATTTATTGATGTTGTTATCGCTTATGAGCCTGTTTGGGCAATAGGTACTGGTAAAACAGCATCAAGCGAGATGGCACAAGAAACACATAAATTTATTCGCCAGTTTTTAGCTAAAGTTAATGCAAATGTGGCGGATAAAGTGCCTTTGTTATACGGTGGCAGCGTGAATGCGTCAAACTGTGAAGAATTATTCGCACAACCTGATATAGACGGTGGTCTTATTGGTGGTGCTAGTTTACAAGTTGAACAATTTAAAGTGATTTGCTCAACAGCTAAAGGAAAGTAAAAATGTTTTATCAAGTTTTAATTATTGCCTATGTACTTATTGCCTTAACGTTAATTGGTTTAGTGCTAATTCAACAGGGTAAAGGGGCTGATATGGGAGCATCTTTTGGTGCAGGCTCTTCAGCTACTGTTTTTGGTTCTGGTGGCTCAGGTAACTTCTTAACTAAAGCGACTACTTGGTTAGCGGTTGCCTTTTTTGTTATTAGCTTAGTTTTAGGTAATTTAACGGCTAACAGAACTAAAGCAGTTGATGAATGGAATAATCTAAGTGCTCCTGTGAGTGAACAAACAATTGCTACTGATGCTATTCCAGGTGAAAGTGCGGAGTCTACTATCAGTGGAAATAGTGATGTACCAGCTTCTGATGCACCTGTTACTAAAAATAATGATAGTGATGTACCCAAGTAATTTAAGTTAGCTGATAAACCTCAATATTAGCAAGATAACTTACAACATTAGACCGTTTATATTTAATAGTGCGCGGACGTGGCGGAATTGGTAGACGCGTTAGCTTGAGGGGCTAATGACTTAGGTCGTGGGGGTTCAAGTCCCCCTGTCCGCACCATTAAATAGAACTAACAAGACCAATAAAGACCGAAATGACCTTTAGAAATAAGGGATTTCGGTTTTTTTATGTCCGAAGTAGTCCTTAGAAGATGGTGATATCTTAGGTTTTAGTAGTACGGTCAGTAGTACAGGTTTCCTTTGAATGAATCAAGTACTACTCAAATGACTATAATTGAAAAAGGCTAAAATAGCAGAAGCTACTTCTACTAGTTTGTGGCGTAGTTTGGAAAGCCACGTTTTTTCTTCGTTAGGACGTAGGCTTAAATAGGTTAATTTAAGAGAGATGCAAACACTGATTCTTAATGACATTTAAATAAAAAACAATATACTGCCATGTGTTTTGTTCATGATTAGAGTATTGCTAATATGTTTATAGGAAATAGTACAAAGGTAATTACCCCTTGCATAGGTCAGTGTGATCTAGATGAAAGTGATATTTGTATGGGGTGTTATAGGTCTTCATCAGAGATTACGGGTTGGCTAGACAAATCGGAAGACGAAAAAATAGATATAGTCATTAGATGTAAAAAAAAGATAGCGTTGCATTCACAATAAAGTTTAGAATGTTTTTAATGTTGGTAAATCAACCATATAGAAAGCTAACAAATGAGAAAGTAACAGTTAGCTGTTTTCATCCATCAACATTTTAGTCAACAATAGTTTGTCCATTATTAGGGTGATATGTTTTAAATGGGTATATACCCGTAATCATTCAAAGTGCGTGATTTCAGTGGGAATTAAAAGCCATTTAAGCAAGGCATTAAATTTATAGAATGGTTGTTCCATTCTTTAATTTAATAACGTAGCATAAATTACTTTTAAACCCATCGAAGAAGGGCTTGAGCAATATCACTTCATCGTTGCTGTGATTTATAAGGGAGTAACCATTATTACATCACAGCGCCTTGAATTGAAATCGCTCAAGCACTCTGAAACCTGCATCTTGAATGGTAACGGGTATATATGAACAATAAGTCTTTTTTAAAAACAAGCTTACTTACAGGCTTGGCGTTAATTGCATTCGCTGCAAATTCTGTACTATGTCGTTTAGCGTTAGGTAATGAAGCGATTGACGCATCAAGTTTTACGGAAATTCGACTATTATCAGGAGCTATTGCTCTTTTTATCATCTTAAGCATTAAGGGGAGCATCAAAGGGAGTAACAAAGGAGCATCATCTAAAGGCAGTTGGACTGCTAGTTTTACGTTGTTTCTTTATGCAATAACATTTTCATATGCTTACCTTTCTGTCGATACAGGTACAGGCGCACTTATTCTATTTGGCTCTGTTCAGATTACAATGATAATGCTATCACTCATTTCTGGTACGCGATTACACCTTATTGAATGGTCAGGGGTTTTCCTCGCTTTCACTGGGCTTATTTATCTCATTCTTCCAAATATAACTACGCCATCAATTAATGGTTTTATATTAATGACAGTCTCTGGAATATCCTGGGGCATTTATACCTTAAAAGGGCGAGGCTCTAAAAATCCGCTTATGGATACAACTTATAACTTTTTAAGAACAATCCCTTTTGTCACATTATTAGCTTTATTTACCATGCAAAATATGAGTTATTCATTCGAAGGAATAGTATTAGCGATAATATCAGGAGCTATAACATCAGGCGTAGGTTATACCATATGGTATGTCGCCCTTGGCGATTTAACTTCAACACAAGCTGCTGTTATCCAATTGTCTGTTCCTGTGATTGCAGCTATAGGCGGTGTTATATTTGTGTCTGAGCTAATCACAATTCGTCTCGTTATTTCAGCCATCATAGTGCTTAGTGGAATATTAATGGTGGTTTTAGGTAAATATTACTTTACTCAAAAAAGTGCTAAATAAAGACATGCATACCATTAACAGTGCATTAGAAATGAGTAACCACCTGTGTTCAAAACACTGCCAGATTACTTACTGGACTTCCCATAGCTTCAAATTGCTGTTTTCAGCCATAGTGTAAATTAGGGCAAACACCTAAAGGCTGGATGGTATCACGATCTGAGAAACTTTAAGTTATGATAAATATGAAGCTTCTTCTTTGAATTATATTTCTATTTATAAACGCAGCCGGCGTTTTTCAAGGCAGTTGTCGCCTAAATTGTTAAGCAGCTTCTTTGTGCTGCTCTGGATTTAACTCCACAGCGCCTATTGGCTGCCAGTTTCTCTCTTTTTTTGACCATCGCTCAGGATGTTCA
>NZ_QOLD01000081.1 GCF_003333305.1 Candidatus Colwellia aromaticivorans | reverse complement strand
AC
Organism: Candidatus Colwellia aromaticivorans; assembly: GCF_003333305.1. Lineage (GTDB taxonomy): Bacteria > Pseudomonadota > Gammaproteobacteria > Enterobacterales > Alteromonadaceae > Colwellia > Colwellia aromaticivorans. The sequence continues at coordinate 83,937 of NZ_QOLD01000081.1, read as the reverse complement.
TTAGTTTATTTAATATTGCTTCTTTAAATTGGCTTGAATGCCTTTGATAGTACACTGTTGTTAACTTACCGCTCCCTGTTTATTTACTAAATTAATTGAGGCGACAACAATCCTGACACAGGGGGATACCAGAATAATTAATTGGATAATTATGGCGGATATTGCCGATAATCAGTACACCATAAAGCGAGTTGATAAAGTGGTCTATACTCGTAAACATAAGGTTAACCGAGTGATTGCACGCGATAGCGTTGTTACTGAGCAGCCTTTACAAATCAACTTACATTGGTACAGGGAAGACGAAGGGGCTGAAACAAAAGTATTTGCTATCACTATGCGCTCTTTAGGTGATGATAAGTATTTGATTCTTGGTTTGTTATTTAGTGAAGGTGTGATAAATAGTTACGAAGATATAGAAAACATAAGCCCTGATAACAGCGCGGGAAATTCTAATAAAAATAGTTGGCAAGTATATTTAGTTAAAGGAAAGCAACCAAAGTTAACATCAATTGAACGTTTTCAAACAACGTATTCAAGTTGTGGTTTGTGCGGTGCAACGTCATTAAAAGCGCTAGAATTTAAAAATCCGCCTAATTTATTGACCTTAACTGACAATTTACAATGTAGTGCACATTATATTTATACGTTAAGTGACAAAATGCGAACACAACAACCCTTGTTTGATATTACCGGCGGCATACATGGAGCAGCACTGTTTAATCACCACGCGGAGTTATTAACTGTTTTTGAAGATATTGGTCGACATAACGCGGTGGATAAACTTATCGGTCATCGCCTCGTTGAACACCCATCGTTGCAAAGTAATAAACTGTTAATTATGTTGGTTAGTGGACGGGTAAGCTTTGAAATAGTACAAAAAGCGGTGATGGCGGGAATCAGTATTTTAGTTGCCGTTGGAGCACCCTCTGAATTAGCAATTAAAGCCGCTCAACGGTTTGAATTAACCTTGATTGGGTTTGCTAATGCTGACTCCTTTAATCTTTATCATGGTGATTGGCGGATTAAAGCGTAAATTCGGCGTTAAGTAGAAAATAATCAAATGCTGTAAATATCTATTTTATGAAAAAGTAAGAGAGTAAATCATGTCGAAAAACTTATCACAACTTGCCCGTAGACAGGGCATTGACAACACTTTATTTCAACAGCTTATTTTTTCAGATAGCGTTGGTTCAACTAGCGTTAACTCAACCGACGCATTAAAGCATCAACGTCAAGTATTGGCGAAAGAGTTTTTAATGGGCGAAGCTGTTGTTCATGGTGCGGCTAGTTTTTATGATTTTATTGATGATGGAACCAATGAGCATAACGCTAACAAAAAAGCGTATGTGTGTAATGGCTCTTCTTGCTTGTGTGCAAATACTCAAGCTACGGTTAAAGAAACGTTAGTTGCTGAATTTGGTGCAGAAAATGTTGGTCATGTTACTTGCTTAGGACGTTGTGCGGAGAATAGTGCTTTTCAAGTGAATGGTAACAATTTCTCAGGTTCGGATATTGATAAGGTAAAACAAATTATTGGTGAAGCAAACACCGCTTCAAATGAAAATTATCAGGTACGTACTACTTTAGCTGAACCAATTTTAACGGCTGAAATCTCTGATGTAGCAAAGTATTACCAGTTGTTCGAGGACTTATCTAAACAATATCAACAGCAGCAATTATTAGAAAAGTTAGTTGGATCAGGGCTACGCGGTCGTGGCGGTGCAGGTTTTCCAACGGGTATTAAATGGCGCTCAGCGTTAACGGAAACTTCAGCGGAAAAGTATATTGTTTGTAATGCGGATGAAGGTGATGCGGGGGCTTTTTCTGATCGCTATTTGCTAGAACACCGGCCACATGCAGTATTATTTGGCATGTTAATGGCGGGCTTATTAACCGGTGCTAGAACGGGTGTTTTATATATTCGTGCAGAATATCCTGAAGCAATAAAACAAACCGAGCAAGCGATAAGTGAATTTGAACAGCTCATATTGGATGAAAAAATATCAGCAGGTTTTTCCTTTAAAATAATCAAAGGTGCAGGCGCTTATATTTGCGGTGAAGAAACGGCACTATTACGTTCAATCGAAGGTCAGCGACCTGTGGTTTCTGTTAGACCACCATTTCCAACGCAGAGTGGTTTATTTGGTTGCCCAACCGTAGTCAATAATGTTGAAACTTTTGCCTCAATACATTTTATATTTTCTGATCTTGATAGTGTTAACAATAGCGGTGTTGATAAATATAAAACGTTAGGTAATGGTAAATCTACCGGCAGTAAATTACTTTCTCTTGATGGCGCTTTTGTCTACCCCGGTATTATAGAAGTGGCGATGGGCACAACGTTAACAAAGGTTATTGAGCTTGCTGGCGGTTTTGTAAAAGACATCAAAGCATTGCATATTGGTGGGCCACTGGGCGGTGTAGTGCCGTTAGCTGAAATAGACAAGCTCACCATAGATTTTGAATCATTCAGTGATAATGGATTTTTACTTGGCCATGCCAGTATTATTGGTATTCCACAGTCAATGAAAATGATTGATTATATCGCCCATTTGTTTGAATTTACGGCACTTGAATCTTGCGGTAAATGCTATCCCTGTCAAATAGGCTCAGTGCGTGGTCAAGAAATGTTCGAGCAAGCAATCACAGGTAAACAACCAATTAACTCTGAATTATTAAGTGATCTATTAGAAACCATGCAGTTGGGCTCTTTGTGCGCCTTAGGTGGTGGCGTACCATTACCCATTAACAATATATTGCAGTATTTTGAAGATGAAGTTTCACCTTACTTTCTGTCGAAGCAAAGTACAGAAATAGGAGAGTAATAATGAGTCTCATAAGTCATGAACAAGCGCCACACGCTTTTTTAAACGGTGTCTCCCACCTGATAGAACAAGGTGAAACTATTTTAACCTTTAGTCGCCGATCAAATACTGACCACGTTGTCCCTACCTTATGTGATGATTCGCGATTAGAGCCTTACGGCAGTTGTCGCGTTTGTAGTGTCGATGTTGCCTTAGTGGCAGAGGGGCCAAGAAAAGTGATGGCTTCTTGTCATACACCCATTAGTAATGGTATGCATATTTATACTCATTCACTACGTATTGAAAAGTTACGTAAAAATATTATTGAATTGGTACTGAGCGATTTACCACAACACACATTACCGGTACAACAAAGTACGAGTAATACAGAATTTGAACAAGTGGTTCTTGCTACTGGCGTAACTGAAGTACGTTTTAACCAAGGACGACAAAGTGTTGCTAGTGTGCCACTAACGGTTAATAAAAAAGGTGAAGCGAGTCTTTGTGATGACAGTCATCCGTACATGCGTATGGATTTATCTTTGTGTATTGATTGTAATCGCTGTGTACGAGCTTGTGATGAAATTCAAGGAGAGCAAGTTTTAAGTGTTGCTGGTCGTGGTTTTGATGCACGAATTATTAAAGGACAAGATGTTAGTTTTAATGACTCTGACTGTATCTCTTGTGGTGCTTGCGCACAAACTTGCCCAACAGGGGCTATCAGTGATGTTTTTCGCCAACAACTAGCAAAAGCCCAACATACAAACGAGCAAACACCAATAGAAAAAATTCGTACCATCTGTTCGTATTGTGGTGTTGGTTGTAATCTAGAAGTGTCGGTGCAAAATAACAAAATATTATCAATTGAAGCGCCTAAAGATGCAGCAGTGAATAATGGCCATACCTGTTTAAAAGGGCGTTATGCATGGCGATTCTATGATCATGATGACCGTTTAGACTCTCCTTTAGTGAAAATTGATGGCAAGTTAACAAAAGTCAGTTGGGATTATGCTTTTGATTATATTGCTCAACGTTTCAACTCCATAAAATCAGCGCATGGTAGTGATGCTATTGCAGGTATTTCATCGGCGCGTTGCACTAATGAAGAAAACTATTTATTACAAAAAATGATGCGCGTAGTGATCGGCACTAATAATATCGATTGTTGTGCTCGGGTTTGCCATTCACCTACTGCCTACGGTATGCAGCATAGTTTCGGTACGGGTGCGGCAACAAACTCTATCGAAGACATAAAACAAACTGAATTTATTTTACTTATTGGTGCTAACCCAACAGCGGCACATCCCGTGACGGGCGCTAAAATCAAACAAAAAGTGATGAAAGGTACACCGCTCATTGTTATTGATCCAATAAAAACCGAGCTAGCCAGATATGCTAACTGGCATATTCAATTACGCCCTGGCACTAACGTTGCCGTATTAAATATGATGGCCTACTTTATTATCGCTGAAGGATTAATTGATCAAGCTTTTATTAATGATCGTACTGAAGAATATCAAAGCTACCGTCAAGCCATTATGGCACTCAATATTGATAACTTAGCCGATATTGCAGGTGTTGATAAAAACTTGGTAAAACAAGCCGCTGTTGCTTATGCTAAAGCGAATAATGCCATGAGTTTTCATGGCTTAGGTGTGACCGAGCACAGCCAAGGTAGTAGGGCTATTATGTGCATTGCTGACTTAGTGATGCTAACAGGTAATATAGGCCGACAAGGTGTTGGTATGAATCCACTTCGTGGACAAAACAATGTTCAAGGTGCTGCTGATATGGGTTGTCAGCCACATCAGGGAGCGGGGTACTTTCCTGTTGAAGACACAGACAGTATTACTTATTACCAACAGCATTATCAAATCACTGAAAACTCAATGGTTAATTTAAATCAATGGCCGAAAAAAGTTGGTTATAAAATTCCTGAAATGTTTAATGCGGCTTTGTTAGGTGATTTAAAAGCGTTATGGATATTAGGTGAAGATGTTGTGCAAACCGATCCGAATCAACAGCATGTTGTTGCTAGCCTAGCTAATTTAGATTTGTTGATAGTACAAGAAATCTTTTTGTCAGAAACGGCCAAAATGGCCGATGTGGTATTGCCGGGCACAACTTTTTTAGAAAAAAGTGGCACTTTTACCAATGGCGAACGTCGGGTGCAAAAAGTCAATGCCGCAGTGAAACCTAGAGCGGGTTGCAAAACTGATGGTGATATCATTGTTGAAATGATGAATGCTTTAGGTTATCCACAAACACCCTATGATGCGGGTTCTATGCTAGCAGAAATATCCCAAGTAGTGCCATTTTTTACCGGTATTACTTGGCAAAATCTAGGAAACGATGGCTTGCAATGGCCCGTAAAAAAAGGTGGTGTTGATACTCAAATATTACACACGGATACTTTTAAACGAGGTTTAGGAAAGTTTCATTTTTATGAATTTGAAGAAAGTAGTGAAATTCTAGTTAATCAAAAGGAATTTCCATTTATTCTAACGACGAGCCGAAATCTTGAGCACTATAATGCTGGCACCATGACCCGCAGAACAAGTAACGAATGCCTTGTAAGTGAAGATGTTTTACTTGTTAACCGTCAAGATGCAATTTCAAAAGGTATCATTAACAAAAGCAATGTAAGGTTGTTTTCTGCGCGTGGTGAAATAACATTAACTGCTCAGATTAGTGATAAGGTAAAGCAAGGTGTTTTATTTACCACATTCCATTTTCCTGAGTTAATGATCAACCGGGTAACAGGTGATGTAACCGATAAACACACTAAATGTCCTGAATATAAGGTAGTTGCGGTTGGTATTGAAAAAGCGTAAATAAGTAAAAAGTTGATACTTTCTACTTTATATAACTGTTTAGTAGGTAATATCTTAAATTAGCGTCTATTATAAAGTTACCTATTCAAGAACCCGTTAAAAACTTTATATGAAGGACTATGTTAAGTTAGTGTCTAATAATAAACCGTCTAAGCAGGAGCGTTTACCTCCCAATTATGTGATGAATGATCCGCTGCACCATTTACTTGATGCTGTGGATGCTATTGCGGTACAAGGTTATGATGAAAATCGTCAGGTTGTTTATTGGAATAAGGGCAGCGAAATACTCTATGGCTATACTAGTAAGGAAGCTTTAGGGAGAAAGCTAGAAGATTTAATTATTCCTGAGCAAATCAAAAAGTCGGTTATAGCAGGTATTAAAAATTGGCTAAGTAATGGTGTAGAAATCCCATCAGGAGAATTACTACTGCGTCGTAAGGATGGCAAAAACATTTTTGTACATTCAAACCATGTCAAGTTTACAAACCAATATAATCAAAAACAAATGTACTGTATTGATATTAACTTATCTGATTTAAAGCATATTGAGGCACAAGCTAAACTTAAAGAGCACATGTTAGCTGCAACATTTGAAGTAATTCCTGATTTATTTTTCTTAATGGAAGTTGATGGCACCATCATTGACTATCACGCGAGTAATAAAGTAAATCTCTATGCGTCTCCAGAAGATTTTATTGGTAAGTCTATGACTGACATGCTGCCAAGTGAGGTTGCCGATAAATTTAAAAGCAATATAGTGAAGGTTATCACGCAAGAAGGGGTGATTAGTTTTGAATATGATCTAGTAATGCCACAAGGCGTGGTTTATTTTGAGGCCCGAATTACTTATCTGGCTAACAATAAACAAATAATAGCCATCATTAGAGATATCACGGAACAACATCAGGCAGCAGAATCAATTAAAAAGCATGCCTATTATGACACCTTAACAGGCTTACCTAACCGTTTCTTAGCCTTAGATCGTTTATCGCAAATGCTTACTGAAGCTGAACGTAATAATGAAAAAACTGCTGTGCTCTTCCTTGATTTAGATGACTTTAAAAAAGTGAACGACTCATTAGGTCATGAGGTGGGTGATAAATTACTGATTGAATCAGCAACACGATTAAAAAAAATTGTTCGAAAAGAAGATACGGTAGGGCGTTTAGGGGGGGATGAGTTTATATTTCTCTTACGTGGTTTATCGGATGAACTTAGTGCTTTATCGATTGCAGAAAACTTACTAAGAACCTTCAGAAACCCTTTTAAAATAGATGGTAGAGAACTTATTTTAACGCTCAGTATTGGTATTGCCATGTTCCCTGAAAATGGTAAAGATACCTCTGAATTATTACGAAATGCTGATGCTGCTATGTATAAAGCCAAATCACTGGGCCGAAATACTTATTCATTTTTTACCAAAGAAATGAATGTAAATATGCTACGCCGCTTAGAAATTGAAGAACAAATGCGTGGAGCATTAGAACGTGGTGAATTTGACGTGTATTATCAACCTCAAATTGATACTACCAATAAACAAATTATTGGCGCTGAAGCACTACTACGTTGGTATAATCCCGCATTAGGTAATGTCACGCCAGATGAGTTTATACCTATTGCAGCGCATATGGGTTTAATTGTTCCTATTGGTCAATTTGTCCTTAAACGGGCATTATCTTTTTTGAGCACTTGGCAAACAAAACAGCAAAATTCATTAAGAATTGCCGTTAACTTATCTCCACGCCAATTTAGAGATCCATTATTATTTGATTTTATTGAAAGATCTCTCATTAAGGCTAATGTCTCTGCTGACAAGCTTGAACTTGAAATTACCGAAGGTGTGCTCATGATAGGGCAAACCTATATTGATGAAGCCCTTATTAAATTACATAAACTTGGTGTTAAGCTCTCAATGGATGACTTTGGTACCGGCTATTCTTCTTTAAGTTATTTACGTCAATATGCCTTTGACATTCTCAAAATAGATAGAAGCTTTATCACTGATATAACAAGCAATAAAGCTGATTATGATTTGGTTAAAGCAACTATTGCTATGGCACAAAGTTTGGGCTTGAAAGTTATTGCTGAAGGGGTTAAAACTAAAGAACAATTTGAACTATTAAATCAGTTGAAATGTGATTATATACAAGGTTATTATTTTAGTAAGCCTATAACAGCTAAACAATTACTTAATTTTTCTGTAACGTTTTAAGTGTTTACTTTAACTAACTACTTTAACTAACTATTTTAAACAACTATATCAGCAAAAATTGCGCGACACATTGTAGCTAAATCTTGCGGTGATAATTCTATTTCTAAGCCACGTTTACCGCCGCTAACAAAAACATAAGTAAAGTGTTGTGCGCTGTTATCTATAATCGTGGTTAATAACTTCTTTTGACCTAATGGGCTAACGCCACCTAAAACATAACCAGTACTCACTTCAACACGATTAGCATCAGCCATTTTTACTTTTTTTACCTTTAAGGTTTTGGCGATAGCTTTTAAATTTAACTTAAACATAACAGGTACTATGGCAACGGCTAATTGATTAGTGTCAGTGCAGATCACCAACGTTTTAAAAACTTGCTCTGCATTGAGGGATAATTTCTCCACCGCTTCAATACCAAATGATTGGGCGTTAGCATCATGTTGATATTGATGTATTTTGAAAGATATATTTTTCTGTTTAAGTTGCTTGATTGCCGGTGTCATTATTATTTTTTAACCACCAATTATTGATAATATTTAATGGTTTAATTATCCTAATGAGGTAGAATTATCAACCAATTATTTCCTTAAGATGCTCTTTAGCTTTTATGCGTATTATTCACACTTCTGATTGGCATTTAGGTCAATATTTCTATGGTAAAAGCCGCGCAAATGAACATCAGGAATTTTTAACTTGGTTGTTAGCACAAGCTAAAAGTCATGATGTTGATGCCATTATTGTTGCCGGTGATATTTTTGACACCGCAACACCGCCAAGTTATGCAAGGCAAATGTACTTTAATTTTATTAGTGAACTTCAATCACTTAATTGCCAGCTTGTTATTTTAGCAGGTAATCATGATTCTGTAAGCATGTTGGCGGAATCAAAAGACCTATTAAGCGCTTTATCTACTCGCGTGATCGCTAATGTGAGTGATCTTGATAACAATGAAAATTTGGCTGAACAAGTTTTCATTTTGAAGAATAATAAGCAAAAACCTAAAGCGGTGATTTGTGCTGTGCCATTTATTCGTCCTCGCGATGTTATTAAAAGTCAACAGGGACAATCAGCCAGTGATAAATCCTTAAGTTTACAGCAAGCCATTGTCGCTCATTATCAAGCCTTATTTGAATATGCTCAGCAACTGGTGAAAGACAGCAAACTGAAGTTACCTATTATTGCGACCGGACACCTAACTGCTTTGGGTGTTACTACCTCTGATTCAGTTCGAGATATTTATATTGGCACGTTAGAGGCGCTGCCAAGTAATGCTTTTCCTGCGGCTGATTATATTGCCTTAGGTCATATTCATCGTGCACAAAAAGTAGGAAAAACCGAAAATATTCGCTATTGTGGCTCACCAATCGCACTAAGTTTTGATGAGGCTAAACAAAATAAACGAGTATTATTAGTTGATTTTAACGAGGGTGATTTATCTTCAGTGACTGATCTCATCGTGCCATGCTTTCAACCATTGGCCATGGTCAAAACCAGTTTACATGAACTAAGTCAAGTGGTTGAGAAGTTACTGGCTGAGTTAAACCTCAGCCCAGAAGACAATCCAAAACTTTGGTTAGATATTGAACTAGTCGATAGTGATCGTTTAAGTGATTTACAGTCAAGAATCGAAACACTTGTTGAAGATTTCCCCGTTGAAATATTATTAGTTAGGCGTGCTAAACAAATACGACAGCAATTAATGCAAGAACAACAAGACAATAGCATGTTAAGTGAACTTACCCTTGATGATGTATTCTCATCACGTTTAAGCCAAGAGGAATACTTTAACCAGAAATGTGGAACCACCAATCAAGTTGATAGTAATGAAGGTGACAGTAATGAGTCTCACCCTGAAGTTGATATCGAAGCTGAGAAAGTAGAAGATCATAAAAAAAGACTGCAAACTTTGTTTAAGCAAACGGTCGCGCAAGTATTAGCGAAGGGAAGTGCTCGATGAAAATATTGCGATTACGATTTGAGAATATTAATGCTTTGAAAAATGCTTGGTTATTAGATTTTACCAAAGCGCCTTTTGATACTAATGGCTTATTTGCAATAACAGGCGCAACAGGCGCAGGAAAAACCAGTATTCTCGATGCTATTTGTTTAGCGCTGTATCATGAAACACCACGGATGAAAATTTCAGCGAGTCAGAACCAGTTAATGACACGTTATAGTGCTAATTGCATGGCAGAAGTTGAATTTGAAGTAAAAGGGCTGGTGTATCGCGCGTTTTGGAGCCAAAAACGTGCTCGTAATAAGGCCGATGGCAATTTATTAGCGCCTGTTGCGCAATTGTCGATCTTAAATGCTGAATATGACGGAGACGATACAGATAGTGGTACTATCATTGCGGAAAAATTAAAAGAAGTCAAAGATAAAATAGCGCAAATTACCGGTTTGAATTTTTCGCATTTTACCAAATCAATGATGTTATCACAAGGTGAGTTTGCTGCTTTTCTAAATGCAGATGGCAAAGAAAGAGCTCAGCTATTAGAGCAATTAACAGGTACGGAAATATACAGTGAAATTTCTAAGCAAGTTTTTGATAACCACAGAGCGGCTGAAAAATCTTTACAGTTATTACAAGCGCAATCACAAGGGGTTAATCTTTTAACTGAACAAGAGAGTGTTGTTTTACAAGAAGAAGTTTCAACATGTGAGCAAACAAGTACGCAAATAACGTTAGAGCAAACAAGTTTATCTGCCTTGAAAAACTATCAAATATTAAAGGCTTCACAAAATAAACTGTTAACGCAAGCTGATGTGCTGACAAATGACATTCAACAAGCCCAAAAACAAGTTAGCACGAGTCAATTACTAGTTAATGAACAGCTCGCATTGCAAGAGAAACAACAAACTCAGTTCCACTTAATAGAAAACAAGCTAATTAATAACATAATACCGCTTGATAGCGATATTGTTCATATGATGTCGCAATTGGATACACTTGCTCAACAAGTGAATATCCAAACAAATGCATTAACCAGTGCAGAAGATAAACAACAACAAACCCAAGAACAAAAACAATTACTAAGCGCTGAAATTGCCCAAATACAAAATTATCTCACAGAGAACCAAACATTAGTTGGTGTTAAAGAAAAGCTACCTTTGTGGGGAAATCAAGTTAACCAGTTAGCGCAATTAAAATCTACGATTGTAGCTAAAAATCAGCAGTTAGCCGCAACACAGCAGTTAACTAAGCGCCTTATTGATGAACAAAACCAGCAACAAGGTTTACTGACAGAAAACCAGAGAAAACAGCAGACGCTACAAGAGCAGGTAACTACGTTTGATATACAACACCAACAGTTATTATCACAATATAACCCATTATTACTTCAAGTAGCGCTTGAGCCTATTAATGGTGAAGTAACAGTTGATGCACTAGGTGCAAGAGTTCATAGTGCGCAAAACCAGCAAGCAAGTTTTACACAAGCACTACAACTGTCAAAACGCTATCGCACACTAGTTCTTGAACAAGAAAAGTTAGCAAGTCAAAAGCAGCAATCGACAACTGAGCTTGCCATTTGTGGAAAACAATTAGCTGAATTACGTCAGCAATTCTCAGTACTAAATCAACAAAGAAAAGATGTAGAAACTTTAATTGCTCAACAGCAAACAATTATGGATCTTAGTGATCACAGAGCTAAGCTACAGCCAGAACAACCTTGTCCATTATGTGGCTCTTTAGAACACCCCGCTATTACACAATACCAAGCAATTAACCTTGATGAACATCAACAACGTTTACAGAGCTTAACTGATGAATTAGAGCGTATTAAAGCCGCAGGCGATGAATTACGAAATTTCGAAAACCAGCTAAATAGCACTGTAAAGTTCAATGAAGAGTCGACACAAAAAATAGCAGGCGAACTTATAGACTTGCTAACCAGTTTTGAGCAATTGTTATTACCAGCGTCACTAAACTTAGTGTTAGCAAAAACTGAATATATTGAACAGGCATGTAATACAAAACTTTCGCAAGTACAGCTACTCAATCAATTATATAGTGATCTTAGTGAAAACAATCAGCAAAGCTTTGCTATAAATCAACAGTTACAAAAAGTTACTCAAGGGGTAGAAAAAGCAAAACATCAATCTGAATTAATACAAGCAAAACTAAACGCTAATCAAGACGATATTACTGAGCAACTTAATGCACTTAAACAGCTAGAAACTGAGCTTAATCAGATTAAAACTATATTGCTAGAAGATGTTACCGCGATGCAAGTTAGTCATTTTCTATCTGTCAATTGTGACAAGGTTAGTTTATTTAACTCAAGTAGTTGGTTAATAGAACTTGATAATCAAGTAACTTTATTTGAGCAAGCTTCTGTGAAATTAACGCCGCTTTCAACTGATTTATCCAGTGTTGAAAAGGATGATATTCTATGGTTTGAACAGGCTAAACAAGCTAGGGAACAATTATCTGCGCTATCACAACAGTCTACCGTATTTAATGAACTATTAGAGTCGAAGTTAAAGTTACGTGTTGCCTGTTTTATTGAGTTGGGTTATGTCAGTAATAATCAGCAGTCCTCTGATTTTGTTAGAGAACATATAGAAATAGAAGAAGCTAGTGTAAACCTCAAGCTAACAAGTTTGCAAAGTGCACATCACACTGATGTAGTGAATTTACAACAGTTTGTAGGCCAAGAAAAACGGGCTAAAGAGCAACTGAGTGAAATTAAAGTAGAGCTTGAGCAAGCCATTAACCAAGTGAAATTATCAGTAGAAAATAGCAAAGGTGATTTAGAGAAGTTACAAACAATTGAGCTCTCAATGTTAGATCACCTGCTGCAAAATTTAGCAGAAAAGCTAAAACAAACTCAATTGCAGTTAGGTCAACATCAACAAACGCTCAATGCAGATCAGCAAAACAAAACTAAACAACAAGGGTTACTTACTCAGATCACTAACGAGCAAAATGCACTGGATGATTTAGCCTATTTAACTCGTTTAATAGGCTCAGCTGATGGGGCTAAATTTAGCCGTTTTGCCCAAGGTTTAACACTTAATCATTTAGTGTATTTAGCGAACGAGCAACTCAATAAACTTGATGGCCGTTATCAATTACAGTGTCAACCAAATGAAACCTTAAGTTTATCTGTACTCGACACATGGCAAGGGGATAGCGTTCGTGATACTAAAACGCTTTCTGGTGGCGAAAGCTTTTTAGTCAGTTTAGCCTTGGCGTTAGCACTTTCAGATTTGGTGAGCAGTAAAACCAGTATTGATTCACTGTTTTTAGATGAGGGATTCGGTACATTAGATAACGATACCCTAGAGATTGCCTTAGACGCATTAGATAACTTAAATGCAACGGGTAAGATGATTGGCATTATTAGTCATGTAGAAGCGTTAAAAGAGCGAATAGCGGTACAAATTAAGGTAGAAAAGCAAAGTGGTTTAGGGGTGAGTGTCTTAGACAATCAATTTGCAATTTAATATCCAGTTACTTTATGAGTTAAGACCAATGGTATTAACCAGTACAAACAACAATTAGGATCGTACCAGTGGAAATTTGGATTTATTTCACCTTACTTGCTGCAACGATGCAAGCCGTACGCACTGCGGGGCAAAAACAGCTCTCTGGTAAGTTAAACTCGATGGCAACTACCGCGGTTAGGTATGTTTATGCGCTGCCTTTTGCCTGGCTATATTTAGGATGGATGCTGTCATTTAAAGGGATAGAAATACCTAAACTTAACAACGAATTTTTAGTTTACGCCCTTATTGCTTGTGTAACGCAGATTATCGGTACCGTTTGTTTAGTAGCAGCATTTCGATATAAAAATTTTGCTGTAGCGACCAGCTTGGCAAAAACTGAAGCAATTCAAGTTGCTGTTGTAGGCGCATTATTATTTGCTGCTCCTTTAAGTTTTATGGGCTGGTTTAGTGTTATTGTCGGCGTTGTTGGCGTATTTTTAGTCTCAAAAGTTAAATTTAATTTACGCCATGTTATGGCGGGCTCTGATGCTACGATAGGTTTGTCATTTGGCTTAGGAGCAGGGCTAGGTTTAGCAATAACTACTTTATTGATAAGAGAGTCTAGTTTAGCGCTTAACACTGATTTAATGGTGAGCGCTGCAGTTACACTTGTGTTCATGATCACGGTACAAACTTTTATCTCACTTGCCTATGTGTATTTTCAAGATAAATCACAATTAGGACTTATGTTAAAACACTGGCGCTTATGTTTGTTTGTTGGCGTTACAAGCGTTTTAGGATCTATTGGTTGGTTTACGGGGGCAAGTTTTCAAACAGCAGCTTACGTTAAAGCACTTGGACAGGTGGAATTCTTTATCACACTTGCATTAACCTATCGTTTGTTTAAAGAAAAGATAACGGCTATCGAATATTTTGGTATGTTTTTGATTATATTAAGTGTAGTTATTTTGCTTTTGTGGGCGTAGATAGATTAAAATGCGCTGAAATACAAATCGTTTAAAATGGAAAGAGAATAAAATGAAAATCACCGATAAAACCGTTGTTCAGTTTCATTACGTGTTAAAAGATGAATCAGGTAAAGAGTTAGAGTCATCTCATGGCAACGATCCTCTTGCTTATTTACATGGCGCTAACAACACATTAGTTGGCTTAGAAAAAGCGTTAACAGATAAAGAAGCAGGTGATAAGTTTAGTACTACATTGCAACCTGAAGATGCTTATGGTGAGCGTCAAGAAGATATGGTACAACGCGTGCCAGTTAAACATTTAGAAGGTTTACCAAGCAAAAATGCCAAATGGAAAGCAGGTATGATTGGTGTCGTTCATACTGAGCAAGGCCAACGGCAAGTGACTGTAATCAAAGCAGGTAAGTTCATGGTAACCGTGGATATTAATCCGCCTCTTGCCGGTAAAGTATTAACGTTTGATATTGAAGTTATTGATGTGCGCGCTGCAACCGATGAAGAAGTTCAACATGGCCATGCTCATGGTGTTGGCGGTCATCACCACTAGGTCGATTTAACGTAATTGCTCGTTTGTCGCTAGGATTAACAAATTATATCTTAATGGATTGGTCGGTATTGGTATTATCAATATCGACTTTTTTTTAATCGTACTGGCTTATTGCCACTATTTTCTCTATAAATTACTAACAGCCGACGTTATGCCAATAACTTCAATGCTAGCTAATCCTTGCATTTGCCACTGAATATTTAAATCATATAAATTCATGCCATAGATTTTATCATCAATTTTTCCTTGTTTATATGCAGGGCGAGGGTCTTGCGCTAGTACTTGTTCGATAAATAAAGCCAAATCGGGAAAGTTGTGACTGTATTTTGTTAAGGCAATTTGGGCTTGTTTGTTAAAAGTCACCTGCAATGTAGATGAGGGTTGAGATTGAGCAAAACCTGCGTTAGCTTGAGGGATGGAGTCAGAGTATGGCACATAAGGCTTTATATCAACAATAGGGGTTTTATCTAATAAATCGATTGCTGAAATATGCAATATCACCTGTTGGTCTTTTATGTCTATAGAATCTAATTTTACTACCGACATACCAATAGGGTTTGGCCTAAAGGTAGAGCGGGTCGCTAGCACGCCGATTTTTTTATTACCGCCTAATCGCGGTGGTCTCACTAAGGGTTTCCAACCTTGTTCTTGAGTGCCGTGAAAGACAAACAATACCCAAATATGACTAAACTGCGCTAACTCTCTAACTAACTCAGGATTATTAGCATCACCTATCAGCGTTATAGTCCCTTTTGCCGAACTTACTAAACCTGGTTGACGAGGTATAGCAAATTTCTCTTTATAAGGAGAGTTAACTTGGCCAATAATGTTAAATTCAACTTTGTTATTTACACTGGATTTATTCATTATTTTAGCACTTTACTCTATTTTTTAGCCGGTAATTCAATTGCAAATGCTTTTGCGTAACATATAACAATGGCGTGACATTGTTGAGCATCGCTACTGTTGTTAAGTTTCACTAATTGCTCTGATGTTAATAACGCACAGCCTGTAAAAATAACAGCATTGCCTTGTTGTTCAAATGCTTGGCGTCTAGCTTGAGTTCTCGCATTAATTTCATCTGGTACAGCATGGTGAGGCTTTACTTGGCAATCTTGACCTTCAACGACACCAATATAATTATGGTGTGTTTTAATGTCTTTTTCTTGCTTGTAAATTTTAACCTTTGATGCTGAAAAATAATCACTGAAATTTTCTTTATCTAAGTTAGTTGATATATGACTGCTATTACAGCTTGATATCAAAGCCATTGTTGTTAATACAATGAAGGGGATGATAAATGTTTTTGTATTCATGATTAGTTAAGTTCTACTGTTGTTTGTTCAATAATTTAGGGTTTTTACCGGCAATCCAATAATTAAACAAACGATCGATATCGTTATTTTGTTTTTTCATTTGGATCCAGTTACGCATAAATAATTCAAAAGCCCTATCCTCACTATTGATAGCAAATGCCATCGCTAAGGGAGGTTGAGCAGGTTTTGGCGCAACAACGGTGTATTCTGGGTGCAATAATGTCCAAGCAGAAGCTGTTGGGGCACCGAAAAGCATGGCATCAATATGTTGGTATTTTTCTTTAAAATATAATCGTGGTGTTGATATTTCCCATACTTTACTGTGCTTAAAATAGCGTTTTATTATATTCTCACTGTAATATAATTCAGGAATTGAAATAATTAACTCTTCTTTACTAAAAATAGTTTTCCAATCAGTAAATTCACTGCGTCTTTCCTCTTTGACAATAAAAGCAATAGATTGACTGCTATAAGGTACAGTTAACGTTAACTCTTTCATATTATTAGGTAATACTGGAACACCTGTAGTCATATCTAAATAGCCAGATGATAATAACTTTTGGGCTTGTTTATGAAAAATTCGTACAAATTCAATAGATACCCCAAGATCATCAGCAAGCAAGTTTATAATTTCAATATCAAAACCAACGAGCTTTCCTTCATTATTATGAAAAGAATAAGGCAAATCATCTCTAAAATAGCCAACACGAATAAAGCCACGTTGTTTTATACGAGTTAACACATCAACATAAGGTTGAGAGTTTATCTCGACATTTTCGGGGCTTTTAAGCACGGTACTTTTGATATCAAGCATAACAAAATCACGTTCTATGAACTTTTTGTAACCTTGATATTGGTAACTAATACTGTCAAAAGTAAATCTAAGGCTGATAAATGCGATAATTGAAATAGCAGGCAGTATGATTAAGAACTTGCCAAATGAACGCCACTTAAAGGTAAATTGTTTAAGTATGCTAGTGGCAATTAGGATAACCAAGCTTGCTGAAAAAATCACAGAAAGCAGGGCGCCAAGACGGCCGACAATTAAATTTTCAGCCACAAGAAATAACTCAAATAAAGAACTTGGTACATTAAAAAGTTGTAATAAGCTTGGCATAGCAACAGAAGTTGAACCGAATAACTGTGACAAGCCAACGGTTAACAAATTAAGGTAATTACCGGCACTCACTTGTGAGCCAGAAAACCATGCTGCAAATAATACAAATAATAGCGCAAGTAGCTTTCCGCCTATAGGAAGGCTGAAACTAATAGGTACTATAATACTTGGCGCTATTAAAGCATTTGACTTTAAATTTGAATTGCTAATAGTCATTTTTTCGATTAATTGCTTGGTTTTTTCAACAATTAATGGAATAACAATAAAAAAGCTTCCGGTAGCAAATGCGGTGATCATTGCTGATCGTGTAGCCTTTAGTATGTCCTTATATTCCAAAGGTGTAATAGTGGCAACAATAGCGGGTAATATTAAAAAGGTTAATAAAAAAACCAATACACTTGCGGTGACAATATAAACCAACAAGCCATCTATTTGGGAGGCATCAATTGTGGCGGCGGCTCTTAATGCAATACAAAAAATAGCTAAAGGTGCTAGTTTCATAACCATAAAGCTAACATTGATGATGGCATTGTTTAGCCCGATTAATGCGAGTAATGTTTGCTTTTTAGCCCTAACTTGCATTAAGCCGATCCCGACGAAAATACTAAACATGACAACACTTGGAATTAAGCCATGAGCAAAAGAATAAAAAGGATTTGTTGGTATGAATAGTTGAATAAGATCAAATTCTTGTACTGTTTTTATAGTATTTACACTATAAAAGTCAGCACTTTGCCAGCTTGGAAAAGCAATAGGGGCAAGTAAAATAAAAAATAATACCAGTGCGATTAACGAGAGCAGAATAGTTAGACTTTTCTTAATTGTACTACTTATTTTAGCTGAAGAAAGACCACCTATACCGGTAATTAATGAAAGCGAAATATAGGGAAGGGCAGTCATTTGTAATAACATGACAAAGGCATTGGCTATTTCATTTACGCCTGTAAAAACGGTTGATGTTGTTGTTCCTATAATTAAACCTACTATCATGGCAGTTATGATCTGTAATGAAGCAGGTGTGTTTTTTAGTAAACTGGTCAACGCTTTGATCATCAATGTACTCACGTATTTAATCGTTGTATTCAATTGCTTTAGTAATAAAAAAAGGTATCGCGTTACGCTATACCTTTATGTTTTTAAATAGATTTATAAAATTTATTTTATTTTACTCTCATACCAGCTCTAGCACCATCATCAGGGTTTAATATCCATAAATCTTGGCCACCGGGTCCTGCGGCTAACACCATGCCTTCTGACATCCCAAAACGCATTTTACGTGGTGCTAAGTTGGCAACCATTACCGTATGCTTGCCAATTAAATCTTCCGGCTGATATGCAGACTTTATGCCAGCGAATACTTGACGAGTTTCAGTGCCTTCTTCATCTAATGCGAGTGTTAATTTTAGTAATTTATCTGCTTTTTCAACGTGCTCAGCATTGACTATTTTAGCAATGCGTAAATCAATTTTAGCAAAATCATCAAATTGAATTTCTTCAGAGATTGGATCTTCAGCTAATGGGTTCGCTAGGGCAGCAGAATTATCAACGACTTTTGCTGCTTTCTTTTTCTTCGCAGGTTTTTCCGCTTTTTCGGGGGCAGCGCCACCTAAGCTATCTTTTGAAGCATCAGTCATCGCATTAACTTTATCCATATCAACACGTTGTAATAACGCTTTGAATTTATTTATCTTATGGTCAGTTAATAAAGTTTTGTGTCCATCCCAAACTAGCTCATCATTTAAGAAAGCTGCAGTACTATCGGCAAGTACAGGCAATACTGGTTTTAAATAAATCATTAGAGTACGGAACATGTTGATACCAAGAGAACAAATATCTTGTACCTCTTGTTGCTTAGTTTCGTCTTTAACCAGCTGCCATGGTTCTTTAATGGCGATATATTCATTTACTTTATCAGCAAGTGCCATGATTTCGCGCATTCCACGGCCAAAATCACGTGATTCATAATGGGCAGCAATACTATTACCTGCAGCCATTACTTCATCAGCTAGGGCTTGATCATCAATGTTAGTTGATAACATGCCATCAAAACGTTTAGTGATAAAACTCGCACAACGAGAGGCGATATTGACTACTTTACCTACTAAATCTGAATTGACACGTTGTGCGAAGTCTTCAAGGTTTAAATCTAAGTCATCAATGCGATTGGTTAACTTAGCCGCATAGTAATAACGTAAATACTCAGGGTTTAAGTGCTCTAAATAAGTACGGCCTTTAATGAAAGTCCCTTTCGACTTTGACATTTTAGCGCCGTTAACGGTAACAAAACCATGAGCGTAAACCGCTGTAGGTTTACGGTAACCTGCGCCTTCAAGTACAGCAGGCCAGAATAGACTGTGAAAGTATATAATGTCTTTGCCAATAAAATGATATAGCTCAGCGTCAGAGTCTTCATTCCAAAAGCTATCAAAATCAATACTGCTATCTTTATTGCATAAATTTTTAAAGCTACCCATATAGCCAATAGGCGCGTCTAACCATACATAGAAGAACTTGCCTGGTGCGTTAGGTATTTCAAAACCAAAATAGGGCGCATCACGACTGATATCCCATTGTCTTAATCCTGAATCAAACCATTCGCTTAGTTTATTGGCCATTTCTTCTTGCAATGCACCACTGCGTGTCCAATCTTTCAGCATCTGCTCAAAGGCTGGTAAGTCAAAAAAGTAATGTTCAGAATCTTTCAATATTGGCGTAGCACCGGATACTACTGAGCGAGGATTAATAACCTCGGTAGGTGAGTAGGTTGCACCACAGTTATCGCAGCTATCTCCATTTTCATCTTCGCTTTTACATTTAGGGCAGGTGCCTTTAATAAAACGGTCAGGTAAAAACATCCCTTTCTCAGGATCATAAAGTTGAGAAATAACGCGTGTTTTAATATGACCTTTTTCATGCAAACGATTATAAATATCGCTAGCAAACGCTTGGTTTTCTTCAGTGTGAGTTGAGTGATAATTATCAAAGCTAATATGGAAATCGGCAAAATCAGCCATATGCTCTTCACGTATGCCATTGATCATCTCTTCTGGAGTGATCCCTAGTTCTTGTGCTTTAAGCATGATTGGTGTGCCATGAGCATCATCAGCACAAACAAAGTAAGTTTCATGTCCACGCATTCGCTGAAATCTTACCCAAATATCGGTTTGAATATGTTCAAGTAAATGGCCTAAATGAATTGAACCATTAGCGTAAGGAAGAGCACAAGTAACTAATATTTTGCGCTTTTTTGGTAAACTGTTAGAAGAAATAGCTGTAGACATGAATAAATAGTGTTTTTTGATGGTAATAATGGCTGCAATAGTACAGAATTTAACGTTTATACTCAAATAATTAATGTGATATCCATGCTGCTTCAAAATGCGAGGTTCAGGACTATTGAGCAATATATCGTCAAAGCGCATCTTTTTATTAATGGTTGTTCAGGAGAATGTGCTCCTGCATTCTCTAATAAGCTACATCCATGTAGCGTCCTTAAAAACAGATGCAATGATGAGCATTTTTTGCTCAGTAGTCCCCGTAGGGTGAGTTTTAAAGGCTTATATACGGCATTATTGACTTCGATAAGAGAACAACCATTATCTTCAATCAAGGCCTAGCCTCTAAGCCTTTTAATTCTCACTGAATCCTGCATTTTGATGTAGCATGGGTATATAATATGTTCGGCAAATTCTTCTCTAATAAAAGTTCCCCAAAAGTACCTGACAGTGGTCAAATTACAGCTAATTCGTCAGCAAGTGACTTGACCGCAACAGAAAAAATACAAGTGATAACAGAAACATTAAAAGATTATCGCTCTGAAAGTTTTCCTCAAGGCATACTTTCGGTTAGTTCACACTTTCATATTCACACTATTCCGAAGCAAAGTAAGGCTATTACCGTTGAACTTATCCTGCCTTTTCCCTGTCAAGGTGAGTTAGATGACATTGCCAAAAGTTTAGTTGATTCGCTAAAACAACCAGTTGAATTTGGTGTGCAACTAAATGTTAAGGCCGTACGCTCTTTTTCATTAGGTGGCAGTGAAAATAATATTAAAAATATTATTGCCGTGGCTTCAGGCAAAGGTGGAGTAGGTAAGTCAACTACCACGGTTAACCTTGCTTATGCGTTAATTGCAGAGGGCGCTAAGGTGGGTATTTTAGATGCAGACATATATGGCCCTTCTATTCCGACATTGCTTGGTTTGAAAAATGCTAAACCAAGTTCGGCAGACGGCAAGTTAATGGATCCTTTAACGGCTCATGGCTTAAGTGCTATGTCGATAGGATTTTTAGTTGATGAAAATGATGCCACTGTTTGGCGTGGCCCAATGGCGAGTGGTGCTTTTAATCAATTACTAACTGAAACAGCTTGGCCTGAATTAGATTATTTATTAATTGATATGCCACCGGGAACGGGGGATATTCAATTAACACTCGCGCAAAAAGTGCCTGTTGCTGCCGCTGTTATCGTTACAACACCGCAAGATTTGGCATTGATAGATGCAGCTAAAGGCATTGCCATGTTTGATAAGGTCAAAGTACCGGTATTAGGTATTATTGAAAATATGAGTTATCACTTATGTGACAATTGTGGTCATAAAAGTCATATTTTTGGGGAGTCAGGTGGCTCGCAAATGTCAAAGTCAAAACAAACACAATTACTTGGCCAATTACCTTTAGACATGAATATACGCCAAGATGCAGATTTTGGTCAATCTGACATCATTGAAAATAGCACTGGTGATATTGCTCACTTGTACCGTAGAATAGCGCGTAATATTGTAGGGCAATTATTTTTGCAACTCGATAACGCTAGCCCATTAACCCCAACGGTTGAAATCATTGACTAATCATTAGCTAATTTTTCAATCAGAGAGTAAGAAAAGTAATTATGAGATTATGTGATAAAGATATAGAGCAATACCTAGATGATGAACTAATCATTATCTCACCAAAACCCGATACATCAATGATCTCAGGGGTTAGTGTCGATATTCGTTTAGGTAATGAATTTCGTGTATTTCAAGACCATACCGCTCCCTATATTGATTTAAGTGCGCCTAAAGCAGACATGCAACAAGCGATGGATACGGTAATGAGTGATGAAATTGTCATTAATGACGGTGAAGCATTCTTTTTACATCCGGGTGAGTTAGCCTTAGCAGTAACGTATGAATCGGTTACTTTACCTGACAACATTGTTGGCTGGTTGGATGGTCGTTCATCGTTAGCACGATTAGGTTTGATGGTGCACGTTACTGCACACAGAATCGATCCCGGTTGGTCAGGACAAATCGTCTTAGAATTTTACAATAGTGGTAAACTACCCTTAGCATTGCGCCCAAAAATGAAAATAGCCGCGTTGAACTTTGAAACTATGTCATCAAGCGCAGCAAGACCATACAACAAGCGCAATGATGCAAAGTATAAGAATCAAAAAGGTGCTGTCGCTAGTCGTTTGAGTGAAGATTAACTAATCAGGTGTCAAAGGGAGATATTATTCACCCTTTCATTATCACTGAAACCGAATACATACTAAGCGACAGGGTATAAATCTAGGCCAATTTTTGCTTGTCGGTTTCAATCTTTTTAGTTTTGATATTTGTGTTCAAACCGCTGACGCATGCTTCTAATGCATTAATTAACTTATCCTTATCATGGTGATGTGGATGTTTTTGGTCAGCTAAATCGCGGCATATCACGTTGATCTTATTTGATACAACAGATGGTTCTTGACAAATAACACTATCAATAGGTAAACAACCTATATTGTCTTCAATCCAGTGTAGCTTCTCATCTATGCTCAATTTGGCTGCGGGACTATTTTCTAAAACGACATTATCGACAAAAACACAATGTCCTTTTCTATTAGCAATAGCATTACTTATGTCTCTTACTAACAACGGAGGAATGATACTTGTTAAGAAGCTCCCTGGGCCTAATATAATTAAATCAGCGTTATTTATTGCCTTTATGCAAGGCTCAATAGACTTAACTAATGGCGCTAATAGTAAACTTTTAGGCATGATTGGCATTTCATCAACGGAAAGCTCACCAACACGACACCGACCCTCTGGATAGAAAGCTATTAAATCTGTGGGGGTTTCAGACATAGGTAGAACTTGTGTTCGAACGCCTAATATTCGTCTGACTAGCCTAATGGAATATAAAGGTCTAGATTGAACTTCTCCTAAACCATATAAGATAAGATTACCTAAGTTATGGCCACCGAGCTCATCATTACCATCAAATCGAAAATTAAACAGTTGGCTGCCAATAGAATCTTTATCAACTAATTCAGTTAAACAATTACGTAAATCACCCCAGGCAATTGAGCTACTGCGTTTTCTTAATTTACCTGTCGAGCCGCCATTATCGGTTGTAGTAACAATACCGGTAAGTTTATTTCCCATAAATGATAGGGTTGATAAAACTCTACCTAAGCCGTGACCGCCACCTATAGCTACAATATTTAATTTATTTAACTGCATTGTTTTTTGTACTTGATATGCTTTAATACATCAGACCATACCTGTAAACAATTTAAAAATAAAGCATAAGCGTACTAAGGTTTAAATAAGGTGTAACAAGGCGTAAGTGATTAATACTTTTGATAACATTTTTGGATTTATTAAAGATTAGAAATTGTACAGATCAAACAACCAGTTAAGTAAAAAATAAACAAGTTGGTGTTTATCTAATCACTCAATCAGTTATTTGTAATATTTTCACTGTTTTTTTAAAATAAGTGTTGACAGTTTCAAGGCTGCTGCTTAGAATGCGCCTCGTTTTCAGCAAGTGTTCATTTCTTTAAATAGAGTCTGGTTGAGAGCTTCTTTCTTAGGAAAGAAAGTATTAAATAGCTATTAGGCCAGTTATTTAATATGACCGTTTGAATTTAGTTATTTAAACAAGCGGGGCTATAGCTCAGCTGGGAGAGCGCTTCGCTGGCAGCGAAGAGGTCTGCGGTTCGATCCCGCATAGCTCCACCATAATTTAGGTTTTTTGTTATTGAAGGTAAATAACAAAAAATAGATAGTTTTAACTTGCTAGCAAGTTTTAGTGTCCCTATCGTCTAGAGGCCTAGGACACCGCCCTTTCACGGCGGTAACAGGGGTTCGAATCCCCTTAGGGATGCCACTATTATCTTATTTTGCTTTTAAGCAAAGAAAGGTTAAGTTTGTTCATACTTATAAAAAATGAGCAGAAGCTGTTTAGTGTCCCTATCGTCTAGAGGCCTAGGACACCGCCCTTTCACGGCGGTAACAGGGGTTCGAATCCCCTTAGGGATGCCACTTATCTTTAAGTAGAAATATTAAAAGAAAGGTGCATAAAAGTGAAATAGTATCTTATGCTATGGATTATTAATCTGAAATAAGAATTTAGAGTTTTAGTTTTTCGATAAGTCTACTATTACGGGACTGAGTAAAACTAAATCACCAGAGTGATCTGGTAGATAGTTTGTATTAACAATAGTTAATCCAGTGTCCCTATCGTCTAGAGGCCTAGGACACCGCCCTTTCACGGCGGTAACAGGGGTTCGAATCCCCTTAGGGATGCCACTTTATTTTAAGTTAACTGAAAGTAAAGTGTACTAAAAGTGAATATAGAAAGCCCACGCAATATATTAATATTGCGTGGGCTTTTTTGTTTTCTTGAATAAAATTCAATCAATTCATCATTTTTTTCATTACTATCTTAAATTGTCGACAATAACACTTAAGTCTACTTGATTAATTATGTAATTCCGCTATTATGCATATAACAAAAACGATGTGTCGACAATGCAGTCGAAAACAAACCATTATAATTATAACCTTGATGTACTTAAATTTATGAAAACAAATAACCCAACTCAACAAGCAGTGGTCACTACCGCGGATAAGGTATTTGAGAAAATACAACATGCTATTGTTGAAGGTGAAATTCCTTCAGGTAGTAAGATAAGTGAACCTGGGTTAGCTAAACATTATCAAATAAGCCGCTCAACGTTACGTGAAGCTTTAAATCGTCTTGAGAAATGCCACCTTATCGAACGAAAAGCAAACGTCGGTTCTCGTGTTGTTCAATGTTCTATTGAGGGTTTATTAGAGCTTTATATTACGCGAGAAGCACTTGAAGGCATGGCATGTAGACAAGCAGCAAACAATATGTCTGATGAAGAAATATCAAACATGCAAGCGATGCTTAAAATTCATGCTCAAACTCAAGAGCTAAAAGATGGCACTGGTTATTATCAAGAAGAAGGTAATCTTGATTTTCATTATAAAGTTATTTTAGGTAGTCATAACAAACAATTAATTGAATTGATTTGTGGCCAGTTATATCACTTAGTGCGTATGTATCGTTGTCAATTCGGCATGTATAGCCCCAGAGCAAGTCGTGCTTTTGATGAACACTCGAGCATAATCCAAGCAATCGCAGATAGAGATGGAGAATTAGCAGAAATGTTAATGCGTCGTCATATTGCTGCATCACGTAAAAATATAGAAAATAAAATAGCTAAAGAAATTACTCAGAAAGAACAAACAAACATTCAACTCATTAAGTCTTAAGAGGAAATATACCATGACTAGTCAATTATCTGCAGGTGCAAAATTTCGCCAAGCGCTAGAAAATAACAAACCACTACAAGTTGTCGGCACTATCAATGCCTACAGCGCTATGATGGCTGAGCAAATAGGTCATCAAGCCATCTATTTATCAGGTGGTGGTGTTGCTAATGCCTCATACGGTCTACCAGATCTTGGAATGACGTCATTGAATGATGTTATTGCAGATGTGCAACGTATTACGGCAGCATCTAGTTTACCTTTACTTGTTGATATTGATACAGGTTGGGGCGGAGCGTTCAATATTGCTAAAACCATCCGTGATATGGAAAAAGCAGGTGCTGCAGCAGTTCATATTGAAGATCAAGTAGCACAAAAACGTTGTGGTCATCGTCCAAATAAAGAAATCGTTTCAACTGAAGAAATGGCTGACCGTATTCGCGCTGCTGTAGATGCTCGTATTGACCCTGATTTTTTCATTATGGCTCGTACTGATGCTTTTGCTCAAGAAGGTATTGAAGCTGCACTTGAACGTGCTAAAGCATACGTTGCCGCCGGTGCCGATGGTATTTTTGCAGAAGCTGTGAAAACGGAAGAACATTACCGTGCATTTACCGAAGCATTAGATGTTCCTGTATTGGCTAACATTACTGAATTTGGTCAAACTGAACTTTGGAATAAAGAGCAGTTAGGTGAATGGGGCTGTGCAATGGTGCTTTATCCTTTATCTGCTTTTAGAGCGATGAATAAAGCGGCTGAATTAGTGTACAGAACTCTTCTAGCTGATGGCGATCAAAAAGCGGTTGTCGATACGATGCAAACTCGTATGGATTTATATGACTATCTTGGATATCACGATTATGAGCAAAAATTAGATTCATTATTTGCTGATGGCAAAAATAAATAATCTAACGTTAAAAAATATAAATATTGAAAAGTGAGAAAATAATTATGTCAGAAAAAAAAATTGGTGGTGCAGGTTTACGTGGACAAAGCGCTGGTGAAACGGCTATTTGTACCGTGGGTAAATCGGGTAGTGGTTTAACTTATTGTGGTTATGATGTTTCTGATTTAGCTGATAATGCAACCTTCGAAGAAGTGGCTTATTTATTATTCAACGGTGAACTACCAACAGTAGGTGAGTTAGCTGAATATAAAGCTGAGCTGCTAGCGATGCGTGATATTCCACAAGCTTTAAAAGAAGTATTAAAACTTATTCCTAAAGATGCACATCCTATGGATGTAATGCGTACAGGTTGTTCTTTTTTAGGTAACGTTGAACCAGAAGTTGACTTCTCTGAGCAAAATAAAGCTGCTAACCGTTTATTGTCGGCGTTTCCTGCAATCATGTGTTATTGGTATAAGTTTTCACATGATGGTGTTGAAATTGACTGTAAAAGTGATGAAGCATCACTTGGAGGTCACTTCTTACGTCTTCTTAATGGAGAAAGCCCATCTGCGCAGCATGAACGTGTAATGGATGTATCATTAATTTTATATGCTGAGCATGAGTTTAACGCGTCAACATTTACAGCGCGTGTTTGTGCATCAACATTATCAGATATGTTTTCATGTATCACAGGTGCCATTGGTACTTTACGTGGCCCACTTCACGGTGGTGCTAATGAAGCTGCTATGGATATGATTGAGAAATTCTCATCTCCAGAAGATGCCAAAGTACAAATGGCAGGCATGCTTGAGCGCAAAGATAAAATCATGGGTTTTGGTCATGCCGTTTACCGTACCTCAGATCCACGTAATGTCATTATCAAAGCTTGGTCTGAAAAGTTAGCGGCTGAAAATGGAGATACATCACTATACGATATCTCTGTTGCTTGTGAAGAATTTATGTGGGATACAAAAAAATTATTTTGTAATGCAGATTTTTTCCATGCATCTACTTATAACTATATGGGTATTCCAACCAAATTATTTACGCCTATCTTTGTTTGTTCACGTTTAACTGGTTGGGCTGCACATGTCATGGAGCAGCGCTCTAATAACCGTATTATCCGTCCATCTGCCGATTATATTGGCAGTGAACCAAGAACAGTTACGCCTATCTCACAACGATAATACAGATTAGAATATTGAGTAATGAGTTGCTATACGCGACTTGTCACTCAATATTCGTTCCTTCAATTGGACTTTTATTATGAATTACGATTACCGCAAGCCTTTGCCCAATGCAAATATTGACTATTTTGATACCCGATCAGCAATTGAAGACATAAGCCCAGGTGCTTATGCCAAATTACCTTACACTTCACGTGTTTTAGCGGAACAATTAGTACGTCGTTGTGACCCTGAAATGCTAACTGATTCGTTAAAGCAAATCATTGAAAGCAAACAAGACTTAGATTTCCCTTGGTATCCTGCTCGTGTTGTTTGTCATGATATTTTAGGTCAAACAGCTTTAGTTGATTTAGCCGGTCTTCGTGACGCTATCGCTGATCAAGGTGGTGACCCAGCTAAAGTTAATCCCGTTGTTCCTACACAGCTTATTGTTGACCATTCGCTAGCAGTAGAAGCGCCTGGTTTTGATCCTGAAGCGTTTGATAAAAACCGCTCGATTGAAGACCGTCGCAATGAACAGCGTTTTCACTTTATTGAATGGACTAAAACGGCGTTTAAAAACGTTGATGTTATTCCTGCCGGCAACGGTATTATGCACCAAATCAATTTAGAGAAAATGTCACCAGTTATTCAAGCACGTGATGGTGTCGCTTTCCCTGACACTTGTGTTGGTACTGATTCTCATACGCCACATATTGATGCATTAGGTGTTATCGCTATTGGTGTAGGCGGCCTAGAAGCTGAAACTGTAATGCTGGGACGTCCATCCATGATGCGTCTGCCTGACATTATTGGTGTTAAGTTAACCGGTAAACGTCATCCAGGTATTACCGCTACCGATATGGTATTAGCGATCACTGAGTTTTTACGTAATCAGAAAGTAGTCTCTAGCTACTTAGAATTCTTCGGTGAAGGCACTAAAAGTCTAACCATTGGTGACCGTGCAACTATCTCAAATATGACACCAGAGTATGGTGCGTCTGCAGGTATGTTCTATATTGATGAACAAACCATTGATTACTTGAAAATTACCGGTCGTGAACCAGAGCAAGTAGCATTAGTTGAAACTTACGCGAAACACACAGGTCTTTGGGCTGATGATTTAGTTGAAGCAGAATATCCTCGTGTTATTGAGTTTGATTTATCAACAGTTACTCGTAACTTAGCGGGTCCTTCTAATCCACATCGTCGTTTAGCGACAGCTGATTTAGCCTCAAAGGACATTGCTAAAAATTTAGATGCGTGTAAAGCACAAGAAGCGAATGGCGAAATGCCAGATGGCGCGGTAATTATTGCTGCTATTACGTCATGTACTAACACCTCTAATCCACGTAACGTTGTTGCAGCTGGTCTTGTGGCTAAACGCGCAAATGAGTTAGGTTTAGTACGTAAGCCTTGGGTTAAATCGTCATTTGCTCCGGGTTCAAAAGTTGCCAAACTTTATTTAGAAGAAGCAGGCCTTCTTTCTGAAATGGAAAAATTAGGTTTCGGTATTGTCGGTTATGCATGTACAACGTGTAATGGGATGTCGGGTGCGTTAGATCCTAAAATCCAACAAGAAATTATCGACCGCGATTTATACTCAACTGCTGTATTATCAGGTAACCGTAACTTTGATGGCCGTATTCATCCACACGCAAAGCAAGCATTCTTAGCGTCACCGCCATTAGTTGTTGCTTATGCTATTGCAGGTACGATGCGTTTTGATATTGAACAAGATATTTTAGGGCAAGATCAAAACGGAAACGATATTACGCTCAAAGACATCTGGCCATCAGATGAAGAAATCGATGCAATTGTTGCTTCATGTGTAAAACCTGAGCAATTCAAGAAAATTTACACGCCAATGTTCGATTTAGGTGCGTTTGAACCTGCTGAAAGCCCGTTATACGACTGGGATCCTAAGAGTACTTATATCCGTCGTCCTCCTTATTGGGAAGGTGCCTTAGCTGGTGTTCGTACCATGAAGGGCATGCGTCCTTTAGCGGTATTAGGTGATAACATCACAACCGATCATTTATCACCATCGAATGCTATTCAGTTAAATAGTGCATCTGGTGCTTACCTTGAAAAAATGGGTTTACCAGTAGAAGACTTTAATTCATACGCAACCCATCGTGGCGATCATGAAACTACCCAACGAGCAACGTTCGCTAACCCGAAATTGTTTAATGAAATGTGTCGTGACGAAAATGGCGAAGTTAAACAAGGTTCACTAGCACGTATAGAGCCTGAAGGAACTGAGTCTCGCATGTGGGAAGCTATCGAAACTTACATGGATCGCAAACAGCCATTAATCATCATCGCTGGTGCTGATTACGGTCAAGGTTCATCACGTGACTGGGCAGCAAAAGGTGTTCGTTTAGCCGGTGTTGAAGTTATCGTTTCACAAGGTTTTGAACGTATTCACCGTACTAACTTAGTCGGCATGGGCGTTCTACCGCTTGAGTTTACTAATGGTGAAACACGTCACACTTACAATATTGATGGTAGCGAAACTTATGATGTCGTTGGTGCTACATCACCAGGCGCAGCTATGACTGTTGTGATGACTCGTAAAAATGGTGACGTTGTAGAAATTCCAGTTAAGTGTCGTTTAGATACAGCGGAAGAAGTTTCTGTTTACGATGGCGGCGGGGTATTACAAAAATTTGCCACCGATTTCTTAAAGTCTAATGTCTAAACGTTTATTTCTAATGATAGCTGCGTTGGCTGTACTCACTTTGGGGCTAATATTAGTTACCAATCTCCGTGCAGTCGCCTTGCTCTCAATATAAATAATTCGTCTAGACATCAAACTTGATTGATTTAATTTTAAAGTGGCACATTGTTCTAAAAGATAATGTGCCATTTTTGTAAGAAAAAATAAAAGGAGAGAGCAATGGCTTTCGTACCTCAAGTAAAAATTCCAGCAACGTACATTCGTGGTGGTACATCTAAAGGTGTATTTTTTAATTTAACCGATTTGCCAGAACGTTGTCAGGTTCCCGGTGAATCTCGCGACAATATGTTATTGCGCGTAATTGGTAGTCCTGATCCATATGGTAAACAAACCGATGGTATGGGCGGAGCAACGTCAAGTACCAGTAAAACAGTAATCTTAGCTAAATCAGAACAAGCCGATCATGATGTTGATTATCTTTTTGGACAAGTAGCTATTGATAAAGCGTTTGTTGATTGGAGTGGTAACTGCGGCAATCTTACCGCTGCGGTAGGCTCTTTTGCTATTAGTTCTGGTTTAGTTAGTGCCGATAGAATACCTGAAAACGGTATTTGCGAAGTGCGAATTTGGCAAAAAAATATCAGCAAAACAATTATTGCTCATGTACCAATTACTCAAGGTGAAGTACAAGAAACGGGTGATTTTGAACTTGACGGGGTAACTTTTCCTGCGGCTGAAGTGCAAGTTGATTTTGTTGCACCCGTGGATCCAAGCGAAGCGATGTTCCCTACAGGCAATTTAGTTGATGATCTTGTTGTGCCTGATATTGGCACGTTTAAAGCAACTATGATAACAGCAGGTATTCCAACCATCTTCTTAAATGCCGACGAAATAGGGTATACAGGTACCGAACTTCAAGAGGCAATTAATGGTGATGAAAAAGCATTAACACGCTTTGAAACAATTCGTGCTTATGGCGCTATGAAAATGGGCTTAATTAGTGATATTTCTGAAGCTGCTTCTCGTCAACATACCCCTAAAGTAGCGTTTGTTGCACCAGCGCAAGCTTATACATCTTCAAGCGGTAAAAACATTGCTGCTACTGATATTGATTTACATGTGCGTGCTCTCTCTATGGGTAAGTTACACCATGCCATGATGGGAACTGCTGCTGTTGCTATAGGTACTGCTGCAGCTATTCCTGGCACACTGGTTGCCCTTGCTGCAAATTTGGCCGCAGACTCAGGTGAGGGAAGTTCAGTAACTTTCGGTCATCCATCAGGTACACTAAAAGTTGGCGCACAAGCTGAGTGTATTGATGGCAACTGGACGGTGAAAAAAGTGAGTATGAGTCGTAGTGCTAGAGTGCTGATGGAAGGCTGGGTGAAAATTCCTGGTGATTGTTTTTAACGGTTAGATTTTCAACTTGAGAAAAGAAATATTAGTACTTTAGGCTATATTTTACCTACTTTTGATTATTTTACTTTGATTTACAGCCTAGTCAGTTTATAAAGAGACTATTCTAATGAACATATTTTTAAGGATTTTTATTTTGGCTAGGTTTTTTAATATACCAACTCTGACTGCACTATTCATTTGTGGCTCACTAAGCACTATTTCCATGCAGGTTTTTGCTGTAACCGTTAATGTGTCTGATAATTTAGTCGTCAGTGAAGTAAATGATAAAACTGTAGATAATGGATTTTTAGATAATAAATCTTCTTTCGAACTTAACCAAGGTAATAATGCGTTAATAGTACGATATAAAGACGTTTTTGAAGACCTAGAGTTTGCTGAAGAGAGAAGGGTTGAATCACAAGAATTTGTTGTTAAATTTACTATTACTGACCAGAGTCAGCTTAAACTAAGCACTATTACAATAAAGGATTTAGCGGCTGCTGAAAACTTTAAAAAGTCACCGGAATTGAGACTAACAGATGGTCATGATAATCAACTTAATTTAACATTAGAAAAAGTCTCTGATTATAAATTAGCTAAGCAAGTTGATATAGCTGTTAGTGCACTCGCTACAAAGCAAACTATTCAAACGAAAAGTGCTCCATCAACAGCCCCAATTGTCATGTCAGAAAAACAAGCAAGTACCTTGATACAAGTTAACTCTTTAGCGATGTTAAAGTACTGGTGGCAAAATGCTTCTAATGATGAAAAACAACGTTTTAAGCAATTTACTAAGGAAAATTAATAAATAAATTTTTAGGAGTTATCTATGACTAAGTTTTTAATGTCTTATTTTATTAGTACATTAGCTATTATCACATTGATTTTAAGTGGTAGTAGTATGGCTTATAATGGTGAAACTCCTAATATAGAAGTTAAGGGACAAGCAAGTGTTTTAGCTGTACCGGATCGTTTTTCATTATCGATATCGATTGTTGAGCGTGGTCGACACACTGATAAAATAAGAGCGGTTGTTGATCATAAAAGTAACCAAGTAGTGCAAGTCGCAAAAAGTCTTGGCATTAAAAATCACGAGATCAACTCTGCTAGGGTTACTTTAAGAGTAGTCGAAGAAAAACCGTCAATTACAGTTGAAGGTGTAGAAGTTAGTCAAAGAGTAGGGAATAGTTCCTTTCCAAATAATCAACACAGTAAAGTATATGTTGGGGCTAACGCTGTTAATAATCAAAATAATATTAAACCAAAATATTTTGAGTTAAGACGAACTATTAGCATAAACTTTTCAAGTATTAAAGATTATGACCAATTTCTAAATAATATTATTAAATTAGGTGTTAGTCATATTTCCCCTTTAGCTATGTCAGTCGAAGATACGGAAAAGCATTATCAACAAGCGCTAGTTCAAGCAATCAATAATGCCAAGAAGAAAGCGATTCAAATAGCAAGTCACTCAAACGTTGCTTTAGGTAAATTACTCTATGTTAAAGAGCTCAGTAGCAATTATTATCGACCTCGCATGAGTTCAGCAATGATGTCTGCTGAAGTAACCCCTAATCATAACTCTCAAGTTGGTAATCAAGTCATTAACGCTAGTGTATTGGTTAAATTTTCTATTCAAGAGTAAGTAAAGGGCAAAAATAGATACTTTGTCTAGATAAAAGCTTTAATTTAAACAGCTTTCAAGGTATGTTATGCGTTTTTAGCAAACATCTTTTCATGGCTTTTATAATTGACAAAAAAAATTGAGTTTTATCGAGATTTATTAGCGCAAACTAAAGTACTAATATCAGATAAAACATACCCTATTACCAATATGGAAAACATCTCGGCTTTGCTCTTTAATGTTTTAGTACAGGTAAATAGGGTTGGTTTTTATCGAGTAATAGACAAAGAACTTGTTCTTGGTCCTTTTCAAGGTAATGTCGTTTGTATTCGTATACCTCTTGGTGCTGGCGCTGGCGTTTGCGGCACTGCAGCTCAAACAATAACAACTCAACGTATTGATGATGTTCATCAATTTGATGGGCATATTGCTTGTGATGCCTCTAGTAACTCAGAAATTGTTATTCCTGTTCAACTTAAGGGTGATACAATAGCTTGATAGTACGGCTTTTGAACGTTTTAACCAAATTGTTTAAACAGGCTTAGAATTGATTGTACAAATGTTTGAGAAAAGTTTAACTGCCAGGAAGCAATATTTAAAAAGAGTCAGTTAATATGAAAGAATTTGTTGTAATACATGATTATTTAGTCTCCGAAGCTGTTGTCGGTGATTGGGATGGTCAAGAAGAAGTTGTCGCTGAGATTGTGAATGAAATTTACCATACTCTGTATGACTTAGCGGAAGAAGATATAGAAACTGAAATATTAGAGCAGTTATTAGCTTTAATTTGGGATACCTGGATTGGGCAAGAAGTATTACCTGATTTAGAATCTGCAGATATTTATGAGTGGTGTAAACACGTTCTTGATAATCGAGAGCAACACCTTCAACGAGAAGATTATTAATTTAGGGCCTGTTGATCTTTTGATATTGTTTTTGCAGCTATTTGTTGGGTGTTTATACAAGGCAGAGCCTTTGTCATGTGGTTGTTCCACATAAAAAGGCGATAACGCCGTAAAAACGACCAACAAACGCTGTCCGAAGGATTCGGCTAAAAGTGTTTTACTCTTTGTTGAGTAGTATTTGCTTAGAGTGACTAGGCTACACACTACTCGCCGCGATTAAAACGCTTTTATCTCGAACAAAATTTAACAGCGAAATATCAACAGCCCCTAACCTATTTAACTAAAACTGTATAAAAGTTGTATTTATGGAAACTGAAATTAAACGAATAAGCACTAAAGACATTATTACCTACTTAACCGAGAAGTTTCCTGAATGCTTTTCAGTTAAAGGCCAAGTAAAGCCATTAAAAGTGGGGATCTTTCAAGATTTATCCGAAAAACTTAGCGATGATGAAACGGTTAGTAAAACCCGTTTGCGTCAAGCATTAAGACATTACACCAGCAGTTGGCGTTATCTTAAAGCAATCAAAGTAGGTACATTCCGTGTTGATATAGACGGTAAAGATGTTGCTAAGATTGATGAAGAGCAAGCTAACTATGCTAGTAAAACGTTAAAAGAAAGCCAAGAAAAATTTGGTAACAATTCTTCTGCGAATAAAAAAGTACCTGATAATGGAACAAAGAAGCCTTATAAAGGCTCTAAGTCTAAAGACAGTGCTAGCAAGACCTCTACAGAAATAAAAGTTGATCCGGCTAAGTATAAATCAGTCAAATCAACCAAAGGTAAAGCAGTAAAAAAAGAGTTACCGCCATTGAAACCTGTAGAATCAGCTACAATAACTGTAGGATGTAAGGTTAAAGTTCAGTTAGGTAATTCACCTATGAATGCAACCATTACTGAAATTTCAGGTAAAGACATTAGTGTTCAGTTAGACTCAGGCATGATTATAAAAACACAAATGAAGAACATATATTCATAAATTTACCTGTTAAAACTCAGTTGTGTTAAGAAAACAGTTTGGAGAAGTATGTATGCAAAAACTTTGTCGTATAGCACTTGCCGTTTCAATATCGGTAAGTTTCTCAATAGGTAGTATAAGTGCTTTAGCATTTATTGATGAAAGTAAAGATCTAGAACTGCCTATTTTAGCACCGGAAAGTCAGCATGCTACGGCAAGTAAGCGTATAACCGCTAGGTTTACTCGTGGTCACTATAAAAAAGTTAAAATTAGTGATGCATTATCCGAAGAAGTTTTTGAACGATTTATTAAACAGTTAGATTATTCTCGACATGTTTTTTTAGCCAAAGATATCACTAGTTTTGAAAAATATAGTGTAGATTTTGATGATGCTTTTGCCCGTGGTAGACTCGATTTTGCTTACGATATTTATAATTTAAATATGCAGCGTCGTTTAGAGCGTTATGAATATGCGCTTAGTTTATTAGGAACTGAAGATTCTTCTGATCAAAGAGCCCAACAATCACCATTTATTTATACCCAAGATGAAGTTTATTCTTATGATCGTGAAGATGCTGCTTGGGCAGAGTCTGTCGCTGAATTAAATGAATTATGGCGTATAAAAGTAAAGTCTGACGCCTTAAATTTAACGTTAACAGGTAAAGAATGGCCTAAAATTAAAGAAGTACTAATAAAGCGTTATAAATACGCAATTAAGCGTTTAAAGCAAAGTGAAAGCGAAGATGTTTTTCAATTAGTAATGAACAGCTTTGCTCGTGTAGTGGAACCTCATACCTCTTACTTATCTCCTCGTAATGCAGAGCGTTTTCAAATGGAGATGAATTTATCGCTTGAAGGTATTGGTGCGGTATTACGTGCAGAAGAAGATTATACGGTCATTCAAAGTGTCATTAGTGGTGGACCGGCTGATCAATCGAAACAATTAAAGGCAAAAGATCGTATTGTCGGTGTTGCTCAAGGTGAAAAAGATTTTGAAGATATTATCGGTTGGCGATTAGATGATGTTGTTGATAAAATTAAAGGCCCTAAAGGAACAACAGTTAGACTACAGGTAATCTCAGGAAAGTCTGAAGATATCTCAAATGTTAAAATAGTCACCATCGTTCGAGATAAAATTAAATTAGAAAACAAAGCTGCTAAGTCTGAAGTATATTTTGAAGGTGTCGGTATAGATGATGGCTCTGATGAAAGAAATAGCCAAGGTAAAAAATTGGGGATAATTACCATTCCAAGTTTTTATAATAATTTATCTCGAGATGTAAAAAAAGAAATAGCAAAGCTAAAAGAACAAGAAGTGCAGGGAATTATTATCGATCTGCGTAGTAATGGTGGAGGCTCGTTACCTGAAGCCACACTATTAACGGGTTTGTTTATCGATAAAGGCCCTGTAGTACAAATTAGAAATGGTGCCAATCGAGTTGATGTTCTCCGTGATAAAGATGGCATTAGTTATTATGATGGCCCTTTAACGGTTATGGTTGATAGATACAGCGCTTCAGCATCAGAAATTTTTGCTGCAGCGATACAAGATTATGGACGAGGTGTCATTGTTGGTGAGCATACTTTTGGCAAAGGTACTGTGCAACAACATAGAGGTTTGGGTAGAGTATATGATTTATACGAGAACCCATTAGGTAGTATTCAGTATACTATCGCTAAGTTTTATCGTATTAACGGCGGCAGCACTCAACATAGAGGTGTATTACCTGATATTTCCTTTCCTTCTGGTATAGACCCTAAAGATTGGGGTGAAAGTAAAGAGGAAAATGCATTACCTTGGGATCAGATAGATAAAGCGCAATACACTAAGCTTAATGATATTAAAACTGATGTTAGTTATTTAACTTCGCTATACCAACAACGTATTAAAGGTAACAGTGAATTTAATTATTTACTCACTGATATTGAAAAGTATAAAGCTGAAAAAGACGATAAAACTATTTCTCTTAACCTAGAAACACGCAAAGCTAAACGGGAAGCGCGTAAGGAAAAACAACTTATTCGTGCTAATGAACGTCTTGTCGATATGGGTAAAGAGAGAATAATCTCGCTTGATGATTTACCTGATGAATTAGATGAATTAGATCCATTTTTAGATGAAACAGCACGTATTACTTTTGATTTAATTAGTTTAGGTAAGATAGCTAAAAAATAATAAAAATTGTGTGAGAAAGCCGCCTATAGGGCGGCTTTCTTGTATCTTAACTACAGTGTTTTTATTTATATAAACTCATAAATATGCAAAGTAACATAAAATAACATGCCTATGCACATAACTCAGGATGTAACTGCATACGTCATCTTCGAAGTATCTGATCGAAGATCTATTACGCTTAATACACTAGATCCCCGATTAAGAAATCACGGGGATGACGATCCTGAGCCATCTACATAGGCATGTAAAATAATAATAAAAGGTTAATTTAAAATTATGTCAAAGCAACCACTTGAGCAAACTAACTCTAAAGAACCGAGCATGTTAGATGCTTTTATTCCCGTTATATCTTTAGTCGCATTATTAGCTATAGCGGTAGTCTACTTTGGTAATGACTCATCATATGGACCTAATCAAATAGCATTGTTAATTGCTATGGGTATTGCGGTGATTATCGGCATTAAAAATGGTAATAAGTGGCATGATATTGAGAAAGCTATTATAAGTGGTATTTCTTTATCACTTGGCGCAGTGCTTATTTTACTCGCGGTTGGATCGCTTATTGGTACTTGGTTGTTATCGGGTACAGTGCCCACGATGATTTATTATGGTTTACAAATACTCGATCCCAGTTGGTTCTATGCTGCAGCCTGTATTATTTGTAGCATTGTTGCCTTAAGCATTGGTAGCTCTTGGACCACGGCAGCAACGATTGGTGTGGCATTAATTGGCATTGCGCAAGGATTATCATTAGATCCAGCAATTACCGCAGGTGCTGTCATTTCTGGTGCGTATTTTGGTGATAAAATATCACCGCTATCTGAAACCACCAATTTAGCGCCAGCTATAGCAGGAAGTGAATTATTCTCTCATATACGTTATATGTTTTGGACAACAGTACCTTCTATTTCAACTGCTATTATTTTATTTTTAATTTTAGGTTTTAGTGAAGAAACCACAGCATCAACGACGTCTATTATAGATTTGAGTAATCAACTAGAACAGCAATTTAATATTAGTCTATTGAATTTAATACCATTAGTCGTATTATTATTTTTAGCAATAAAAAAAGTACCTGCATTTCCTGCTGTTGCTATTGGCGCGTTAATGGGAGGTTTATGGGCGGTTTTCTTTCAACAGGAGTTGATTTTACGATTAGCCAATGAGAATACAGGCGTTCTAACCGCTAATATAAAAGTAGTGTGGACAGCTTTTTTTGATGGTGTCAGTATTGCTACAGGAAATGCAGAATTAGACAAGTTATTAAGTGGTGGTGGTATGTCGAAAATGCTCAACACAATTTGGTTAATTATGTGTGCTTTAAGCTTTGGCTCTGTATTAGAATATTTGGGTATGTTACGTAAATTTGTTAGTGCGATTCTTGCAACGGCAAAATCTACCGGCAGTTTAATTGCAAGTACTGTAGCAACATGTATAGGTACAAACTTAATTACCGCTGATCAATATATGGCTATTGTGATGCCTGGACGCATGTATAAAGAGGAATATCAACGACGTGGATTACATCCTCTCGTACTAAGCCGTACACTAGAAGATTCAGGAACAATAACGTCACCACTTATTCCGTGGAACACTTGTGGCGCATATATGTATAGCGTGTTATTAGTGAACCCGCTTGATTATATATTTTATAGTTTCTTTAACTTAATTAACCCAGTATTAGCCGTTGTTTATGGCTTTATTGGCTTTAAGATTAAAAAATTAGCAACGACAACTTAATTTTATTTTAGCCTGCATCGCAGGCTATTTTTTCAGGATGATTTATGACTCGCTCAACTGCTCGATTTTTAGCTGATTACAGCCCTGCAAATTTCACCATTGAAACGGTTAATCTAACGATAGAATTAGATGATACCAATACTCAGGTTATTAACGAATTAATCATTAATAGGCGAGGGGAGCATAAAGAAAACCTGATTTTAGATGGTGAGAAACTAACTTTGGTATCGGTGTCAATTGATAACGAACTATTATCAACAGATCAATACCAACAATTAGAAAACAGCCTCATTATTACAACAGATAAACAGAACTTTAAGCTGATAATTATTACTGAAATAAATCCTGTAGATAACACCTCACTTGAAGGGTTATTTAAATCCGGAGGGGCTTTTTGCAGTCAGTGTGAATCTGAAGGTTTTCGCCGTATTAGCTATTACTTAGATAGACCTGACGTAATGGCCATCTTCACAACTACAGTGATTGGCGACAAGACTCTGTATCCTTCTCTTTTATCGAATGGCAATAAAATTGATCATGGTGAATTAGCCGACAACAAACATTTTTCAACCTGGTATGATCCCTTCCCAAAACCATGCTACCTATTTGCTTTAGTTGCTGGAGACTTTGATTTATTAGCTGATACATTTACCACGTGCTCAGGTAAAGAGGTTGCTTTAGAGATTTTTGTTGATAAAGGCAATTTACATAAGGCTGAACATGCCATGGTGTCGTTAAAAAAATCAATGACATGGGATGAACAAACCTTTGGACTGGAATATGACTTAAATATTTATATGATTGTTGCTGTTGATTTTTTCAACATGGGTGCGATGGAAAATAAAGGCTTAAACGTTTTTAACAGTAAATATGTTTTAGCAGATAAGTTATCTGCAACAGACACGGATTATTTTAATATTGAAGCAGTTATTGCTCATGAGTACTTTCATAATTGGACGGGTAATAGAGT
The DNA here is from genome assembly GCF_003333305.1 of Candidatus Colwellia aromaticivorans. Lineage (GTDB taxonomy): Bacteria > Pseudomonadota > Gammaproteobacteria > Enterobacterales > Alteromonadaceae > Colwellia > Colwellia aromaticivorans. Next base: position 43,627 of record NZ_QOLD01000081.1, on the reverse strand, counting down.
CACTTGTCGAGATTGGTTTCAACTCAGTTTAAAAGAAGGCTTAACTGTTTTTCGAGATCAACAATTTAGTGCAGACATGCATTCAAGTTCGGTTACACGAATTCAAAATGTTCGGGTATTACGTTCACTGCAATTTGCTGAAGACGCAGGCCCAATGGCGCATCCTATTCGACCAGAAAAAGTTTTAGAAATGAATAATTTCTATACCTTAACTGTGTATGAGAAAGGCGCTGAAGTTATTCGTATGCTACATACCTTATTGGGTAAAGATAACTTTAGATCGGGCATGGATCTCTACTTTAAGCGTTTTGATGGCATGGCGGTAACTTGTGATGACTTTATCGATGCCATGAGTGATGCTTCGAATAAAGATTTAAGGCAATTCAAGTTATGGTATAGCCAATCAGGTACGCCAGCGGTACGTGTTAGCGAAAGTTTTGATGCAGTAAAAAATGAGTATCACATAACATTAGCACAGCAATCACCTATCACGACCAAACAACCAAGTCCTAATGCATTACATATACCCATAAAGCTTGAATTGATTGTTAATAATGATAATGAAGATACTAGCATTCAAGAACATTTAATTGAATTAAAAGCGCAAGAGCAATCATGGACTTTTTCAGGACTTAGGGCTAAGCCAACCTTAGCCTTGTTAGCAGATTTTAGTGCACCAGTGAAAGTTAACTTTGTTCAAGATGATGAAAGCTTATTTACAATAATATCGAACGCTAATAATAGCTTTTGTCGATGGGATGCTGGGCAAAAGTTGTTAATGTCAACGATAAAAGAACTGACATTGAATCCTTCTTTTGAAATTCCTGAACAGCTAATAATTTGTTTTACGGGTATTCTAAGCGCTAATGATGATCCTGCATTTATAGCTGAGCAACTAGCCTTACCAAGTTTTGATGAAGCAGCAGATTTAATCGAACAAGTTGATCCTATAAGCTTAGTTAACGCCATTAACACCCTTACACTATGTTTAGCACAAGGTTTAGAGCAAGCTTTATTAAGTAAGTTTAAAGCTTGTTCATTAGCGTTAGAACTAACTAATATTTGTGACGCAGACATAATCTCGAATAAAGCATTAAAGAATACTTGTTTGTTTTATTTAGCCGCAATAGAGCAACACGCTATATTAGTTGATCAACAATTTGAGTCATCTGACAATATGACAGACTCACTTGCGGCATTAAATTTTTCAGCTAGATATAACCTTGTTAAACTTCCTTTATACATGCAAAAATTTGAACAACAATGGCAGACAACGTCATTAGTTATGGATAAATGGTTTTCATTAGGGGCTAGTGTACGAAGTGATGACATTTTTGAGCAATTAAATAAACTAATTAAACATGAGTTATTTAGTCTTAAGAATCCTAATCGCGCTAGATCGTTAATTGGCGCTTTTGCCATGAATAATCCCAAATATTTTCATAGTCCAACAGGTGAGGGTTATCAATTTTTAGCAGACAATATAGCGGAATTAAATACTATCAACCCGCAAGTAGCTTCAAGATTAATTTCGCCATTGATCCAATTTAATAGCTTTGCCCAGCCACATAAACAATTGATGCAGACGCAACTCGTTCGTTTACAGGCTTTGCCTAATTTATCTAATGATTTAAAAGAGAAACTGGATGCTGCGTTGGCTTCTTAACAAATTAACACGCCCGATGCTTTTTATTGTACGTATCGATAGTTATCTTATTAAATAAGTCAAAGTTCAGGTTCATCTGAATCCTGGCTTAAAATGACTCTTTTCGACTTGAGAATATGAAGTATTATTTTTCTTTAAATATATCAAAAAATGAATTTTTGCCTTATTACCGAGGCCAAATTTATTCCATTGTGGTGAAAACCAACCTTGGAACTACTGTCCAATTTCCCGCCATGCACCTTCGAAGCCACTTAACAAATGATGGTGTTTATGGCAATTTTTGTTTAGAAACACAAAATAATAAATTTTTATCACTAATTAAATTATAAATATTATTCTTTTTTTATCAGTAGTAGAGTAATAGCTTTAAACAGTGGTCAGACCATCCGTGAGTTTAATAATGAAAAGTAATTCATGAAAAAACCCTTATTTTATTAACTTAATTCAAAAAAATCAGTTTACATAACCGCGTTTAAAACGGTTGTTTTAAACGCGCGTTGGTTACTGTTAAAGTATTAATTGCAAATCTTTAAAATACAGCGATTTAACTATTGATTTTTACGCTTGCTACCGAGTTTAAATGATGCAATTATTGCTTAACTTCTACTTGTGTACTAACAATTACATTTGAAGTAAATAGATATAAAAACAAATAACGATGTTAAGCCAAGCCATAAAATACTGCTTTAATAATTAAGTTTATTAGCAAGAATATAATATTATTTTTAGGTTTCTTGATTCGCTACAGGGGAAAATTAATGAAATATAGCCATCGCAGGTTTTCTAAAAAACCTTTAGCTGCTGGTATTGCCGCAGCACTTTCAATGACATTATTAGGTGCAAGTATTAATAATGCTCAAGCTGCAAGGTGGGAATTTGGTGATGTCGAAGTCAGCTTTGATTCTACTTTTAGTTTGGGAACGAGTATACGAACCGAAAGCCGCAACTGGAATGACAATATAGGTAAGTCTAACAATGCCAATAGTGGCTTAGATTTTAGTAATTATAAAGTCTACGCACCAAACCCTGTTAAAGACGATGTCTGGAATGGTGCAGGAAGTTACTCTACCAATGGTGATAATGGCAATTTAAACTACGATTCGGACGAAAGCTTCTCTAAGATATTTAAAGGTGTTCATGAGTTAGATATCCAATATCAAAATGTTGGTGTATTTGTTCGTGGTATGTACTTTTATGATTACGCAATGATGGACGAAGATAGAGATTCATCTAATGCGCTTACTGGTAATGTATTTGATCCATGTAGAGATGGTGAAGCGAGAGAGCAAGTCTGTAAAGATATCCGCTTACTCGATGCCTATGTTTATGGTGATTTTGAAATCGGCGAAATGCCTTTCTCAGTACGCCTTGGTGATCAAGTCATTAGCTGGGGTGAAAGTACTTTAATTTCTCATGGTATTAGTGAGATAAACCCTGTTGATGTTGCCCGTTTACGTGCGCCAGGCGCTGAAGTAAAAGAAGCCTTTATACCTTTTGGGGCCTTATGGGCGTCTTTAGGTGTTACGGATAATTTTAACGTGGAAATGTTCTATCAATACAGTTGGGAAAAAACTATTTTACCTCCACCAGGTAGTTATTTTTCTACCAACGATTTTGCCGGTGACGGCGGCCAATATAATAATGTTCAACTTGGCTTTGGCGGCAATCCTGATATGAATTTAGATTATCTAATTGCTGGTCTAAATGAAATTGGTGATGCTGTTCTGGCCGGGCAAGTATCTCCTGAGGATGCAGGGAAAATGTATGCTACTTATGTTCAAAATATCACCTTAAGAGCTCCTGGCTCTAAAGCTGAAAATGAACCTGATGATGGTGGCCAATATGGTTTACGTTTATCTTGGTTCTTACCTGAACTAAATGATACAGAGATAAGCTTGTATCATGTGAATTATCATAGTCGTCGCCCAATCTTCACAGGTATTACTGCAGACTTTAGTATGGCATCACTAGAAGGTGATGTAGGTTATATAGTAGGGCAGGCACTAGCAGGAAATGAAATTACTGAAGATAACTATTCTGATTTAAATAGCTTCTCTCGTGTTGAGATTGATTATGTCGAAGACATTAAAATGTACGCGATGAGCTTTAACACCACAATAGGCACAACAGCATTCTCAGGCGAAGTGAGTTATCGACAAGATGAACCTTTGCAAATTGATGATGTTGAATTGCTTTTTGCCTCCGTACCTCAGCAATTAGCTAATGCTGGTATTCCAGGTACAGGTATTTTAGATGGTATTTCTCAAGTGGTTAAAGTTGACGGTTCGCCTTATGGCTCAGGCGAAACTGCAACGGGTTATATATTATCAGATACATTACAAGCACAAATGACATTAACGCATTTGTTTGGTCCTACTTTTGGTGCCAGTCAATTGGTCGGGCTTATTGAAATAGGTGGTATCAATATTAATGATATGCCTGAGCAAAGTGTATTACGTTTAAATGGTCCTGGTACTGCGCGTAATGGTGGTATTGCGGGTCCTATTGGCCCTATTTTAGAAGGAATAATACAAGACGGTGTTGAGTCTAACCCATTCCCAACTGAGTTCGCTTGGGGTTATCGTGCAATAGCTAAATTTGAATACACTAACGTTATTGCCGGTATCAATATAGCGCCACGTGTAGTCTTTGCCCACGATGTTAAAGGTATTACGCCCGATCCATTATTTATGTTTATTGAAGGCAGAAAGTCAACGTCCCTAGGATTAACCTTTGATTATCAAAGTCGTTGGTCTGCAGATTTAAACTATAACAGTTTCTTCGGTGGTGTTGGCACGACTAACAAGATGGAAGACCACGACTATGTATCTTTCAGTATTAAATATTCAATCTAAGAAAAGGCAACAAGTATGAAAATTCATATGAACAATAATTCATTATTATTAGCAATATCGGTTGCCCTTGCTTCCAGTGGAGTATCGGCAAAAATATCAATGGATGAAGCTAATAAACTAGGCAAAGAATTAACCCCTATGGGTGCCGTTCAATCGGCCAATAAAGATGGCTCTATCCCTGAGTGGACAGGCGGTATTACCAAGGCTCCTGAAGGGTATAATGTTGGCGAACATCATGTAGACCCTTATCCTAATGACAAGATTCAATATACGATAACCGCTAAAAACTTAGAAAACCATAAAGATTTACTAACGCCAGGGCAAGTTAAGTTATTTGATACTTATCCTGAAACGTTTAAGATGAATATTTATCAAACGCACCGTAGCGCTTCTTACCCTGAACATGTTTATCAAGCGGTAAATACAAACGCTACACGTTCAGAATTAGTTAAAGAGGGCAATGGTATTAAAGGAGCCGCGGTTGGCATTCCTTTTCCTATACCAGCGAATGGTTTAGAAGCTATTTGGAATCATACTTTACGCTATCGTGGCGAAAGTGTTACACGACAAGGTGGCCAAGCCGCACCAACTGCTTCAGGTGGTTATACACTGGTAGGCCTGAGAGAATCGTTATTATTGCCTTATAATGTTAAAGGTGCATCACCAACAGAACTTGAAAAAACAAATATTTTATTTAAGTTTAAACAAAACGTAACCGAGCCAGCTCGGCTAGCAGGTACGGCTTTATTAGTTCATGAAACTATGGACCAAATTAAAACACCACGTCAAGCATGGACATATAATACGGGACAGCGCCGTGTTCGTCGTGCGCCTAATGTTGCTTATGATGCACCTGGAACAGCATCTGATGGTTTAAGAACTACAGATGATTTCGATATGTATAATGGTGCGCCAAACCGTTATAACTGGGAATTGAAAGGGAAACAAGAATTACTTATTCCTTATAATGATTATCGTTTACATAGTGACAAAGTGAAATATAGTGAAATATTACAACCTGGCCATGTTAACCCCGAACTTGTGCGTTACGAAAAGCATAGAGTTTGGGTTGTTGAAGCAAGTCTAAAAGAAGATACTCGCCATATATATAAAAAACGTGTTTTCTATATAGACGAAGATAGCTGGCAAGTAGCGATTACCGATATTTACGATAACCGTGATGAATTATATCGTGTAGGTATTTCACATACGATTAATTATTATGAAGTACCGACGCTTTGGTCTACGTTAGATGTTTTTCATGACTTACAATCACGTCGTTACATTGCATTAGGCTTAGATAACGAAGAAAAAATGTATGATTTCTCTGCGCAGTTGAAGCAAAAAAACTTCACACCATCAGCACTAAGACGAGAAGGCCGTAGATAACGGCTATCAACGTTAAACGGCTGACTAGTGTTAGCCGTTTTTATTTTAACTTTTGATTATTTGTTTTTATCGTTAATGTTTTTTGTAACTATTCACTTCATGTTATCCTCATGGCGTCTTAATTGAGAATATTAAGGTTAATGCACAAGATTCAGTGCAAAACACCTACGGAATTATGTATTTTCCAAGGTTAGATGAATAAAAACTATTTTTTATAATTATGTTGAGAATTCGCTAATGCCTTTTGTTTTACCTTTATTGATGAGCTTTTTACTTTACTCATACAGCCTAGTAAGTTTGGCTGCAGACTCTTCTTCAACTGCTTATATTCCTTCAGTGAAAGCTCCTTTAGCGAGTCAATCGTTATTATTAGACATAACCACCATTGGACAAGTTAAACTAGTGGCGGTTGGTGAGCACGGTCATATTATTATGTCTAGTGATGGTGTGAACTGGCAACAATCTAGTGTGCCTGTTCAAACAACCTTAACCAATGTGTTTTTTTATAATGAGCTGCTTGGTTGGGCCGTTGGCCATGATGCCACGATTTTGCATAGTCAAGATGGTGGTTTAACGTGGCAAGTTCAGCAATACAAACCTACATTAGAAAAACCATTACTTAATGTAGTGTTCAAAACACCACTAGAGGGTTTGGCTATTGGTGCCTATGGACTTTTATTTCGTACTTTAGATGGCGGTAAAACATGGCAAAAAGAATTTCATAGTGAGTTCTTATTACCTGACGATGCTGAATATCTAGCCGAGCTAAAACAAGAAGACGAGGAAGCTTACCTAGATGAAGCATCCTCTATTCTACCTCATTTTAATCGCTTAGTGCTTGATGGACGTACACTCTATATGGTGGGTGAAATTGGGTTAATTGCTAAAAGTTATGATTTTGGTAAAACCTGGCAACTATTAGATGAAATTTATCAAGGCTCATTCTTTGACATAACTCGAACTTTGAAAGGCAATCTGCTTGTGGTTGGCTTACGTGGGCATGTTTTTAGAAGTTCAAAAAATGGTACACCATGGCAACAACGTCAAACAAATACTACGGCATTGATCAATGATATTGTTTTAACGAGTGATAATCGCATTTTTCTACTCGCAAATAATGGTACCTTGCTTGAAAGTAATGATGATGGTCAAAGCTATAGTTTAAGAAACCAGAAAGATGGTAAATCCCTAATTGCAGGGGTCTGGTTTAATAATCAATTGATTGTTGTTTCTGATGTTGGAGTTAAAATCATTTCTTTGTAAACTTTCTTTTAAAAGTTAAACCATAAAAATAAGAACAATTGGATTGTAATACGTTATGAAAATTTCCCTTGCCAACCGTTTAGAAATAGGTCTATTCCGCCACAAGTTTTTGGTGTTGATGCTTTTTGTTTTAGTGAGTGCTTTCTTGATGTTTCAAGCAACACAAATAAAGCTAGATGCCTCTTTTACTAAAAATATTCCACTTAACCATGATTATATGAAAACCTATTTAAAACATAGTGAAAATTTTGGCGGTGCCAATAATATTTTAATCTCTGTATGTAATAGTGATGGTGATATATTTACTGCTAAATTTTTTGATGCGTTGAAAGGAGTGCACGATAAGCTATTTTTTATACCCGGTATTGATCGTATTCAGGTTAAATCATTATATTCTCCTAGCACCCGTTTCGTCGAAGTAGTCGAAGATGGTTTTGCTGGCGGACCAGTAATCCCTGCTGATTTTCAAGCAAATGCACGTGGCTTAGCTATTGTAAAAGGTAATATTGAAAAAGCAGGTATTGTTGGTAGCATTGTTGCTGATGATTATAGTTGTGCCATGGTTAAAGCTTCTTTAATGGATTTTAATCCAAATACAGGAGAAAAGCTTGATACGCTAAACATGGCTGCACAACTAGAGCAGGAAGTAAGACATACATTTGAAAAAGATAATATATCAATTCATATAATTGGCTTTGCTAAAATGGTGGGGGATGTTGCAGAAGGTGCTAAAGGAGTTGTCGTATTTTTTGCCATTGCTATTGCGATAACCGCTATTATGGTCTTCTTTTTCTGTCATTCGATTAGTTTGACATTACTGCCTATAGCATGCTCTTTAGTTGCCGTTATTTGGCAAATGGGTATGCTATCTACGCTTGGGTTTGGGCTTGATCCCATGTCTATATTAGTGCCATTTTTAGTGTTTGCTATTGGTGTTAGCCATGGCGTGCAAATGATTAATTCAGTGGTTAAGCAGGTGAGCCTTGGTTTGTCTAGCCAAGCAGCTGCCCAAGCGAGTTTTAGGGCTTTATTAATTCCTGGTGGTATTGCTTTATTGTCTGATACTGTTGGTTTTTTGACTTTGCTTTCAATTGATATTGGTATCATTCGAGAATTAGCTATCACTGCATCATTAGGTGTAGCTATGATTATTTTAACTAATCTACTATTACTACCATTACTGGTTTCTTATTTAACGATTACACCTAAAGACAGAAAAAATCATGCCGGTAATATTGGTGAAGAGAGTATTGTTTGGCGTTTTATGGCGAGCTTTGCAAAAAAAGGGCCAGCATTAATAATCTTAGTGTTAACCGTTATCTTGTATGCTACTGGTTGGTTTAATTCACAAAGTTTAAAGATTGGTGAATTACATGCAGGAGCACCGGCATTGCATGAGTCTTCTCGCTATAACCAAGATACGTTTTTAATTACTAACCGGTACGCAATCAGTGTTGATTATATGTCGGTGATCATTGAATCTACGCCTGATGCTTGTACTTATTACGATACCATGAATACTATTGATCGATTTCAATGGCGTATGGAAAATGTTGAAGGGATTCAATCTGCAGTGAGTTTAGCTTCAATATCTAAATTAGTTAATGCCGGTTATAACGAAGGTAATCCCAAATGGCGTGTGATTCCTCGTAACCAGCAAACACTAGTACAATCTATTGCTCGCGTACCTTCTTCAAGTGGTTTATTAAACAGTGATTGTAGTGTTATGCCCGTTATCTTATTCTTACAAGATCATAAAGCTGAAACCATTGATCGTGTGATTGATGAAGTTAAATTAGCCGCAGCTGAACTAGGCAATAAGCAATTACAGTTCAAGCTTGCATCGGGTCCTGTTGGTGTTATGGCGGCAACTAATGAAGCTGTAGCACAGGCTCAGTTACCTATGATGCTTTATGTCTATGGTGCCGTTATTATTTTATGTTTATTAAGCTTTAGAAGCATAAGAGCAACGATTGTTGTTGTATTACCTTTATATGTAGTATCAACCTTGGCTCAGTGGTTAATGACGGTGTTAGATATAGGGTTAACAGTTTCTACTCTACCAGTAATAGCCCTAGGAGTTGGTATTGGTGTTGATTATGGCATTTACATTTTATCAACCATGAGTGCAAAATTGAAAGCAGGTGCAAATGTACATGATGCCTACCTTGCGGCGCTTAAAGAGCGTGGTAGTGCTGTGTTGATTACAGGTGTAACTCTTGCCATTGGGGTATCAACATGGTTCTTCTCTGATTTGAAATTTCAAGTAGATATGGGCATATTATTAACCTTTATGTTTTTAGTTAATATGCTAGCCGCAGTTATTGTATTACCTGCTTTGTCAGCATTTCTATGGCTCAATAAAAAATATTAGTTATAAAAAATACTTTAGATAACTAAGAAGCCCTTAATAATTATTTATTAAGGGCTTTTTTTATATCCTGTCACTGTGTATACCCATGTTACTTCAATATGTTGGATTCAGCTGGAGTTAGAAACGTCTTTAGGCAAGGCTTTGATTGAAGATAATGGTTGTTCAGGAGCACATTCTCCTGAACGACCCTTAATAAAAAGATGCGCCTTGATCATGAATCGTTCAGCTGTCCTGAAACGCACATCTTGAAGTATCATGGGTATATACAAATAGGTTTAAAGAACTACATGAATATTTGTTGTAAATAAAAAGTACCAGAAACACGCTAAATTAACTTATAAAATCTGTACTACACTACAAAATCCGTCACTAAATATTTTCAGTAAATGTTTTATATAGTCATAAAATAAGTTAGTTTAATTACTACGTTTGATTAAAAGTGCAAAATAAAAGAAATAAAAAGCAACAAAACTCTTACTTTACCCACAATTGAATACATAACGTAAAAAGAGAGTGCAACCTAAATTATTACAAGCTTTCTGTTAAAATAATATCAAAAGGAATACGGTATGGCGTTAGTTAATGGTTCTCCATCAGTGATACTAAAAAATGTAGCACAATTAATAAAGAAAAAGCTCCCTCAAGACACAGCCGATTTAGTCGAACAGTTTTCGTCTTTATTATATGGCAATATTTCTTCTCTCGATTTATCAAATAGAAATGACAGTGACATGTATGGTGCTACATTGAGTTTGTGGAGTACGCTTAATGAACATACGGATGACACTCCTCTCATTCATGTTTTTAATCCATCGGTAAGTAAAAATGGTTGGAAATCAAGTCATACTATTATTGAAGTGATCGTTAAAGACATGCCTTTTTTAGTTGATTCTATTCGCATAGCCTTAAATCGATTGGGTCTATCGCCACATCTGATGTTGAGTTTACCATTAAAATTAGTGCGAGGAAAAAATAGAAATATTACTCAACTGGCGTCTAACGTTGATTCTAAAATTAAAGCGACATCAGAAGAAAGTATCTTTTTTATTGAAATAGATAGACAGTCGACCAAAGAAGAATTAGATCTTATAAAAGATGAACTATTAAGTGTTGTTGAAGATATCACATTAACTGTTAACGATTGGCAACCTATGCTTCAACAGTTTGACAAGGTTCTCGATGATGTTAAAAAGTCTACGTTACCCGGTAGTAAAAACGCAAAGGATGATACGGTAGAGTTTTTGTCATGGTTAGCAAACAATAATTTTACCTTAATGGGTTATCGTTCATACGATGTTACTGCGGTACAAGGTGATATTGAACTTGTAGCAAACATGGATTCTAGTTTAGGTTTAATGAAAAACTCTACTACAATTTCAAACCGTTTAATTTCAAGCTTAAATGAGTCGGGGCGTGACATCGCTTTAGGTGAAAACCACCTAATTCTCACCAAAACTAATTCTCGCTCAAGAGTGCACAGACCTGCGCAACTTGATTATATCGGTATAAAACGTTTTGATTCCAAAGGTAACGTTATCGGTGAAGAACGATTTATTGGTTTGTTTGGCTCTGCTTATTACACTAACAGTGCTTTAGATTTACCGTTAATTAAATCTAAAGTAAAAGATGTATGTGACTCTTCAGGTTTTGCCAAAGGAACACACGCCTATAAAACATTGATTAATATTCTTGAAACGTATCCTAGAGATGAAATATTACAAAGTAATATTAATGAACTATTGCAAAATGTGTTGGGAATTTTGCAAATGCAAGAGCGTGACTACTGCGGTTTATTTGTCAGGCGTGATGCTTTTGATCGCTTTTATTCTTGTATGGTTTATGTACCACGTGAGCGTTATAACACTGAATTACGTATTGAAACTCAGCACTTGTTGCAAGAAGCATTTGGAAGTGATGAAGAAGTTGAGTTTAACACCTACTTCTCTGAATCAGTGCAAGCCAGAACACATTATATTGTTAAGGTTAAGTCAACAAAAGTAGATATTAACGTGAAAGAAATTGAAATTAATTTAAATGAAGCCGCACGAAGCTGGGATGACAAATTAGTGAGTGCACTAGTCGCCAATAAAGGTGAAGTTGCAGCGAAAGCATTAAGTCGAAAATATATACACTTTCCTCAAGCCTATAAAGACGAAGTATTACCAGGATCTGCGATTGTTGATATCGAAAAATTAGAAAGAGTAAATTTTTCTGATGGTTTAGAAATGTTGTTTTACCAACCTTTAGAAGAACAAACTGGTAGTCGCTTTGTCAAATTAAAATTATTCCATAAAGGCGATCCAATTCATCTATCGGATGTGTTACCTATTTTAGAGAACTTTGGCTTACGTGTTATTGGTGAAAGCCCCTATGCTATTAAAACAACGGATGGGGAAACCTACTGGATTTTAGATTTCTCTATGCTTATTAATGGCGAAAATGATTTTAATATTCAGACCGTGAGTACACTCTTCCAAGATGCCTTTGCTAAAGTCTGGCAGGGCGATTTAGAAGATGATGGCTTTAACCGATTAGTATTAGGTGCAGGGATTGAAGGGCGTAGAGTTTCTATTTTACGCGCCTTTGCTAAATATGAACGTCAAATTGGTGGTCGCTTTAGTCAAAGTTATATCGAAGATACTTTTGCTCGTTATCCTAGCATTGCGCAATTATTAATAAATTTATTCATACAACGTTTTGATCCTCATAATAAATTTGCTGAGAATGTAAAAGATAAAGCACATACAAAGTTGCTAGAGTCTATCGAAGGTTCATTGGATAATGTTGCTAACTTAGACGATGACCGTATCATTCGACGCTTTGTTGAAATGATCAGTGCGACTATTCGTACTAACTATTTCCAACTGGATAAACTTATGGGCGAGAAACCATATATTTCGTTCAAAATGGTACCAGAAAAAATTAGTGAAATGCCACAACCGGTACCAAAATTTGAGATATTTGTTTATTCACCCCAAGTTGAAGGTGTGCATTTACGCGGTGGTAAAGTTGCTCGAGGTGGGTTACGTTGGTCTGACAGGCGTGAAGATTTCCGTACCGAAGTTTTAGGTCTAGTAAAAGCACAACAAGTTAAAAATACGGTCATTGTGCCGGTAGGTGCTAAAGGTGGCTTTGTTTGTAAACAATTACCAAAGGGAACTCGTCAAGAAATATTTGAAGCGGGTAAAGAATGTTATCGTACTTTTATTCGTGCTTTATTAGACATTACTGACAACATTGTTAATGGTAAAGTAGTTCCTCCTGTCGATGTTGTACGCCTTGATGAAGATGATGCTTATCTTGTTGTAGCAGCCGATAAAGGTACTGCAACCTTCTCTGATATCGCCAATGGTATCTCTGATGAATATAATTTCTGGTTAGGTGATGCTTTCGCTTCTGGCGGGAGTGTTGGTTATGATCATAAAGCCATGGGTATTACTGCAAAAGGTGCGTGGGAGTCGGTAAAACGCCACTTCAGAGAAATGGATATTGATTGCCAAAGTACAGATTTTACCTGTATTGCCATTGGTGACATGGCGGGAGATGTATTTGGTAATGGCATGCTGTTATCAAAACACATTTGCTTACAAGCAGCATTCAATCACATGCATATCTTTATAGACCCTAACCCTGATTCAGCGAAAACTTATCCAGAGCGTGAGCGGTTATTTAATATGCCTGGCTGTAGCTGGGAAGATTACAATGCAGAGTTGATTTCAAAAGGCGGTGGTATTTTTAGCCGTCATGTGAAGTCGATCAAATTAACACCGCAAATCAAAAAAATGATAGGGACGCAAAAACAAAGCATGTCTCCTAATGATTTGATCCAAGCAATTTTAACGATGGAAGTTGACTTGTTATGGAATGGCGGTATTGGTACCTATGTTAAAAGCAGTAAAGAAACGCACTTAGAAGTAGGTGATAGAGCAAACGATGCCTTAAGAATTAATGGTGGTGAACTACAGGCTAAAGTTGTTGGTGAAGGCGGTAACTTAGGATTAACACAACTTGGCCGTATTGAATTTGCCGCTAATGGTGGCCGTATTAATACCGATGCAGTTGATAATGCGGGTGGTGTTGATTGTTCCGATAATGAAGTTAATATAAAAATATTACTTAATAGCTTAGTACAAAATGGTGATTTAACGGTTAAACAACGTAATAAATTACTTTATGATATGACTGAAGAAGTCGGTGATTTAGTCATTGAAGATTGTTATCGTCAAACACATTCATTGTCTATTACCGCCAAACGTGGTGTTAATCATATGAAAGAGCAAGTGCGCTTTATTCAGGACTTAGAACGAGCAGGTAAACTTGATAGAGCATTAGAGTTTATTCCAGATGATGAAGAAATTACTGATAGAATCGCTAAAGGCAATGGCTTAACACGCCCTGAGCTTGCTGTTTTACTTGCGTATAGCAAAATGGTACTTAAAGAAGAGTTAGTTCATAAAGAGATAACGGATAACCCTTATCATAACCGATTATTAGTCAGTGCTTTTCCTAAACAGTTGCGTGATAAATATCAAGATGAAATGCAACAGCATCCTTTGCGTGCAGAAATTATTGCGACTAAACTAGCCAATAAAATTGGTAATGATATGGGGTTTAATTTTGTAAATCGTATGCAAGAAGAAACAGGCGCTGCTGTCGTTGAAATAGCCAATAGTTACACCATGGCTTGTGCGATCTTTGAGTTAGAAGAGTTTTGGCAAAAAATTGAAATATTAAATAATAAAATTTCTACCGCTATTCAAACAGAAATGTTATTTCAATATCGTCGTACAGTCAGAAGAGCAACACGTTGGTTTTTACGTCATCGCAATAAAGCAGTTTCTATAGAGCAAACAATAGCGCTGTATCAGCCAACGTTTACTATCTTATCTAAAAAGCTTAATGACTTTATTATAGCGGAAGAAGCAAAAGAGCTACAACGCGTTGAAAGTGATTTAGTGGCCGCAGACGTACCCAAAGAAATTGCTCAACGTATATCGCAATTAAGTACTATTTTCTCAGTATTAGATATTGCCGGTATAGCTGAACAAGAAGGTAAAAATGTTGAACTTGTGGCTAATTTATACTTTAAATTAGGCGTTCGTTTAGAGCTACATTGGTTCTTAGAGCAAATTACTCGTCAGACTGTCGCTAATCATTGGCAAGCACTTGCTAGAGCATCTTTTAGAGAAGAACTTGACTGGCAACAACGTTCATTAGCCGTTGTTGTGTTGCAATGTGACTGTGATGTGAAAGTTGAAGATCTTGATGATATGCTTGATACTTGGATGGAAGTTAATGAAATACCTATTACACGTTGGCAACATATTTTATCAGACTTTAAAGTAGGTCAAACTCATGAGTTTGCTATGTTCTCTGTAGCCTTGCGGGAGTTAATGTTACTAAGTCTAAATTGCGAAAAAGTACCAAATAACATAACCACTTAATATTACTTTTATTAACGAGTAAAAAGTAATTAAAAGCAATTTTAAAAAGTTTACTTAACTGATAAAATCCCCACCTAACTGTTCAAAGTTAAGTGGGGATTTTTATTTCCAGCTATCATTATACCAATTGAATTAATGAATCTCTCAACTTAGAGCTACAGTAGCGAGCATAGAACAAACAAAATGAGTTAAACATAGTTTACTCTATATTTTATTTATTTTGTGCTGTTATCAGTTTGCTACTGAGCTCCCAAAGGGCGAGTTTAAAAGGCTTACATGCGGCGTTATTGATTTGACAAGGGGATAACCATTCTCTTCAATCAATGCCTGCCTCTAAGCCTTTTAATTCTCGCTAAGTGGTGTATTCATTATTTCAATTGGTATTACATAACTAACTAGAGGTTTTATGTTTTATCCTGCCATTCGTAAAGTGTTGTTTCAGTTTGATGCCGAAACCATTCATGAGTTAACCATTAAAGGGTTAAAAAGCACTGGTTCAACACCATTGAATGCTTTATATAAGCAACGCGTTACCAATAAACCGGTAACCGTAATGGGAATTGATTTCCCAAATTCATTAGGCTTAGCTGCAGGTCTAGATAAAAATGGTGAATGTATTAATGCCTTTGCTGCTATGGGATTTGGTTTTGTTGAAGTAGGGACTGTAACTCCACGTCCTCAAGCCGGAAATCCTAAGCCGCGTATTTTTAGATTACCTGAAGCGAATGCTGTTATTAACCGTATGGGTTTTAATAATAAGGGTGTTGATTACTTAGTATCGCAAGTAAGAGCGGCAAAATTTAGCGGTGTATTAGGTATTAATATCGGTAAAAATAAAGACACGTCAGAAGAGAATGCTAAAGATGATTATATTCACTGTATGCGAAAAGTGTATAATTTTGCTAGTTATATAACGATAAATATTTCATCACCTAATACGCCAGGTTTACGCTCTTTACAATATGGCGAAGCGTTAAATGAATTGCTATCGGCATTAAAAGTTGAACAAGCACAATTAGAAAAGCAATATAATAAATATGTACCAATTGCAGTAAAAATTGCGCCAGACTTAACAGAAGATGAAGTTAACTCTATTGCCATAAGCTTAATTGATAATAATATTGATGGTGTTATTGCTACCAATACAACCTTATCTCGCGAAGGGGTTGAAGGGCTTGAATACGGCAATGAACAAGGTGGTTTAAGTGGTGCGCCAGTTAAAGATAAAAGTACTACTGTTATAAGCTTATTAGCGAAAGCTTTAAACGATAAACTACCCATAATCGGTGTCGGTGGCATTGCATCGAGCCATGATGCGAATGAAAAACTAGCCGCTGGTGCTAGTTTAGTTCAAGTATATACTGGCTTTATTTACCAAGGACCTCCTTTGGTAAAAGAGATAGTAAATGGTTTTAAGGTCTAGCTTTCAAGCTTAAAAACCATATTCAACAGTAGCAAAAACAAGGCGTCCAACTTGTGGCGCTTTGTTAAAAGCGACTAAATCGCTATCAAATGGCGCATGGTAATACTTTTCATCAAGTAGGTTATTGACCGTTAACTTTAGCGTTAAATTATTTGTTAATTGCGCCTCGCCATGCAAGTCTACGACAAAATAACTATCAATTTCTGTTCGTTCATTCTGGCTATTAATAACTAAATTATTACCGGTTGTATTACTTATCCAACGTAATGTTGGGCTAAATACATAGCGATAATGGTTATTTTGATAGTTAAACGTTAAGCCTGTCTTTATTTTATAATGTGCGATTAAAGGTAAGTCTGTTTCAATCCCTTGTTCAGTTAATTCACCATCAATATAAGATAATGCTAACCAATATTCAGTGTTACTTTTGTCATAACTAATGGTTGAGTTGATTGAAATATCAATACCATATGCAGTTGATTGACCACTATTTTTATATGAACTAGTTTTAGTCAAGTAAGCCCCTGAAATGGCTTGCTTTGCAGTTTCATCATTTGACCCTATGATCACATTATTTATTTTGTTATAAAATGGAGCGAATTTAATGGTACTTTGCGGGTTAAACCAATGTTCATAATTTAGTTCAAGGCTTTTTAATGTTTCCGGTTGTAATTGCTCGTTTGGTACACTAAACGCAGTAAGAGGACTACTTAGCCATTCGTCTTGTTCATTCTTCTCACCTGTAAAGGAGCCTGCACTATTAAATGCTTGGCTAGAAGATGGAGTTAAAAAAGAATGAGCATACAATAATTTAAAGACATTATGTGCATCAGCTTGATAAATAGTGCTCAATTTAGGGCTTACTGTGCCCCCATAAAGAGAATGGTGATCATAACGAATTCCGATAACTTGTCGCCATTTATCGTTTATCTGCCAGTTATCTTGTAGGTAAAAGCCAACACTTTCATCTCGGTGTTGAAAAAATTCAACGGCAAGTTCAGTGTTTGGATAAAAGAGTATTTGCTCGTCTGGTTTATTATCTGCTTCATAGGGTTCAGCTAGGTTTGGGCTACGAGGAATAATATCAAAATAGTCATAAACGATTCCCCCAGATAATAAATGAGACTGATTAAGTTGATAAGTTAAATCTTGATTTAAGCTATAACGTGCGGTTCGGCCGTATTTATATTGTTTAGTGTAATGAGTAAAAATATTATTAACATGACTCGCATTACCTAACGTGAATAGTTGATAAGTAAATAATGTTTGTGTTTGTAATTTTTCGTTGAAAGTATAGTTAAAGCTTGCATATATATTCGTTAAACTTTCTTCAAGGGAACTATGATCAAAACTCGAAGATTCGGGTGTAGCAGTAAAGTCTGATGAGTAGGTGATTTTAGAGTGAAAAACACCCATGCTATAATTTTCAGTGATAGTTGTATCGGCAAAAAACTGGAAATTTTCAGTATTCTTAAAGTTGTAGTCTATTGAGTTATCATTGTATAACTCAGGGTAATTATCGGAAAAATTTAGCTCCTGACTATAATGACCTTGTATTCCGATATTTACAAAGACACCGTTATTGAAAAGGCGGCTATATTGAGCATTTCCATTGAGATAATGAGCATCTCCTACAGACACTGATACCTGAGTATAGTCCGCATTATCTTTATCTGAAGAAATTATATTAATGACACCTGCAAAAGCATCCGCACCATAAGTTACCGAGGCGGGGCCTATTAATACTTCAACACGTTTCGCAAAATAAAGGGGATAGTTATTAGCGATTGCATTTATTTCACCTGCTGGAGTGGATAGTCGTACACCATCTTTTAATATAAGAAATTTGTTATTGCTGCGAGCACCCCTCATGCTGATCACATTGTAATTACCAATCGCAGCATATTCTTGTAAATCGACACTCAGCATGTTTCTTAATAAATCTTCAAGGTTTTTATAGCCACGATCTTTAATTTGTTTTGCGGTAATTATATGAATATTTGCGGGGGAATCGACAGCTTTTTCAAGATATTTTGAAGAGGTTATTATTTGTGAATTTATTGATTCTTCCAAAGATAAATTTATTAAGTTATCTTCTTTTGCATAGGCTAGATCAACTAAACCGATATTACTAATAATGATTGATGCAAGCACTTTTCTTTTCATGAAATTACTTTTATGACTAATTAAACTATAAACTGATTTTAGTAGAAAATATTTTGAACGCAAGCAACTTGTTATTTTTTAAGGTGATAATTTTTATAAAAATAAAGGCTTACTAAATATAGTAAGCCTTTTATTATTTTAAAATGTCATTTTTGAAAGGTAATTAATAACTTTCGTTATGTACACTCAATACTGCACGACCCGATGGGTCGGCATTGTTTTGGAAGCTTTCATCCCAAGCCAGTGCTTCTTCAGTACTACAAGCAACAGACTTGCCACCAATAACACAATCAGCAGCAGTAGTTAATGGGTATTTCTCTTCAAAAACGGTACGGTAGTAATAACCTTCTTTGTTATCAGGTGTATTTACCGGGAATCTAATGTGAGCATTTTCAAGTTGTTGATCAGTCACAAGTGCTTCAACATGGGCTTTTAACCCGTCAATCCACGAGTAACCTACACCGTCAGAAAATTGCTCTTTTTGACGCCATAATATTTCTTTTGGTAGGTAACCTTCAAAAGATTCACGTAAAATTGCTTTTTCCATTATGCCGTTGCCGCACATTTTATCTTCAGGATTGATGCGCATGGCAACATCCATAAAGTGTTTATCTAAAAATGGTACGCGTGCTTCAATACCCCAAGCTGACATTGATTTATTTGCACGTAAGCAATCAAATTTATGTAAACGGTCTAGTTTACGGTTTAACTCTTCATGAAACTCTTGTGCGTTAGGTGCTTTATGGAAGTATAAATAACCACCAAATATTTCATCAGCACCTTCACCAGAAAGTACCATTTTAATACCCATCGCTTTAATTTTACGCGCCATTAAATACATAGGCGTAGAAGCGCGAATAGTTGTTACATCATAAGTTTCTAAATGATAAATAACTTCTTTTAATGCATCAATACCTTCTTGCTCAGTAAAGATCACACTATGATGAATAGTACCAATACTGTCTGCAACAGTTTGCGCGGCAACCAAATCAGGAGAACCAGCTAAACCACAAGCAAACGAATGAACTTTTGGCCACCAAGCTTCAGATAAATCATTTTCTTCAATGCGACGAGCAGCAAATTTTTGCGTGATAGCAGAAATCAGTGACGAATCTAAACCACCTGATAACAGTACACCGTAAGGTACATCAGTCATTAAATGACTTTTTACTGATTCTTCTAATGCTTCGCGAATTTTGGTTTTACTAGTGGTGTTATCTTTAATCGCTGCATATTCTTGCCAGTTACGTTTGTAATAGCGTTGTAATTCACCAACACGGCTATCTAAAATATGCCCAGGAGGAAATTCACTTACCGTTTTACAAATAGGCATAAGTGCTTTCATTTCTGAAGCAACATAAAAGTTACCGTCGCTATCATAGCCAGTATAAAGCGGAATAATACCCATATGATCACGGGCAATTAAATAAGAATTATCCGTTTCATTGTATACAATAAAAGCAAACATGCCTTGCAATTTATCAACAAAATCAACACCAAACTCTTTATATAACGGCAATATAACTTCACAGTCAGAAGCTGTTTTAAAGTCAAAATCTACCGTTAAATCAGCTTCTAGAGCTTTATGGTTATATATTTCACCGTTAACGGCAAGTGCATGGGTTTTGTCTTCATTATATAAAGGTTGAGCACCATGCTCAGTATCAACAATGGATAAACGTTCATGCACTAATATGGCATTATCATTACTGTATATGCCTGACCAATCTGGGCCACGGTGACGTAATAGACGAGAACATTCTAAAGCGGTTGGACGAAGTGCTTGAGCACCTGTTTTTATATCTAGTATACCAAAGATCGAACACATTGAAGCGCTACTCCTTTAATTAATAGTAAGTCAAATTGTGTGAATAATTAGTGTAACAACACTAATTGTTAGCGACACTTTGCCAGTTCTACTATAAAAAACAAGCATAATTTACCTTATTGGTGAAATAAAATGTAATTAAGAGGTTCTGGGGCTTATGACAGTTAAAAAATGAAAATATAACAATTCTTAAGGGTTCGTTAAGAAAACTTAGTTAATGTATGGTTTAATTAAATATTCTGGCAATTACTCTTTAAATTAGGTACCAATTTGCAACATTTATCAAAGCAGTTATCATTTTTTGTTTTATTACTTTCTATCATGGTTATTTTCTCAAGTAATACCTATGCTCAGCAAGCAACCGATAGCCAAGTAGCCCTTGAACAGGCGTTGAATAAACATAAAGGGGAGGTGATTTATTTGGATTTTTGGGCGTCATGGTGTGGGCCTTGCCGAAAATCATTTCCTTGGATGAATAAAATCGACGCAGAATATAAACAGCAAGGGTTTAGTGTTATTAGCATTAATTTAGATGCGAATAAAGACTTAGCCGCTAAATTTCTTAGTGAAACGCCAGCTTCTTTCACCGTGATTTATGATCCGAAAGGAAAAATAGCAAAACACTTCAAAATACAAGGTATGCCTAGCAGTATGCTGATAGGTAGAGACGGTAAAATAAAATCTCGTCATACTGGATTTTTCACCAACAAAATATCGTTATATCAACAAGAAATAGAACAGTTACTCGCTACTAAATAAGGCCTTATATTATGACAAAAAATATCAAATTAGTTTTGTTTTTACCACTGGTTATTGGTGTAACGGGCTGTGCAAATTTAGGTGTTGAGCCTTGGGAACGTGATTTATTAGCGAAAGATGAAATGTCATTAAACGCAGCTCCGGTTGATGCCGCGCTTGATGATCATATTTATTTTAGTAAAGAAGCATCAAGTGGCGGTAAAGGATTTGGTGGTGGTGGCTGCGGTTGTAATTAATACACCATTTAAATAGCTCCTAATAAATCACTTGTAAGTCACACTTTCAAAGAAAATATAATATGAAACATAAAACTGAAAAACCTAATATTAAAGCGGCATTAACACTCGCTACCGCGGCGCTACTGGGTACAAGTAACATAGCGCAAGCAGACACAACGTCGAATCCCAATACAGAAGAAAGTACATGGGAATTCGACAGTGCTTTTTTATTTTACAGTGAAGTAGACCGAGTGAGTGCCGCGGAAGCTATTTTTAATGCCACAAAAACTTTTGCTGATGATGAAATACTTAACTTAAAATTAACGATTGATGCGTTAACAGGTGCATCGGCTAATGGCGCAGTAGCACAACCCAATGTACAAACGTTTACCCGACCATCGGGTAAGGGGCAATATACAATCGCCCCAGGCAATACTCCCCTTGATGATACCTTTAAAGACACTCGCGTTCAGCTAAATGGCCAATGGACTCAACCAATAGCACCCAACTATACTGCCAGCGGTGGTGTTCATATATCGAAGGAATATGATTATT
The DNA here is from genome assembly GCF_003333305.1 of Candidatus Colwellia aromaticivorans. Classification (GTDB taxonomy): domain Bacteria; phylum Pseudomonadota; class Gammaproteobacteria; order Enterobacterales; family Alteromonadaceae; genus Colwellia; species Colwellia aromaticivorans. The sequence continues at coordinate 21,687 of NZ_QOLD01000081.1, read as the reverse complement.
TATCACTGGGGATTAATGGTAATTTAGCGTTTGATTTCGATCGAAAAAACTCAACTTTCTCAGCGGGATTTAGTTTCTTTCAAGATACGTTTACCCCAGAAGGAGGTATTCCTAAACCGTTTAGTTCTATGTTAATAGGAGACAGCAGTGCACCTTCTTGGGGTGATGACTTTGCTGAAACGCGTATTGGCTCAGAAGATACCAAAACAACTACCGATATTTTATTAGGCTTTACGCAAGTTATCAATCGCAGAATGATCACGCAATTCAATTATTCTTACTCAATGGTTGATGGCTACCTAACAGACCCCTTTAAAGTTATATCGGTAGTAGATGGCAGCAGTGGTTTTACCCAAGATTATATTTACGAATCTAGACCGGACTCTCGTGTTAAGCAAAGTATTTATGCGCAATCGCTTTATCACTTTGATAGTACAGTACTTGATGTTTCTTATCGTTATATGTGGGATGACTGGGAAATCACTTCTCATACTATTGATTCTCGCTTTAGAATACCTTTAGGAGATACGTTTGGTACAGAAAGTTATTTACAACCGCACTTTAGATTTTATCAACAAAGTGCTGCTGTGTTTTATCAACCGTTTTTAATTGATGGTGCCGCATTACCTTCCTATGTTAGTGCTGATTATCGCATAGGTGAAATGTCCACTATTACGGTAGGCTTAAAATATGGTTTGTTAGTGAATAATGGTCATCATTTATCTTTTAGATTGGAGTATTATCGTCAAACACCAACGGATGCAGGTTTTGATGCTCCTGGTGAGCTTAAAGATGTCGAACTTTATTCAACTATTGATGCTATTATTGCCCAAGTTTCTTATTCTTTCTAACGAGACACGCTTGAATAAAGACAGAGCGGTACAGCTTTCAAAAAACAAAGACAGCTATGGTATTACGTTTAATGCCATGGCAAGTCCTTGTGAGGTGATAATACAATCAACTGATAAGCAACTAGCCGCTAAACTGGGTGATATTATTGCTACTGAGGTTTGGCGTATTGAAGATAAATATAGCCGTTATAATCAGTACAGTGTTTGTAGTGTTATTAATAACAATGCGGGAGACTCTGTTGCGATTGATGAAGAAACCTATTTATTACTGAACTTCGCCGAGCAATGTTACCAACTAAGTGATGGTTTGTTTGATATCAGCTCTGGTGTACTACGAAAAGTTTGGTCTTTTCACGATGCTCAAGCTAGCGAAGACAATAATGATAATTTCCCGACAGAAGCGCAAGTTAAACAAATATTAACAAATGTTGGCTGGCAAAAAATTCACTTCGATCAAAAGCAAATTAATTTAGTGAAAGGGATGGAAATTGATTTCGGTGGCATAGGTAAAGAGTATGCCGTTGACCGTGCTATTATTCTTGCCAAGCAATTAACCAACAGTCCAGTATTAGTTAACTTAGGTGGCGATTTAGCCGTTACTTCCTCCCGTGTAAATAATGAACCTTGGCAAGTAGCCATTGAGCACCCCGATACAGATAACAATCATATCAGTAAGGCAGATATGATTGTTTCATTAAAAGCGGGTGCACTTGCTACCAGTGGTGATGCTCGTCGGTTCCTTATTAACGATGGTAAACGCTATAGCCATATTTTGAATGCGAAAACTGGTTGGCCCATTATTGAGGCACCGCGCTCTATTACGGTGGTTGCCCCGCAATGTATCCAAGCAGGTATATTAGCAACCTTAGCTTTACTGCAAGGGACTAATGCAGAGCAGTTTTTAGAGGAACAAGAAATTAAATTTTGGGCTCGCAGGTAAACCAATGATATGAGAATACTACTAGTTGAAGATGACTTACCATTGGCTAAAGCTTTACAGCGCTCACTGCAAAGTGAAGGTTTTGTTGTTAATCATGTAAACCAAGGGAAGCTAGCGTTAAACGCTTTATCTACACCTGACCAAGATATGATTATTCTTGACTTAGGTTTGCCTGATATCGATGGACTTGATGTATTAAAACATCTACGTAATCAAAAATCATCACTGCCTGTCATCATTTTAACCGCGCGAGACTCAATTGAAAGTAAAGTTAAAGGCCTTGATTATGGTGCAGATGATTATCTTGTTAAACCTTTTGAAATACAAGAGTTAATGGCTAGATTACGTGTTATTGAACGTCGCTTAGGTACCGCCAACTCTTCACTTATTTGTGTAGGGCAAGTTAAGTTAGACACTTTTACTCATAAGGTTCTTGTTGAAAGTGATAGAAATACTATTAATAATGAAATTGAAATACACTTTTCCAAAAAAGAATTTATGGTTTTAAAAGCATTAATGGAAAATGCCGGAAGAATATTGTCTCGAGAGCAAATTGAATCAAAACTGTATCATTGGGGCGAAGAAGTGCTGAGTAATGCAGTAGAGGTTCATATTCATAAGTTAAGAAAAAGCTTACCTGAAAAATTTATTCAAAACGTACGTGGTGTAGGCTACATCATTAATAATGCGTATTAAACTATGAATTTTCAGTTATGAGTATCCGGCGTTATTTAGTCTTAACACTATTTTCGGTATTAACATTAATAACCTTTATTGCTGCTATTCAAGGCTATAAAGTGAGTATGTCACGAGCTGAAAAACAATTTGATCAGCAATTGCTAGATATTGCTAATACGTTACTTGCAGTGCAAACAACTGCAGTGCAAACATCATCTCTTATAAATACCAATAATAGCAACAAAACACACCCAACAGCTCAAGTGGCACAGCAGGGTAGTTTTGCTTTTCAGGTATGGAAAAATGATGAATTACTTATTAAAAGTAATAACGCACCCGATCACCTTATTACCTCTTCGGTGCTTTCTCATAAACCGTTAAGTCATTTTTCTGAAGCTAATTTTTTAGATAAACGTTGGCGAGTGTTCGCATTATCGAATAGTACATCAGCCCAAGATAGCCCATCAATTAGTGTGATTGTGGCGCAACCACTACAAACGCAATTTGCCTTAGCACAAGAACTTATTTTAGCCGCCGTTACGCCCATGATTATCGCAATAGTTATATTATCATTTTTAATCTATATCATTATCACCCAAGGGTTAAAGCCTTTACACCAACTACGAACAGAGCTTGGTAAACGAAATACTAATGATTTTAGCCCACTTGACTTACAAGTAAACAATACTGAACTGGCTGATATTGTTGTTACGTTAAATAAACTATTCTCTCGTTTAGACGCAGCATTTAAACGAGAACGACACTTTGCAGAAGATGCTGCCCATGAGTTAAAAACACCTTTAAGTGTATTAAAAATAAATGTACACAACATCACTCAAGATTTTTCAGCGCGTTTATCCTTAGATGATCTACATGTCACAGCGAATGAAATTCAACACTTTGATTCAATAAAAGAATTAACCAACAGTGTTGATAGAATGGGACATGTTATCGATCAAATTTTAAATTTGAATCGTACTAACACCGCGCAAATTGTGGATGGCAGCACGCGTTTTAATTTAAATTCATTATTGCAGCAAGTGATTGCTGAACTTTATAGTGACATAAGCGCAAAAGAACAAACCATCGTGCTAGAAAGTGATCAAACTTACTTATGCGCACATGAGTTTTCGGTGCATTTGTTAGCGGTCAATTTGATTTCAAACGCGAATAAATACACACCAATAGGCGGAAAAATCAAAGTCACGGTTAAGTTAATTAATGAAGATAAAGATGATAGAAAAATTGTACTTAGTGTTGAAGATTCAGGTATTGGTATAGCCCCTCAAGACTACCTACGAATTTTTGATCGTTTTTACCGCGTTGGCGGTGATCAACATAACTCAAGTGTTTTGGGTTGTGGTTTAGGTTTAACCATTGTTAAGCATATTGCTGACGTGCACGGCGCTAAAATAGAATTATCCCCCTCGACGTTACTTAAAGGGCTAAAAATTGATGTGTACTTTAAAGGTAGTAAATTAGCAAAGGAGCAGGGAGATGATTAAAAGTCTTCCTAAATATTGCAAACTATTTTTACTTATTAATTTACTCTCTTTGTGTAGCCCAAGTGTAGAAGCAAAACGGCCTGAATATCATTTAGATATTAAAAATCATTTATTTTATCCTGCACAAATCATCATTCCAGCGAATAAAAAAGTTAAGTTAGTTATTCATAATCGTGACAATAGCGTAGAGGAGTTTGATAGCTTCGATCTTAATCGCGAAAAAGTGATCTTTCCTAAGCAAAAATCAATTGTTTTTATTGGGCCACTATCTGTAGGTGAATACAGTTTTTTTGGGGAATATCACCCTAATAGTGCTCGAGGAAAAGTTATTGTAGCCGAAACCAAGCGTAAGCAAGCGGCATCACATGACGCTTTAAAACTAAAGCAAGGAAGTCTGCATGTTCATTAACACTGTACTTTTGTTTCTACAAAGCGCATTTCCCATGTTTATTATCATATCACTGTTGTTATTACGCTTTACTGCGACATCAGAGAGTCTCGTTACTAATAAAAATATGGCAATAATGAGTGTCTTGGCTATTTTACTGGTGCTTTTATTGAGTCAATACATGGAAAAAATATCGCAGCTTTTCGATGATAAAGGCACAGAGTTTGTTTTTTCTTTTGGTTCTATCGTCATTTATTTTTGCAGTGCATTCTTATTTCTCTTAGATAAAAAAGACCGTTTTATTCACGTTAAAAAATACTTAGCACTGGCCGTGTTTTTATTGGTATTTTCTATTCATGGTTCGCATTTTATTCTGTATTTAACCAGTTACTGGACGCAGTCATCGACGTTTGAATTATCAGGGTTTGAATCTTTATTTATTGGCATCATTTTAGGCGTTGGTATTTGTGTCAGTTTTGCTATTTTACTTTATTTTTTATTACGCTACAGTGACACTCATGTTCACATCAAAACATCCTGCTATTTTTTACTGTTTTTTGCTATTGGTCAGTTAATGCAGTCAATTGTACTATTGCAACAAGTGGATGTTTTACCATTGAGTTATAGTGTTTGGAATAGCACCGCTTTTATCGCTGAAAACTCTGAATTTGGACAATTACTTCGCGTCTTGTTTGGCTATGAAACAACCCCATCATTTATGCAACTCATTATCTATTTGACTGCCTTTATTGTTCCTGTATTTATTAGCAAAACACGATATTTGGTTCGGTTAGCTTACGGAGAAAAATCATGAAAGCCATAATGCTTTTTAAGCAGACTTGCTGCTTTATGCTAGCCAGTTTAAGCCTTTTTCTCTGTTATACTTCTACGGTGCACGCTGACGGTGTTGTTGTGGATAAAGTCTACCATCCTTATGTTTTACCGAATGAACGAGAAGTTGAGTGGCGTTTATTTTCACATAAAGAAAGAGAAAGTAACAAACTTGCGCAACGTTTTGCTTATGGGCAATCGATCACTGATACCGTTATGTTAGAGTTTTATTTAGTTGGTGAACGTGATATCAATGACGATTTCAGCTTAACTTCATATGAGGTTGAAGCCCGTTGGATGCTGACAGAGCAGGGGGAGTACTGGGCAGATTGGGGATTGTTATTTGAGATAGAGAAAGAGCAACGCCAACAAAATTGGGAAATTACTTCTGGTGTTTTAGTAGAAAAAGAATTTGGTCGAACTAGCCTTACCTTTAACGCTTTCATTATATATGAGTGGGGTAATACGATTGTAAGCGAATTTGAAACAGAGTTTCGTATACAATATCGTTATCGTTATCTTGAGCAACTACAACCGGCTATTGAGCTATATTCAGGTGAAAACTATCTAGGTATTGGGCCAGCTTTTATGGGGATTCAACGTTTTGATGGGCAAAAACAGCTAAAATGGGAAGTCGGTTTTATTACGGGTGTAGATAGCCGAAGTAAAGGCCATGTTTTACGCCTGGCCATTGAATATGAGTTCTAAAAATAGATTAAAATAGGGCAGAATAAACGACAAGTTGCCCCATGATTGTTTTATTAATAATTAGTCTAAATTAAAACTAATGTGCTGGTGTAACCTAACCAACATTTGTTCTTTGTCATTTACAAAGTCAAGAGTTTGAGCAAAATCTCGTAATGATTTCTCTATTTGATTAACAAATTTCCCATAACCATGAGAGGTTTTGTCATTATCACTGGCTACAAAAATTAACTGAATAGTATCAACCAGTTTGTCAGAGTTCCACTTGCATGTATAACCACCACTTGTATGTTTAGGATTATAACCTAACATCAGTAATTCACTGCTAGCAATAATATTTTCGTCTTCAGCATATCTAACTATTGGTACTAAGCCGTTAGCAATAACAGCACCATTGTTTAAATTATTATTTTTAGCTGCACTAATAAAAGAGTTGGCAATTAAATTATAAAGCTCGTTGTATTCTTCAGATGTCTCTTCAGTTGACTTAGCTAAAGAACGAATTCTATGATTAACTGGGAAATCTACTACAGCATAAGTTAGCGCTGTCGTAGAGTCAGGTATATGTTGCCCATCGGCTAAATATCGACTGGCCATGGGGCGAATTTTATGTACTTGAGTGCCTTCTACACCTTTGTTTTTAGCAAAAAGGTCATACGTTAAATGTTGATGATCACTAATACGCACGGCAGATTTTTCTAACCCTATTTGTTCAATAAAATTTGTTATTGCTTGCGTTGTCTTTTTATGAAATTCAGCTGAGTTCTGACGCAGATCAACACCATTGGCAAGAAATAATAAGGTTAATTTTTTAGTTTTTGTTCCACCATCAAAAAAAGAATTTTGGCTGGTATGAAATTCAGGGTTATATAAAAAAAGTAACTGTTTTTCCGTTTGGGATACTAATTTTTCAGGGCTGAAGCGTACACGAACAAATTTATTATTGGCAATAAAGTGACTGCTTTCAATTGCTAAGCTATCATTAATTTTAAAAAATAATGTTGCTAGCTTTTGATAAAAAGCTTCATAGGGTTTGGGGGACTTTTCATCAATTAAATCAGAATATTTCGCTAATAATTCTTCTGATAATGGGATTTTAGCCATTAAATACTGATTTCCACGAGCGGTTGATGGAACATACACCTTATGCAGAGCGTTTCTAGTACGAGAGATAGACATAGTATACCTGTTGTTTTGTATGAATAAGTAGCTACGAGTATAACTACGAAGCGTGTTGTAGATCAATTTAATTTATTAATAATAACAATAGACAATTGACTTATATCAAGTTTTGACGCATCTTAACTTTAGTTTCAATATTAAGACGTTATCAAAATGAAAAAATTAAAAAACGAAGCCGAGTTACTAAAAAAAGCCTTAGTGATTGGTGAAAAATATGCGATTAATCGGGGTTATAAAAGCTTTTCAGCAACCAATTCTGCTAAAGATAAGATAGAAAGTCTTTACCGTTTGTTAGTGAGTGATAAGTTAATTCAGCCGCTTGCAGTTGAGAGCGAAGATCAACCTCATATGAAACATAAGCTTGCGTTGTGGATTGCTAAACAGCTACCAGAAGGTCACGCGTTACTTGACTGATAGCAAGTAACTCATTGTAAAATTAAGAAGTTTTTAAAATATTTTCGACATAAAGCTTGATAACGTTCATTGCCACCATCCTCGACTTGTTCACCATCTGTAGCGGCGTAACCGTCGCTATTTAAACGAATAACAAAGTTAGCTTTTCTGCCACAATGGCATATTGTTTTCAGTTCAACGAGTTTATCAGCCCAAGCAAGCAAAGCGGCACTGCCACTAAAAGTTTAACCTAAAAAATTAGTTCGAATTCCATAAGCCAAAACAGGGATGTGTAATTCATCAATAATATCAGTTAGCTGCTTTACTTGTTTTTTAGTTAAAAATTGTGCTTCATCCTACATACCCGCTCCACTTGAAGATGCATGATTCAGCTGGAATTAGAAACGCCTTTAGGCAGGGCATTCATTGAAGAATAATAAAAGTACAGTTGTGCCATAACAGTAATTGTTAACCTAATAGCCTATTGATGAATTATCTTTTTCATCAATATAACCAAGTGTTGAAAGTAAATTATCAAGTAAGCTGCTAGCGCCAAACCTAAAGTGCTCAGTTGTAACCCAGTTATCACCTAAAATACTTTTGGCTAGATTTAAATAAATCAGTGCATCATCGACATTTTTAACACCTCCTGCGGCTTTAAAACCTGTATCTATGTGCTCATTATTTGTTGATTTAATTACCTCAAGCATTATTTTAGCTGCTTCAGGCGTAGCATTAACTTTTACTTTGCCGGTAGAAGTTTTAATAAAGTCAGCGCCAGCGCGGATAGATACTTCACTGGCAAGTTTAATTAATTCAGGGGTTTTTAATTCACCTGTTTCAATAATGACTTTAAGTAATACCTTGTTAGGACAAACTTGTTTACATGCTTCAATTAACTCTAAACCCACATGAATATCACCGGCAATGAGAGCTTTATATGGAAAAACCACGTCGACTTCATTTGCCCCATAGGCAATAGCGGCTTTAGTTTCGGCCACAGCAATAGCAATATCATCATTACCATGAGGAAAATTAGTCACCGTGGCTATTTTTATCTGGGGAGTGCCTTGTTGTAATAATATTTTTTTAGCTAAAGGAATAAAGCGGGGGAAAATACATATTGCTGCGGTACCTCCACCTTGAGATTTAGCTTGTTGGCATAGTTTCTCTATGTCTTGAGGCGTTTCTTTATCTGTTAAACTGGTTAGATCCATCAAGCTTATCGCCAATTTAGCGGCTTTTGTTTCGAGTTCTTTTTGAGTAGTCATATAAAAATATTATTCTAATAAAAGTAAAAAGTAAAAAGTAAAAAGTGAAAATTATAACGATAAGAAAACGCCGGCAATAGCTGCGCTCATTAAATTAGCCAAGGTAGCTGCAATCATAGCTTTCAACCCTAACTTAGCAATGTCATGTCGTCTATTAGGTGCCATTGAGCCAATACCACCTAATAAAATAGCAATAGAGGATAGGTTTGCAAAGCCACATAACGCAAAGGTAATAATTGCTTGAGTTGACGCGCTGAGATTGTCTTTAATTTCAACAAAGTTAACATAAGCAAAAAATTCATTTACCACAATTTTTTGGCCGATAAAACTACCAGCTTGCAGCATTTCAGAACTTGGTACGCCAATTATATAAGCAATAGGGGCGAATAAATAACCTAACATCCATTCTATAGTGATTCCTTCGAAACCCAATGAACTGGCGGTTCCACCCACAAGGGTGTTCAGCAAAGCAATAAGCGCAATAAAGGCAAGCAACATGGCGCCAACATTAACGGCTAATTTTAAACCTGACGCTGCACCTGATGCTGCCGCATCTATTACGTTACTAGGCTGTTCACCAATATCTTCAGTCATGAAATGTTCTTGGGCTATTTTTTCATGTTCGGTTTCAGGCATAATGATTTTTGCCATTAACAAACCACCTGGTGCAGCCATAAAAGAGGCTGCGATCAAATATTTCAAATCAATACCTAAACCAGCATAGCCCGCTAAAATAGACCCTGCAACAGAAGCTAATCCACCCACCATAATGGCGAATAATTCAGATTGTGTCATTTTGGCAATATAAGGGCGAATGACTAAAGGCGCTTCGGTTTGGCCAACAAAAATATTGGCAGTGGCAGATAATGATTCGGGTTTACTGGTTCCAAGCAGCCTTTGCAAAGCACCACCAATAATTTTCACCACCCATTGCATCACGCCAAGGTAATATAAAACAGCGATTAATGATGAAAAAAAGATAATAACGGGCAATACGCGAATAGCAAAGACGAAGCCAACGCCGTTAGAAAACATCGCATCAGTTCCTAATCCGCCAAACAAAAAAGCAATACCAACATTCGCACTATTGATCACTTGTTGCACACCACCAGAAATAGACGTTAAAACATCTTTCCCTGCTGGAATATATAAAACAAATGCACCTAAGCCAATTTGAAGAAAAAAAGCCCAACCGACGGTACGTAAATTTATGGCTTTGCGCTTGTTAGAAAAAATTACTGCGATGGCAAGTAATACACCAATTCCGAATAAACCTCGAAGTGTTGCTAACTCCATTGTAACCTCATGTGGTTTTTATTTTTTTATGATGATTTAAATAATTGTCTTATTTTAGCTTTTAACACTTCTATCGCCATACGGTTTTTTCCGCCACGGGTAATAACAATATCGGCCCACGCTTTTGATGGTTCAATAAATTGATAATACATAGGGCGAACAGTAGTCAAATATTGATTTGTGATAGATTCTAAACTACGTTCCCGTTCTTTAGTGTCTCGTTCTATTCGTCTAATTAAACAAATATCAAGCGGTGTGTCCATGTAAACCTTAATATCAAAACAATCGCGAAGTTTTGGGTTTGATAATAATAAGATACCTTCGACTAAAATTATTCTAGTTGGTCTAACATTTATGGTCTCTTTAGTTCTAGTATGTGTTTTATAACAATATATAGGGCAATCAACCGGCTTTTTCTTAGTGAGAACCCTTAAATGTGTACTTAACAATTCATGTTCAAATGCCTTTGGGTGATCATAATTAGTGTTAATTCTCTCATCCATTGATAAGTGTGATTGAACACGATAATAAGCATCTTCTTTAATGATAGAAATACCGTCAGAGCCAAGTTCGGGTAGCAATTCATTATAAATAGTTTCGGCGAAGAGCGATTTACCTGATGCAGAAGCACCCGCAATTGCTATAACAGTTGTTTTACTAGGGTGTGTCATCAATAAGTCCAAAGGCAATAGGTCTGGGGAGATAAGGGAAATTTATTTAGACTATACTATTCCTAAGTAGGTAAGCATAAAATAACTTGGCTAATTATAATAAAAGCATTAAATTAGCACAAGTTGACTAGTTGGTCATATTTATTGATAGCTTTTTATTGAGAGTAATTTAATGGCAAGAGCGATAATAGTAGTACTCGATAGTTTTGGAGTAGGTTATTCCAACGATGCTGAAAAATTTGGTGATATTGGTGCTAATACTTTTATAAATATCGCCAGACACTACTTTCAAGAAAGCAACAACATCATCCAATTACCTAATTTAGGTGACTTAGGTTTGCATGAATTAAGTCGACAAGCGAGCAGACCTAAAATTTGGCAAGCACTTGAGCAAGAAATAACAAAGGCAGAAAAGGACTTTACTGAGTTTTATAAAAAACCTCAAAAAGGCGCTTTTGGTTATATGAATGAAATCAGTACTGGCAAAGATACACCTAGTGGGCATTGGGAGATGACTGGCGTACCTGTGCTCTTTGATTGGGACTATTTCTCAAATAAAAAAGATTCTTTCAGTGCTGAGCTAATAACGGCTATTAATCATAAAACAGGTTTTGCCGGCGTACTAGGTAATTGTCATGCCTCGGGTGTTGATATTATCAATGCGTTCGGTAATGAGCATATAAAAACCGGCTTACCAATTTGTTACACTTCAGCAGACAGTGTTTTTCAGGTAGCGGCACATGAAGAACATTTTGGTTTAGATAACCTTTATTGTTATTGCGAGCAAGTGCGAGCGTTATTATCTGATAGTGATCTCAATGTAGGGCGAGTCATTGCTAGACCTTTCATTGGAGGAGATAAAGGCGGTGATAAAAAACCTCAAAAGGCGAGTGAATTTTCCCGTACGGGTAATCGACGAGATTATTCTGTTTTACCGCCAGCACCTACGGTGTTAGATAAAATAACGCAAGCAGGAGGGCAGGTCATTAGTGTCGGTAAAATAGCCGACATCTTTGCACATCAAGGTATTAGTATTAAAACCAAAGCAACCGGCATTGATGCGTTAGTGGATGCCACTATTCAGCACATTAAGTCGGCAACAGATAATAGCCTAATTTTTACCAACTTAGTTAATTTTGATCAAGATTATGGCCATCGGCGTGATGCAGTTGGTTATGCTCAAGCATTAGAAAATTTCGATAAACGCTTACCTGAAATTTATGAACATATGGAAGCAGATGATATTTTATTTTTAACTGCTGATCATGGTTGTGATCCCACTTGGCCAGGTAATGATCATACGCGTGAATTTGTTCCTTTATTGTGTTATCACCAGAATATACAATCAGTTAATCTTGGACAGAGAACAACTTTTTCTGATTTAGGGCAAACCCTATCGGAACTTTTCAAAGTGGAAGTAATGACCTATGGTACCAGCTTCCTGTCAGAATTAAACATTAAATTGTGAGGTATTAAAACCGAATTAGCATCAATGCTGTTAGGTTATCAGTATATTTTTAACCACTCATTACTAAGCAAACGGAAAGGTCAACAGTACGTATTGAGTTTAGAAATTAATTCAATAAACCCAATAGTAATTAGAAAAAACAACTCGTGTTTACAAAACGCTTTCCAGTGTTAATTCCATCATCTCTTTAAATGTGCTTTCACGCTCGTCTGCTGTAGTTTGTTCGCCAGTTTTAATGTGATCGGACACCGTTAATACGGTTAACGCTTTTTTACCGTACTCTGCAGCAACACCGTATAAGCCAGCAGCCTCCATTTCAACAGCTAAAATACCGTATTTTTCCATCATGGCAAACATTTCAGGTTGTGGTGTGTAAAATAAATCAGCGGTAAAAATATTGCCAACATGCACTTTTTGATTAAGACGTTCTGCGGTATTAACCACGCGATGTAATAATGAGAAATCAGCCGTTGCGGCAAAATCACATTGATTAAAACGTTGACGGTTAACATTTGAGTCAGTACTTGCAGCCATACCAATAATAATATCACGAATTTTTATATCGTCTCGTACTGCGCCACACGAGCCGATACGAATAATATTTTCAACACCAAAGTCTTTATATAACTCCGTGGCATAAATTGAAATTGACGGTATACCCATACCTGATCCCATTACGGAAATTTCTTGTCCTTTATACGTACCCGTATAACCAAACATATTACGTACTTTAGTAATGCATTTAGCATTGTCTAGAAAATTATCAGCGATAAATTTAGCTCTAAGGGGATCGCCAGGCATTAAAACTGTTTTGGCGAACTCGTTTGAATTAGCTGAAATATGTGGTGTACTCATGAAATATCCCTTGTCTATTTTGTATAGAGTTAAATGAGTCAGTAAGTTTCTAACCTGATCTAAATTATGCTCAAATTTAGATACTGTTATCAAGGGTGTTTTACTAACTTGGTAGTGCGTTATTGAATATTATCAACTAGCCATAGTAAATTAAACTGCTAAGGTTGATTTATTTGTATCTAGCTAAAAAATCTTTCTATTATCCATTGATAACCGATGCCACCCAGATAAATTCCTACAATGCCTGCTATTCCTGATATAACTGGAGGGGCGGGTAAGGGGAGTTTTAATACTGAAAATAAAATACCAACAAACGCTCCGGTTGCCAACGCCAATAAAACTTCTGCCATTATTATTGCTCCTTTATTTGATGTTAATATTTTTACGAACTAAACAATTTTGTTACGAGATAGTAATGTTGTTTTCTCAGTGCTTGACAAAAAACTAACTTCTACTGCATTTTTTTGCAATTGGCTTATTTCACTATCAGTAAATTTTAACTTTTGTTGAGCGACTTCAAATTCATGTTTAGCCTCTATGCCTTGAACGGCAGGATCATCAGTATTAAGGCAAGCCTTTATTCCAACCTTAAGAAACGTTTTAAGTGGATGTTTGCTTAAGTTCTTTACCGTACCGGTTTGAAAGTTTGAGGTTAAGCATGACTCAATGGCTATATTATTATTGACCATGTAAGTCATTAATTTTTCGTCATTAATAGTGGCAACACCGTGACCAATGCGTGTAGCTCCTAATTCGGTTATCGCTTGCCAAACACTTTTTGCCCCACCCGCTTCGCCTGCGTGTATAGTTACTTGTAAGCCAGCATCACGTACTTGATTGAAATGCTCTATAAATAACTCACCGGGAAAATTGTACTCATCACCTGCTAAATCAATAGCAACAAGTTTATCTTTATGCTTAAGTAATGATTCTAGCTCAAGTTGACATTGCTTTACGCCAAAAGTACGACTTAAAATTCCAATTAGATTTATTTTTATATTGAATGATTTAATACCAGCCTGCACACCATCAATAACTGCTGAAACTACGTCAGTTATCAATAAATGGTGATTCATCGCCATGTAATAGGGTGAAAAACGTAACTCTGCGTAATGTAAACCTGCATTAAAGGCATCTTCTACATTTTCATAAGCAACACGCTTTACATCATCAAGGTTTTTTAATACGGAAACACCCCAATCGAGTTTTTTCAAAAAAGCCAATAAATCTGCTTCACTGTCTTGTATTTGTACATAAGGGATAAATTCTTTAAATTGTGCTGTTGGTAAAGCAATGCTATTTTTTTCTGCCAACTGCCAAATGGTAGCAGGGCGAATATTACCATCTAAATGCCTATGTAAATCGAGTAAGGGCAATTTACTATCAATCATTTTATTCCTTAACATGTTTTATCTATTCAGTAATTATACTCGTTACCATTCAAAGTGCACTTATGAAACAGACAAATTGATTGGTAACAAAGGTATATCACTTTTTTGTTCTTTATTCATTTGAATAGTCTGGTATTAATGACTTAACACTGGTAAATTGGCGTTAAGAATATCTATCTAGACGTCTATACCCAAGCCACCTCATTATGAGGTAAAAAAAGAGAAAAATTATGTATCAAACTGACGATGTGCGCATCAATAGAATCAAAGATTTATTACCTCCTATCGCATTACTGGAACGATTTCCAGCGTCAGAGAAAGCAACTAAATCAGTTGTTTCTGGTCGAACTGCAATTCATAACATATTAAATCATAAAGATGATCGTGTACTCGTGATTATTGGACCTTGTTCAATTCATGATCCCAAAGCGGCACTTGAATATGGTCAGCGTTTAGTGAAACTACGTGAAAAGTATAAAGACAACTTAGAAATTGTTATGCGAGTTTATTTTGAAAAGCCGCGAACAACGGTAGGTTGGAAAGGGCTCATAAATGACCCTTATATGGACAATAGCTTTAAACTTAATGATGGTTTACGTATCGGTCGTAAATTATTACTTCAGTTAAATGAATTAGGTTTACCAACGGCGGGAGAGTTCTTAGATATGATGACTCCGCAATATATGGCTGATTTTATGTGTTGGGGTGCAATTGGCGCACGTACTACTGAATCACAAGTTCATAGAGAGTTAGCATCAGGGTTATCTTGCCCTGTTGGTTTTAAAAATGGTACAGACGGCATGATAAAAATTGCTATCGATGCTATTGGTTCAGCGGCTGCTTCACATCACTTCTTATCGGTGACAAAGTTTGGTCATGCCGCGATTGTTGAAACCACAGGTAACAGTGATTGCCATATAATTTTACGCGGCGGCAAAACAACAAACTTTGATCAAGATAGTGTTAAAGCAGTAACAGAACAATTAGAAGCAAGTAAGTTAAATAGTAAAATAATGATTGATTTTAGCCATGCTAATTCAAGCAAAAAGTTTGAAAATCAAATGATAGTTTCTACTGATGTTAGTAAACAAATTAGCCAAGGTAATCAAGATATATTTGGTGTTATGGTTGAAAGCAACTTGGTTGAAGGAAATCAAAAGCTTGTTAATGGTACAGCTGAAGTTTATGGCCAAAGTGTTACCGATGCTTGTATTGGTTGGCCAGATACTGAAACGTTATTAGCACAGTTATCTGATGCGGTAACAGCAAGAAGAAACGCTTAATAACATATCCGCTCTACTTGAGTATTTGGGCTTCAGAAGTCTGAGCTATTGATAATCAAGACACTTGGCTGTTAAAAGTCACCTAATCATGCTAAAAAGTCTACTTAAATAAACATATTTAGGTAGGCTTTTTTTATGCAAAAAACTCTTCTGGCTATTTTGAGTCAAATTGAATCAGTTGTTATAGGTAAGCCGCATGAATGTCGTTTAGCACTTGCCTGTTTACTCGCTCAAGGTCATTTGTTGATAGAAGATTTACCTGGTATGGGAAAAACAACACTGGCACAAGCGTTAGCTAAAAACTTAAGCCTGAGTTATCAACGCACTCAGTTTACCAGTGATTTGCTTCCTTCTGATGTGATTGGTATCTCTATATTTAATAGCGAGACTAAGCAGTTTGAACTTCATAAAGGACCTATATTTAATCAAGTAGTCTTGGCTGATGAAATTAACCGTGCTAGTCCAAAAACCCAAAGCGCTTTACTTGAAGCTATGGCTGAAAACCAAGTCAGTATCGATGGTATAACCCATATATTACCCAGACCATTTTTTGTTATCGCCACTCAGAACCCTTTATTTCACGCGGGCACTTATCCATTACCTGAATCACAGCTTGATCGATTTATGATGAAAATATCGTTAGGCTTTCCTGATATTGACGCTGAAAAAAGCATTCTTCTTTCGAACAATGTCCAAGCAACTGAATCAACGCTGATAAATGATATTATTTGCGTTGATACTTTAATCTCAATGCAAAATACCATTGAAAACGTTCATGCATCGACAAGCATTATTGAGTACATTATTGCGCTTTGTCGTATTAGCCGAGGGCAAGAGATGACAGAAAAAACAGATAAAATAGTGTGTAAACCTTTATCGCCTCGTGCTGGTAAAGCGTTACTTGCTGCAGCAAGAGCATGGGCTTTTATTGATAATAGAGATTATTTGCTACCTGATGATATAAAGGCTGTATTTTATAACGTATGTGAACACCGATTAGATCTAAATATAACAGAGCAGCAACATGTCTCTGGTAGTATTAGCGAGCGTATTTTGGACGCTGTTAACGTATTAAATCCATTGAATGCTTAGCTATGGTTTTAGCTATGTTTAGTCATTACTATCTAGCCTCATGAATATTTTTAGAACTATTAAACAAGCCAGTCAAAAAGTAATCAACAAACGTTTTGATCACTGGCTTAGTCGACGAATGCCAAGTCGTTTTCAACAAAAACTGTCTAATCGTAATATTTTTATTCTACCGACACGGTTTGGGTTTACTTATTTATTTTTTGATATTTTATTGTTTCTCTTAGGCACTAATTATCAAAATAATATTATTTTGTTGTTAAGCTATTTACTAGCAAGTCTTTTCATTACGGTAATGATGCACAGTTTTTATAACTTTTCCCAGTTAACCTTTTCATCAAAAGCGAAACAAACCGGCTTTGCTAAGCAAGTTTTAAATTACCCTATTACTATTACAGGTCATAAAATACATTTTGATATTAATTTTATATTTTCTGAGTCCCAACACTTTTTAAAAGTAGTAAAACTCGCACAATGTGACACTGATACGATAGAGATTTTACTTCCGTGGTATGCAAAGCAGCGAGGAGTTTACAGCTTAGGCAGAGTTAAAGTTTTTAGTGAGTACTCTTTAGGTCTTTTTATTACTTGGTCACTGTTAGACTTTTCACATCAAGCGATTGTTTTTCCACAGCCGAAAAGATTAACTGATAATCAACAATTTTTAACCGGGCTTGATGAAAGTAATGGTGCTTCTATGCAAGCAACAGTTGGGGGAGAAGATTATTCGGAATTAAAAAATTATGTACTTGGAGAATCGCAAGCACGTATTGCTTGGAAGCAATTAGCACGCGGTCAGGGAAAATTGAGTAAAAATTACCAAGCGCAGCAAGGCAGTTTACTTTGGTTAAAGTTTAGTAATATGCCAAGTTCTGATATTGAAACGAAGCTTCAGTTTTTGTGTTTCTTAATCCTTGAATATAGCCATAACAAGCAGTGTTTTGGTCTAGTTCTCGACTTACCTCCCAGCATTACAAACAGCACTAAAAATAGTACTCTAATTAAAATTGAGCCAAATTCAGGGTATCAACACCAACAGAGCTGTTTAATCGCTTTAGCAAAAGTAACCGATTAAGTCTATGATAACGAATCCAACAAAACCACTTAGCCAGCCCGTTGATTTATTTTATTTAACTAGTAAAAATGCTTGGTTATTATGGTGTTGTCAATTATTAAATTTGTCTACTTTACTATTGGAAATCAGTACATGGATGATTGCAGTTATCGCATTATGCTTGTGCTGGCAGGCGCTATTACTCCATAACAGGTTAAATACCAACAAAAAACACAGTAAGGTTAATATTTCAGTCAAGCAACAAATGGCTATATCTTCGATGCTATTAATGTTCATTGCGGTTAGTGGTTGTATTGCCATCGCAATTTCAGCTAGAAGCTTAGGGGTTTTGGTTAGTATGCTGCACTTACTTACTTTTGCTTATACCTTAAAAGCTTTTGAAATTAAGAAAAGAAAAGACTTCTATCAATTATTTTTACTTGGTTTGTTTTTATTAGCCTCGGCACTTATTTTTAAGCAAACATTGGCTTTTTCTTTATTAATTGTTTTTTTCTTAATTATTAATCTGACGATATTACACCGGGTTTTCTCGCCAACTAAAACGTTATTGTTAGCAAGTAAAACCGTTTGTATATTATTATTACAAAGTGCGTTACTGGCCGTTACTTTGTTTATTGTTTTCCCCCGTTTATCACCATTTTGGCAAGTGCCTAGCGTTAACTCTGCAAAAATAGGATTGTCAGATGAAGTCAGTCCCGGTGATATTGCCTCGTTAGCTTTGTCTAGTGATCTAGCATTTCGGGTTGACTTTAAAAGGGAACAAATTCCTGATTATTCAACGTTATATTGGCGTGCGATGACATTAGAAAATTTTGATGGCAAAAAATGGACTCGTGCAAAAGACGATATAAACAAAACATTATCACAAGTTACATCGCCAAATGTTATATTCGAGCCTGAAACTTCAGGTCTCAGTATTCTGTATGATGTAACTGTTGAGCCAAGCTATCAACCTTGGCTATTTGGACTAGCAGTGGCAACAAGCAATGATGCAAGAGTTGCATTAATGAGTGATTATACCATTCAAAGTCGTAATGTATTGAGCCAAATAACTCATTATCAAGTGAAAAGCTATTTACATTCTTCTTTAGATTTAACAATAAATGAAGTCGATAAACAGCGTAATTTATCTATTGTAAAAGGTAGTAACCCCAGATTAGAAAAATTAGCAGCTAAACTAATAAAGCAATACGTTGATCCAATTGATAGAGCACAAGCTGTTCTCGAAACTTTTAGAGAAAGTCACTATTTTTATACCTTACAACCTCCAAAGTTACTCAATAATAGCCTAGATCAATTTTATTTTGATACTAAATCAGGGTTTTGTGTACATTATGCCAGCAGTTTCACCTATTTAATGCGGGCTGCCGGTATTCCTGCAAGGGTTGTTACGGGGTATTTAGGTGGTGAATATAACAATGTCAATGCCGCAGCATTATCACAGCAAAATGGACAGCAGGGTGGGCATTTAAGTATTTATCAATATGATGCTCATGCATGGTCAGAAATTTGGTTGCACGGTATTGGTTGGAAAAAGATCGACCCTACGGCAGCTGTAGATCCCCAACGAGTTGAAAGTGGCTGGTCAAATACCTTAGTAACACAACAATTATCAATGAATAATGGTTTTATCGGTTTATATCAATTTAAAAGGATTTCTTGGATTAACGAGCTAAGATTACAGCTTGATGCACTGGATTATCAGTGGACACGATGGGTTTTAGGGTTCTCTAGCAAACAGCAATATGATCTGCTAAAGCGTTTGTTTGGAAAGCAAATGCCATGGAAAATAGCAGGTATAGTTGCTATCGCATTGATTTCGTCAATGGCGCTTGTCACTTTGTTTTATCGATTTAATATGAAAATCTTTAAGCGAAAAAACGTAACGCCATGGTTTAGCTTGTATCAAAAAGCGTTGAAAATTTTAGCAACGAAGGGACTGCATAAACCTGTAAATATGACTGCTTTTGATTTTTCTATGTTAGTTACCGCACGATTACCGCAAATATCAAAAGAGTTTCTTGATTTTACCCTTACTTTTGAGCAGTTAAACTATAGAAAGTTAAGTGATTTAGAGCGAGAATTACATCTGAGTCGTCTAAAAAAGCAATATAAAGGTATAACAGCAAACTTAAGTTAGTGTTAATAAATAATTCGGTTTATATTTGAAGCAACTAAGCACTATATACCCGTTCCACCTGAAGATGCATGAAACGAGCACCTTCAGGTGGAACGGGTATATACTTTTTTGTCATAACAAAACGCTTGTTGTAAAACTAGATTCAATCTACATTATAAAGATTAGGCAGTTGACGTTATAACGATGGAGTATCAATTTATGCAGTACCATTCAACGGATAAGCCAAAGCAGCAAACAATATCACATGCTAGTGATAATTATGATTCATCAATAAATGATGATGTATACGGCATAGCTAAAACCGTGGCTATTATAGGTTATATAACCTTGTTAGGATGGTTGGTTGCCATTGTGCTTCATGACAAACATAAGTCTGATTTCGCAACCTTTCATCTTCGCCAATCTCTTGGCCTTATTATTACAGGTGCATTGCTGGCTTTAGTGCCCTTAATTGGTTGGTTATTGAATGTAGCTGTGTTTTTAACATGGCTCTATGCTATTTATCATGCGGTACAAGGTCAAAAAGTAAAAGTGCCTGTTTTAGGTGATTGTTATCAAGAACACCTAGACTTTATCAAATAAATATTTTGTTTTAATACTTGTATACCCATGATACTTCAAGATGTGCGTTTCAGGGCTGCTGAACGATTCATGATCAAGGCGCATCTTTTTATTAAGGGTCGTTCAGGAGCATATTCTCCTGAACAACCATTATCTTCAATCAATGGGATGTAGGTACTTAGGTTCAGTCTGGAACTATGAACCTGTGCCTAAAGACGTTTCTAACTCCAGCTGAATTCGACATATTGAAGTAACATGGGTATAAGTGTGTAATTTACGTATTATTTGCTATTTTATACAATTAAGTCTTTACAAATAACCACGCAGTATTTAACATTCGCCCGTCTTTTAGCAAGTGCTCTTTTCATGCTAATGATATCTGGTGAGATGGCTGAGTGGTCGAAAGCACCGGTCTTGAAAACCGGCAAGGGTTTGTAGCCCTTCTAGAGTTCAAATCTCTATCTCACCGCCACATTCAAAATGTTATTTGAATTAATAATATTTGCTATTGAAATATAGTTTGTCAAAAAAGGGTTTATAGCGTAAATCCAACGAGTAGAGTTAAAACCTCTCTTACTCGCCATTAAAACTAAAAAGACAAAAGTCGCATTATAGCGGCTTTTTTTTGTTTGCCCAGCGAAGCTGGCAAACCCGATAGGCTGAAAGAAGCCTTATCACCCCGACTAAGGGGAAGATAATCTGAATGGCAAGGGCGTCACTGGCTAACGGTGGGGTCTGAAGGAAGCCATAAGAAGTTAGAGGTACACAACTAACCGTAACCTGCTTCGGCGGTATTGGTGGGTAAGCGTCCAAAATAGCGCGAAGCCCAATACTTAGTCAGACCAATGCTGTGTTTGAGGGTGGAATTTCTAACAGGGAACTAGTGCAGTAACTGGGGAAGCCTGGCATTGTATCCAATCAAAATGATTTGATCAAAAATGGTTGGACGTATTATTCAAGAGGTGACTCAAGAGTATTACGAGTGTGAGGTGGCAGATGAACCCGTAGTAGTGAGTAAGGCTAGGCCGATGAAAGCCAGTAATGGTGTGGAGGATAAAACCAAGCCGACTGTCAACACTGTGTTTGACAGAGTCAATTTAAGCCACAAGCTTTC
>NZ_QOLD01000004.1 GCF_003333305.1 Candidatus Colwellia aromaticivorans | reverse complement strand
AGGAAGATGTTGAAGCGTATATCCGATATTACAATCAGATCAGGCTTCATACATCAAACGGTGATTGCTCTCCAATTGAGTTTGAGCAGTCCACAATAAATGTGTCTTATGCTGCTTGACCAGAACAATTCGCCGAATTTACCAATAAGCAGATCTTTCCCAAAAAAAGTCCATCTTCTCAAATGATCTCGAACAATGGGGGTTTTGAGCAATAAAAAATCAATAAACAGGCAAAATTAGTGTTTGAGAGCTATAAAAAGAAATGTCGATGAGAACGGTATGACGTCTTCCTAGATTAGCCAGTGAGTTTGAAGATGAAGGATTCAGCTTGGCCAAGGCAGTAAGTAGCCCTTATTACGAATTAATTAGGGCGTTTCAGCAGGACTTCAGTAAAGAACAAGCGCTAATAGAGAAAATACAAAAGCACTTAAACTTGGAGCAGTAACATGCAGGTGCCAGCCAATGACTTCATGAAAGCACCACCTTCAGATAGAGAAATGGTGGAACTTCTCGATGATATAACCAGTGAGTTGCACTTTCATGGTCTCAATGAAAAACACCCATTGATGAGGCAGATACAGCAGGCAGTACAACGGATAAAACAAAATACAGCCTCCTAAATTGAATTAGGTGTAGTCATTGAGCAGAGATAAGATAAATATTGATCGTTTCAAGTGTTCTTCTCATAGGCAGGCAACAAACAGAAAATCTGTTACAGGCTCGAAAATAACAACAAGTGATTGAGCACTTGCTGTTTAGCATTTACTTTATGACTGACAAAATTTCTCTAAAGTTATTTATTTTAGCGCTTTTCATCATCTCAAAAACACACATTTCTAAACTCGTTATACTGGCTCCACTCTCTCTCATATTTAGTAAAGCTAAATCTATATTTGATTGTAAACGAGATGAAATACAGTCAGATACTACATCCACTTTATAATTTTCATTTAACAAGCCCAATACTGTTTGATAAACACAGACATGCGCTTCTATGCCTACAACTAACCACCGTTTCTTATCTGTCGCTTTAATCACTTCTTTAATAGGCTGTTCAAATAGTGCATTAAAATGTACTTTCTCATTTACGATAGATTCCCCCATCAACTCAGATAATTCTGGAACAGTTGCACCTAAGCCTTTGGGGTTTTGCTCAAGCCATATGATAGGTATAGATAATAATTTACAACATTGGATTAGCTTTTTAGTATTTTCAATAACTAAATCACTCTGCTGTACAATCCTAGCTAAACTGCCTTGCACATCAACAACGATTAGACCGCAATCTTCTTTTTGAAGCATAAATTCCTCCTAAATAATAAAATGACTATACCACTACTAAGTATAACCAATGCACCAATATATTTCGCCTTACAATGCTTTCATTCTTTTGTTAAAAAATACGTAACTACTCACCTATCGTCACTCCCGAGATGTTTTAATCGGGAGTCTAATGTTTAAAACAGGCAGATTCCGGCTTCAGCTTTGTAGTTCCAGACCAAAGCTAGACCCTACGTCCTGTAGGCAAAGACACAACCGGAATGACGTGCACGCTGGGTATGGTGAATAATTACAAAAATACCTTATATTGCCATTGCTTCAATATTAACTATTTCACTGCGATTTAAGGTGATTTTAAAACGTTGTAAATGTTCTCCTTTTTTATCTACACAGCGTAAAATAAGGTTAATTTGATAACGACGCTCAACTGCTTGACTCGATACTTTTTGCCCATCTAAACTATATAAACGACCAGCCCCTTTTTTCAAAAAGCGTACAAAAGGAGTCATATTGAAGAACAAGTTCTGTTGTATCTCACCATAACCAGGCAAAAACTCTTTAGTGAGTACCTTATTATCACAACGAAAATGTAGTAATCGTGCTGCTTGTTTATTTTGTTGTCTGCGCTGTTGAAATAATTCGTTAACCGTTTTAGGAAGATCGTGAGTCGTTATATATTCCAACCATAAAATTTGACTAAGAATACGTTTTTTATTAACACTATGACGAAATAAATTTTGCCACTTTGGCCGGCCTTTTTGAATTTTTCGCCACATAAGACTGGTAAGATCTTCTTTAAATATTTCACGTAAGCCATATATTAAGCCTAAAAAAGCAATTAACGCTAAAGTTACTTCAGTAAAGCTTGAACGAGCATTAAGTACTAAAAACATCACAAAAGCCATGATCACAGCCGTAACGCCACCTCGAACAAAACGCTTTAAGTTGGCGTCTAAGTAACGGGTTTGCTTCTGAAACACTACGCCATATTCGATTAATCGTTGCAATAAATGCATTTTATTCGTGATCCTATTAGGATCATCTAGTGTGACTTTTGAGTTATATTTACAAGCTATACGGTAATTATATTCTTCTCGACATAATACAAATAAAAACTCACGTTCTGCAGAAAAGTCACTGCTTTTGGGGCCTTTTGAAAGGAGCTTTAAAAAAGATTGCTCAACATGCCAACTTAAATAGTTATCGGCATTTTCAAAAAATGAACTGAGTTTATGGTCTGACGGTGTATAGCGACGCAATTTTTTGGTTAAGCCACTTATTTGTTCGGCTAATTCAATTGCTGCAGGATAAAATTCTTCAGCACTTTTTAGTTTTAATGTATGTTTGATATCAGTATCAAGCGCGAGTTTTACTTGGTAGGAATAGAGATTAAGGTTTAAACGATAATCACTTTGCGCTTCCTTTTTTTCGCCAACAAAACGCTGACTAATAAAACGACTTCGTACAAGCGGCAAGTGCAATTGCGCGGAATAATAAGCGCTATGACTTTTTATATTACTATAAAAGTAATCTTCCGCATTTAGGGTACTTGGGCTAATGCCCATTTCAACAGGGAGGGAAAAATACAGATCTATGCGTTGCTGTTCCTGTGGCAGCAATTGGTAGCTAATTTTAAATGATAGATTCTCATCTTGAGTCAATGTAACTTTATTCACACCCTGATAACTATCCTTATAAAAAGATTAACTTATATCAATTAAATTACTTGCCTATGTACTTTACTCAGGAGTTCATTAATATCGTCATCTTCGAAGTCTTTTGTCGAAGATCCATTGTCTTTTAGTTTAGATTCAGGACTATGTGCTCCATGCATAGTCTAATAAGTGGCATCCATGCCACGTCAGCCTAAAACATCACTGGAATGACGTTTTCAAGCAATTTTGAATTGTTCCTGATTGATCTACTTATATCAATTAAATTAAGCATAGCAATAAAACCATTGATTAATACGATTTATTTAATCATCCACGTTGGTAGTATCAAAACAATACGTTAGGTGGCTTCTATATTTTAATAAATATTTTACGTTGATATAGCTTCAAAGAAACAAACCAAAATAGTACTACATGGCTAAAAGCAAACAAAAACGAGGCTAATGTTGGGTTAGCAAACAAGGTAAACTGTTGATATAACCAAGCATACAAGCTGCTATTTCCAACAGGTATATTCAAATAAACAGTAACAATGCAAAATGATAAAACAAAAACAAACAGTGGGTTTGTGCCATAAACTAGTAATGGCGACACAAGCTTCTCTTGCCCTTTTATATCAATTAACCAAACAAAAGCAGCTAATAATAAACAGGCAAAACCTGTGGTATAAATAACATAAGAACTTGTCCATAATGCTTTATTAATAGGTAAAACCAAGCTCCACAAAGCGCCAAAACCGATAGCAAGTCCACCAATAAGAGTTAATTTAATAACACTGGATTTTTTATCTTTTATGCTCGTTAAATAACGCGTTAATTCAAAACCTAGTAACATATTCACAACAGCAGGAATGGTACTCAGTAAACCTTCAGGATCAAAACTTACCCCACGCATGGTATACATATGATTTGCCCCTAACGTGGCTAAATCAAATTGGCGAATAATATTGCCTTCAATAGTTAAACTATTATCACCAATACTAAGTAATAGTCCCCAATAGGCTAATAAAATTATGGCTGAAACAATAAATATACCGCGACGATTTAGCAATAAAACTAAACCTGCAGCAATAACATAAGCAATACCAATGCGTTGTAATACGCCCATAATACGTAATTCTTCAAATGGCGTATTAAACGGAATAACATTCAACATAAAACCAATAAAAAAGATGAAAAAACCACGTTTTATTATTCTGAGAAATTGCGCTGGAGTAGCAGCAAAATCACTTTTTTTAAACGAGAAAAACATTGCTGAGCCGATGATGAATAAGAAAAAAGGAAACACTAAATCTGTTGGTGTACAGCCATGCCACTCGGCATGTAATAATGGTGCATACACATGTGACCATGAACCCGGTGTATTAACTAAAATCATCAAGGCGATGGTAATACCTCTAAAGGCATCAAGAGCTAAATAACGAGTCATATTATTTCCACGTTGCGATATTTTTTATAAATTAGGCACACAAAGCGCAAAAAATGACAGCGCTATCATTCTGGTAATATAAAGTATTCCTTAGCTAATGGCGAATAATATTTATTTGATTTGGTCTCGAACTACATAATAATGCTACACTGAGCAAAATAACTAACAACTGACTTAAAAGTACCCTAATGACTGCTTCTTCATCTGAAACACTATTAGCGCAAGCACAACAAGTATGCAAAAAAAAAGGTGCTCGCTTTACCAAAGTACGTGAACAAGTTTTTTTATTACTGGCAAAACATGAAGGGGCTGTTGGTGCTTATGAATTATTAGATCAACTTAAACAAATTGATGCCGCAGCTAAACCGGCAACAATATATCGCGCATTAGACTTTCTTTCTAAGCAAGGCTTTGTTCATAAAATAGAATCTATCAATGCCTTTGTTATGTGTCATCATTTTGGTGATTGTGACCACCCTGTGCAATTACTTATTTGTGACCAATGTGGCCATGTTGAAGAAATTCAATCAAATAATTTTGATTTGGCACTTCGTTCAATGGCTGATGCTAATGGGTTCACTATTAGCCATCAAATTGTTGAAGCACACGGCAATTGTAGAACTTGTAATTCCTAAGACTAGTGGTAGCGAATAAAGCTAGATGTAACTAATGTTGTATAATCCCCTCACCTCAGAAAGATTACATTTCATCGCAAACCCCTCCCTATTACCAAGTGATTCATTTATATGATATAACATTTTGTTAACAAATAACGTAATTATTCACCATACCCAGCGTGCACATCATTCCGGTTGTGTCTTTGCCTACAGGACGTAGGGTCTAGCTTTGGTCTGGAACTACAAAGCTGAAGCCGGAATCTGCCTGTTTTAAACAGTAGACTCCCGATTAAAACATCTCGGGAGTGACGATAGGTGGGTAGTTACCAAATAACTTTGTATAACAAATAACTATTACTCATTGGAAGGTTATGAAATATTCAATATCAACAGCGATCATTTGTCTATCGGTTGCTTTTGCTGGCAATTTAGTTAGTGTCAGTGCTCAAGCTAAAAACACTATTTCTGATGACAAGTTTCGTCAACTAGACGAAATTCTCCCCACACCAAATGTTTATCGTACCGCTTCAGGTGCTCCCGGTCATAAGTACTGGCAGCAACAAGTTGATTACGACATTGAAATTAAACTGGATGATAAAACTCAACAATTAACAGGCTCAGAAACGTTAAGTTATCAAAATAACTCACCTGACACCTTACGCTACATTTGGCTACAGCTTGATCAAAACAAGTTAAAACGCGGCTCAGATGCTAAGTTATCAAAATCAACTCAGCCGTTGAAAAAAGTCACTTACCGTGGTGTTCGCAATATGATTGAGTCGCCAAAATTTAACGGCGGTTATGAAATAACTAACGTTACTGCTAGCAATGGCAAGCCAATACAGTATGTTATCAACGGTACCATGTTACGCATTGATTTACCTAAAGCACTTAAATCTGGTGACGATACCGAATTTAAAGTTGAATGGAATTATCAATTACACGAACAGAAAGTATTGGGCGGCCGCTCAGGTTATGAATACTTTAAAGAAGACGACAACTATTTATATGAAATCGCTAGCTGGTTTCCACGTGCAGTAGCTTATTACGACGTAATGGGTTGGCAAAACAAACAATTTGTCGGTCACGGAGAGTTCACCTTAGAGTTTGGTAATTATGATGTAAAAATCACCGTACCGAGTGATCATATTGTTGCCGCTACGGGGGTATTACAAAATCCGAAAAAAGTATTAACTAAAACACAACGTAAACGTTTATCCAAAG
Organism: Candidatus Colwellia aromaticivorans; assembly: GCF_003333305.1. Classification (GTDB taxonomy): domain Bacteria; phylum Pseudomonadota; class Gammaproteobacteria; order Enterobacterales; family Alteromonadaceae; genus Colwellia; species Colwellia aromaticivorans. The sequence continues at coordinate 77,986 of NZ_QOLD01000004.1, read as the reverse complement.
CTAAAACAGCAAATAAACCTGTACTGATTGTGACGGTTGACGAAGCATTAGAAAATGAAAAGTCACGCTCAACAAAAACTAACACTTGGCACTTCAAAGCTAAAAACGTGCGTGACTTTGCCTTTGCTTCTAGTCGTAAGTTTATTTGGGATGCCCAAGGTTATCAACATGGCAATAGTAACACTATGGCGATGTCTTTCTATCCTAACGAAGGTAACCCTTTGTGGGAAAAGTACTCTACAGAAGCCATTATCCATACTATGGAGCAATACAGTAAGTATACTTTTGACTACCCATATCCCGTATCTATTTCAGTAAATGGCCCTGTTGGCGGCATGGAATATCCCATGATCACCTTTAACGGCCCACGCCCAACACTAGATAAAAAAACCGGTGATAAAACGTATTCTCGTCGCACCAAATATGGCTTAGTTGGCGTTATTATTCATGAAGTGGGTCATAACTACTTCCCTATGATAGTAAATTCCGATGAACGCCAATGGACCTGGATGGATGAAGGTTTAAATACTTTCTTACAGTTTATAGCCGAGCAAGCATGGGAAGAAGATTATCCATCTCGCCGTGGTCATGCAGCAAAAATTACCAGCTACATGAAAAGCGATAACCAAGTACCCATTATGACTAACTCTGAGTCTATCTTGCAGTTTGGTAATAATGCCTATGGAAAACCCGCTACTGCATTAAATATTTTACGTGAAACCATTATGGGTCGTGAATTATTTGATTTTGCCTTTAAAGAATATGCTCAACGCTGGAAATTCAAACGTCCAACCCCTGCAGATTTCTTCCGTACCATGGAAGATGCTTCTGCTGTTGATCTAGATTGGTTTTTTCGCGGCTGGTTCTACACCACAGATCACGTAGATATCGCCCTTGGTAATATCCATTTATATACTGCTGATAGCCAAAATCCTGATACAGAAGAAGCTTGGCAGCGTGCTTTAGATAATGAAAAACCTGAATATATCACTAGCTTCATCGATAAAGGTCAAGGGGTGCGGACTCAAGATAAACCTGAATTATTAGACTTTTATAATGAGCATGACAAATTTACCGCGACCAATGCCGCACGTAATAAATATAACAGCAGCAACAAAAAACTTGAGCAATGGGAAAAAGATTTATTATTAACTCAAAGTAATTTTTACATTATAGATTTTGAAAATAAAGGCGGCTTAGTTATGCCTATTATTTTAGATATCACTTACGCTGACAGTAGTACTGAACAGTTGAAGTTACCCGCTGAAATTTGGCGTAAAAATAACAAAAAAACCTCAAAACTGTTAATTCGAGATAAAGAAATCACCGCGATTGCAATAGATGCTAAATGGGAAACCGCTGACGTAGATGTAAATAACAACTATTGGCCCGCTCGCCCTATCAAATCTCGTTTCGAGCTTTATAAAGACAAAAAGGAAGACATGATGCGTGATTACAATGAAAAATTGAAATCCGCTGACGAAATTGAACAGGAAGAAGAGGAAAATACTGACAGCTAATGGTTAATTCTTTTTTTAAAAAAGCACTTTTTAGTATTCTGTTAGTGGGGGTTACTGCATCTGTTGCTGCCCATACCTATTTTTTTGGTTTGACCGAAATTAATATCAATAGTCAAAATAAACATATCGAGGTTATTCATCAATTTACTGCTCATGATATCGAAAACACCCTTGCTGAAATAAAGCAGGAGCACTTTTCGCCTGAACATCCAAAGTATGATCAATACATACAAGCCTACTTTGAAAAACACTTTGTAATTGAACGCAACAACAAAACTATACAGCTAAACTGGCTTGGTTTTGAGGTTAAACGAGGGAAATTATTTGTTTATCAAGAAAGTACCCGTAAAAACTTTTTAACTAATTTAGTAGTAAAAAACACTCTACTCATTGATACTTACCCTAAGCAAATAAATACGGTGAATTATCAAGACGTAACATCACCCAATAAGTTGCAAGGCAGTTTAACTTATAATCAATCGCTAAGTGTTGCTGTTATTGGCACAGGTGACAATTTGAATATAAATAAAGCTAATAGTAATTAATTATCACCGTTTGATTTACATTTGTTATAAAAATCTAAAGAATCAAATGAGTGTGAAATAAATAAGGCTCAGAAGCTTCATGAAAGTAGAGTTTATCAATCCATTTTTATCCGCAATGCTAAATGTCATGTCTACAATGGCACAAATGGAATTAATAGCTGAAAAGCCTAAATTAAAAAAAAATGACATTGCCCAAGGTGATGTTTCAGGGCTTATAGGTATGGTCAGCCCAGAAACAAAAGGATCGCTATCAATTACTTTTGATACCCCATTAGCATTAGCCACAATGAAGGGCATGGTAGGCGAAGCACCCAACGAAGTGAATGAAGAAATTATTGACTTAGTAGGTGAAATTACCAATATGGTCACTGGTGGTGCTAAACGTTTATTGAGCGAAAAAGGCTTTGAATTTGATATGGCAACACCTGTTGTTGTGTCGGGTAAAAACCATACTATTCACCATAAATCAAAAGGCCCTATCGTAATAATTTCACTTAAAGGGGATGCAGGTAGAGCTTATATTGAATTCAGTTTTGATGATTAAGTAACTAAAGCCCCTTCGACACTTCGACTACTCGTACCTCGTGCTCAGTGCAGACGGTTAACTGTTACTGACGCTCAGGGCGAACGGTATTTATCGATTTTATTAGCTTGTATTTATTCCGTGGCTGTATTTATTCTATGACAGTGTATATTCCGTTCAATCTGTGGCTGTGCTTATTCCGTTCATTCTATGGCTGTGCTTATTCCGTTCATTCTATGGCTGTGCTTATTCCGTTCATTCTATGGCTGTGCTTATTCCGTTCATTCTGAGCTTGTCGAAGGAAGCTTGTCGAAGGAAGCTTGTCGAAGGAAGCCTGTCGTACTTCGACTACTCGTCCCTCACGCTCAGCATGAACCGTTGTGTATATCCGTTTGTCCTGAGCCTGTCGAAGGACGCCTGTCGAAGGACGCCTGTCGTACTTCGACTACTCGTCCCTCACGCTCAGCATGAACCGTTAGTCTTCTTCTAACACATGTGGTCCCGCGTAATTGTCAAAACGCGAATACTGCCCTTGGAACGTTAACGGTACACGGCCAATAGGCCCATTACGCTGTTTACCAATAATAATTTCAGCCATGCCTTTATATTCGCTGTCATCGTGATAAACCTCATCGCGATAGATAAACATAATTAAATCGGCATCTTGCTCAATGGCACCAGATTCACGTAAATCTGAGTTGATTGGGCGTTTATCTGAACGTTGTTCTAAGCCACGGTTAAGCTGAGAAAGCGCGACTACCGGTACTTTCAATTCTTTCGCTAACGCTTTTAGTGACCGTGAAATTTCAGAAATTTCTAAGGTACGATTATCAGAAAATTGCGGTGCACGCATTAGCTGTAAGTAATCAATCATGATCATAGAAATGCCACCATGATCGCGATGAATACGCCTTGCTCTTGAACGTACTTCTGTTGGCGTTAAACCTGCGGCATCATCGATAAACATTTTGCCATTTTCAATTAATAACCCCATGGTTGAAGACAGTCGAGCCCAATCTTCATCGTCTAATTGACCGGTACGAATTTTAGTTTGATCAATTCGACCCAAAGACGCTAACATCCGCATCATAATTTGATCTGCCGGCATCTCTAAGCTAAAGATTAGTGCTGGTTTATCCTGCGTCATCGCAGCATGTTCTGCCAAGTTCATCGCAAAGGTTGTTTTACCCATAGATGGACGCGCAGCAACAATAATTAAATCAGACTGTTGTAACCCTGCCGTCATTTTATCTAAATCAGTAAAGCCACTAGGCACACCCGTTACACCACCGGTATCGGTAGAACAGAGCTTTTCAATGCGATCTACCGTTTTTTCTAAAACAGAATGAATACTTTCTGGGCCTTCTGATTTACTGGCGCGTTTTTCAGCAATAGCAAATACTTTAGTTTCGGCAAAATCAAGTAATTCAGCACTACTACGGCCTTGCGTATCATAGCCCGCTTCAGCAATCTCATTCGCCACACTGATCATTTCACGTGTTACCGCTCGTTCACGAACAATATCTGCGTATGCAGTGATATTCGCCGCACTTGGCGTATTTTTCATCATCTCAGCAAGGTAAACAAAGCCCCCCGCATCATCTAGTTTTTGATCGTTTTCTAATGCTTCTGACAAGGTGATTAAATCAACCGGTTCACCTAATTCAATTAAGGCACCAATGGTTTCAAAAATAAGCCGATGTGAACGACTATAAAAATCTTCCGCCACTGCTTTTTCAGCAACCCGATCCCAGGTTTCATTATCGAGTAATAAACCCCCTAACACTGATTGCTCAGCTTCAAGCGAATGTGGCGGTGTTTTTAATTCATCAATTTGTTTGTCTTTGATAAATTGCTTTTCTTTGGCAAATTTACCGAATTTTTGATCTGCCATTTACTTAGCCTTAACTTAAAGTGAGTGTGAGTGTGAAAAATTTTAGGAGGGCTAATGTAGCAGAAATAAGGATAAAAATAGAGAGCTAAGTAAAGAAAAACAGCTTTATTCATCTTTATCTAAGGAAGCAGTCGTTGTAATAAGTGTCTGTATAAAATCTTCTGTATCAACATAGCAATCATTAATAAAACAACATAACGATGACAAAAGATCAACAGCTACCTTAATGTTAACTAAAACTATCAATAAAAAACCATCAATTAATTAGTTTTGATCAAAATAATGGTGTTTTTTTTACTTTTAAGCTTTACATGTGTTTTAACTTGTTTATATTGATAACAGCTTTTAGGTAAATGACTTTGTTTTGCTTAGTTTAATTGAATGTATTGATCTATATACTTCTTTTATAACTAATATTATACAAGTCAATTTGCTTTGGCATCTATTTATATGTTGACAAAAACTGTAAAGATTATATAAATAGAAGTTAATAGGTTTTTACTTAAATATTAATTTTGATTAACATTTAAGTAAAAACCTATTAAAAACAAAAAAACGCAATATTATTTTACATTTACAAAAATATGTCGCATATTAGCCGCAGCCCCCGTAGTAATTAATGGATATTTAAACTATGAAGAACTTACTTAAAACAACGCAAAACTTAAACGCAATGAACAAAGCACAAAAAGGTTTTACCCTTATTGAATTAATGATCGTTGTTGCGATTATCGGTATTTTAGCAGCGGTTGCATTGCCTGCTTATAATACATACACAAAAAGAGCCAAGTATTCTGAAGTGGTTTTAGCTGTTTCTCCTGCAAAAACAGCTATAACTGTCTGTGCCGCTACTGGTGGTATAGATTGCAGTGGTTTAGCAGACTCTGCCGATTGGGCAAACGGCAATAATGTTGCTACTGTAACAATTGGTGGTGCAACTTCTCTTACTCCATCAATCACAGCAACAAGCGCGGGTATTGACGTGGGTGGTGACACAGCTATAACATATATTTTAATAGGCACAATAAATTCTACTAACGCTGTCACTTGGGCAATAGATCCTAACAGTGAATGTCTAGCCGCTGGTATGTGTTAATCCATAACGCTTGGTATTGATGAAAAGCTCTTTTAAGAGCTTTTTTTTTATCTAAAATCCCCCTTATTTACCTACATTCAAATATAGTTCCTTATGCCGACTAATCCCCTAATAAAATTATTTTTCATGGTACTTATCATTTATTTAGGTATTGCAATGCACATTGTGCTACCAACACCGGGTGGTATAGGACTTTATCTTAGCCCTAATATATTAGGTTGGATTTTTATTTCAATGCTGCTTGGGATAGGTTTATGGCAAGTCGCGATAAAAAAACAGTTACGGGTTAGTAAATTTCAGCGGTTACTGGGTATCGGTATTTTTTTACTTTGTATTCCTTTTTTATATGGCAATGATATAAGTTACTTTGCCATACCTAGAATATTAGCCATAATGGCTGGTTTTTTATTATTACTATTACTTACCCAATTTCAATTTACCGCTAAACAAAAAATCATCTTACTTTTATTGTTATTATGTGGTGTATTTATTGAAGCTGTGATTGGCCTAATACAATTATTTATACTTATACCCTTTGATATACAAATATTGGGATATACGCCTCTTTTTGGTCGTCCGTATGGTTCATTTACACAACCTAACGTAATGGCAAGTTTTATGGCTACCGGGGTAGCACTTTCGTTATATTTATTACTTCCCTGTAATATTAAAGCATTATTTACACAAATTAATTCATCAGAAGGCGAATCAAAGAAAAGCCCCTTTCTTAAAAAATATTTTAACCTTTTTATTTTGTCATGCTTATTTTTCTGTGCCTTATTACTGGTCACTTTACAATCTAAAACAGGTTACTTAGCGGGTATTCTGGTTCTTTTATTATTCATCCCTACGTTTATCAAAAACAAAAAAATATACCTAAAACCTTTCGTTATTATATTAGTAGGTGTTATAGCTGGCATTATATCAATGCAATCATTTCAACAAGTAGACAGAGCCAACAATTTATACCAAGACATGCATCGCTCTACCATGTATGAAATATCTGGCGAAATGTTTATCGAAAAACCTTTGCTAGGTTATGGTTATGGCGATTTTAGAAAAAGTTATCGTGAATTTCATTTAGAAAAAATAAAAACAGATAAGAAATTAACCGCTCCATTAGATCTTAATCACCCCCATAATGAAATACTATTTTGGGCGGTAGAAGGTGGTATAGCTTCATTGTTAGGTTTATTCTTATTTAGTTATGGCTATATTACTTTATTTAAAGGTATACCAATAAGTACAACCTTACCTTTAATGATGCTAATAACACCTATATTAGTGCATACACAAACTGAATTTCCTTTTTATCATTCTATTGTTCATTTTATCTATTTTATTATTTTTATTTGGTTAGCAGAGCAGCAAGCAACTCATTACAACGTTGTAAAAATTAACAGTAGTCATTTATTTAAAGGGCTTGCCATCACTATTCCATTATTTACCAGTATTTTTATGCTAACGACCTTACATACTTCAATAAAAATGGAACAATTAAAAGCAAATAATTATAAAAATATAACTGATTTTAATTCCATTATTAACATAGTAGCTTGGCAAGATCATATTGACGTAACTATACAAACCGCTTTGTTAAAGCAAGGTTTTGAAAAAAAGAATCCACAAGCGCTTTTAGATTATATTCGCTGGGGAAATGAGTTTGCAAAACACACCCCTAAAAAGAACCTTTATCAAAATATGATCCTTGCCATACAAACATTAGAATCAAATAACATTACAGTAGATAATAAACTCAAAGATGATATTTATAATGGAGCAGTTAGATTATATCCAAGCTTTATAAAAAAATAAATTTAATCAGATAAAATGGGGTCAGAACAACTTAATTTTATTTAAGCTTCTTCGGTCTTCCTCTTTTACCCTCTGTCACCCGTCTTCCAGTTAATCGCTCTATTTCTAATTTAAATTTATTACTGCCAATTGCCATTCCCTTGTGCGTAGTAGTACGTATTTCATCAAGATTTTCGCTAAGCATAATTGGTCTGGTTATTGGTCACGGCGCATTAACAAAGAGCATCGGATAATTTATAAAGTAACTGATACCGCTATTATTATTGCTCAGTGCCGTTATCATTACTAACCAATATGGATACTAATCCACATAACTTGAATTCAGGTAAGAAAACTTTTGTTCTTTCAGCCAAAATTACGTTACACTAAAATTTAACGTGCTCATTGTTTTTATTCAAAAGGTTATGCTAAAAAGCTATGAAAGGAAATCACCAACAATCGAGTGTTTTATCCGCTTTATCTAAAGAACAGTTAGTTGCCCTTACCAGCATTGATGAGATTTGTGCCGATTATATTGGTAAAAATAAACCTTTCATTCGTTTTTTAGTTGAAGATAAAAAAATTGATGGCAAAGAAATTGCCAAAATCCTCTCTAATAAATTTGGTTATCCTTATATTCAGTTAGCCAATTTTGATACTAGCCTAGTCCCTGAAGGCATACGTAATGAAAAGTTGATCACCAAACATAATGCTTTACCGTTATTTCTACGGGGTAAAGTTTTATTTGTCGCCATGTCAGATCCTACTAATATTGATGCCTTAGAAGAAATTCAATTTAATACCGGTTTTAGTACTGAGTTAGTATTGACTGATGAACACGGATTGCAGGCTTGTATAGAAAAAGTATTAGAAGATGAAAGTGATGCCCTTGATATTACTGATATTGATTCAGAAGAGCTTTCAGGCTTAGAAGTTCAAGAAGATAAAACAGAAGATGATAATGCTAAAGGCGGTGAAGACGATGCCCCTATAGTGGTATTCATCAATAAAATTTTACTTGATGCCATAAAAAAAGGCGCTTCAGATTTACATTTTGAACCTTATGAAAAGTCTTTTCGTATTCGCTTTCGGATTGATGGCATATTATCTGAAATTGCCCGCCCACCGGTAAGTTTATCTTCACGTATGGCGGCTCGCTTAAAAGTGATGTCAAGACTTGATATTGCTGAGCGTCGCGTTCCTCAAGATGGCCGAATAAAACTCGCCTTATCAAAGAAAAAGTCCATCGATTTTCGTGTTAGCACCTTACCTACCATGTGGGGTGAGAAAATTGTAATGCGTATTCTTGATTCCTCTAGCGCCATGTTAGGTATTGACATGCTTGGGTATGAACCTGAACAGAAAAAAATCTACATGGAGGCATTAGAACAGCCTCAAGGCATGATTTTAGTCACCGGCCCTACTGGCTCAGGTAAAACAGTTTCCTTGTATACCGGTTTAAATATTTTAAATACCCAAGAGCGTAATATCTCTACCGCGGAAGATCCGGTTGAAATCAACCTTGAAGGGATTAACCAAGTTCAAATTAACAACCGTGCTGGGCTAACTTTCCCTAGCGCGCTACGCTCTTTTTTACGACAAGATCCCGACATTGTTATGGTAGGTGAAATTCGTGATTTAGAAACCGCAGAAATAGCAATAAAAGCAGCACAAACTGGGCATTTAGTATTGTCTACCCTGCATACTAACTCTGCCGCTGAAACGCTTACTCGTTTATTAAATATGGGTGTACCTTCCTACAATGTAGCCAGCTCTGTTACTATTATTATTGCCCAACGTTTAGCAAGACGTTTATGCTTGCAGTGTAAAGCTGAAGAAATATTAAGCGAAGAGCAGTTGGCTGAACAAGGTTTTCCTAGTGATAAGCTAAGTGAAATAAAGCTATTTAAGCCCGTTGGTTGTGAGCAATGTACTGGCGGATATAAAGGCCGAGTCGGTATTTATGAAGTGATAAAGATTAGCCCAACCATTTCGTCTATTATTATGGAAGGTGGTAACTCGCTCGACATAGCTAAACAGTGTCAAAAAGAAGGTTATAACAATTTACGCCAATCGGGATTAATAAAAGCGATGAATGGCATGACCAGTCTTAAAGAAATTAATCGCGTAACCAGTTCATAATAAATAAATTAGGGTATCTATGGCAATAGCAATAGCAAAAAAGAACACTCCCAAGGTTAAACCTTTAGACGTATTTATTTGGCATGGTGTTAACCGTAAAGGTAAAAAAATTAACGGTGAACTTTCTGCTAAAAATCTTATTGAACTAAAAACACAATTGCGTAAGCAAGGCATTACGCCAAGTAAAGTTAAGAAAAAGGCTAAGCCACTTTTTGGTTTAGGCGGCGACAAAGCCATTAAACCTGTTGATATAGCACTAATATCACGACAAATAGCGACTATGCTGGGGGCGGGGGTTCCTTTAGTACAAACCATAGAAATGATTGGTAAAGGACACAACAATGGCAATATGCAAAAGCTGTTAACCGAAATTGGCAACAAGCTTTCTTCAGGTATTCCCTTATCCGACTGTTTACGTGATCACCCTCGTTATTTTGATGATCTTTATTGTGATTTAGTGGCTTCTGGTGAACAGTCTGGTTCGTTAGAAACTATTTACGACAGAATCGCTACCTATAAAGAAAAAGGTGAGGCCTTAAAAGCTAAAATCAAAAAAGCCATGACTTATCCCATTGCGGTAATAGTTATTGCTACTATTGTTACCTCTATATTATTAATTTTTGTTGTACCCGTATTCCAAGAAATATTTGCTAGCTTTGGTGCTGAATTACCAGGATTTACGCTATTTGTTGTTGGTATATCTGATTTTATGGTCGATTATTGGTATTTAGGATTAGGAGCTGTTTTTGTTTTTGTTTTTTTGTTTAAGCGTGCCCATAGAAACAGTCAAAAGTTTCGTGACCAAGTGGACAGAAAAATACTAAAACTCCCTGTTATTGGTGATTTATTAGAAAAAGCCGCGGTTGCTCGTTATGCCCGTACTTTATCAACAACTTTCGCTGCTGGCGTACCTTTAATTGATGCCTTAGAATCTGCTGCTGGCGCTGCAGGTAATGCGGTATTTAGAGATGCTATTCTTGAAGTACGTGCTGAAGTAACGTCGGGTATGCAAATGAACCTAGCCATGCGAAATTGTAGTATATTTCCTGATATGGTTATTCAAATGGTGGCTATTGGTGAAGAGTCTGGCTCAGTTGATGATATGTTGGCAAAAGTTGCTACTGTGTATGAAGCTGAAGTAGATAACGCCGTTGACAATTTAACCGCATTATTAGAGCCGATGATTATGGCGGTACTGGGTGTGGTGATTGGTGGATTAATTATTGCCATGTATTTACCAATATTTCAAATTGGTATGGTTGTATAAGGACAAACGGGTTGTTAATGCCGTTCATACTGAGCGTGAGGAACAGTTAACCGTCTGCACTGAGCACGAGGTACGAGTAGTCGAAGTGTCTAAGTACAAGCTTCCTTCGACAAGCTTCCTTCGACAAGCTTCCTTCGACAAGCTCAGGACGAACGGATTAAACTGAACAATAACCGCTCTATCATGAGCACACAGAACAGTTAACCGTTTGCACTGAGCACGAGAAGCAATTATCCGTTTGCACTGAGCACGAGAAGTAATTATCCGTTTGCACTGAGCACGAGAAGCAATTATCCGTTTGCACTGAGCACGAGGTACGAGTAGTCGAAGTGTCAAAACACACCTGATTTTATACTTTTGAGTAGTTTATGTTTGAGCAAACCCTAATTTTTTTTCAGCAGTCTCCTACTGCCTTTCAAGTCTTTGTAGTAATTTTTTCCCTGATTATTGGTAGTTTTTTGAACGTAGTGATCTATCGTTTACCGAAAATGATGCACAATAATTGGTATATTGAGTGTCGTGAATTTTTAGCTGATGAAGTTAAAAACATTCCCGCAGCAAAAATTACCGAACTCACGTTATCCAAACCTGATTCTACTTGTCCTAAGTGCCAGCATAAAATCCGTTTTTATGAAAATATTCCCGTTATCAGTTGGTTATTTCTAAAAGGTAAATGTAGCCAATGTAAAAGTAGCATTTCTATTCGTTATCCTTTAGTTGAAACAACCACGGCACTATTGAGTTTAGTAATAGCAAACCAATATGGTGTGTCTTTTGAAACCTTACTGTTACTGATACTCACTTGGGGACTAGTCTGTTTAACGCTTATCGATTTTGATCATATGTTACTGCCAGATCAAATTGTTATGCCACTGTTGTGGTTAGGTTTATTAGTTAATATTACCGGTACGTTTGTGCCCATTAGCGATGCAGTGATTGGCGCTGTTGTTGGTTACATGAGCCTATTTAGCATATTTTGGCTATTTAAGTTATTAACAGGCAAAGAAGGGATGGGCTATGGCGATTTCAAACTATTTGCTTTATTTGGCGCTTGGCTTGGTTGGCAATTACTCCCTATTCTTATTTTAATGGCTTCTGTTGTTGGTGCCATTATTGGTATTTCATTAATGTTATTTAAAAATCATAGACGTGAACAAGCTATTCCGTTTGGCCCCTATTTAGCCATAGCAGGTTGGATCACTGTTTTGTGGGGTGAAGGAATTTGGTCATGGTATCTTATTCAAATTAGTTAACGTTTTTATATACCCGTGACCATTCAAAATGCATGTTTCAGTGGGAGAAAAAAACGATTTAGACAAGGCTTTGATTGCAGAGAATGGTTGTTCAGGATAATGTGCTCCTGCATTATCTAATAAGCTACATCCATGTAGCGCCATTCACTAAATCAATAACGACGTATAAATCGTTTTTAGCCCCATAGTAGAAGCGCATGAGCAAACCTATTTCATTGTTGCGTCAAAGAAATAGGGAATGACCATGATTTAATTGACGCGTCTCAAACTAGATTTGCTCAAGCACTCTGAATCGAGCATTTTGAATGATTACGGGTATAGAGGGTATTATGTCTGATTTTATTGTTGGTTTAACGGGTGGCATTGGCAGCGGAAAAACAACCATTGCTAATATTTTTGCCCAGCATGGTATAACAATTGTTGATGCTGATATTGTTGCCCGAAACGTTGTCGATATAGATAGTCCTGCTCTTGCCCATATTAGCAGCCACTTTGGTGCAGATTTCATTCAAGCTGATGGACAACTTGATCGAGCATTACTTCGCAAACGGATATTTAGTAATGACGCAGATAAGTTATGGTTAAATAATCTTCTTCACCCCCTTATTAGAGAACAGCTAATTGCGCAAATGAAAGCAGCTCAAGGTGCATACTGCTTATTAGTAGCGCCGCTATTAATTGAAAATAATTTAACAACGTTAGTAAACCGTGTTCTTGTTATTGATGTCAGTGAAACAACCCAAATAAGCAGAACGACTACACGTGATAATAATAGTGTGGAGCAAGTTCAAGCCATAATAGCGAGTCAAGCAAGTAGACAAGTTAAGCAAGATCATGCTGATGACCTGTTAAACAATGATAGTACTTCTTTAGAAGAGCTAAAAAGTGCGGTTGCTAAATTACATCAACATTATTTAACCATGGCAGCCAAGTGCCTTTAAAATAATTGTGTATACCAATTTCATATCAAGGTACATAATTCAATGGGCATTAGGTTGTGTATAGAAAATAAACTATAAATAATTCGCCATTTTAATTATCAATGGTTACTATAGCGTTACCTAATAAGTAAACAGTTTAAATTTCAAACCTTTTGTCATGACTACAATATTATATGAACATCCGCTTAATGAGCGTATTCGTAACTATCTAAAACTTGAGCAATTATTTGTTCAAGCTCACAGTTGTGCCAATGCCGATATACAAACTAGCCACCAAGTGTTTTTTAATGCCCTATTTGCCATTATTGACACCTTAGAACGTAGTGATATTAAAGGCGAATTAATTAAAGATTTAGAAAAATTACAACAAAACTTGGTGATATGGTCTCAAGCGCCTGATATCAATACCAGCGCTCTGGAAAACAATCTGCGTGAAACAGTGGCATTAATCTGTCAGTTAAAATCTAACAATCAAACTTGGTATCAGCTTAAAGAAAACAAATTACTTGCCAGTTTAAAACAACGTTTTGCCATTCAAGGGGGTAATTCAAGCTTTGATCTTCCACAGTTACAATTTTGGCTTCACCAACCAACCGAACAAGTATCAACTCAAATAAAGCACTGGTTATCATTGCTAGCCGATATAAAATATTCGCTCGATTTAGTACTTAAATTTATTCGTCAACGAGAAGAGTTCCGGTCTATAGAAACTGACAGTGGCTTCTACCAAGACAGCGGTGAAGGTTTACTGTTATTACGTATTAAAGTTCCTCAGAGTTCTCAGTATTATCCGACCATAAGCGGTAATAAATTTCGTTACTCTATTCGTTTTATGTTGCCATGTGAGGTTAGTGGTCGACGCTACGCAAACCAAGCAACTAAATTTCAACTGGCTCGTTGTTAGTCTCTTTCTATTAATAATTAGTGTCGATAAGAAAATAGCGTTATAATGCTGACTATAATTACTTATTAATTTTGATCCAAAAATGACTCTAGAAGTTTCCTGCCCTAACTGTGATAAATCAGTGACTTGGTGTAAAGAAAGCGAATTTAGACCTTTTTGCAGCAAACGTTGCCAATTAATTGATCTAGGTGAATGGGCTGATGAAGGCCATAAAATATCACAGTCAATTCAAAGCGAAACGCCATTAACTGAAGAGATGCTTGATGCATTAGAAGATGAGTTTTTGTTAAATAATAAGTTTTTTGTTGAGCCTGAATAAAAAGTCAGTGGCGAGTAAGAAAAGTTACGAGTTACGAAGAAGAAAGGTGGCAAGATACGAGTTTGGCGATGATAGCTTCATTGGCTTTTGGAAAGTCTAGGTTTTTAAATTCTTCAAGCATAAACCAGCTTTGCTGTTGTCCTTCTTGAGCGCTTGGTTCGCCAATATAATTATCGACAACAAACACCTCTAAGCATACTTTTTTATCGCCATAATCATGAGTAATAATAGTCAAAGGCTGACAACTTAACACCTCAATATTAATTTCTTCCTTTAACTCTCTAGCAAGCGCCTGAGCAGTAGTTTCATCTTTTTCCACCTTACCGCCAGGAAACTCCCACTTACCGCCTTGATGGGCACTATCAAGGCGCTTAGTTAGAAAGTATTTTGTTTGATGGTAGTCATTGGTTGACGTGATAACGCCAACAGCAACATGGACAGATTCAGGCATATATTTCTCTGATCTTTCTTTTATTTAGACACTTCGACTACTCGTTCCTCGCGCTCAGTGCAGACGGCTAACTGTTACTCGTGCTCAGTATGAACGGTATTAACAACCCGTTTGTCCTGAGCCTGTCGAAGGAAGCCTGTCGTACTTCGACTGCTCGTTCCTCGCGCTCAGTATGAACGGTATTAACAACCCGTTTGTCCTGAGCTTGTCGAAGGAACGGTATTAACATCCCGTTTGTCCTGAGCTTGTCGAAGGAACGGTATTTACAACCCGTTTGTCCTGAGCTTGTCGAAGGAAGCTTGTCGTACTTCGACTACTCGTTCCTCGCGCTCAGTATGAACGGTATTTACAACCCGTTTGTCCTGAGCCTGTCGAAGGAAGCCTGTCGAAGGAAGCCTGTCGAAGGAAGCCTGTCGTACTTCGACTGCTCGTTCCTCGCGCTCAGTATGAACGGTATTAACGAAAAACTGTTGTTAACTCAATTTACCATGACATTGTTTGTATTTTTTACCTGAGCCACAAGGACAAGGTTCATTACGACCAACGCGTGGCATTTGAGGTTTGTCATCAATACCCGCTGCACTTTGGTGTTGAAATTCTTTAGGTGTTTCTGACTTTCTGTGTTGCTCTTCTACCGCTTCTACGTCAGATTCTGCTTGAATTTGAACTTTAGATAAAATACCAACAACATCATATTTTAAGTGATCTAACATTTCTGTAAACAACTCAAAAGATTCACGTTTATATTCTTGTTTTGGATTTTTCTGCGCATGTGCACGTAAACCAATACCTTGGCGTAAATGATCCATGGCTGCTAAATGCTCTTTCCAATGGGAATCTAAACTTTGCAACATAACTGCTTTTTCAAATTGGCGTAATACTTCAGCGCCAACCATCTCTTCTTTATCTTTATAAACCTGTTCAAATTCAACAATTATTTTTTCACGCAAGCTTTCTTCATGAAGTGTTTTATCTTCATCAAGCCACTTAGCCACAGGTAAATACGTATTCAATTCACCTTTAAGTTGCTCTTCTAGGGCGGTAATATCCCACATTTCAATTAATGATTGTGGCGGAATATGTTGATCGATAATACCCGTGATAACGTCACTACGAATAGCATTCACCACTTCGCCTATCTCATCTTCATCAAGTAATTCATTACGTTGTTCGTAAATAACACCACGTTGATCATTTGCCACATCATCATATTCTAATAATTGTTTACGCATATCAAAGTTACGGCCTTCAACCTTGCGTTGAGCATTTTCAATACTACGAGTAACCCATGGGTGTTCAATCGCTTCACCGTGCTCCATACCTAATTTACGCATCATATTTGAAATACGCTCAGAGGCAAAAATACGCATCAATGAATCTTCCATCGATAGATAAAAACGTGTTGCACCTGCATCACCTTGACGACCTGAACGACCACGAAGCTGGTTATCAATACGGCGAGATTCATGACGTTCGGTAGCGACTATTTTCAAACCACCTAACTCAAGTACACGTTCATGATCAACTTCCCATTGTTCTTTGAATTTTTCAATTTGCTCTTCAGTCGGGTCCTTTTTACCTTTAGTTAGAGAGGCTATACCCGCGTCTAAATTGCCACCAAGTACAATATCAGTACCACGACCGGCCATATTAGTTGCAATGGTTACCGCACCTTCTTTACCTGCATCAGCAACAATTTGAGCTTCTTGTTCATGGAATTTTGCATTCAGTACTTTATGCTTAATTTTAGCCTTCTTCAAAAATCCAGATAAAAGTTCTGATGTTTCAATCGTGATTGTACCCACTAATACTGGCTGACCACGTTCAACACACTCTTTAATATCCTCTAATATCGCTTCAAATTTTTCTTCTGTCGTTAGATAGATCAAATCTGACATATCATTACGAATCATCGGTTGATTAGTAGGAATAATAACCGTTTCTAAACCGTAAATATGTTGAAATTCAAATGCTTCAGTGTCGGCTGTACCTGTCATACCTGACAGTTTTTCATATATTCTAAAGAAGTTTTGGAAGGTAATTGAAGCAAGGGTCTGATTTTCATTTTGAATATTCACACCTTCTTTCGCTTCTATAGCTTGATGTAAACCTTCAGACCAACGACGACCTTCCATCGTACGACCTGTGTGCTCATCAACAATAACTATTTCTTCATCTTTTACTATGTAATCTACATCTTTAACAAATAGTTTATGGGCACGTAAAGCTGCCATAACATGGTGTAACAAGGTGATGTTGCTTGCAGAGAATAAAGTATCCCCTTCTTGCAATAAACCTTTTTCACGCATGATATTTTCAATAAGAATTTGACCACGTTCGGTTAAATAAACCTGTTTGGCTTTTTCATCAACCGTATAATCACCTTCAACAAAATCTTCCGATTGACCTGTGTCTTGATCTTTATCTTCTTCACTTTGCACTTCAAGTGATGGCACGATGACATCAATTGCTTTATATAGCTCTGAGCTATCTTCTGCCTGCCCTGAAATAACAAGAGGAGTACGCGCTTCATCAATTAGAATTGAATCAACTTCATCGACAATGGCAAAGTTTAATTTTTTCTGTGCACGTTCCTCAGGTGAAAACACCATATTGTCACGTAAATAGTCAAAGCCAAATTCGTTATTAGTACCGTAAGTAACATCGGCTTGATAAGCTGCTTGCTTATCTTGGGGCGTCATACCTGCTACATTACAACCAACGGTCATCCCTAAAAAGGTAAATAATGGACGACTCCAATCAGCATCACGGGTTGCTAAATAATCATTAACGGTAATAACATGAACACCATTACCCGTTAAGGCATTTAAATAAGAAGGTAGGGTTGCCGTAAGCGTTTTACCTTCACCAGTACGCATCTCAGCAATTTTTCCATCATTGAGCACCATACCGCCAATCATTTGTACGTCAAAATGTCGCATTTTAAAAACACGTTTACTGGCTTCGCGAACAACACCGAATGCTTCAGGTAATATTTGTTCTAATGTTTCATTATTGGCTAAACGTTCTTTAAACTCATCTGTTTTTGCTTTTAATTCATCATCACTTAGTGCTTCTAAAATCGGCTCTAATGCATTTATTTTTTTTACTTCTTTGCCCATTTGTTTTAATAATCTATCGTTACGACTACCAAACATTTTTGTTAACAATTTTACGAACATCTTATTTAACCATTTTGTGATATTTAGCAGGCAAATTATTTTGCATACCATGTGAATTTTATTATAAATTTTTAACTATTATTTATATGCTTAGATTACAATTTTATTATTTTGAATCACTCGCCCATCCGTGGCTATTTTGCTTTACGATAAACAAATTTAATTGGATCTATTTGTTTATTGTTGCGCAAAACTTCATAATGTACATGAGGTCCAGTTGACCGTCCGGTACTTCCCATACGAGCTATTATTTGTCCTTTAACTACTACGTCACCAACATTAACCAATAACTGTTTATTATGTCCGTAACGTGTCTTTAAACCATCACCATGGTTAATTTCTATGAGTAGACCATAGCCATACCGATCATCAGCCCAACTAACAATACCTGATGCCGTGGCGATAATCTCTCCGTCTTCCTTTCCAGCAAAATCAATACCTTTATGCATTGATGGGCGCCCATTAAAGGGATCTTTACGTAGTCCAAAATAAGAAGACAACCAGCCTTTAGTGATAGGTCGTCCAGATAAATAACGTGTATTTTCTATATGGTGACCTAATGTTAAAGATTCAAGCATAGTTAACTGATTTTCTTTATGATTTAGTGAATTTTCTAATTGGGTAATTTCAACAAGTAATTGTGCAATAGATTTTATACTGATATCAGCGCGTGTTGCAGAAGGGCCACCACTTGGTGGTAATTTGTGCAAATCGAATTCTTTTTCGGGAATATTAGCGTTATCCGCTAAGCGGCCACCTAACGCATTTAGGCGAAGTACATGACTTTGTAATTCAGCCAATTTCATGGTTAATGCCGTTAATTGTTGCTTGTTTAATTCAACATTATTTATTTCAGTTACATTGATAGCAGTTTGTTGGTCAGAAGTATCCGTTCTTTCGCTCGCTAAATAATTAGCACTACTATTAGGCTGTTCATTGGTAGACAAGACTAAATAGACAATAACACCTGAAACCAAAGCAAAAATTATAACAGCAGAAAGCCAACGCAGCTTATTTAGGCGCATTGAGAATCTTACATTCTTTCCTCGGTACAGTAGTGTTAAACTCATATTTATTTCTTAATACTTTATTTCAAACTCACAACAGCTTCAAAATTTAGGTTAATCATTATGGCGCGAAGACCAAAAGCTCCCAAAGATATGTCAACGCTATTCAATGCAACGACTGGCACTTTGGCACAAATTCAGGTAAAAACCAACTCTTTGAGTTTATTGTCTGACATTGTACGACAAATATGCCCTGACCTACCAGAGGATGCGTTCAATATTGCCAATTTTGTTCAATCTACGTTAATCATTGAAGTAAAATCACCCGTTTGGGGGCAGAGATTGCAATTTGAACGTAATAATATATGCCGACAACTTAATGATGAAACTCAAGGGCAGTTTACTAAAATTGATATAAAAGTGAATCCTCAAGGCCATCGACAAATACCAAACCAAAAAACCTATGAATATATTGAGTCAGCTAATAATAAAAGTTCAGTACAAAATATTTCGACAAGTACCGCTTCACATTTATTAGACGTTGCCGAAAAGGCTCCTAAAGGTTTAAAAGAAAAACTACAAAGACTGGCGGCTAATGCGAGTAAAAAAACAAATAACCTAACCTGATAGATAAATATACACGCTCTTTCACATCCTGTGACCGCGATATACCGTTCGTCCTGAACATACACGCTCTTTCACGTCCTGTGACCGCGATATACCGTTCGTCCTGAACATACACGCTCTTTCACATCCTGTGACCGCGATATACCGTTCGTCCTGAACATAAAAAACCGAGTCAGTGCTCGGTTTTTTGTTAGTTTTTTATCAGTAAAGAGAGAGGTACCTTAAAATCAAAAGGCTCCAGCATTAACCTCTTGATACTCTATAGGGGAAGATGTTTTATCATCTTCATAAGTAACCCATTCCCATGAATCTTTTTGTTTGAATACTTCTCTTAATAACATGTTGTTCAAACCATGACCTGATTTAAACGCATTAAATTCAGCTAATATACTTGCACTGCCCATATATAAATCGCCAATAGCATCCAGTATTTTATGTTTCACAAATTCATCATCGTAGCGTAATTCATTTTTATTCAGCATGCGATATTCATCTAATACTATCGCATTTTCTAAGCTACCACCTAAAGCAAGATTATGAGAACGGAGAAAATCAATATCTTTCATAAACCCAAAAGTACGAGCTCGGCTGATCTCTTTAATAAATGAACAACTAGAAAAATCCATACTCATCGTTTGACAAGTATTGGCAATAACAGGGTGATCAAATTCTACAGCAAAATTAACTCTAAACCCTTCATAAGGGAGTAACTCAGCCCATTTATCACCTTCTTCAACGCGGATCGCTTTTTTAATACGAATAAAGCGTTTAGCTGCATTTTGCGTTTCAATACCAACAGACTGAATCAAGTAAACAAAAGGTAAAGCACTGCCATCCATAATAGGGATTTCAGGCGCATCGATATCAATAATTAAATTATCAATACCTAAGCCTGCCACTGCTGATAACAAATGTTCAACGGTAGAGATCTTTACATTTTCGTCATTAACTAAACAGGTACACAAGGTTGTTTCACCCACAGCTTCAGGTGTTGCTTTGATATCAACCACAGGGTCAAGATCAACACGACGAAAGACAATACCGGTGCTTGCTGGCGCAGGACGGAGAGTAACCTGTACCTTTTCACCTTTATGTAATCCAACACCTACGGTTGAAACGCTTGCTTTTAATGTACGTTGCTTAATCATATTAGCCTCGTCTTTTCTTATACTTTACTTATATTAGTGCTTTTTAGCTGACGTAATATAACAAAAATAGGTAATAAAATCAAAAGTGACTACTTATTACTATCGTTATTTTACCCTTAACAACCTATTACCGACCAGTATCAATTTGTAATATTAATCAAGTAATTTGTAATTTAGTCAGCTTGCTTGCGTAAAAATGCAGGGATATCTAAATAATTATCTAAATCTGCATGCGCAACTTTTTGAACATTACTATCCGTCATTACAATAGGGTCTGCAGCCGTATCAACTTGTGGTGCTGCTGGCGTATAATCACCACCAACAACTCTTGGTTCAACCATAGGAACAGGATTAACAAGCGTTATATCTGGCTTGATTTCTGCTCCAATACCGGTAGCAACAACAGTTACGCGAAGCTCTTCTGTCATTTCAGGATCAATGACTGCACCAACAACAACAGTAGCATTTTCACTGGCAAATGCTTTTACAGCATTACCAACAGTTTCAAATTCATCAATGCTAATATCCATACCCGCTGTAATATTAACTAAAATACCGCGTGCTCCGGCTAAGTCAACATCTTCAAGTAACGGGCTAGAAATTGCAGATTCTGCTGCTTCCTCTGCACGATCTTCACCTGATGCAATACCCGATCCCATCATAGCAGTTCCCATTTCTGACATTACTGTACGTACATCAGCAAAATCGACGTTAATTAAACCCGGGCGAGTAATTAACTCAGCAATACCTTGCACCGCACCTAATAAAACATTATTGGCTGCTTTGAAAGCATCTAATAAACTTGTTCCTGGACCAAGCACTTTTAACAGCTTCTCGTTAGGAATAGTAATTAATGAATCAACACTTTTAGCCAAAGCTTCAATGCCTTGGTCAGCGTAACTCATGCGTTTTTTACCTTCGAATGGGAAAGGTTTAGTGACAACGGCAACCGTTAAAATCCCCATTTCTTTGGCTATTTCAGCAACGACCGGTGCTGCTCCTGTACCGGTTCCACCACCCATACCTGCGGCGATAAAGATCATATCTGCACCATTAAGCGTTTGCATAATAGTTTCACGATCTTCTTCTGCTGCTTGACGACCGATATTAGGATTAGCGCCAGCGCCTAAGCCTTTGGTTACATCAGCACCTAGCTGTAAAGTGACATTAGCAGATGAATTACGTAGTGCCTGTGAATCAGTATTTGCAGTAATAAATTCCACACCTTCAATGGTTTGACTAACCATGTGCTCTACAGCGTTGCCGCCGCCGCCGCCAACACCAATGACCTTTATAACTGCTTCTTCGTTATGGTCTTCCATTAATTCAAACATTTTTCTCTCTCCGTTTTATTAAATTTGTCAGAATAAATCCT
This sequence comes from Candidatus Colwellia aromaticivorans, assembly GCF_003333305.1. Taxonomy (GTDB): domain Bacteria; phylum Pseudomonadota; class Gammaproteobacteria; order Enterobacterales; family Alteromonadaceae; genus Colwellia; species Colwellia aromaticivorans. The sequence continues at coordinate 55,998 of NZ_QOLD01000004.1, read as the reverse complement.
GACCTATAAAAATTCTTTATCTAAGCTTACTTTTCAAACAAGTTAAAATTCGCCTTTAAACCAAGCATGTAACCTTGACCACAAGCCTGTTACTCCTGCCGATTTTTGATTTTCTTTAGTGCCTGACTGATGCGCTTGCATACCATAATGCAACAAGCCAACAACCGTGGCATAACATGGGTCATCTACATATTCTTTTAGCCCTTGTACGGCTAATGGTGAGGCTATTCGTACTGGCATTTGAAAAATTTCTTCGGCAAATTCCACCACACCTTCCATTTTTGCTGTGCCACCGGTTAAGACATAACCAGCTGCAATTTGATCTTCTAAACCTGCTTCACGAACTTCATCTTGAATTAATTCAAATAATTCCTGATATCTTGGTTCAACCACTTCAGATAACGTATGTCGTGACATAGTGCGAGCAGGACGACCACCAACACTGGGTACTTCAATACTTTCTTCCATACTAACTAAGTGCCTTAAGGCGCATGCATATTGCACTTTAATATCTTCAGCATGACTCAATGGTGTACGAAATATTTTAGCTATATCGCTAGTCACTTGATTTCCTGCAACAGGAATAACTGCGGTATGACGAAGTGCGCCCCCAATAAATATCGAAATATCCATCGTACCGGCGCCCATATCAATCACACAAATACCTAGCTCTTTTTCATCATCAGTTAATATCGAGTAGCTTGAAGCTAATGCCGAGAAAATCAGTTGATCGGCGGTTAAATTACAACGTTCAACACATTTCACTAAATTTTTAGCCATGTCATTAGCACACGTAACAATGTGTACTTTAGCTTCCATACGAACGCCCGACATACCTATAGGACTTTTAATGCCATCTTGACAGTCGATGCTAAATTCTTGTGGCAACACGTGCAACATACGACGCTCTGCTGAAATAGGGACACTGCGTGCAGTATGGATAACATTATCAACGTCTTCTTGGGTAACTTCTTTGTCGTTAATTGGCACCATGCCATTTTCATTTTGACAACTAATATGCTTACCTGAAATACCCAAATAAATTGAGCTGATTTGACAATCAGCCATCAATTCTGCTTCGTTAATTGCTCGCTGTATAGACTGAATAACTAAATTCAAATCATTAACGCCACCTTTGTCCATACCACGTGCAGGTTGATTACCAACACCAACAATACTTAATTGATTATCCGGTGTAATTTCGCCAACCGCGACGGATATTTTTGATGTGCCGATATCTAATCCTACGACTAAATTTCTTTCTGTAATTTTAGACATTAAAGGTGAACTCTTTTGTTAGTAGCATAAGTATGTGGCTGGTTTTTTGTTGTTTTTGTAATTTCATGCTTAAGGGGAAGTTGGCTACTGACTTCCAGCCAACTGCCAATCCCGTATCATACCGTAAATCAATGTAATCCACCGCTTGTTTTAACTGTTTTTCACGATTATTTTTCTGTTTTCTTTTCTGTTTGGGTTGCTGTTCTAAATGCGTTTTAATTAGCGGGTATACATCCATAAATCTTTGCACACGCTTTACTCGTTCTTCGCGGCCTAAATTCAACATAACGCCATCATTTAAGGTCAATTGCCATGAAAAACGTTCACTAAGTACGAGCTCATCAATGGCTAAATTCCTATACTCAAGTAGGTCGTTTAAATTGGTAAAATTCTCTAATGCTAATAACTCGCTACCTTCAGGACCAAAAAATTGTGGTAAAGCCTGTGTTAGTTGCCGAGTATCCGCTTGAAACGCTTTGCCAAATTGATTCAATAGAAAATCACCATTCCATAAAGCCACAGGCGTTTGATCGACAATATAAACTTTAACTTCGTTAGGCCATTCCTTTCTTACCGCAACAGAGTAAACCCAAGGTAAAGCAGAAACTTGACTTTGGATTTCATTGACATCAACTTGAAAGAAATTACCTAAGTTTATATTGTTCATCACAGCCAATACATCTTCGCGCGTGGTATAAGGCATTTCACCAGTGATCACTACTGAGTTCACGGGTAAGTTCTCTTGATCCATCAACAAATTTGTCAACCACCAAGCAATACTGATCAAGCTAATAAACACACACACGAAAAACGCCAAGCCAAGGCCAAACGATAATGCTTGTTGATCCACTGATATTAATTGCTTATTTTTCATATCTTATTATCTATTTTGTCGGAGTAAATCCAAAACCATGTTAACTAATACTAAGTAAAACAATACGTTCAACCAATTCACTAAAGGTTAAACCCTGTACTTTTGCCGCTTTAGGTACCAATGATGTTTGTGTCATTCCAGGTACGGTATTCACTTCTAATAATTGCCAATGCCCTTCGCTATCTTGCATTAAATCAACGCGTCCCCAACCACTCGCACCTGTTGCTTTAAATGCCTTTAGTGAAAGCGCTTTAATGTACGCTTCTTCTTTTTCACTTAACCCACAAGGACAATGGTATTGAGTACTCGTTGACTGGTATTTAGCTTCATAATCATAAAACTCTCGTGGTGTTTCCATATGTATAGCAGGCAGTGCTTCATCGCCTAGAATGGCTACGGTATATTCAGGGCCATCAATCCATGCTTCAACTAAAACATCACCATCAAAACCAAAAGCTTCCACTAATGCGTTATGTAACTTCGCAGGAGAATCTGCCATTGCCATGCCGATACTCGAGCCTTCATGAGCGGGTTTAACCATGACTTTGCCGCCCAGTGCATTGAGCTGCTGTTCAACATCCAACTCACAAAATTCGGCTTTTGTTACCACAGAAAAAGCTGCGGTTGGTATATCACAAGCTTTAAATATTTGTTTGCTACGCACTTTATCCATAGATAAAGCCGAGCCTAAAACATTTGAGCCGGTATAACTGATGTCTAATGATTCTAATGCGCCTTGCAAACAACCATCTTCACCACCACGCCCATGTAACGCGATAAACACATGCTTTATATTTTGACTAACTAACGTTGTTAATGGCATATCTTTAGTATCAATTAACCGCACGTTAAAACCTGCTTGCTCTAACCCTTGTGCAATCGCTTTACCTGACTTTAGCGATACATCGCGTTCAGCAGAATTACCTCCATATAGCACAGCTAACGTTTCTTTTTTTAATTCAGTCAATTGTGTGATTTTTTGAGATATTGACATTTTTTCAGTTTCCGTTAACGTCATTATTTCACCTGCTCTACTTGCAATAATGAGTGTAAGGATAAGTCACGTGCTACTGCACCAATATTGCCTGCGCCTTGAGTAATAACCATATCGTTATCTTGTAACTGTGCCGCAAGTAACGCCGGTAACATATCAACATTACTAACATAAATAGGTTCAATTTGACCTCGTTGACGAATTGAACGGGCTAAACTTTTACTGTCGGCTGAAGTTATTGGCGGTTCACCCGCAGAGTAAACATCCAACAAAAACAAACAATCAACTTCTGATAACACCTCAACAAAATCTTCATATAAATCACGCGTACGAGAATAACGATGGGGTTGAAATACCATGACTAATCGTTTATCTGGCCAACCAGTCCGCATCGCTAATATAGTGGCTTTAACTTCACTTGGATGATGACCATAATCATCAACTAGTACCATATTACCGACATCAGTACTTAAATCACCAAGCTGTTCAAATCGTCGACCTATACCTGCAAATTCAGCTAACGCTTGACAAATGGCTTCGTCGTTAACGCCTTCGTCTTTGGCAACCGCTACACCGGCAAGTGCATTAAGTACATTGTGCTGTCCGGGTAAGTTAACACTCATATCAAGCGGTGGTTGACCATTTATTTCTACGGTGAAGTAACTCACACTGCCATCTTGCTGATAATTAGCTGCGCGTATGTCAGCATCTTCAGAAAAACCATAGGTAATTACTTGACGGCTAATGCGTGGTAATAATTCACGAACAACAGGGTTATCAATACACACCACAGCTAAACCATAAAATGGCAAATTATGTAAAAACTCAATATAAGTGTCTTTGAGTTTTTCAAAATCACCTTGATAAGTTTCCATATGATCAGCATCAATGTTGGTAATAACAGATACCATTGGCTGTAAGTGCAAAAATGAAGCATCACTTTCATCAGCTTCAGCAACCAAATATCGGCTACTGCCTAAACGAGCATTCGTACCTGCACTATTGAGTAAGCCGCCAATAACAAAAGTAGGATCGAGTTGCCCTTGTGCGAATATGCTAGCAATCAAACTAGTAGTAGTCGTTTTGCCGTGGGTACCGGCAATGGCTATTCCATGACGAAAACGCATCAATTCGGCTAACATTTCAGCACGACGAACGACCGGAATACGTTCAGCTTTAGCAGCGATTAATTCAGGGTTGTCCTGATCAATAGCCGTTGAGACCACGATAACACTAGCGCCAATAACATTTCCACTTGCATGACCAATAGTAATATCAGCACCAAATTTAGTAAGACGTTTTACCACTTGATTTTCACCAATATCCGAGCCAGATATTTGATAACCTTCATTCAATAACACTTCAGCAATACCGCCCATACCGGCACCACCGATACCAACGAAGTGGATCCGTTTCACGCGGCGCATTTCTGGTATTTTAGCATTCTGTTTATTCATCGCGTTCGGGTTCATTGCGCTTTGATTCATTGTATTTTGGCTCATGTTATTACTCATTTTCTCTATTTAACTTTTATTGCTACATACAAATTGCTGACAAATATGGGCAACTTTATCTGTTGCATTTATATCCGCAGCGGCTAAAGCCGATTGCGCCATATTCTTTAAAATGTGTGGTTCACTAAACAATTCATTTAATAATTTAGTCAAGCCATCACTTGTTAAGTCTTGTTGCTTTACTAAAATTGCCCCACCACGAGAAACCAAGTATTGGGCATTTTTAACTTGGTGATCATCAACTGCGTGGGGCAAAGGCACAAAAATAGCAGGCGTTGCAGCCATCGCTAGCTCCGAAACAGTTAATGCCCCTGCTCTACAAATAACAACATCAGCCCATTTGTATGCACTGGCTATATCATCAATAAATTCTGTAACGCGTATTTTGCCATTGTTTAAATCTTGTTGGTTATACGCTTCAATAACTTCGTTTTGTTTACCTTTACCTGTTTGGTGGCGTATGTTGTAAGGTAATTGTTCGGCGGCGTTGCTATCATTCCCTACCAATTGAGCAAAACTCATTGGCACAATTTGATTTAATACTTGTGCACCTAAACTGCCACCTACAACCAAAATATTGTTGCTTATTTTAGCGATGTCTTCACTAATGCTATGTTCTACTTGATGATCTACATGATTTCCAATACTTGCTCTTAAAGGGTTACCCACGACTTCTGCACTAATATCGTTTTTAAAAGCATTTGGAAAAGCGCAACAGACTTTATTGGCAATCCGCGCTAATAATCGATTAGTTAACCCAGCGGCCGCATTTTGTTCATGTACTATTAATGGCTTTCTCATTAACCATGCAGCTAAGCCACCGGGAGCACTGGCATAACCACCCATACCTAAAACCACATCAGGTTTTATTGTTTTAATAACACTGAATGCTTGTAATAATGAATTCACTAATTTAAAAGGTAATTTCAACCAAGCCAGTAAATTTTTATGACGTAGTCCACTAATATTTATAAAAGAAATATCATAGCCATGCTTAGGAATAATATCTGCTTCCATACGATCAGCCGTACCTAACCAATGAATATGCCATCCTTCACTTTTTAATTTATCTGCTACAGCAAGTCCCGGAAATATGTGCCCACCGGTTCCCCCTGCCATCACTAGTAATGTAGGTGCGCTATGTTGATTAGACATTCTCGCCTCCTATTTTTCTATCTTTTCTTTTAGATGAAGTCGCTTGAATACTTTGCATACGTAATTCGTGATCGATACGAATTAAAATCACCACGGCAAGCGTCATGATAATCATAGAGCTACCGCCATAACTTATCAGTGGCATAGTTAACCCTTTAGTCGGTACTATGCCTGCACTGGCACCAACATTTACGGCCGCTTGAAAACATATCCAAATACCAATAGCATAAGCGAAAAAACCTTCAAAATATTTCTCTTTAGTAAGTGCTTTCTTTCCTAACATCAAGGCTTTAAATACCAATACCATGCTCAATAATAAAATTAATGCTATACCGATAAAGCCAAACTCTTCTGCTAATACTGCCATAACAAAATCGGTATGTGCTTCGGGTAAATATTCTAATTTTTGAATACTATTCCCTAAACCCTGACCAAAAACTTCACCTCGACCATATGCCATCAGTGACTGAGTTAACTGGTAACCACTTCCAAAGGGATCTTGCCATGGATCTAAAAAGCTAGTAATTCTACGCCAGCGGTAGGGCTCAAAAACTGCTAGCAAAGACAATAGAACAACCCCTACTGATGCCAAGCTAATAAATTGCCAAAGTTTGGCGCCCGCTAAAAATAGCAAACCAAACGTAGTAACAAACATCACGATAATGGTGCCTAAGTCAGGTTGCCTTAATAACAAGCCAGCCAATATAGCAAACACGACTAATGGTTTAGCAAAACCTCGCCAATCTTCCATTACTTGATCGCGACGGCGCACTAAATAAGCGGCCAAATAACAAAAGAAAAATAACTTCGCTGGCTCTGCCGCTTGTATAGTAATAGGGCCAAGACCAATCCAACGCGTTGAACCGTTAACTGAGCGCCCAATAAACAAAACGGTTACTAACAAAAATATGCCAAACATTAATAGATAGCCGCTATTTTTTTGCCACCAAGCCATGGGTATTTGTAAGGCTACGCCCGCAACACCAAGACTTAAAACAATATAAATAGCATGACGAATAACAAAGTGAAAAGGGTTATTAAAAAGGCGCTCTGCCACTGGCATAGAAGAGCTTGCAACCATGATCAAGCCAATCATATACATAACTAGCGCTATCACGATAAAGCTGCGATCAAAAACGGCTCTATCATTATTTACATTAGATGAACTAAATTGATTAAATTTATGAAACTTATTAACCAAGTTGCTCAACACTTCTTGATAAAGTGGCAATTGCATTTGGCTTTCAGTTTGAGTGGTTGATGTTGCCATTAACTTGCCTCCGTGACTTTCGCCACAGCAGCAATAAATTGCTCACCGCGATCACCAAAATTCTTAAACATATCTAAACTAGCGCAAGCTGGAGATAACAAAACAATATCGCCTGTTTTGGCTACTGATTTCGCTGTTTGTACCGCGGTAAATAAACTCGTTACCTTATTAGCACTCTGAACTAATTCCGCAATTTTATCGCCATCTTTACCTAGCGTAATAACTTGACTAACATGCATAGTTAATGGCTCAGTTAATGGCGTAAAATCTGCGCCTTTACCATCGCCACCAGCAATTAAAATTAATTTTTGTTTAACGCCATCTTGTGATGTTAGTGTTTGTGCTAAACCGTTAATGGCAGCGATAGTTGCGCCAATATTAGTGGCTTTTGAATCATTTATCCAAGTAATACCATCATCACTGACTATTTTTTGACAACGGTGTGCTAAGCCAGTAAATCCAGCTAAATTTTTCACCATTGCCGTTAACGACCAACCCGCGCTGTAGCCAAGTGCTAAAACGGCTAAATAATTCAATGCATTGTGCATACCTGCTAGCGGTAGTTCATCTAACGTGATTAAGTTTTGCTCTGCAAAAGCTAACATAGCTTTACCATTTACCCGTGTTACGCCAAACTGATTTTGAGCAGGTGCATCACTACCAAAAGAAATAACAGGCTGGAATTCATTAAGAGCTTTAGTGGCCTCATCATCACGGTTAATTATGGCTAATTTACCTTGCGGATAAATACTTTGTTTAATACCTTGGTAATTTTCCATACTCTGATGACGATCTAGATGATCATCACTAACATTTAGCACGCTAGTAGCAATAGCTTGCATACTTGTTAACGTTTCTAATTGAAAGCTCGATAGCTCTAAAATTAACATTGCTGGTATATCGGTATTTTCACCCGTTGTTTCTTTGGTGAAAATATCTAAGACCGGCTGACCAATGTTACCGCCAAGTTGAGCATTTACGCCTAAACTATCGGCTAAATGAGCCAGTAAAGAAACTACGGTAGATTTACCATTTGATCCCGTTACCGCTAATATTTGAATGGGGTTAACATCGGGTTGATTAAACCGTTCATTATTAAGTAAACAAAATAGCTCGACATCACCCATAACACGACAATCAGCTGAGATATGTTGGGCTATTTCAACAATCGCACTATCAATACCAGGGCTTATCAAAATAATGTCAGCATTCGCAATTAATTCGCTGCGCCATTGCCCTAAATGTAAACTAGCACGAGGAAATTCTTCACTAAATTGTCGTTCATTGTAATCACCAGCAAAAGGTTGAGTGCGTGAATCATTAACAGCAAAGCACAAACCCTGAGCACTAAGGTAGCGAACACAAGACATGCCTGTGATGCCAGCGCCTAGCACTAAAATTTGTTTATCTTTAAAATCTGCTAACAAGGTCATTTTTCTTTTGCTTCTCTTTCTCTGATTGCTTTCTTATTCGCCACTCAGTTTCGAGCAAGGAAAGTTTCGAACATACTATATAAACACTTTGTTTTCGCAACTCGTAACTAGTTACTCGCTACTCGCTTTTATCTCAGTTTCAACGTTGCTAATCCAATCAAGACTAAAATTAATGATATGATCCAAAAGCGCACAATCACTCGTGGTTCAGGCCAACCTTTTAATTCGTAATGGTGATGAATTGGCGCCATACGAAAAATTCGCTGACCGCGTAATTTATATGAGCCAACTTGCAAAATTACCGAGACCGTTTCCATCACGAAAACGCCGCCCATAATAAAAAGCACTAATTCTTGTCTCACTAAAACAGCAATTACTCCTAATGCTGCGCCTAAAGCTAAGGAACCAACATCTCCCATAAAAACTTGTGCTGGGTACGTGTTAAACCATAAGAAGCCCAGACCTGCACCAACAATGGCAGTACAAACCACCACTAACTCTGAGGTCATGGCGATATAAGGAATATTTAAATAACTAGAAAAATTAACGTGACCGGTAACATAGGCGAACAACGCAAAAGCGCCAGCAACCATGATAGTTGGCACTATGGCTAAACCATCTAAACCATCCGTTAAATTAACCGCATTGCTAGTACCAACAATGACAAAATAGGTCAGCACAATATAAAAAATGCCCAGTTGTGGCATAACATCTTTAATAAATGGTATAAGTAAAAAGGTTTGTTCTGGGTGTGATATTTGATATAAAAATATTGCTGTGGCTAAACCTACTACGGTTTGCCAGAAATATTTCCATTTGGCGATTAAGCCATTTGAGTCTTTTCGTATCACTTTACGGTAATCATCAACAAAGCCAATTGCGCCAAAACTTACTACAACAAACAACACAACCCAAACATAGACATTACTTAAATCAGCCCACAGTAATACGCTAAAAACAATGCCGGCTAAAATTAAAATACCGCCCATCGTTGGCGTACCCGATTTTGATAAATGACTTTCAGGGCCATCACTGCGAATTGTTTGCCCTATTTGCATTTTTTGTAAATAACGAATTAATTTAGGACCAAAGAAAAGAGAAATAAATAACGCGGTTAACGTGCTAACAATTGCACGAAGAGTTAAGTACGAAAATACATTAAACGCACTATAGTATTGGGTTAAATATTCGGCTAGCCAATGTAACATTAAGAATTGTCCTCAGATGCATGGCAAACGCTGTTTTGACAACGGTTCTCATGCCAACTAATTATCTCTTCAACGACATTTTCCATATGAGCGCTACGTGAGCCTTTTACTAAAATATTGATATTCGATTCCTGATTTTTCTTGTTTTGTGTGAGCAGTGAAAATAAGTATGCTGATAAGTCAGCACGTTCACTAAAGTGTTTACTCATGGCTTCATTTTGGTGAGCGAAAGCATCACTAGTATTTTGACTTAATACACCGAGGGTAAGGAGAACATTAATACCCTGTTCTTTGGCAAACTCCCCCACTTCTTGATGGTAACTACGTGCTTCACTGCCAAGTTCAGCCATATCACCCAAAATTAAAACCTGTTGGCCTGAATAATTAGCTAACAAAGAAATTGCCGCTTTAATCGACTCCACATTCGCATTATAAGTATCATCAATTAGCTTTATTTCTTTGACTGAATTTTTGCTTGTTAAGTGATGGATATTCAATCGCCCTTTTACTGGCGCCATATCAGCTAGACCTAAGCGGATATCCTGTAAACTTGCACCGCATTCAATGGCGGCAGCAGCCGCAGCGACAGCATTACAAACATTATGCTTACCCGGCACGTTAAGTTTTATTGAACATTGACCAAGAGATGCTTGTAAATCAAAACTGGCACAGCCATTGTCATCTAAACAGACGTTATTGCTATAAATATCGGCGTTAACAGGGGCATCGGTATACCTAGAGTTAGCACAAGAAAATGTACGAACTTGTTTGTCCGTTAAGCGCCATTGCCATTTACTGGTGTATTTTGTGTCTTGGTTATAAAGCGCAATACCGTCAGCAGCTAAACCGGAAAATATTTCACCCTTAGCACGAGCAACGCCACATAAATCACCAAAACCTTCTAAATGTGCTGCGGCTATATTGTTGATCATGGCAACATCGGGTTTAACTAATTCTGTTGTATACGCAATTTCACCAATATGATTCGCGCCCATTTCTATTACCGCAAAATCATCATCATGTGTTAAGCGTAATAACGTTAAGGGCACACCTATATCGTTATTAAAATTTCCATTAGTTGCTAATACTTTACCTAACCGAGATAAAATGGCTGCTAACATTTCTTTTACGGTAGTTTTACCGCTACTCCCCGTAATACCAATAGTTTTAGGGGCTACTTGCTGCTTCACATAAGCCGCTATTTTACCCAAAGCAATACGCGTATCATCAACAATTATTTGAGCGACCGTTTCAGTGTTTAAACCGTCAATTTGATGATCAACAATTAACACCTGACACCCTTTATCAACAACTTGTTGAGCAAAGCGATGCCCGTCAAAGTTAGGGCCTTTTAGCGCTAAAAAGGCATCTTTGCTCTTTTCTTGCAACTTTAGCGCACGTGAATCAGTTATCAAATTTTCGATAGTGACTGATTTAAGTGATTCATGACAAAGTAACTGACCATTGGTTACTATTGCTAACGTGGCTAAATCTAGTGTAATCATAATTGAGTACCTACTGATTTAAACGTAGGGTTAGCGTTAACTTGCTTAAAAAAGTTCATCACAACTTGTCGTTCGTTGTAGCCAACTTTATCTTTACCTAAAATAATATAATCTTCATGCCCTTTGCCTGCTAACAACACCACATCATCACTGTTAGCTTCGCTCAAGGTTGCCAATACGGCCTGTTCTCTATCAACAATAACTTTGTATTGTGCCTGTGGCGTTAAGCCTACTAAAATATCATTGATGATACTCATGGGCGTTTCAGAGCGCGGGTTATCATTAGTGATTACCAAGTAATCTGCATGCTTTTCTGCTGCTTGCGCCATTAGCACTCGCTTGCCTTTATCTCGCTCCCCACCACAACCAAAAACTACGTATAAACTACCATGACAATGTTGACGACAAGCCAGTAACGCTTTATCTAAAGCGTCAGGGGTATGGGCATAATCTACTACCGCTGTTGGCACTGTTGATGATGTTGATATGGATGATTCTACCGAAAAGGCTTCCATACGACCTGCAATAGCCTTAACACTAGTGATTTTTTGCGCGATATTGTCTAAGGAAAGTCCTTCAATCAATAACACCGCAATCACCGCTAACAAGTTATCAATATTAAAATCACCCAATAATGGACTTTGAATTTCAATATTGCCTAGATGCGTATTTAAAATAAAATCAACACCCTGGCTATGGTGCTCAATGTTATAACAGCTAACAAACTGGCTTGAGTTGCTAACTAAATCACTACGCCCGTATAGCCACAGATTTTTTTGATTATCTGGCCATGTTGCAAGCCACATTTCAACTTGTTGATCATCACCATTTAACACGGCAACTTGCTTATCGTTATGAATGAATAACTGTCTTTTTGCCGCGGCATAATCAGCCATACTGCCGTGATAATCTAAATGATCTCGGCTTAAATTGGTAAAAACGGCTATATCAAAGGCATTACCGTTAACGCGACCTTGCTCAAGCGCATGTGAAGAAACTTCCATGGCAAGGTGCGTTATTTTTTGTTTATTGAATTGGTTGAATAATTGCACTAAATCAGTGGCACTTGGCGTAGTATTTTCTATGGTTTGTAAATCATTCACCAACCCTGCGCCATTAGTACCGATAATTGCACAAGGCTTTTGACAACTTGTTAGTATTTGTCCAAGTAACTGGCTAGTACTCGTTTTACCATTAGTGCCGGTAATACCTATCATGGTCATTTTTGCTTGAGGTGTTTGATAATAAGCACTGGCAAGGGTAAATAATTCTTTATTTAATTGGTAAAAACTCACAACAGCAACATCTTGTTGAAAAACAATATTGCCATGCTCACTTTCATCTAAGCATTCAGCTAAAACTAAACTAGCCCCTTTGTTGATAGCGCCAGTAATATATTTTCGACCATCGACAACATGACCAATGATGGCACAAAAAACATCACCTGAATTAAGCTGTCGAGTGTCATTAGTTAAGTCACCCAGTAGGTTAGCTTGGGTAAAATCATTCGGTAACTTGATGGCAAAATCATGTAGCAGTTGTACCATAAATTGAGGTGAGGGCTTAGACATCATTAGCCTCCGGTTCACTTATGCGTAACTCATCAATCGTTTTTCTTAATGTATTACTCTGCGCTAACTTTTCATTAGCATCAGGCGCAACATTTAAGACCCGTAGTGCTCCTTTCATTACGCGAGAAAAGACTGGCGCAGCAACTTCTCCACCATGGTAAAGATCGCCACCGGGATCATTAATAACCACAACCACCACAACTTTAGGATCAGAAATTGGGGCAACACCTGCAAATAATCCTACATAATCATTACCATAACCGCCTGCTACTGCCTTAAAAGAAGTACCCGTTTTACCACCAACGCGATAGCCAGCGACTTTCGCTTTTTGTACATGCTCATCAACAACTTTTTCTAGCATTACCATCACAGCATTAGCATTCGCTTTTGAAAAAATGCGTACACCTTCATTTTCTTGTTCAGCTTTAACAATAGACAGTTCACGCTTAACGCCACCGTTGGCTAACGTCGCGTAAAAACGCGCTAGTTGCATTGGTGTTATTGCTAAACCATAACCCCATGATAACGTTGCCAGCTCAAATTTTGACCATCGTGGTCTGTCATGCATCATACCGGAGCTTTCACCAACCAAACCTGTACCGGTATCATCGGCAAATCCTGCATCAAAAAACTTATCAAGCAAAAAGTTTTTTGGCACTGACAAGGCCAGTTTAGTAGTTCCCATATTCGATGAGGTGACTAAAATTTCTTCAATTGATAATTTACCACGATTAATCGGGTCATTAACGCGTCGGCCACCTAAGCGCATCCAACCAGGGCTAGTATCAATAATCGTATTAATTTTAGCTGAGCCAAACTCTAATGCGGTTAACGCAGTAAGAGGCTTCATGGTTGAACCAGGCTCGTAAATATCGGTAATAGCTCGATTGCGGAAGCGGTGAATGGCTGTATTACGACGATTATTAGGGTTATAAGATGGGCTATTCGCCATCGCTAATATTTCACCCGTATGAATATCTGCCACAACTACCGAGCCAGAAGTCGCTTTAAATGCTTGTACAGCACCTTTTAATTCTTTGTAAGCAATCGCTTGGATACGTTGATCAATTGTCAGTGTAATATTTTTTGCTTCATGCGCAGCTTCAACGGATAAGATTTCAATTTTACGACCTTTAGCATCTTTTCTAAAACGCTTGCTACCACCTATACCGGTAAGTTGTTGGTCATATACTCGTTCAACCCCTTCAATTCCTTTATCATCAACATTGGTAAAACCAACAATATGAGCACTTATTTCACCCGTTGGATAAAAACGTTTTGATTCTTTACGAAGATGAATGCCAGGGATTTTCAACTCACGAATATAATTTGCCATGGCAGGGGATATTTTTCGCTCTAAATAAACAAAGCGTTTTGTGGGGTGGCGTACAACACGAGTCGTTAATTCATTGACGTTTTGACCTAAAACATCAGCCAGTGCTTGCCAATGTTCACTCATCGCAAGGGCATTATTATCCATAATGATTTTTGGATCAGCCCACACGGTTTCTACCGGTACACTAATGGCAAGTTCATCACCATTCCTATCAATAATAGAGCCACGCTGCACCGTATTGGCAGCAATCCGCATTGAGCGCATATCCCCTTGCTTTTTCAGCATATCAGGTTCAATTATTTGAATATAAGCACTGCGCGCCAGTAATCCAGCATAAATCAATGCAACAATACCTAACACTACGTAATAACGCCATGCTGTGGTGGTTGGTTGACTGCTGCGATTGCTTGCTTTTTTGCTCACGCTTACGCTCACTTTTTTGCTCATTTAACTCATGTTGTCCGTACTTTAGTTACTTGGTTGAAAACTAATTAACCTAACTGCTACTCTAACGTTATAATTATTTCTGATTTAGCATCTGGCCGTTTCATGTTTAACAATTTTGTCGCATTACTTTCTATTGCGCTGTGCTCTGCTAAAGAGTTTTGCTCTAACAATAAATTACGCCACTCAATATCTAACTCATCTCGCTGGGTGAATAAAAGCTCTAATTCACTGGTAGTTTGTCGGTTTACATGAGTGTAATAAATCACTGAAAATGCTGATATCACCACCAAAGCTAATAAAATGTAACTAACAAAATGTTGTAAAATATCTTGCCAAATATCTAGCGTTAACACGGGTTTACGTTGCGTCGCTCTGTGATTTGACACAATTACTCGTCTATATGCGGTAAACGTTTAGCAATACGTAATACTGAGCTGCGCGAGCGGACATTGATTTCCACTTCACTTTTACTCGGCTTCAACTTACGACCTATTAATTCCAGTTTTTTGCCTTTATTTAACTCTTCTTCTGTAATCATCAAACCACGAGGTACTTTTTTACCTTGTGAGTGCTTTTTCATAAATTGCTTAACTAAACGATCTTCAAGTGAATGAAAACTAATTACTACTAAACGGCCGTCTTCAGCTAACACAGATAAAGAAGCAGCTAAGACTTTTTCAATTTGCTCAAGTTCGCTGTTGATGTACATACGAATGGCTTGAAAACTACGGGTTGCCGGATGCTTTTTAATTTCACGCTGTGGTGCTGTAGTTTTTATCAATTTAGCTAACTGGCTAGTGCGGGTAAAAGGTGTTTCAACGCGCGCATCAACAATAGCATTGGCAATACGCCAAGCGTGTTTTTCCTCACCAAAGTTTCTCAATACCCAGGTAATATCTTCAACATCAGCAACCGCTAACCACTGCTCTGCTGTTTGGCCACGACTCGTATCCATACGCATATCTAACGGACCATCTTTCATAAAGCTAAAGCCACGTTCAGCCTCGTCTAATTGAGGTGAAGACACGCCTAAATCTAATAAAATACCGTTCACTTTGCCGACTAAGTTATGTTTTTCGGCTATATCGGCTAAATTGGCAAACCCTTGGTGTTCAATAAGAAAACGTTTATCATCTTGGAATTTTTCAGCCGCTGTAATAGCTGAAGGATCACGATCAATAGCAATTAATCGCCCTTGTTCTGATAACTTGGAAAGGATCAACGACGAGTGACCGCCACGACCGAAAGTACAATCGATATAGCATCCACTGGGATCGATGTCTAAACCATCTATCGCCTCAGCTAATAAAACAGAAATGTGTGTTTTATCTGATTCCATATTGTTTTTTTTATAACCTTTTTAATATAATCGTCTGTTTAATGCTAAAATGTATGGCTAAAATTGCCTACAAATACTTTTATAGAGATAAATCCAGTAAACGGTCTGTTAATTCAATTTCACCTGATTGTATTTTACTAATACCTTGCTGCATTTGGGCCTGCCATGCTGACTCACTCCAAATTTCAAATTTTTTCAATTGCCCTACTAACATCACAGATTTTTCTAATCCCGCATGTTGTCTTAACGGCCCATTGAGTAGTAAGCGACCATTTTTATCCATGTCACAATCAGTAGCATTTCCCAGTAAAACTTGCTGTAATAGTCGTTCTTGTGGATTCATACTTGATAAGCTGCAAAGCTTTAATTCGATTTCTTCCCATTCAGGCAAAGGGTAAAGTAATAAGCACGCGTGTTGAATATCAACCGTGCAGATCATCTTTCCTTGGCAATCGGCAAATAGCTCCTCGCGATACTTAGTAGGTATCGTGATTCTGTTTTTGCTATCAAGCGTAATTGCGCTAGCGCCTCTAAACATAATATTTACTTATATCAACGTTGCTTTTGTTTAATATTTTGCCGTAATTGTTAAAAAATCATCTTAAAAATCCTTCAAGATCCACAATTACCCACTTTTTACCACATTTATACAGTTTAGTGACTAAAGCAAAGTTATGTCAAGCAAAGTTCGGTAAAAACATCAGTATAAGTACTGGTCAAAAACCCAGTAAAATTAAGGGCTGAGAAAAGATTTTTAGGAAGTTAATGAATTTGTGGACTTTTGTAGATCAATATCTCAAAAAGCATTAAGAAAATGCGAAAAAAACTTTTAAGTAAACTGGTTTTTGAAGGATTTGGTTTCGCATGGCGCACATACGCTTCATCTTATAAAGTTAAATCTGGTAAGTGGAACTCAATCAATAATGTGGTTAAACACAAATAATTAAGTAACAGCTATAAGACATTGTTCTTCTGGTGGGTAGGTTTGAATCAGTTACAATTTAATTAAGGCTAGCAGGCATTTATTTATGCTTGGTAGCTATCCTGCTAGCCTATGAGTTGTTGCTATAAGTTTATTTAAAAATCGACAGTTTTAACATCACCTTTAACAATATCTACTGTTGCTACATTTCCATCAGGAGAAGGAATAGTTAATGCGTCATATTGAATGTTGTTATCAATATCTGTGCCACACATTAAAGCAACCGTGTAACTGCCTTCAGGTACAAATCCTATGCTGTAAGCTCCATCTAATACCACTGTTGATATAAGTGGTGCTGTTGCCGGTGGTTCACCCAAGGGTGCTGTATTTTCGTCATTATAGCTATCACCTAATATAGTTGGTTCCCCTTCATATAGATAAACAATACAGTCACCTAAGTTAGTGTTACCAGGGGAAATTTCACCTTCTAACGTTCCGTATTCACTTACAATGTGAACGCCATGAGGCTTAATAATAAAACCATTTTTTGGTGGTGTATTACCGCGCATCACTAATGACTCACGTAAACTAAATTCAATAGTATAAGCGGGCGTATTTCCTACTTGGATTGAGGTTGCTGCGACTTCAAAGTCCCCTAAACGTAGTCTAGAACTAGGTACTTTAATCGAATATTCGGTAGCATCATTATCAAGCAGTACATATGAGCCAGCATCTACTACCAATAACTCCATTGAATAGGTGCCAGGAACCATAGTTACATCTTGAGCTTCATCAATAATTTTAAGTTGGTCAGTGCCTTGATAGGCTAATAGATTAATTTGAATGGTATCTACAATTTCATTATGTTCATTAGTAAATTCAGAAATTATGGTAGTCTCTGGCCCAGCAATAGTAATTTCATCTATTTCAATAAATACTGAAACAGCATCATCAACTGGTGCATCACTAATCCCTAAAGAAAACTTTGCTTGGTCTGCTGAATCGTCACTACCGCCACAGGCAGAAATGACAAATATAATAGGGGTGAATAAGAATGGGATAAGAAAATTTTTATTAATCATAATGTTTACCTTTATTGTTACTTTAATTAATTAAAATAATAAATTAATCTAGGGTAAAGTCATGTTATGCAAAAGCAGATACTTTTGTTGTTTCATTTATACATTAATGAAACTCACTGATAGACTTTCTCAATAGAAAAAATGAAACCAATTTTAGATTCAATTTCACGATTGTCTTTCGACAACTTATCAATTACGAGATAATTATACTTGAATCAGTCACAACATAAAAGAATATAGCCGCTATATTCGGTATATACTCATGCTACCTCGAAATACTCATTTCAGCCATTTTGAAGTATCATGAGTATAGGTGTTGTTGCTATCTATGGTAATTTTACATAAAAAAATTCCTGAACATCGAAAAAACAAACACGTTCAGTTTTCATACTTCCAACTAAAACATTCCTAATAATTGATTAGCATTCCTTCCCTTTCAATTTTATAATACTGCTCATAATTAATATCACTATCACCTTAATAAGGTCTATATTTTCAAAATGACTATACCTACTACTAAAAAAGAAACTTCTGTGGCATATAAACTTGAGAAAAAGCTCAGAGGGAAAGTAGGAAAAGCTATAGCGGATTACACAATGATTGAAGAGTCAGATGTGGTAATGGCAGCAATAAGTGGCGGCAAAGATTCGTTTGCAATGCTAGATATCTTATTAACTTTACAAAAGGCTGCACCAATAAATTTCAAAATAATTGCTGTTAATCTTGATCAAAAGCAACCTGGATTTCCAGAACATATCCTTCCAGACTATTTTGAATCTCTCAATATCCCTTATTATGTTGTAGACAAAGATACTTACTCTATTGTTAAAGAAAAGGTTCCTGAAGGAAAAACGACTTGTAGCTTATGCTCAAGATTACGCAGAGGTACATTATATTCATTCGCAGAATCGATTGGGGCAACAAAAATTGCTTTAGGCCACCATATGGATGATATTGTCGAAACCTTATTTCTAAATATGTTTCACGGTGCTAGATTAAAATCAATGCCACCTAAATTAAGGTCTGATGATGGTCGAAATACTATAATTCGTCCCCTTGCTTATTGCAGAGAGAAAGATTTAATACAGTTTGCAGAATTAAGAGGTTACCCAATAATTCCATGTAATTTATGTGGTTCCCAAGAAAATTTACAACGACAAAACATTAAAGCCATGTTATCAGACTGGGATACTATATCTCCTAATAGAATAGAAAATATTTTTAAATCATTAAAAAATGTAAGTCCGAGTCAATTAGCCGATACACAATTATTTGATTTTAATAATTTGCCAATTGACCGAACAGTAGCCAAAGATGAATATGAGTTTTCTAAAGAAATCGTATCGTCGACTAATATTGATGAGTCATTAATTATTGATGCCACTAATGTCTAGCTTCATTCATATTCACAGGCTTATAGTTAATAATGTCATTTGAACTTATATTTCTCTTCTTCGCAGGCTTTTTTGGCGGTGTGCTTAACTCAATTGCAGGCGGCGGAAGTTTCATTACATTCCCCGCGCTGATCTTTGTTGGTATTCCACCTATTATCGCAAATGCGACAAATACTTTTGCATCATGCGCCGGCTATATGAGTGGTACTTATGCCTTTCGAAAAGAAATTGCTGACCATAAAGATGAACTGATACCAATCATAATTATTAGCTTAATCGGCGGTATTTCAGGTGCTTGGCTATTACTGAAAACACCTGAAGCAGTATTTCGAGAGGCCATTCCATGGTTGCTACTATTTGCTACCGTATTGTTTATTTTTGGCGGGCAGATTAATACGGGACTTAAAAAAATAGCCTCTAATCACCGTCATGCATCATCTATCGGCGGGATATTACTGTTAATAGTACTGTTGGGGGTGTCAACTTATGGTGGCTTCTTCAACGCAGGGCTAGGCATCATTACACTCAGCTATTTAGCATTAGCTGGCCACACCAATATCAATACCATGAATGGATTAAAATTATTAGTCTCATCGACGGTATCATTGATTGCCATTGCACTGTTTATTTATAATGATGTTATTGCCTGGTATGAAGGCACTATTGTGTTATGTGGCACCTTAGCAGGAGGCTATGTTGCCGCGCATGTATCACGCCAATTACCCCAAAAACAAGTCAGACGCTTTGTTATTTTGGCGAGTATTGCCACCACTGTGTATTTCTTTTTTGATATTTATGCAGGATAATTCTTAATATAGGCGATTACGATTCATTACCTAATATTTGATTTGGCAGGTGGAGTAGTCGAGAAATATTATTCCGCATAAGAAAACCCCGCCTGAATCAGCGGGGATTAATTAGAAAACTATTCACTAAATAACAGTTAATTATCTAAAACAACTCATCATCAATGGCAAACAAACAATCACTGCCAGATTTTGCTGAAGCAATTAAAGACAGTCTACGCGGTAATAATCGGGCAAAGAAGTATCGAGCCGTGTGCAGTTTACTTTGATAGAAGTCTGCACCGCTTTCACCATTACTCTCTTGCTGTGACAAAGAAACCTGTGCCATTTTCGCCCAAATAAATGCCATTGCCGTATAACCAAATACATGTAAATAGTCATTTGCCGATGCGCCTAACTCATTGATATCACTTTCTGACTTAGATAATAAATCCGACGTTAATTCGGATAAATCCGTTAACGCTTCTGCTAAAGGAAGAATAAATTCATTCATGGTTTGATTATCTTTATTGCTTTCGATAAAAGTACTCACTTCATCAGTAAATACTTTTAACATAGTACCTTTTGAACCGGCTACTTTTCGCATCAATAAATCCATGGCTTGAATACCATTGGTGCCTTCATAAATTTGGGTAATTCGGGCATCACGTACTAATTGTTCTTGACCCCATTCACGAATGTAACCATGACCACCAAAAACTTGTTGACCCGCAACCGTATTTTCAAAGCCTAAATCAGTGAAAAAGGCTTTAGCAATAGGTGTCATCAAAGCTGCTAAGGCTTCACCTTTAGCTTGCTCTTCGCCTTCACCATAAGTAGCGTAATCAAGTTGCATCGAGATATAACTAGCAAGCGCACGCGATCCCTCATTCAATGCTTTCATATTTAAAAGCATGCGGCGAACATCACCATGTACCATGATAGAGTCGGCTTCTTGAGTAGGATTTTTAACCCCATTTATTTTACTATCAAGTGCTCGACCTTGTAATCTGTCTTTCGCATACTCTAGCGCATTTTGATAAGAGCGTACTGCAGCACCCAATCCCTGAATACCCACGCCAATACGTTCAAAATTCATCATGGTGAACATACAGGCTAAACCTTTATTTAGCTCACCAACTAAGAAACCTTTAGAATCATCAAAGTTCATCACACAAGTTGCAGAGGCATGAATACCCATTTTATGCTCAATTGAACCACAACTAACATTGTTATGCTCGCCAAGTGATTCATCATCATTAACATTATATTTAGGCACTAAAAATAGAGAAATACCGCGAGGGCCTGCTGGCGCATCAGGTAATTTAGCTAACACCAAGTGAACAATATTCTCAGTCAAATCATGTTCACCACCGGTGATGAATATTTTATTGCCAGTAATACTATAACTACCATCATCTTGTGGAATTGCTTTTGTACGAATAATACCCAAATCAGAGCCAGAATGTGATTCAGTTAAACACATAGATGCAGACCAATCACCCGCATACATACGCGTTAAATAGCGCTCTTTTAATTCTTCACTACCATGTTTGGCTAATGATAACGCAGCACCTGCGGTAAGCACTGGGTAAAGCGCAAAAGAAATATCGGCGCTGCATAACATTTCTTCATGCATCGCTGTTAACATTTTTGGCATACCCATGCCGCCATAATCAACATCTCCACCAAGCGCAGTCCAACCACCTTCAGCATAGGTTTTAAACGCTTCTTTGTAACCAGGTGCTGTGGTAACTACACCATCTTTAAAGCTCACGCCTATTTCGTCACCTTGGCGAGCAATAAGATCAAGTTCTTGTTCAGCAATTTTGGCACACTCTTGTAAAATAGCTTGAGCCGTGTCTTTATCAACTTGCTCTGCTAATTTAGGTAGTTTTTGCCACATTTCATCTGCTTTAAATACTTCATAAAGCAAAAAACTCATATCTTTTAACGGAACTTTATATTCAGCCACAATAACTCCTAATTTATTTGTTAAGTTGTAATTAACTTATTTCGCTTCATTGATAAAACAAGCAAAAGAAACACTCAATTAAAACACTTGTTTGAATATACCTTAAAAACAAGAAAAGTAAAGTATTAGCCCAAATTAACCTGTGTTTAACTTGATGTTTTATCAAAACTTGCGTTAGTGTTAATAAAACCCTAAAACAAAGTATAGATAACTTGTACAAAACTGCGGTGAAATTCTTCATAAGTTTACTGTCATTGGCTTTATTGCTAATAACATCTGTGCACGCCAAACAATTCAGCTTCACAAAAAAAGTACAAGAGGATAATTACAACTTTAGTTATCAATGGCTTGATCGTGACAAAGTTCGCCAATCCATCAGCTTTAACTTATCTAAACCCGCTTTATTTGAACGTTTTAGAATGCTTAAACCTTATCAAGGTGAGTTTGCCCAAAAAACAATTTTACGCACAATAAAAAAACAACTTAGGCAACAACCGTTAATAGGCGCCCACGCAGTTTTTAAACAGCAACAGGGTGAAACAGTTATTCAGGTAAAAGGGCTAGATGAAGAAAAAGTTGCTGCTGCGTATCAAAAAATAAAAATAATAGAACAAGAAGTTACTAAGAAGTATTTTCAGAAAAATTACTATCAACGTTTTACCACGCATGATCAACAAACAGGCATAAAAGTAGATCATGTTAATATTGCATTAGATTCTGTTTCTGATTTGAAAGTACTCAAACCGATAATTTTAGATAGAGTCTCAATTGAAAATATTCGTAAAGTCACCAATTTTGTACTCAGCTTTGTACAGAGTATTCCCTATTCAACGCTAGAGTCTCGCCTTACCTCTTCAGGTGCGGGCTTTAACCCTCCAGCAAAATTATTGTGGGAAAATCAAGGTGATTGCGATAGCAAAATGACATTAACAGCAACTATTTTACGGGCATTAATGCCAAGAATAGATATGGCAATGATATATATTGATCAACATGCCTTTATTGGTATTGCTATTCCTTCGAAAGCTAATGAGGTAAGTATTGAATTCCAAGGAATTAACTACCTCTTAGCAGAGCCAACAGGGCCTGCTTTATATAAGCTAGGCAGCTTAGCCCCTGAATCTGAATTAGCAATAAATCAAGGCCGTTATGTTGTTGAAGAGTTTCATTCCGACGGTAGTTATTAAATACCGTTTATTTCATTACTTAACATTTCTATCCCAACCTTATTAACTTACCTAACGCTAATGAGATCCGAGCCAAGCATGGCTTAATGAATATTATTGAAGCGTATTGATATATACCCATGTTACTTCAATATGTCGGATTCAGCACATCTTGAAGTATCATGGGTATAGGCATTATACCAAGCCTTAAAGTAGGTACAGCAAGTAGTGAACATTCAACATTGCTGATACAACCATTGATGCTAAAATAATCGGTAGTTTTTCGCTTGCAGAATATTGAAAAAAAAACGAGGCATACAAGGTTGCAAAAAAAAGCGCCTTGATATGAGTTAACAAATCAAGGCGCTATAGTGGGTAGCTTAAGTACCGCTGGAGTAGCCGTTGTTACTGTTTAACAGCATTCACTTCAGCTTCATCATTATCAAGCGCTAGCTTGTAACCAAATGAAACATGATGATAACGAGCACTTGAGTAATCGTCATGGATAGCGAAACCAAAGTTATACACTTTACCGGCTTCAATGCTAACATCGCCAGCTTTATCTGATTTCAGTTTACGCTTAACAATCACAGACCAAGTACCATTTTTAAGTGAAGCTTCAACAGTTGCGCCTACGCCTTTATGCATATCGCGTTCTGCTAAAATTTGACCATCTTCTACTTCTTTAGTACCTGATTTATAGCGAACAACATCCATAAATTGATTAGCCGATTGTGCAGCATCAATTTCGCTTTGATCTTTGAGTTTATCCCAGCCACCTAGCGCTTTACCACCTCGACCTTTAAGCTCTAATTTAGTACGCGATTCTTTAACATACTTAGTAACACCCGTATCGAAGTTAAGGCGTTTAGCTAAATCACTGCCCTTCAATGTATCAACATCAGGTGCAAACGGCATAGAGTTAGCATCGGCATGACACGTACCCCAACAACCAGCACGGTCTGCATATTCAACATCATCAGTTGCTAGCATAAAGGCTAATTTCATTGGGTTTTCTGGGTCCATTTTACCACCATCAACAAATGGAACAGCAGCATGTTCACCGTCAGCCCAACTAAATCTCAAATATAGATTTTCAGCATCATGAGTTGAATCAATAGTTACATCGATATGACCACGTTTTCCAGGGATAACATTAGGTTCAAGTTTCTTCTCACTTTCACCTGAAACTATATTGTTACCAATATCAGCTATCTCTTCACCATGACACTCAATACAACGGTCACCTTTAGTAAAAGCGCGTTTACCACCATGTCTACGACCTAATATCCATTCAATAGACGCAGTACCTGGGTAGAAAACACCAATATCTTTTGAGCTTGCTTTGCCCCAATCAACATTAATATTACTTGCAACAGGTGCAGCAGCTTTCGACGCTTTGCTAGTCGCTTTGCTAGAACCAGCATTAGCGAGTGCTGCTTCAACGGCTGCCGTTATTTTTTGCTCAGTTTTTGCTTTTTCAGCCATTTTTTCTTCTTTGACTTTTGCAGCAGCTGCAGCTTCTTTCGCTTCAACACGTGCTAAACCATCGCGATAAGCTTGTGGCACTTCACGAATATATTCTGGATTCGGCGCTTCTAGCTTCTCTAATTCTTCATCAGAAAGCTTGTCGCGTACATTATGATGTGCGATACCTTTATGACAATCGATACAGGTTTGCCCTGTTTCAAACGCATTCAAATGTTGCTTACGTGCACGTGGTTTTTGAAACTCAGGATTCATGGATTCAAAGTTGTGACAGTTACGACACTCTCTCGAATCAGTATCTTTCATCGCTTTCCAAACACTTTGAGCAAGATCAAAGCGATGTTCATTGAATTTTTCTTTAGTATCTAATTTACCTGTTAACCAAGAGAAAACTTCTTTTGACGCTTGAATTTTACGAACAATTTTATGTATCCAAGGCTTAGGTACATGGCAGTCAGGACAACCTGCACGAACACCCGTACGATTGGCAAAGTGAATTGTTGGCTTATATTCTTGATAAACGTTCGCTTCCATTTCATGACAACCAATACAGAACTCAGTAGTGTTTGTAGCTTCCATTGCCGTATTGAAACCACCCCAAAAAACGATACCAACAATAAAGAAGATAACGGCGCCTGAAACGGTAGTACCTAGTATTAGTCGACGTGACCAGAAACTCGGTTTTGTAAATGTGTTATTTGTCATGCTGATTCCTACGAACGAATGACTCGTAATGATTAGATCAAATTATCTGTTAATTTCAATAACAGAATGTCGGTATATATACCCAAACAACTTTAAATAACCTGATTCGAGTAAAGTGGTTTGCCTATATATCCTTAAAACAAAAAAAGGACATGACATCAGCCATGTCCTTAGTTTTAAATAAAGCTAATCAATAATGATTAAACTTTACACTTAAGCTTTTACCTTAAGTTTTATGGTTCATACGGTTATGAACGTTAAACTTACCTGTTGGCGTTGTTAAGCCTTTGATACGGTATAGCTCTTTAAGAGTTTTTGCATCATAAACTACAATTTCACCAGTAGGGTTTTTAGCATCTTTACGGTTCCAAACTGAAACCCAAACTTCAGAGCCATCGTTGTTAAATTCCATGTGTAAAGCCGCTTTACCTGGCTCAGTTGTTACACGAATAGTTTTAACAATTTCGTGAGTATCTTTATCAAATACTTGCACTGACTGTTGAATTTCTGGCTCAGGATGCTTAAGTTGATCAGCCCAAACATATTGTGAAGTTTCGTGTGTACGAATGAATGCACCAGCACCATCTGTTTCAACTTCATAACAAAGTTTCCACGCTTTATCTGGGTGACCCATAGGATCGTTACCCCAAACAGAAACTAGTCCAACACCTAAATGAGTTGTTCCGCCAACAGGACCACATTCTTTATCAATCCAGTTAGCACCAGGACCAGGATGTGGTAGCGCATCAACTTCGATCATCGCTTCTAACTTACGCTCTATTGTATCAACAACAACCATTTTGTTTGACGCATTAGCCGCAATTTGGAAGTAACGACCTGAAGGGTCGAAGAAACCATCATGTAAGAATTCTGCAGAAGCAATGCTGGTAATCGTTAAGTTATCTAAGTCGGTATAATCAACTTGTAACATTTGACCCGTTTCTTTAACAGCAACGATAAATGAAGACGTTAGAGGTGAAGTGTAAATTGCAGCTACACGTGCTTCATTGATGAATTCACCTTTAGTATTGTAACCACGAGTAGATACAACTTTAAGTGGGTTTAACGTTACAGCATCCATGATAACGAAATGCGCAGGCCAGTAACCACCAGCAATTACGTATTTTCCGTCACCAGAAACAGCGATATCACGAGCGTCATAAGCCATTTTAGTTTCAGCAACTAACATTTTATCAGGTGTTTGCCATAAATCGATTTTGTTAACTTTACCGTCACGACCAATGGTGTACCAGAAACGACCAACATCTTTTGCATGGTCAATTTTATGATGCTCAGTACCTTTGATTACATGTACTGCGTAACCCGTATCGATATGAGTGATGATTTTTTTAGTATCGCCATCGATGATTGCCGCAGTACCTGCGTCACGTTCGATAACAACAAAGAAGTTTTTCCAGTTTAAACCGTGCATTGGTTTAGTTGGGTAATCTTTCGGCGCAACATATTCTTTAGTATGTGAACGCATTTGCTCTATAGACATTTCTGGTGGAACAGGTGGTTCCATTTGAATGAACGTTGCCATGTTGGCAATTTCTTTCTTAGTGAACAAGTCATCAAAATTGTTCATGCCGCCTTCAGTACCTAAAGCGATAATTTTCTCTAAACGCTTCTGACCTTTTTTCATTGTGCTTTTCGGCTCTAAGTTTTTGCCTGTAGCACCTTTACGCAAAGTACCATGACAACCAGCACAACGCTGGAAGTATTGTAATTTTGCTTTTTCATAATCAGCTTCAGATAGCTCAGGTTTATCGCTTGCTGATACTGACATGCTGATACCGCCAGCTGCCATCCCAATAGCTAAACCAAGTGCTGAAAGACTGTATTTAATATTTCTCATCGGTTACTCTCCAGATATTATTTTATTTTCGTCTTTATTTGCTAATACCTGTTCTTTTCAAAAAATACAGGCACTAAATGTTTCTAAATGTAACTATCTCTTTATTTGAGTTACATTTATGTGATGCAGATCAATATTTTTAAAAAATGATAACTAATAGTAAAACAAGTTGATCAAGGTCAATAAATCGAAAGTTAACGCTGTGCTTTACAGTAAAAAAACTTAGAATATCCTTTGATTAAGAATCAATCCTAATAATTTAACCCTATTTAAAGTAAGGGCTTTATTGCAGAAATAACAGAAGGAAGTAAAATGAACAAACGTACTAAATCTTTTATTTACGCCATGGCAATAGGTCTTATTATTGTCATTATATTTCTTGGCTTTTTATCAAGTTTCAGTAACCCTGTCTCTTGGGTATTAATTGGCGCTTTATTGCTTATTCCTCTTTTTTATAAAAAATCAGCCGAGTCTAATCAAATTAAGTGGAAAGATGAGTTCAGTGTAGGTATTGCCTTTATCGATGAAGATCATAAAGAGCTAATCAAGTTATTAAATCAATTTACTGTTGCCTATGATCACGACATGAGTGAAGCGTTTGAAAAAGAAGCACTAGAAGCGTTAATTGATTACACTAAATATCATTTTAAACGAGAAGAAAAAATGATGCGTGATAATGATTACCCTGACTTTGTTGCTCATCAAGCCAAGCATCAAGAAATGATTGCTCAAGTAAATGGTTTTGTCGATTTATATAATGAAAAAGGTCACGATGCTTTAAAAGATATTAGCGAATTTTTAACTGTTTGGTTAATTAATCATATTAATGGCACTGATAAAGAATATAGCGAATACCTTAACGAACGTGGAATAAAATAGCTGAATATGGCCCTTCGACAAGCTCAGGATGAACGGAAGTGCGAAGGGTGACCCAAACTGCTCAGAATGATTAGATCTACTCAGAAGTTCCCGTTTCTCCTGAGCGGAACTATTTACCGTCTGAGCTGAACTAACTATCTACTACTTAATCTATCTACCGCTTGCCCTAACTATTTACCGCTTGCCCTGACTATTTACTGCTTGCCCTGACTATTTACCGCTTGCCCTGACTATTTACCGCTTGCCCTGACTATTTACCGCTTGCCCTGACTATTTACCGCTTGCCCTGACTATTTACCGCTTGCCCTGAGCTTGTCGAAGGGTCGAAGGGTCGAAGGGACCTTACCAAGTATACTTTAGTTGCAACGAGGCATTTACACCTGGTGCAGCTAAGGTTGCTAATAACGGGTCACTTGCTGCAAACCCATTCACATCAGACCAACGCCAATACTGGCGATCAGTAAGGTTATTGACCGCTGCTGCTATGGTTAGCTGCCCATTAAAGTGATAATTAGCAATCAAGTCAAATGTGGCATAACCCTTAGTTGTTGCCAACTCGGTTTCAGGATCTCCCGCATTTGGATCGTCAATATCAGATTTAGCGTCAACAATGTTTGCATTCAACTCAACAGAGACACTTTCATTGGCACTTATACCCATTACCATTCAAAGTGCAGGATTTCAGTGGGAATTAAAATGACTTTAGGCAAGGAGAATAAGTTAAGCATAGTCATTCTATGGTTTGATTATTTAACGCCGTATAAAGTCATTTTAAACCCATCAAAGAAGCGTTTGAGCAACATCACTTCATCGTTGCTGTGACTTATAATGGAACAACCATTATTTCATCACAGCGCCTTGAATTGAAATAGCTCAAGCACTCTGAAATATGCATCTTGATTGGTAACGGGTATAACCATTGCACACCTAATAGGGCATGATTGGGTTCAATTTCATTTAATGGTTGATTGGTTTCCTTATTCTCACCTTTACTCCAAAACATATTCACATAGGTAGTAATGCTATCACTATCCGTTAGTAAGTTGTCAAAGTGGCCTTGGTAACTCAATTCAACCCCATAAATTTCTGCACGATTTATATTTTGCGATTGGAAAATAACGCGTCCAACCGTTGGATCAAAACCTAAATTCACTTTCGTTTGAATAAAGTCTTGATAATCATTATAGAAACCCACTAAATCAACTTTATGCTTAATACCACTATAGTTATAACCAATTTCATAGCCATCGGTAGTTTCTGATTTTAGATCAGGGTTAGGTATTGCCCGTATTTTGAACAGGGGAATATCTAAACCAATATTGGCATCTTCAAATGGTGGTGCTCTAAAGCCTTTAGCATATTGCACATAAAGCTTATTATCGCTATTTACTTGATATACTACGCCTAACTTTGGAGACACACTATCTTCACTAATATTTACCACGGTAGTGCTAGGGTTATCCGCTAAATATATATCGTCAGGCTTAGGCGTTAATTTATATTTATCGTAACGTATCGCTGGAATAATGGTAATAGCTGTACCATCAATACTTATTTCATCATTAATGTAGACACCTAACTCTTCAACTTCTGAAATAGGAAAGTCTCTTACTGGGAATTCTTCTGTTAAAATATTATTGGTTGAATCACCTGTCGCAATAGTTGTTTTTAAGCCATTTCGTAATTCTTCAGTTTTATTCTTACTAAACTCAATACCATAACCAATGTGTTGTGTAGCAAAGCTTGAATCGATATTCGTATATAAGTTGGCTCTTAATCCTTGTAATCTTTGTTCAAAGAAAAAATCTCTGTCGTAATGAAAGCCATTTGTTAAACCCGTTCCTCTACTCGTTTCAGCTCTTTGTTCATCGGTTAATTGCACGGTGTCGGTATTTTGATCATAATAGCGAATTACTCCCCCTTCTAACCAAGGAGCATCAAGCACAAAATCATAACTCACTACAAAATTTTCTCGTTTGGTTTCATCATCGCCTAACAGTAAAGAGGTTGATTTAAAACGCCCTAAACCTAAAATTGATTGTAAATCTGTTTGTGCTGAGCGCTTAAAGTAATCATAGCTAAAGCTGAGTTCTTGGTTATCAGATATTTGATAAAAATATTTGACTAAAAATGCCTGTATTTCATTGTCCTGAACATCTTTTTCTATATCACTTGAGGTATTACTATCAAACTCATGGCCTTTACGAAGAGAGCCAGAAATAAGTAAACTCGATGACTCATTACCAAAAGCAGTATTCACTGATACCGAATTACTGTCGTCAACAGAGTAATAACCTGTCTTAAGCCCTAAATAAAAATCATTGTCAGTTTGGCTTAACAGATCTGTTGGTTTTTTGGTAATAAAAGAAATCACGCCACCAATAGCGTCACTGCCATAGGTACTTGATGCTGGCCCACGGAGTATTTCAACTTGTTTGATCAAATCAGGATCAATATAATTTCTACCTGAATTAGAATAGCTACCAATATTAAATTGATCTGCTACAGGTACACCATCAATCTCGGTCGCTATACGGTTACCCGAAATACCTCTGATTGCAACGCTAGAATTACCAAAACGACTACCCGAACTAACAACATTAATACCCACTTCATAACGGAGTAAATCGGCAATATCATGTACTAATTGTTTATCTATTAATTCACTATTAATAACCGATACTGCACCAACAACATCTTCTACCTTACGTGGTGTTTTACCGATAACAACCAAAGTCTCAAAAATTTCATCAATACCTTGGTGAACAACATCATCTTCAGCAACACTATAAGTGCTAGGTAATAACACGCTAGCTAATGCAACAGCTAATAACGATTTTTTAAACATTTCTCGATCCTTTGTACTTAGATTTATTTATAGATAATTTCTGATATTTATAAAGCAAAAGAAAAACGACAATATGATCAATGTCAAAAAAGAAGTGACTTTGACTGAACGCCGAATATTCATTTAAAAAAGGTATATACCCGATCCACTTGAAGATGCTCGTTTCAGGAAGACTGAGTGACTCATAATCAAGGCACATTTTTTTATTAAGGGTTATTCAGGAGAATATGCTCCTGCATTCTCTAATAAGCTACATCCATGTAGCGCCCTTAAAAAGAAATGTAACGCAGAGTATGATTTGCTCAGCCTTCCCCAAAGGGCTGGTTTATAAACGCTTTATGCTGCGTTATTGATTTCGAGAATGGCGCTACATGGATGTAGCTTATTAGATAATGCAGGAGCACATTATCCTGAACAACCATTCTCTTCAATCAATGCCTTGCCTAAGGCGTTTCTAATTCCAGCTGAATCATGCACCTTCAAGTGGAACGGGTATATATTATGATTTTATTGCAGGATAGCTAGCTTTACACTTCCAAAAAACACAGTCAACATTTCATCATTTTTAATGTTTGCTGATTTAAATCAATAAAGGCTGCCTTTTGTTCTATCTTTATGCTCGAAAAGATGATCTTAGGCAAAAAACACTATTCTCCTTCTCTGTAGAATACACATAAAGTAAAAAGCAGTGTTTGGGTAGTTAATATGAGTTCACCTATAATTAATCGTACTTGTCGTATCACAGCTATAGTGGCTACATTTTTGATACTAACAAGTCAAAGTTATGCTAATGACAAGTCATTATCAAATACACGAAAAGCACAGCTAACTCATATAGTGAAGCAAGATTGTGGCTCATGCCATGGCATGACATTGAAAGGCGGATTAGGGCCAGCTTTATTACCTGAAAACCTTGAAGGAAAACCTCTTCTTTTTTTACAAAATACAATTTTATATGGCCGTGCAGGAACTGCCATGCCGCCATGGAAAAACCTATTAACTGAACAAGAAGTGTTGTGGATTTCCCAACAATTAAAAGCAGGAAAAATAGCTAAACAGTAAACCAAAGATTAAATAGTAAATATATTAGATAATAGCACCATGAAAGGATTACTGATGAATACTAAATTAATAAAACTAGCAAGCATTGCAATACTCTCTAGCGTTATTGCAGCTTGCGTTAGTCATACACCTAATGAAATTGCTCAAGCACCGTTGCGTGCAACAGGTGATATGGGTGTTGTTATTGAACGCGCCACAGGCCAAGTGCAAATTGTTAACCATACCCATCAAGAAGTATTAGCAGAAATTGACGGTTTAGGTGACTTATCTCACGCCTCAATTGTTTATTCACGTGACCAACGCTATGCCTATGTTTTTGGCCGTGATGGCGGTTTAACTAAAATTGATATTCTTAAAGATAAAATTGCCAAACGGGTAATGCAGTCAGGCAATAGTATTGGCGGCGCAATTAGCCAAGACGGTAAATTAGTTGCCGTATCAAACTACACCCCTGGCGGCATTAAAGTCTTTAACAGTGAAACCCTTGAATTAGTCGCCACTATCGACAGTTCAATTTTAACGACTAAGCCTAAAAATAAAGATGGTAGCCCAGTTCGCTCTAAAGTAGTTGGCTTAGTTGATGCACCAAACAACAAATTTGTCTTTAGCTTATTTGATAGCCATGAAATATGGGTTGCTGATTTTTCTGATATTGTGAAAAACAAAACACCTAAAGCTATGCCTAAGTTAACTAAGTTCACTGATATTGGCTTATTCCCTTACGATGCGTTAATCAGCCCTGACGGTCGCTATTACATAGCGGGTTTATTTGGCGAAGACGGCATGGCGCTTATTGACTTATGGCATATAGAAAAAGGTGTTAAACGCATTTTACCTAATTACGGTAAAGGCCAGCAGAAACTACCCGTTTATAAAATGCCGCATTTAGAAGGCTGGGCAATCGCTGGCGATTACGCTTTTATGCCTGCAGTGGGTCAACATAGCGTCTTAGTAGTAAATACTAAAACATGGGAACAAGTGACAGAAATCCCGGCTCATAGCCAGCCAATATTTGTTATGGCTCAGCCTGATAACCGCCAAATATGGGTTAACTTTGCTTACCCTGATAACAATACTATTCAAGTATTTAATACCGAAACCTTTGAATTAGTAAAAACCTTAACGCCTGGCCCTGCTGTTTTACATATGGAGTTTACACCCCGTGGCGAACACGTATGGATGTCAGTACGCGACAGTAATGAAATTCAAATATACGACACAAAAACACAAACCTTACAAAAAACACTTAAATCATCAAGTCCTAGCGGTATCTTTTTCACCAATCGCGCACATCAAATAGGGTTATAATCATGACTAAAGAAACAGTAGCAATTAGTCAATTACAGCAAGACATTATTAATAATAGCCAAAAGGGTTTCCCCCTTACTAGCCAGCCTTATAAAACAATTGCTGAGCAACTGGCTCAAGTTAATATCTTCACGAATGAGCCGGAAGTATTTCAAGCCGTTGATGATCTCAACAGCAAAGAAGTACTATCACGTGTTGGGCCCGTGTTTGATCATAAAAAAGCAGGCGCAAGCACATTAGCTGCACTTGCTGTGCCAGAAAAAGACCTAGATAAAATTGCCAGTATTGTTAATAAATTTGACCAAGTGAATCATAACTACGGCAGAGAGCATACTTATAATTTATGGTTTGTGGTAACGGCAAGCGATATGGTGGCACTTAATAACACCTTAGCAAATATTGAATTACTGACAGGCTTAGCTGTTTTAGTCTTACCAATGGAAGCTTCATACCATATTGATTTAGCGTTTAGCATCAATGTTACTGGCAAAGAAAGCCCTACTTCGAATCAAGAAGACACTCTAGTTTCCCTTAAGCAAAATGACACAACTGCTCGCTTAACTGAAATTGAAAAAATAGCGCTACGTAGCGCCATTGAAAAAGGCCTACCAACACATTTAAACCCTTACCAAGTTATTGCTCAGCAACTCGTATTGACAGAGCAACAAGTGCTAATGCAAATTTCTCTTTGGCGAGAAGAAGGGCTAATTCGCCGTTTTGGTTTAGTCATTAAACATAGAAAACTAGGATATAACGCCAATGCCATGGTGGTTTGGAATATACCTAATGACGACATGGATGGCGTTGCCCTAGAATTAGCGAAGTGTGATCCAGTTTCACTGTGTTATCAGCGCCCTCGCCGTCTACCTGATTGGCCTTACAATTTATTTTGCATGATTCATGGCACCGACAGAGCGCTAGTGTTAGAACAAATTAGCCAAATTACCGAACAACTAGGCCTTGAGGCTATTCAAAAAGACGTGCTATTTAGCTTTAAAGCATACAAGCAACACGGTGCTCGTTACGGTAAAGAAAAAAGCGGTAAAACACAAAGCAGTAAAGTAATAGAACAAGGACAAGCCCATGGATAAGAGCAGCATAAGCAAAAGAAGAAAATGCCAAACTGTTGAGCTATCACCCTTAGAAAAAAGCTTAATTAACCTATTACAACATGGCTTACCCGTGTGTGAACGCCCTTTTGCGCAAATTGCCGAAGAAGTATCAAGCACTGAGGAAGAAGTCATTGCGTGCTTAAATAATTTACGCAGTGAAGAAGTACTGACCCGTTTTGGCCCTATGTTTGACGCAGCAAGTTTAGGTGGCGCGTTTACCTTAGCTGCCTTATCGGTACCCGAAGAAGATTTTGACTTTGTCACCGAGCAAGTCAATAGCTTTGATCAAATTGCTCATAACTACCGCCGAGATCATGACTATAATATGTGGTTTGTTATCGCCACTGAATCGGCTGAAGAAATTGAGCAAGTAGTTCAAGCCATTGAAAATAAAACTGGCTTAAAAGTGCTTAATGTACCTAAATTAAAAGAATTTTATGTCTGTTTATACTTACCGGTATAGCTAGTTGTATAACAAATTAGCTTGTTAATAAGTAAGTAAAACACCACAGTCAAAAGAGTTTACATTATGTCTACAGACACTAAAGAACACATAACAAAAGAAAACCTTACCGAGCAGGAAAGGCAATATATTTTATTAACTCAAAATGGTATTCCCATTATTGAAAAGCCATATCACGCCATTGCCGAACAAATGAACCTTAGTGTTGAGCAAGTACTTACCCTAACTAAAAGTATGCAAGAGCGCGGCATTATTAGGCGTATTGCTGCTGTACCTAATCACTATAAATTAGGCTACCAATTTAACGGGATGACCGTATGGGATATTGATGATGAACACGCTGAAAAATTCGGCGATGCAGTTGGTCAATTGCCTTTTGTTAGCCATTGCTACTTAAGACCACGTTTTTTACCTGAATGGAATTACAATTTATTTGCCATGGTGCACGGAAAAACTCAAGAAGAAATAACCCAGTATAGGGGTCAGATCAAAGAATTGTTAAAAGAAATATTGGTTACACGTAACAATGATTCAAGTCAAAACTCTATCACCAAGAATAATGATATGTTAACCAGCACAGCAATACTGAAAAAAACAGGTTTGCGATTAAAGAAGTAAATCGCACATAGAGCAACGCCCTAGGCCAAGGTATGTAATACCAAGTCTGTTAAGTTATTTCCCGCTCAGCGAGAATTAAAAGGCTTAAAGGCAAGGATTTAATTAAAGATAATGGTTATTCCATTATCAAAATCAATAACGCTGTATATAAGCCTTTACTTTTTACTAGGTACTCGCCCTTCGGGAGCTTATTAGCAAACTGATAACATCGCAAAATTGGTGAAATATAGAATAACTATATTTAATCAATTTCACTTGTTCTAAGCTCGCTAATAGTAGCTCTGAGCTGGGAATAAATTTAATAGAATTGGTATAAGATTATGTTTAGAATTTCACAATTATTAAAAACACTTCATGATGACATGCTTGAACTTAAGCCTGTAAAAGCATCACGTAAAATGCCAGGTCCTGTGGTTATATGGAACCTTATCCGTCGTTGTAATTTACGTTGTCAACATTGTTATTCCACTTCACTTGATATCGACTTCAAAGACGAACTAAGCACAGAGCAAGTCAAGTCCACTATTGATGATCTAAAAGTAGCTCACGTACCAGTAATCATTTTATCGGGTGGTGAGCCATTGCTTCGTCCCGACATCTATGAAATTACAGCCTATGCTAAAGCCAAAGGTTTTTATGTTGCCTTATCAACTAACGGCACATTAATTGATGAATCAAACATTGATAAAATAAAAGCGGCAAATTATCAATATGTAGGTATCAGTATTGATGGTTTAGAAGAATTTCACGATAAATTTCGTCGACAACAAGGTAGCTTTAAAACTTCTATGCACGCCATTAAATTGTGTAAAGAAGCAGGTATTAAAGTGGGTATGCGTCTTTGCTTAACCAAAGAAAATTTTAAAGACATACCAGCGATGTTAGATTTAATGGAAGAAAACAGCGTTGATAAATTCTATTTATCTCACCTTAATTATTCAGGCCGTGGCAAGCGCAGTGCCGAAAATGACGCCATGTTCAAAATGACAAAAGACGCCATGGAAATGCTTTATGAACGTGCATGGTCACATATCACTCAAGGCATAGAAACTGACTTTGTTACTGGTAATAATGACGCTGATGGCCCGTTTTTATTACAATGGGCAACCAAAAGATATGCTGAAGAATACCCTGAAGCTATCGCTAATTTAAAACAGCGTTTAATCAATTGGGGTGGTAACTCCAGTGGCATTAACGTAGCCAACATTGATAACACTGGCACCATTCACCCTGATACTTACTGGTGGAATCATCCTATTGGCAATGTAAAAAAAGAAAAATTCTCTGACGTTTGGAAAAACACTCAAGACCCACTGATGCTTGGTTTTAGAGAAAGTCCTCGTCCAGTAAAAGGACGTTGTGCAAGTTGTGATCACCTAGCTATTTGTGGTGGCAATACCCGTACCCGTGCTTTTGCACAATCAGGTGATGCGTGGGCTGAAGATCCGGGCTGTTATTTAGATGACGATGAAATTGGCTATATTCAGCCGCCGTCAAAGTTTGCTAACGACTTAGCCAACGCTGAAAACCCAATTCAATTTGTTGAAGTTTAACGGCAAAAGTAAAATAGGCCGTGTGAAAAATTGATGAAGATATAACAAATACTTAGCGACACGTAACAAGCTGATTATTAAAAATACGTAACAAATTAAGCACGAAAGAAACTAATTAAGCAACTGAGCCAGTCCTGAAAAAGTGGCTCAATAGCAATAAGGCAATAACATGAACTCACCATCAATAAACCAACAAAATAGCATCATATCTGTAGATAATAAAAAGGTATCTGCAAGAGGAAAATCAGTACTAAATAGCGGCGAAGTCGCTTTAGTTGGCTCTGGCCCCGGCGATGCTGAATTACTGACTATTCGTGCAATGCGCTTTATTGAGCAAGCTGAAATAGCTATTTATGACAGATTAGTTAGCGAAGAAATACTAGCGCTATTACCTGAAAATTGTGAACGTTTTTACGTGGGTAAAGAGCAAGCAAAGCATTGCGTACCGCAAGACCGAATCAATGAAATTTTAGTAGAAGAAGCTCGCTCAGGTAAAAAAGTATTACGCCTAAAAGGTGGTGACCCATTTATTTTTGGTCGAGGTGGTGAAGAAGCAGAATACATGCTGCAACATGGCGTTAGCTGTCATATTTGCCCCGGCATTACCGCCGCATCTGGCTGTACAACTTATGCAGGTATTCCACTTACTCATCGTGGTGTTGCGCAAGGTTGTACGTTCATTACTGGACATATTCAAAACAATGGTCAACTTAACTTACCTTGGCAAAGTTTGTGCTGCCCAACCCAAACAGTTGTGTTTTACATGGGCATTAATACCCTACCTAAAATAGCTGAAAAATTAGTAGAGCATGGCAGAGATATTAATACCCCTGCAGCATTAATTCGCAAAGGCACCCAACCTGAACAAAAAACTTACCGTGGTACTATCGGTAACTTGGCTGAGCTTGTTGAAAAACACAACATCACTCCGCCAACCTTAATAATTATTGGTGATGTGGTTAATCAACTAACTGAACAACAATTAAAAACACCCGGCTTTTTAGATGCTAATGACTATGTGCAATCAGTCTCTGAAAAAATAGCTTAACAAAACGACTGGATCCTCGATTAAAGCACCACGAGGACGACAACTAAAAAGTGATTTTATAGAAGTTTAGCCCAACAACCGGTGGATTCCCGCAGTAACTAAGCGGGGATCCACCGGTTAAGATCACGAATATAAAAGGTTACCCCCATGACTAAATACCCTTTTTTACTGTCTATTTCTGTGGCGCTTTTATGTAGTTCCTTTGCCGCCAGTACTGCCAATGCAGCTCCAGTCAAAAAGACCACAATGTCTGCAACGGAAAAAGTTGCTGCCAAAAAACTCTATCAAGACAATTGTCAAAGCTGTCATGGTGTAGACAGATTAGGCGCTATGGGGCCTGCACTACTACCTGAAAACCTTGCTCGCTTTCGTCAAAGCAAAGCGATTAAAGTAATCAATAAAGGTCGTGCTGCTACTCAAATGCCTGCCTTTAATAAAACCTTAACCAAGGCTGAAATTGCCAGTTTAGCGACATATATTTATACGCCATCAAAAGCGTCACTCAGCTGGACAGTTGCCGATATAAACGCGTCAAAAGTGCAACATTTTGACCAAAGTAAACTACCAAATAAAGCGCAGTTTGACGCTGACTTAATGAATTTATTTATTGTAGTTGAGTTAGGCGATCACAGCGCTACCTTATTAAACGGCGATACCTTTGAGCGCTTAGACCGCTTTAAAACCCGCTTTGCTTTACATGGTGGGCCAAAATATTCACCTGATGGTCGTTTTGTCTTTTTTGCCTCACGTGATGGGTGGATAAGCAAATACGATATTTATAATCGAAAAACCGTCAATGAAGTACGTGCGGCTATTAATACCCGTAACATCGCCATATCAAATGACGGGCAATATTTAATTGTTGGCAACTACCTGCCTAATAACGTAGTAATACTTAATACCAGCGATTTATCGCCCCTTAAAGTGATTGATGCCATAGACAGTGATGGTAATAGCTCTCGCGTAAGTGCTGTTTATAACGCACCGCCTCGTCATAGCTTTATTGTTGCACTAAAAGACGTGAAAGAAGTATGGGAGATACCCTACAGTGATAAAGGCGGCGTTGAGGTCTATAAAGGCTGGGCGCATGACTATAGAGTAGAAGCGAAAGCTGAAGGTTGGAAAGCTGACCTATCTAAAAAAAGTGAGCAATTCCCTATTCGCCGTATTAAAACCGACGATTATTTAAATGACTTTTTCTTCGACCCTGATTACATCAATTTAATTGGTACTGCGCGTAATAGCCATAATGGCCAAGTGATCAACTTAGACACTAAAAAGAAAGTCGCTTCAATCGGCTTAACCGGCATGCCACATTTAGGCTCCGGTATCACATGGAACTATCAAGGTAAGGAAGTATTCGCTTCACCCAATATCAAAGAAGGTAAAATTACCGTCATCGATATGGAAAGCTGGGACATTATCAAAGAAATAAAAACCGAAGGACCAGGTTTCTTTATGCGCAGCCACAGCAAGTCACCTTATGCGTGGACCGATGTATTCTTTGGTCCAAATAATGACAAAGTACACGTTATTGATAAGAGCACATTAGAAATAGTGAAAACCTTAGCGCCAGCACCGGGCAAAAATGCCGCCCATGTAGAATTTACCAAAGACGGAAAATTCGTATTACTCAGTGTGTGGGATATGGACGGTGAACTGATTGTGTACGATGCTCAAACATTAGAAATTGTTAAACGCATGCCAATGAAAAAACCCTCTGGCAAGTACAATGTCTTTAACAAAATTAGCTATGAGAAGGGAACAAGTCATTAGTTTTTGAGTCAATAACAATTCAGAACAGCTAAGAACTATCCACTCTAAAAGCCTGTAATATTTCATATTACAGGCTTTTAGTTAATTTTAGCTTGAATATTAATTTTGACTTAACCTTACCATTGATTAAGTCTGGAATTGCCACTACGGGGTAAGACAACTACTGCGGAAGTTAGCATTTGAAAATTAATACTGAAATTTTTTGTATGTTTAGATCTAGAGCGGACATGACTGAACAACCACATTACTCTGGCAGGTTCCTGATAGCAGACGTTCCCCACAGATGAAAACATGTTGTTTTTGATGATAACTTTTACCAATAAGTCGATCAGTCTGGCTGGGAACAAAGCCACCATTGCCGCCAGTCAAGATGTTGAAATGGCATGACTTAAAGTATCAGAAATTGAATGTCAATTGCTGAAATCAATTGCTCTGCCCCCATTGATTCTCTGTATAAATTGCTTGTGAAAGTTTTTCAACGACATCTTTAGATGTTTGTAAACTGCACGCCAAATATAAATCTACTGGTCTATCACTTAATTTAAGGTAAGTTTTTAATAACCCATAATCAATATGCCATAGACATCATAAAAAAAAACAATTAAGTTACCCATGCCTGTTTCTATACTTTTGTTCGAAAAGGCGATGTAAAACAGTTGTTCATTTTTTTTATGTAAATGACTATCCATAACTCAGGCTGATTCATGGAAATTATTTT
The DNA here is from genome assembly GCF_003333305.1 of Candidatus Colwellia aromaticivorans. Classification (GTDB taxonomy): domain Bacteria; phylum Pseudomonadota; class Gammaproteobacteria; order Enterobacterales; family Alteromonadaceae; genus Colwellia; species Colwellia aromaticivorans. The sequence continues at coordinate 15,314 of NZ_QOLD01000004.1, read as the reverse complement.
TTCCTTTACATAACAATAGTTAATTTAAGGTGCATCATGAAAGGCATTGTATTTACTGAATTTTTTGAAATGGTAGAAGAGCAATTAGGTTTTGAGCTTGTCGATAAATTAATTGATGAAACCGAGCTTAAAACAGCGGGGTCTTATACTTCAGTAGGCACCTATGATCACCGAGAGCTTTTAGCATTAGTGTCCAACTTACATAAATTTACCAATATTCCAGTTAACGAACTATTAGAAAATTATGGCCAGTATTTATTTCCTAGACTAGCAGATATTGCTCCCGAGTTGATTAATAAATTTGAGAACTTATTTGATTTATTACTGGCAGTAGATAGTATTATTCATGTTGAAGTGCAAAAACTGTATCCGGATGCTGAACTACCAAAATTTACTACTGCCAGTCATAAAGATAATGAATTAAAGCTAATTTATAGTTCTTGTCGACCATTTGCTTATTTAGCTAAGGGATTAATCCTCGGCTGTGCCCAGTATTATGATGAGCAAGTGAGTATTAATATAGAAAATATGCACAAAGATACTCTAATTACTGTCGTACGTTAATTAATTATGATGAACCAAGACGAAAAACAAATTTTATTCTTAAAGCGTAAAGTTGATCGAGAAAAAATTGCTCGTACAGAGGCTGAGCGTTTATTGGAATTTAAAAGTTTAGAATTATATCAGGTTAATCAGCAGTTACTTATCACCAATAAAAACCTTGACCAAACTGTCGAAGAGCGCACCTCTGAATTAAAAATAGCTCACAGTGCCGCTGAATTGGCGGCAGTACACCTAAAAGAAAGCTTAGAGCGGCTTGAGTTAATTGTTCAGGCATCGGGTGCCACAACATGGGAATATAACCTAACAACCAATACTTTTTCTTGTTCTGAAACGATTGTAAATCAGTTAGCTTATCATCCTGAAGAAATTACAACCTACGATGAATTTATTTCCATTATCCATTCGGATGATAAACCTGCTGTTGTGAATGCTTATAAAGCACTTTTAAATTCACTAAAAACTATTGATTTACAATGCCGTTTATTACACAAAAATGGCATTTATCATTGGTTTCATATAGTTGCTCAAGTTGATGAGGGGGCATTACGTATAGTTGGTTCTTTTGTTGATATTCATGAACGCAAAGAAAGTGAAAAAATCATCAAGAAAATGGCGCATTATGATGCGTTAACTAATATTCCGAATCGAAGCTTCTTTAATGACTTCATCATTGAAAGTATCAAATCATCAAAAATAAATAACCATACCTTTGCCCTATTATTGATTGATTTAAACGACTTTAAACTCATTAATGATCGTTATGGTCATCAATCTGGCGATGCATTACTGGTGAATATTTCCACTATTATAGCCGAACATATTAAAGGGGTAGATATTGTTGCTCGTATGGGCGGAGATGAATTTGCGCTGGTTTTAAATGAACTTTCTCCTGTCGGCAGTTTAGACCACTTTTGCAAGACCTTAATCACATCCTGTTCAAAGCCTATTGAAGTATTAGGCCAGCAGTTTTCAGCAAGTTTAAGTATCGGCATTGCGAAATATCCAAATGATGCTGAGACTGTTACTAGTCTATTAAATTGTGCTGACATCGCTATGTATTCAGCGAAAAGGAATAAAGTTACAGGCAGTACCTTTGCCTATTACTGTCGGGATTTAGATGATGAACAAAGCAAAAAATTAACCTTACGGAGTAAAATTGAAGATGCGATTGAAAACAATCACTTTCATCTTGAATTTCAACCTTGCATTGAAGTATCTACGGGTAAATGTAACAGCAGCGAAGCGTTATTACGATGGAACAATAAACCTGAAGGTTCAACTATTCAAGAGGTTATAGAGGTTTCAGAAGAAAGTGGTCTTATTCTAAAGTTAAGCGAAATAATTATAAGCCAAGCCTGTTGTTTTGTAGCAAAACTTGAAAAAAATGGAATAGTTCAGAAAGTAGGTGTTAATCTTTCGTCCGTTCAATTTCAATATCAAGATATTGTAGCAATATTTACTGTAGCCATTAATAAATTCAAAATATCCGCACATCATTTACAGGTAGAAGTTACCGAGAATCTTTTTTTAGGTGATATGGAGCGTGCAATATCCGTACTTACAGAACTGAGAACCTTAGGTATTGATATCTATATCGATGATTTTGGCACGGGATATTCCAGCCTAAAATATTTACAAATTTTACCTGTAGATTGGGTTAAAATTGATAAAATATTTATTGATGATTTAGCGATTAAAGATCAAAGCTTACATATTATTCAAGCTATTATCCAAATGACTCATTCTATGAAAAGAAAAGTGGTTGCCGAGGGGGTTGAAACAGCAGAGCAATATCAATTGCTACATCAACTTGGCTGTGATGTAGCACAAGGTTATTATATTTCTCCTGCCCTTCCCGTAAAAGGCTATATAAAATGGTTAAGTAGTAATCAACCGTTTATTGGACGTACCTAATTACTCCTTTGAACTTTTCTAAGGTATAAATACTTAAAACAAGTTATTACTAGCATTCATTCAGCTCTTAATACCTCACTAAAGATTTACCGCGTACTAATCCATGTATCACAATAATTTACAATATTAGTTTTTAGTTTCGCAGAAATGAAATGATCAAAGTTGCTTGTACTAAAACCTCCATCACTAGTTTAAGCCAATTAATTAGTAATATATTAATTAAAATAGGTCTCAGGGCTGCATAGTTAGCATTGTGAGGTGGCATCCACTGGCAGCAATGAGCTCAGGCTAATGGAATGAGTCTCAAAACCGATCTTAGGAACGTCCGCTATGCCAATGATTATTAGGCTGGCTGTCGACCTATTTAAGTCAACTAACAGGTGTACTGTTGACCTCGACAAACACTCTCAATTTCAAACACTTACTTCTTCTTAGCGCACTTTCACGACTGTAATGTGCGTTTGAGCCAATAAAATTTAGTTTACTCGATATAAATAACATATAAATCCTCCTAAAAGTTGAGAACATTAATGGTAATTATTGCGCTAATCGTTACTATCTTGAAATTAGTTTGTTATTAGCTGGTTCTTAATTAACTTAGCTTTATAATACTAAAGCTCACTCTTGTGCTAACAAACGCTCCTTACACCAATAAACAATAAATAAAGGCTAACCATCAATGTTCTCAACTTTTTTCAAAGCAAAACCTGTTATTGATGAATCAAGCAAAGAGTGGATTTTTGATACCTTTGCTTGGTGTATTGAGCAACTTGATGGTGATTTTTTTCAAAAGAACAGTGAGTTGATATTACCTAATAACTCCTTCTATCCGGGTAGTTCAAGCAGCGTAGAAGAAATGGCTGAAACCATTTTTGCTAATACCATTAAGTACACTGGGATGACGTCATGGCCAATAAGACTTGTACCAGCTGATACTTTTAGCCCAAAGCCAATGCCTCAGTTGTCTTTTGAATCATCGCTTCGTGGTGAAAATGCAATTGTTACCGCTGGCATAAGCGCTCAAGTAAATAATGAAATAAGCTATAAAGTAGAGGGTGAAGCGCTCGTATCTTCAACACCTACAATAGACATTGCTTTTCATCCTAGTCAACTTAACCAACCGCAAGATTTAATCGCCTATTTAGTGCAAATACAGGCAGGTATTTTAGTTAATCAACATGGTTCAAGTGCCCCCGGCGGCAAAGACCTATTAGCGCAAACCATTGATTTAGTCGCTTGTTTTATGGGCTTTGGTGTTATTTTTGCAAATACTGCTTACCAATTTAAAGGCGGTTGTGGCTCATGTAATAATCGAAACCTTAACAGACAACCAGCATTACCTGAGTTAGAAACAGTCTACGCGTTAGCATTATTTAGCGTAATAAAAGGGCTTGATATTAAACCGATAAAGAAAGAACTAAAATCTCATTTATATAAGCCATTTCGCCAAGCACACAAAGAAATCACACTGTATTTACAACAAAAAACTAATCCTGATCATGCGCGATTAATCGCTGCTAACAGCAAATAAAGCGATTAAAATTAAAATAAACCAGCCCGCTAGCGTTTCCAAAACACGTTGATTAACGCGCCTACCATGATTAATCCACCACCCATAATAGTGGTAATCATGGGTACCTCACTAAAGTACGCCCATCCTATAAATACCGAAAACAGTACTTGCACGTAAGAATAAGCGGTTGCTTTGTTAGCGTCAGCGCAATGTAGTGCTTTTGTTAATCCTACTTGCCCTACTTGGGTGAATATACCCACTAAAATCAATAAGCCCATCGCCAATAAACTCGGCACAACAAAATCACTGCCTAACATGATAATTGAAACGGGAAAGGCAACCAGTGGGAAGTAAAAAATAATGACCGAACTGTCATCGGTTTTGGTCAATTTTTTCACAATAACATAAGCAACCGCACTACCGAAAGCCCCTAGTACACCAGCGACAATACTTAACCATGGGTAATGTACGCCACCATCTACTTGTAAATTCGGCTGAATAATAATAAATAAGCCAATTAAGCTGATAACAATACAGGCAACGGTTGATCGCTGAATAACTTCTTTTAGAAAAAACAACGCCAGAATAGCGGTAAACACTGGATGCAAATATTGTAATACCGTCGCTTCTGCTAATGGCAAGGTTGTTACCGCATAGTAAACGAGCATGAGAGCAAACGAGCCAACAATGCCTCGCGCAATTAACAGCATTTTATTGTGCCCCCACATCGGGATTTTTTTACGCTTAATATCCGCGTAACTAATAATGCCTGAAACGATGGATCTGACCGCGACAATTTCAAGTACCGGAATACCTAAACCGCTGACTTCTTTTACACAGGCAGCCATTAAGGAAAAGCCTAATGCCGAGATCAACATATACCAAACACTCATTGGCATTGAATTTTTTATTGCAGTGAACATTGACTGTTGTACTCGAATAGCAAAAAGGAAAGTTACGCTCTGCTTAAGCAGTTATGTTATTTGTTCATATCGATGAATAGCGGAGTAACTCTATCTCTAATCGCTTGATATCGTTGTTTTTCACAAATACCAAAGCCCGATAATTGTCTGACTTTATTACGACCAAATAATGGCACTGTCATGCCTGCAAAAAAACGACAATAGCTTTCAAGTGACAAGGGTTGGTTTATTTTATCGTTAAGCCGTTGTGCTAATTCCAGCATGCCTTGTTTTAATGTTTCATCATTCGGCCATGGAATTTGTGTTTGAGAGTGTTCAAGTACTGCTACTTGGCCACGACAAACGCTACAGTGACCACATTGTGGTACTGAGCTATTATTCGTAGAAGCAGCATCATCAAACCTATTACTATCAAAAAAAGTATCATCAAAGTAACGCGCTAGGTTTACTGTTAAACAAGTGTCCAGTTGAAAGAAGCGAACTAAGGTGGCAATACGTTTAATTTCTTTTTCTTCATTGCCTTTAAAGTAATTATAAAGGTCTTGGCATAAATTCGGATCAGCCAATTCATTCAGGTTTATTTTAAAAACCTCAGTCATACCTTTTGTTTCAAGCACAATTAATTGTTGTTCTTGCAGGTATTCAAGGGCGGCAATAACACGATTACGATCGATGCTTTTGTCTTGCAATAAGGTATCGAAATTTAAACTGCCCCACACTTTTTTGAATTCTGTCGCGTTAAAGATGCGTTGTAAAAAGTCTTTACGCTGATCATTAAAGCTATTAACAATTTCAGCTTTAGGCTTTAATAGTTTAATTTTAAAATCAGCAAAGTAAGCATAAAGCGGTTCTATCACGCCAGCGAGTTCTAGCTGTACCAGTAACGTTTTCAGCGGTAATTGTTTAATATTAACGGCATTAGACAGCTGCAATATTTGTAACTCCCACTTTCCTTCAGATCTACTGTCATAGGTGTTTGTTATTACTTCTGATTTTATCGTGTTTAATAACATTTCAATGCCAGTAAACTCAGGGGTGTCACCGTAAACAAAGTTTTCAACGGTATTTAAGCCATCAAGATTTGCTAGGGTAAAACACTGAGAAGGCAAACCATCTCGCCCTGCTCGGCCTATTTCTTGACTGTAGTTTTCAATGGATTTTGGCAAATCGTAATGAATAACAAAACGTATATCGCTTTTGTCTATACCCATACCAAACGCAATGGTAGCAACAATAACCTGTATTTGACCTGCCATAAAATCTTGCTGAATTTGACTACGGGTATCACTGTCAAAACCTGCATGATAAGCACAAGCGTTAATCCCTTGCTGCGTTAAGTATTGCGCGACTGTTTCAGCCGAATGTTGCAAAGTAACGTAAACAATACCCGCGCCTTGTTGCGCCATAATAACTTGTTCAAGTTGCTTGTTTTTATGTGACTGTGTAACGGGTAGCACGCTTAAATCAAGGTTTGGTCGATAAAAGCCTGTTTGTACAATATGTTCGTCTTGAATGGCAAACTTAGCCGCCATATCTTGCTTTACTTTACGCGTAGCCGTCGCGGTGAGTAGTAACACTAATGATATTTTTAACGCTTGGCAGTAACTGGGTAGTTTTAAGTAATCGGGTCTAAAGTTATGACCCCATTCAGAGATACAATGCGCTTCATCAACCACCAGCATAGACACAGGTACCAATTCAATAAACTGCCTGAAGCGCTCATTTTTGAAACGCTCTACCGACACCATTAATACTTTAATTTCACCACTGCGCACACCTGCCATAACAGTTTGTGCTTCATTTCCTTTTAAAGTCGAATCAATACTTGCCGCCTTAATGCCTTTGCTAGCCAAAAACGCCAATTGATCTTTCATTAAGGCTAACAGAGGTGAAACAACAAGCGTTAAATGGGGTAAGTGCAAAGCCGTTAATTGGTAACATAAAGACTTACCTGAACCTGTTGGGAATATAGATAATGTTGACTGCCCTGAAAGCAATTGCGTTATGGTTTGTTGTTGGCCTTCTCTGAACGCTTCAAAACCAAAAGTAGTTTTTAACGATTGTTGAAGAGAGTTTAAAGGCTGTCCATTCATGTTCTATATTCCAGTAAATTGTTATTCAATAGCGACACTTTATTTTTTACTTTAAATCTCTGCCGCCACGACTGAAATTTCAACTAACAAAGCTTCGCGTGCCATTTTAGCCGCAACACAAGCACGTGCAGGCGCATAACCTGTCGGTACCCAAGCATCCCATACGGCGTTCATATCAGCAAAATAACTCATATCTTTAACATAAATAGTTGCTGATAATATGTGCTCTCTGTCACTACCCGCTTTTATTAATAAGTCATCCACTTTATCCAACATGGTTTGTGTTTGTTCGGTAATATCTTTTGTTGCATCTGCCGCTACTTGGCCGCATAAATAGATGGTTCCGTTATGCTTAACAATACGACTCATGCGTTGCTTCGTTTCTTGTCTTTCAATAGACATTCTTACTTCTCCAACATATCTATAAATTTTTGTGATTGTTCAATGGCTGAATTCATCTCTTTAATGAGTGCGCTAACATCTCTTTTAATTGATACCATTTCACCTTGTAATGCACCAACCGCTTTAGCATTTAAGTTATGCTTTAAAAACAGGCTGTTATCTTTTAATGCTGATAAAACAGGTGCCATTTTACTTTCCGCTTTACGCATAGACTTAATTAATGACTGGTAACGACGTTGGGTTTCTCTTAATTTTGTAGCGCTTTGTCTTTTAAGGCTTGAGCTTGAAATCTCATCTATTTCGTCTTCCCACTCTTCAAATAGCGCATCAGACACATCTTCTATTTTTTCAATACGTGAACTGACACGCTCTGCCGCATCTTTAGAGTCTTCATATTGCTCTTGAATTACATTATATTGCTCTTCAAGATCGCCGCCATCAAAGTTAATTAATGCCGTCATTTCTGCTAATGCCGACTTAAATTGCTCTTGAGCGTCTTGTTGAGATTCTTTGGCGTCAACCACACGATCAACCATGATGTCACGTTTGTGAATTCCTACTTTTTCCATTGCCGAATAATAAGCGCTTGAACAGCCTGATAATGTAATAAAGCTTATAATAACGCATAACTTTTGACTGAATTTAAACATAAAATTTCCTTATTTGATCCTAAAATTATTGTTCAATTAGTATTACTTTTCACAATACCCTTTATCGCCTAGTGTGAAAAGCGCTAATATTGATTAAACGAGTCGGGTATGTATTTATTCTATTTATAAATAACCAACAAAAACCCCAAGGTTTTTCAACATTGGGGTTTTATCAAGGTATAAAATCTAAGTGTTGTTTAAACGACGAAGTAATTTATTAATTCAAGGAAATCGCACGGAGCTGACGCTAGTCAGTAAGTACGTTTGACGATGAAGTAGTACATTACAGCAAGTTTAAAAATCACTTAACAAGTTATTCCCATTCTATTGTCGCTGGCGGCTTACCACTGATGTCGTAAACAACACGTGAAATGCCATCAATTTCATTGATAATACGGTTTGAAACCAAGCCTAAGAAATCATATGGTAAATGTGACCAACGAGCGGTCATAAAATCAATAGTTTCAACACAGCGTAAGCTAACTACCCAGTCATATTTACGGGCATCGCCCATAACACCAACCGAACGTACCGGTAAGAATACCGTAAAGGCTTGGCTAACTTTGTGGTACAGCTCAGCTTTGTGTAATTCTTCAATAAAAATAGCATCTGCACGGCGTAGTAAATCACAGTATTCTTTTTTCACTTCACCTAAAACACGTACACCTAACCCAGGCCCAGGGAATGGATGACGATAAAGCATATCGTATGGTAAACCGAGTTCTAAACCAATTTTACGTACTTCATCTTTAAATAATTCACGTAATGGTTCAACTAAACCTAGCTCCATATAATCAGGTAAGCCACCAACATTATGGTGCGATTTAATCACATGGGCTTTACCTGTTGCTGACGCAGCTGATTCGATAACATCAGGGTAAATAGTCCCTTGAGCTAACCATTTAGCATTTTCAAGTTTTTTCGACTCTTCTTCAAACACATCAATAAAAACATTACCGATAATTTTACGTTTTGCTTCTGGCTCGCTTTCGCCTGCCATTCTGTCTAAGAACCTGTTTTCGGCATTCACATGTATTATTTTTAAACCAAAGTGATCACCAAACATATCCATTACTTGTTGGCCTTCGTTTAAACGTAACAAACCGTTGTCAACAAAAACACAGGTAAGCTTATCGCCAATAGCGCGTTGTAAAAGCATGGCAACAACTGATGAATCAACGCCACCTGAAAGGCCTAAAATAACTTCATCATCACCAATTTGCGCTTTCATTTTAGCGATAGCGTCTTCGATGATAGTTGCTGAAGTCCAAAGTTTTTCACACTGACAAATATCAACAACAAAGTGCTCTAAAATACGCATACCTTGCTTTGTGTGGGTAACTTCTGGGTGAAATTGAACACCATAGAATTGCTTGTCTTCATTGGCTATTGCCGCATAGGCACAGCTGTCGGTTTTAGCAACCGTTACAAAACCGTCAGGAATTGCCGATACTTTATCGCCATGGCTCATCCAAACGTCAAGTAAAGCATTACCGTTATCGCCAATACTGTCTTCAACATTATTGAATAACGCCGATTTAGTAATTAACTCAACCGCAGCATAACCAAACTCTTTATGGCTCGAACTTTCAACACCACCGCCAAGTTGCTCTGCCATTGTTTGCATGCCGTAACAAATACCTAATACCGGTACGCCAGCGGTATATACATATTCTGGCGCACGAGGTGAATTAGTTTCAGTCACTGATTCAGGGCCACCCGCAAGAATAATTCCCGTTGGGTTAAATTCTTTAATTTGCGCTTCAGTCACATCCCATGACCAAAGTTCACAGTAAACGCCAATTTCACGTACACGACGAGCAATAAGCTGAGTGTATTGTGAACCAAAATCTAAAATCAGTATGCGGTGATCATGAATGTCTTTACTCATGTTTGTTTTCCTACTATTAACACTCGTCATGAATAAACTTTATACTGCGTTGTTTTCATCATTAAACAAAATCATTTATAAAACCTTATTTATCATAAGATAAGTCATTTGTTTAATCACTCAACAGCCTTGCCTAAAGCCCATTCATATAGAGCGGTGTACATTAAATAAAAAGGCTGAGCTTTCTCTATTTAAGAGTTACAGCTCAACCTGTTTGAATTTTTATCTTTTAATCTCTTTACGTTTAGCAAAAGATTAAGAATGTTTTAGTTCAAAGCTAGTTAGCGTTAGAGCAAAGAAGAAGCGCGGAGTTGACGCTAGTCAATGAGCACTTATGATGCCGCTATTACGCTAAATAGCACAGAAATGAAATTTTCGGCTTAGCCCATTCTATAATTAGGGGCTTCTTTTGTGATGGTTACATCATGTACATGCGACTCACCCATACCTGCTGACGTTATTTTCATAAACTCAGGCTTAGTACGCATTGTCTCAATATCTTTAGAGCCAGTTAAGCCCATAGATGAACGTAAACCGCCCATTTGTTGATGAATGATTGCCGATACCGGGCCTTTATACGCCACACGACCTTCAATACCTTCTGGGACTAATTTATCAGCTTCACCATCAGATTTCTGGAAATAACGATCACTTGAACCTTCTTTTTGATCCATAGCACCTAAAGAACCCATACCACGATATGATTTATAGTAACGACCTTGGTAAAGTTCAACTTCACCCGGTGCTTCTTCAGTACCTGCCAACATGCTACCAACCATTACAGAGTGTGCACCCGCGACTAAAGCTTTAGCAATATCACCTGAAAAGCGAATTCCGCCATCAGCAATCACTGGAATGCCTGTGCCTTTCAATGCTTCAACTGCATTTGAAATAGCCGTTAGCTGTGGAACACCAACACCGGTAACAATACGTGTTGTACAAATTGAACCTGGGCCAATACCTACTTTAACGGCATCAACACCCGCATCAGCCATTGCTTTCGCACCAGCACCGGTAGCAACGTTACCAGCAACAATTTGTAAATCAGGGTATTTATCGCGAGTTTCTTTAACGCGGTCTAATACGCCTTGTGAATGGCCATGAGAAGTATCAATTAATAATACGTCAACACCTGCAGCAACCAAAGCGTCAATACGCTCATCAGTACCGGCACCAACGCCAACAGCAGCGCCAACACGTAAGCGGCCTAGCTCATCTTTACATGCATTCGGCTTGTTTTCAGCTTTTTGATAATCTTTCGCCGTAATTAAACCCACTAATTTAAACGCATCATCAACAACCAATATTTTTTCAATACGGTTTTCATGCATTAGTCCTAAAATTTCTTCGCGTGCAGCACCTTCTTTAACTGTCACTAAGTTTTCTTTAGTGGTCATCAACGCTGATGCAGGCTTAGTTAAGTCTGTTTCAAAACGTAAATCACGACCGGTAATAATACCGACTAGGTTATTGTTATCATCAACTACTGGAAAGCCGGTAAAACTTAAATCATCGGCTTTACGCATGATTTTCTCAATAGAATCAGAGGCTCTGACAGTTTTCGGGTCAGAGACAATACCACTTTCATACTTTTTAACTTGCTTCACATTACTGGCTTGTTCTGCGATAGTCATATTTTTGTGAATAAAACCTAAACCACCTTCTTTCGCTAAGGTAATAGCTAAACGTGCTTCAGTGACTGTATCCATAGATGCAGAAACCATAGGTACATTTAATGTGATTTTTCGGGTTAAACGGGTTTTTAGATCAGCTGTATGAGGTAGTACCGTTGAATGAGCAGGTACTAGTAGAACATCGTCAAAAGTTAACGCTTCTTGGGCAATTCGTAACATCGCAATATCACCAGAGTTAGATGTGAAGTGAGTACTAAAGTCGTATAAGTTAGTACTGAATATTGCGGCAGAATTTTAACTGTTTTCTTTGGTTAGGTAAACATAAATTTAACATCAAGTAGTATTATTTTCATTGATGAAAGCAAAATAAATACCCATTGATAATGTTTATACCCAAACCACTTCAAGATGCAGGGTTCAGCGAGAATTAAAAGGCTTATACCCGTTACCATTCAAGATGCAGGTTTCAGAGTGCTTGAGCGATTTCAATTCAAGGCGCTGTGATGTAATAATGGTTACTCCCTTATAAATCACAGCAACGAGGAAGTGAGATTGCTCAAGCCCTTCTTCGATGGGTTTAAAAGTCATTTATACTGCGTTATTAAATTAAAGAATGGAACAACCATTCTATAAATTTAATGCCTTGCTTAAATGGCTTTTAATTCCCACTGAAATCACGCACTTTGAATGATTACGGGTATATAGGCAAGGCATTGATTGAAGGTAATAGTTGTTCTATTGTCAAAATCAATAACGCGGCATATACGCCTTGATCAAGAATTTCTCTGTAGCCCTGAAACTCGCATTTTGAAGTGGCTTGGGTATAGCTCAGACGTCCTGAAACTCGCATATTGAGGTGGTTTGGGTATATACTCTTGTTCCAACACGATTTAACTGATTAAACACCGATTTTTATGGCAGCACAGCACATTTTACAAGTAAGTGAGTTAACCAGAAAAGTTCGCTTTATTTTAGAAAGCGAGCTCAATACTGTTTGGCTAACGGGTGAAATATCTAACTTTGTTGCTGCGGGTTCCGGTCATTGGTATTTATCCCTTAAAGATAGTAAATCACAAGTTCGTTGTGCCATGTTTAAAGGTAATAATCGTCGTGTTAGACTTTCTAACCAAGGGATACCACGTAATGGACAACAAGTATTAGTGCGTGCCAAGGTTTCATTGTATGAGCCTCGTGGTGATTTTCAATTAATTATTGAACAGATGGAAGATGCTGGTGAAGGATTACTACGTCAACAGTATGAACAGTTAAAAAACAAGCTCAATGCCCTTGGTATGTTTTCCCAAACACACAAGCAAGCCATCCCTGAGCACATTCAAACGGTAGGTATAGTAACTTCACCTACCGGCGCTGCTGTTAAAGATATTTTATCGGTATTGATGCGCCGCAATCCCAACATTAACGCCATTATTTATCCTGCATTAGTTCAAGGAGAATATGCCAGTAATGATATTTGTCATGCCATTGCTCAAGCGAATAGTCGACAAGAATGCGATGTACTGATTGTTGGTCGTGGTGGTGGCTCTTTAGAAGATCTGTGGCCGTTCAATGAAGAGTCTGTAGTACAAGCTATTTATGATAGTCACTTACCCATTATCAGTGCGGTTGGCCATGAAGTTGATACTACATTAAGCGATTATGTCGCCGATTTACGTGCTGCTACACCTTCAGCGGCAGCTGAATTAGTCGCAAGTGACAGTAGTGAATTATTAGATAAAATAAAAATTGGTGAACAACGTTTAATCCATGCTATTAGCCGAAAAAAAGCCGATTTGCTGCAACAACACAATCATATCCAACATAGGTTGGCACAAGTTCATCCTGAGCAACAACTACGGATACAACAACAAAAACACGATGAGTTGAGCCTGCGCTTATCAATCGCAATACAACGGTTAATGGTACAATCAACACAACAGCCGGAACAATTACAACAAAGATTACAACAGTTATCCCCTTTAAAGGGTATCACTGAACAACAACACCAAGTAAAACAGCAAGAGCAAAGATTAATTTATGCTATGCAAAATAGCTTACAGCATAAGCGCAAGTTTTTTGTACATCTAATAGAGCAAATACAGCTAGTAAGCCCGTTAGCAACGATTGCTCGCGGTTATAGCATCACGCGAAGTACAAATAATGAAGTGATCAATTCAATTTCACAAGTTGCGTTGAACGATGAGATTACGGTACAAGTGACTGATGGCTCGATTAAAGCCAAAGTACTCTAAGTCATGAACACGTTATCAAAAAACTACTCTTGTATAGTGATAGTATTCAGTAACAACTGATTTACTTGATTATCACTTTCTTTGTTGAATTTAACACCAAAAGACAATCCATCTGCCTGCTGCTTTAAATTACATACCGTGCCACTAAGCTTAATGTTACTACCACCTTGCTTATCTTCAATAATAATTTCAATCACTTTTTTTTCTGATAAAACAAGTTTTTCGCCATTCTCAATATTTAGCTGACAACCGCTAACAGACAAATTGATAATAGTTGTTTGCCAATAATCTTGATCTATTTTTACTTTGGCATGGATATGGGTGTCGATACGAATAGCTGAGCGTAAATTTTGTATGCCAACCGTACGAGGAAAGTCTAATACTATAATACGTGATGGCATTTGAATGGTTTGTTTAATGGTGCTAATAAAAGCAAGCACTGCGCCCTCATGCCCTTCAATCAAACCACGCACTGTAATGCCCATTCCTTGCGTTATATGCTGAGCAAAGCTGCCTAGTTTCTTCATATCGGGAAACTGAATCAGTACATATCTTTTAGGTAAATAACCAATAAAAGTTGTTCTGAATTTAGCCCGTTGACCTGCAGGCGTAATAATCTCAATAGAGATCATTGAGCCCGCATGCAACAAAGACAAATTACGATTTAAGCGAGTTGCTGTTTCAACATTAGTTGCTTTATTGACCATAGACACTAGATTAACATTAACAAATTAAGATAATTCACATTATCCAAAGAATAAGCTAAATGCAATATAAATCAGTTACAAAGAGTAAAGTTACTAGTCATGAGTTTCGAGATACGAAGACACAACAATAGAGTGAAGTTACGAGCCGCGAGTTTCGAGATACGAAGACACAACAATAGAGTGAAGTTACGAGCCGCGAGTTTCGTGAACGTCTCGCCAAATGCACATATCCTAAGCTAAGCATTAACCCTAGACTTGCTTCAACGTAATAAAAGGAGCAATGTATGAGCCGTAAAACTTCCGATGAGTGGAAATGTCTTGTAGAGAAACAAATCACTAGCGGTCTATCAGTACCAAAGTTCTGTGACCAGTATCAATTAAGTACTAAGTATTTTTATGCGCGTAAAGCTATTATCGCTAAAGGCAATAACCGTACTGATTTTATACAAGCCAAAATTATTACCAAACAAACCATTATCACTCAGCCCATTGAATATCCCATCAAACTGAATCTACCCGTTGGTGAATTATCATTTCCTCATAATATTTCTCCTGCCTTTATAGCTGAGCTGCTCAATGGGCTAACGCATGAAGATGTTTAGTGATGTTCCCGAGGTTTTTCTTTATCGTGATTTTGTCGATTTTAGAAAATCGATAAATGGTTTAGTGGTGATTGTCGAACAGCAGATGCAAGTTTCACCTCTCACGGGCAGTGTCTTTGTTTTTTGCAATAAGGGCCGAGATAAATTGAAGGTACTTTATTGGGACAAAACT
>NZ_QOLD01000011.1 GCF_003333305.1 Candidatus Colwellia aromaticivorans | reverse complement strand
GAAAGCTTGTGGCTTAAATTGACTCTGTCAAACACAGTGTTGACAGTCGGCTTGGTTTTATCCTCCACACCATTACTGGCTTTCATCGGCCTAGCCTTACTCACTACTACGGGTTCATCTGCCACCTCACACTCGTAATACTCTTGAGTCACCTCTTGAATAATACGTCCAACCATTTTTGATCAAATCATTTTGATTGGATACAATGCCAGGCTTCCCCAGTTACTGCACTAGTTCCCTGTTAGAAATTCCACCCTCAAACACAGCATTGGTCTGACTAAGTATTGGGCTTCGCGCTATTTTGGACGCTTACCCACCAATACCGCCGAAGCAGGTTACGGTTAGTTGTGTACCTCTAACTTCTTATGGCTTCCTTCAGACCCCACCGTTAGCCAGTGACGCCCTTGCCATTCAGATTATCTTCCCCTTAGTCGGGGTGATAAGGCTTCTTTCAGCCTATCGGGTTTGCCAGCTTCGCTGGGCAAACAAAAAAAGCCACTTAACAATAAGTGGCTTTTATTTCAGTAGATAATTAAGTATTAGCTAGCCATTACAACAAGACTTACTTAGCAGGTCTACTTTCACGTTTACGCTCATTCTCTTTTAAAAGCTTTTTACGAATACGAATGCTTTCAGGCGTAACTTCAACAAGTTCATCATTATCAATAAACTCTAATGCTTGCTCTAAAGACATAACGATAGGCGGCGTTAATGTTTGCGCTTCATCAGTACCTGATGAACGAACGTTAGTTAACTGCTTACCTTTAAGGGCGTTTACTGTTAAATCGTTATCACGGCTATGAATACCAATAACTTGGCCTTCATAAATATCAACACCGTGTCCGATCAACATGCGACCACGAGATTGTAAATTAAAGATAGCGTTAGTTAATGCTTTACCCGTTGCATTACCAATCATTACACCATTTTTACGTTGGCCGATTTCGCCACCCTTGTGAGGTCCGTATTCAAAGAATGTATGATAAATTAAGCCAGAGCCAGACGTTAGTGTCATAAATTCAGTTTGGAAGCCAATCAAGCCACGACTTGGCATGATGAAGTCCATACGAATACGGCCAGTACCATCAGGTGCCATATCAGTTAACTCTGCTTTACGAACACCCATTCTTTCCATAATAGGGCCTTGATGCTGTTCTTCAACATCAATCGTTACTGTTTCATAAGGTTCTTGTAATTCACCATTAACTTCACGAATAATAACTTCTGGGCGTGATACAGCTAATTCGAAACCTTCACGACGCATGTTTTCAATTAAAATGCCTAAGTGAAGCTCACCACGACCTGATACTTTAAATTTATCTGCATCAGCAAGTTGTTCAACACGTAAAGCAACGTTATGAATTAATTCTTTATCTAAACGATCTTTGATGTTACGTGAAGTAACGAACTTACCTTCTTTACCACAAAATGGTGAAGTGTTTACTTGGAAAGTCATGTTGATAGTAGGTTCATCAACAGATAATGCTGGTAAGCCTTCAACTTCAGTTGGACAACAAACCGTATCAGATATTTTTAACTCACCTAAACCAGTAAGTGCAATAATATCACCTGCAAAACCTTCAGCAATATCAAGTCGCTCAAGTCCTAAGTAACCAAATACTTTACCAACTTTAGCGTTATGAACACCACCGTTTGCTAGTTGTATAGTAACTTGTTGATTTGGCTTAACAGAACCACGGGTAACACGACCAACACCGATAACGCCCAAGTAAGAGCTGTAATCAAGTTGAGAGATTTGCATTTGGAATGCACCCTCTGGATCAGCTACAGGTTGTGGAACTTCTTTAAGAATAGTATCAAACAATGGCGTCATATCTGTGCCAGTTTCGCCTTCTTCAAGCGTAGCCCAACCATTGATTGCTGAAGCGTAAACAACTTTAAAGTCAAGCTGTTCATCAGTAGCGCCAAGGTTATCAAATAATTCAAAAACTTGGTCCATAACCCAATCAGGGCGAGAGCCAGGCTTATCAACTTTGTTAATAACAACAATTGGCTTTAAACCTTGAGCAAACGCTTTTTTCGTTACGAAACGCGTTTGTGGCATAGGGCCTTCTTGTGCATCAACAATAAGTAAAACTGAATCTACCATTGACATAACACGTTCAACTTCACCACCGAAATCAGCATGGCCAGGAGTATCTACGATGTTTACACGGTAGCCATTCCAGTTAATAGCCGTGTTTTTAGCTAAGATTGTGATACCACGTTCTTTTTCGATATCATTCGAGTCCATTGTACGTTCTTCTAGTCCGCCGCGGGCGTCTAGCGTACCTGACTGCTCTAATAATTTATCAACTAAAGTGGTTTTTCCGTGGTCAACGTGAGCAATAATTGCCACATTTCTTAATTTATCTAACACAGGCGTTACTCGCTGTTACTATCGTTTATTGCTATTCAAGCAGGTTAACGAATAGGGCTATAATTGGGCGCGCATTATACAGCTATTTTGTTTGAAAAGAAATCAATAAGAAAATTTCCTTTGATTCTTGATGTAATATATCTTTGCAGAAAGTGTTTTAATGTTGCTTACTCGTTAAATAATTAAATTATCCCAAAAGATATGTTGCGCCCAATCAGTGCAAGCAGAGCACCATAGTAGTGCAGCAGGTTTTTATTGATTACTGCAATAAAAGGAATATCAATAACTTACCTGTTGGCACAGCTTTGGCTGCAGGATGTTAATATAAAAATAATGAGCAAAGTAGCCCAAAACACCTCAGTATTGATGTAGCTTTGGTGTCATATTGTTCATGACTATATTTAAAATGCCTGTTAGAATTTAACCACTTAACGATTTACACCAAATTTAGAATTAACCTCACTGGAGAGACACATGTCACAAGCAGTATTCGATTTAATTACAGAGCACGATGTCAAATTTGTTGACCTTCGTTTTACCGATTCAAAAGGTAAAGAGCAACACGTTTCTATTCCTCATCATCAAGTTAACGAAGATTTCTTCGAAGATGGCAAAATGTTTGATGGCTCTTCTATTGAAGGCTGGAAAGGAATTAACAACTCAGACATGGTATTAATGCCTGATTCTGACTCTGCTGTATTAGACCCTTTTAATGAAGCTGTTACATTAAACATTCGTTGTGATGTAGTAGAACCAGATACAATGCAAGGTTACAGCCGTGACCCTCGCTCTGTAGCGAAACGTGCTGAAGAATATTTACGTTCAACGGGTATTGCTGATACCGTGTTAATTGGTCCAGAGCCTGAATTCTTCTTATTTGATGATGTTCGTTTCCACACTGATATCAGTGGCTCATTCTTTAAAGTTGATGATAAAGAAGCTTGTTGGAATTCAGGTACTGAATACGAAGAAGGCAACATGGGTCACCGTCCTGGTCTTAAAGGCGGTTATTTCCCAGTTTCTCCTGTTGATTCTTCACAAGATATCCGTTCAGCAATGTGTTTAGTAATGGAAGAAATGGGCTTAGTTGTTGAAGCACATCACCATGAAGTAGCAACAGCTGGTCAAAACGAGATTGCTTGTCGCTTTAATACTATGGTATTAAAAGCTGATGAAGTTCAAGTATATAAGTATGTTGTACATAACGTTGCTCACGCCTACGGAAAAACAGCAACTTTCATGCCTAAGCCTTTAGTAGGTGATAACGGTTCTGGTATGCACGTGCATCAATCACTGGCTAAAGATGGCGTTAACTTATTCTCTGGTGATAAGTACGGCGGGTTATCTGAAATGGCGCTTTACTACATTGGTGGTATCATCAAGCATGCTAAAGCCTTGAACGCATTTACAAACCCTGCAACTAACTCTTACAAACGTTTAGTTCCACATTATGAAGCGCCAATTATGCTTGCTTACTCAGCTGCTAACCGTTCTGCTTCAATTCGTATCCCTGTAGTACCTTCACCAAAAGCTGCCCGTATCGAAGTTCGCTTCCCAGATGCTGCTGCAAACCCATACTTAGCATTCTCTGCATTGCTAATGGCTGGCCTTGACGGTATCAAAAACAAAATTCATCCTGGCGATGCTATGGATAAAGATTTATACGACCTTCCTGCAGAAGAAGCATTATCAATTCCACAAGTTGCAACGTCATTAACTGACGCGTTAGATTCTTTAGAAGCTGATAAAGAGTTCTTAATTGCTGGTGGTGTTATGGATGACGACATGATCAATGCGTATATTGCTCTTAAACGTGCTGATTGTGAATTATTGAATACATCAACTCACCCAGTTGAGTTTGGAATGTACTACAGCGTTTAAGCACTTATACCCGTAATCATTCAAAATGCATGTTTCAGTGGGAGAAAAAAACGATTTAGACAAGGCATTGATTGCAGAGAATGGTTGTTCCATTCACAAAATCAATAACGACGTATAAATCGTTTTTAGCCCCATCGTAGAAGTGCATGAGCAATCCCATTTTATTGTTGCGTCAAAGAAATAGGGCGCTACATGGACGTAGCTTATTAGAGAATGCAGGAGCATATTCTCCTGAATAACCATGATTTAATTGACGCGCCTCAAACTGGAATTTCTCAAGCACTCTGAACCGAGTATTTTGAATGGTCACGGGTATATATACAATCTAATTGAAAAGCTCACTTAGGTGAGCTTTTTTTGTTGTTTTAATTCAAGATAGATAAATTTTTAGGTGGTAAATCTCTACCTTTTTGTATAAATTAGAGCTACCTATGGTGCCTATTGTGTTTGGAAATATCTAAAGGAACAAGATATACTTAATTTTACTATGATTAAAATTTTACTACTTGTATTACTTACTCTATCCATAGCAGCTCCTGTTTACAGTAGCTCCGCTAAAATTTATGTATGGCGCAGTGAGACAGGAGTATTAGTTTACTCTGACACACCCAGACCAGGTGCTGAAGAAGTAAAAGCTAAAAATGGAAATGTCATAGCGTCATCTACCAATATTGAAACTCAAGTTTTAGATATTGAAACCCAAAAAATTGAAGAAGAATACCAAGTATTCATCAATCACCCAAAAGATAACTCAACCATTCGAGATAACACTGGCTCTGTTTATATTAGCGGTAGCATTAAACCAATATTTAAGCGTGGTCTAAAGATTCAATTAATACTAGATGAAAAGCCTTACTTAACACCTCAAACTCACACTATGTTTTCTTTACGTAATATAGATCGTGGTGAACACCAAATAAAAATGGAATTGCTTAATGAAAAGGGCAAGGTTATTGCATTGTCTAAAGCAATAACGTTTTATATGCACCGAGCTTCGGTAAACTAGCCTCAAATAGCGGCATAAATCGCTGCAAATAAAACTTTTCTAGAATATACTAAAATACGCGCACTACATTGGTGCGATCTTAGTGTATATATGAGGCATCATGTTGCAGCAAACAAAAGTGATTCAACAACTCAAGTTACAGTATCAGCAAACATTAGCTAACCACCTAGTTACCGCTGTACTTATCCTCGATCAAAACCTAACAATTTGTTATGCCAATCCGGCTGCTGAAGCTTTACTCATAAAAAGTTTGTGCAAACTTTATGGTGTCTCATTTGAGTTGATTTTTACTAATACCTCGATCAGTAAATCCCGCCTACAGCAACTACTTGCTACAGGACAAGAATTTACCGATAGCGATATTGTTATAGAATTTAGTGAAAGCCATCGATTTACCGCTGAAATAACCGCTTCAGCGGTCGAATTTAACAGAGCTCCTCATGTGCTATTAGAGTTCAAACAAATTGATCAACAAAAAAAAATCAGCCTAGAAGTATTCCAACAAAAACAATGGATTTCTGCCCGTGATTTGATCAAAGGATTAGCACATGAAATAAAAAACCCTTTAGGTGGTCTACGCGGTGCTGCACAGCTATTAAGTAAAGAGTTAAACGCGGAACAGCAAGAATATACCGACATGATCATTGAACAAGCCGACAGATTAACTAACTTGGTCGATCGTTTACTTGGTCCAAATCAATTACCACAAATTCAAAGTCACAATATTCACTCTGTGCTAGAAAAGGTCTATCAAGTAATCAGTTTTTCAGAGGAGCAAAACATAATATTAATACGTGATTATGATCCCTCTATTCCTGTTATTCAGTGTGATCAGGAGAAAATTCAACAAGCGGTATTAAACATTGTAAACAATGCGATTCAAGCAATAGGTAAGCACCATAAGATTACGCTACGAACCCGCATCGCGAGCAATAAAACTATCAATGGCAAACTGATAAAACTAGCGGTCAAAATTAGTGTTATTGATGATGGGCCAGGTATTCCGGCAAAAATTAAAGACACGCTTTTTTATCCTATGGTATCAGGACGTTCAAACGGAACAGGGCTCGGTTTATCTATAGCACAAACACTGATAAATCAGCATCATGGTAAGCTATATTGTCATAGTAAGCCCGGACACACAGAGTTTGTGATCTTGTTACCATTAACACAATAATCATTAATGTCAGCACCAGAAAAACTTAACTTAAAAATATTTACTAGAGAGAAAACAAAATGATAACTGAGCAAGTATGGATTGTTGATGACGATAGCTCAATTCGTTGGATTTTAGAAAAAGCTTTTGCAAGCGCAAATATCAGTACAGCCTCATTTGAAAGTGCTAAGAATTTGTTAATTGCCTTAGATCACGATCAGCCCGAAGTGATTATATCTGATATTCGCATGCCCGATATAGATGGGATGACTTTACTTAACTCTATTAGTAAAGATTACCCCAATATTCCTGTCATTATTATGACTGCCCATTCAGATCTAGACAGTGCCGTTAGTGCTTATCAAGGCGGAGCTTTCGAGTATTTACCCAAGCCATTTGACATGGATGAAGCAGTAGCATTAACTAAGCGAGCGCTAAATCATGCACGCGAACAAAATGCCAAAAGAAAGCAAACAGACAACGCCCCTCTTGCTGCAGGTTTAATTGGTGAAGCACCTGCAATGCAGGAAGTTTTTCGCACAATCGGTCGGTTATCACGCTCCAGTATTAGTGTATTAATTAATGGTGAATCAGGTACTGGTAAAGAGTTAGTTGCCCATGCTTTACACTCTCATAGCCCAAGAGTAAATGCGCCTTTTATACCGCTAAATATGGCTGCGATACCTAAAGATTTAATAGAGTCCGAATTATTTGGCCATGAAAAAGGGGCATTTACTGGTGCTAATGCCATTCGTCAAGGCCGTTTTGAGCAAGCCCATGGCGGCACACTATTTCTCGATGAAATAGGGGATATGCCTATTGAAGTCCAAACTCGCCTGCTCCGTGTTTTATCCGACGGCCAGTTCTACCGTGTTGGTGGTCATTCGGCTGTACAAGTTGATGTGCGTATTATTGCCGCTACTCATCAAGACCTAGAAGATCGAGTAAATAATGGTGAGTTTCGAGAAGACTTATTTCACCGTCTTAATGTCATTCGTATTCAATTACCTAGCTTGCGCGAGCGAAAAGAAGATATAGCTCAACTAAGTCAACACTTTTTAAAGCAAGCTGCCAATGAATTAAGCGTAGAGGCAAAAACATTAAGTAAAAAAGCTACCGCTTCTCTACAAAGCTGCCAATGGCCAGGCAATGTTAGACAGCTTGAAAATATTTGTCGCTTCTTAACCGTCATGGCAAGTGGACAAGAAATATTACTAGAAGACTTGCCCAGTGAACTAACACAAAGAACCATGCAAATTACTCCACAATCTTCATCTTGGCAAGCGGCATTAAGTGATTGGATGGATCAGGAATTGGCTCAAGGCAGAAGTGCAATTTTAGACACTGCGCAACCAGAATTTGAAAAAATAATGCTAGAGAGAGCGTTATTATTTACCCAAGGACACAAGCAAGATGCAGCGAAAAAACTAGGTTGGGGAAGAAACACTTTAACAAGAAAGTTAAAGGAATTAGATATTTAACATGTACTAGGCGTTACGTTATAAAACTTTTTTATAACGTACAAGCATCATCATCATCACATTGCTTACAGCTATTACATAGTTTGATGTTAATAAAATGAGCAGCAATGATTAAACTAGCACCACCGATAATAAAATAGGGTTCTAGCGCTTCTGAAAAATCATGCTTTATCCAATACAGGGCGACACCTAAATACAGTAAATAAAATGGGTATAATTGTTTATGGTAGCGTTTGAAACCAGAAAATAAGGCAACAGTTCCAAATGCAGCGGTCATTAGCAGAAAAACATGTTCCCATGCATGATCCGCTAAAAAACTCAAACCTACCAATGGTAAAATAGGCAGAAGGATAGGCAAAAGAATGCAATGTAATGCACAAAGTGATGTTGCTGTAATGCCTATTCTATCTAACATGGTTAACCTAATAGAAAAATGTCAGAAACCTTTCCTGACTAAAGTGAGCTTGACTAAAATGAGATAATATCACAATTGATATACTATAACATTATTTTTAAATTAAACCCAACGCATTTTAACAACGCGCAATAGGAAAACTGACGACTTGTTCAATATTTTCAACTTTTAGTGCAAGCATTATTAAGCGATCTAACCCTAAAGCGACTCCTGAACATTGCGGTAATCCTTGAGATAAAGCCGCTATAAAGTTTTTATCTATCGGTTTTTCTGGAAGAGATAGCATTTTTCTTTTTGTGTTATCCTCTTGAAAACGTTTACTTTGTGCATCAATATCTGTTAATTCATTAAAGCCATTAACAAGCTCTACACCGTGAAAATAACATTCAAAGCGTTCTGCAACCCGCGTATCTTGGGGGCAAATTTTAGCAAGAGATGCTTGAGAACGCGGAAAATTATAAACAAAGCATGGTGAGTCATTACCTATTTGCGGCTCAATTATTTCACTAAATATAAACTGTAATAAAATATCATTATCTTGTTCAACAGTTAACCATTCACTCAATTTATCATGATCCTTAATCAAGGAGAGTAACTGTACTCGGGTAGCCATTAATGGATCGGTACTAAGCAGATCAATAAACAATTGCTGATAGGTCGTTTGTGTTGGCTCTGTGCAATCTAAAACGGCTTTAAGTAACTGCGCCACCTCTTCCATCAGCATAAAGTGATCAAAACCTAAGCGATACCATTCTAACAAGGTAAATTCAGGGTTATGAAAACGCCCTGCTTCTTCATGACGAAATGCTTTAGCTATTTGAAAAATGCACCCGTAACCCGAAGCAAGTAAACGTTTCATATGAAACTCAGGGGATGTTTGTAAATACAAATTTGTCGCTTTCTCAGGAGAACTATCACATAGAAAATTATATCGACAAGTTATTGCATCTAGATGCACATCGGTTACTGTGCCTTGAGACAACGCAGGTGTTTCCACCTCTATAACATTACGTTCATCAAAAAACTGACGAATATTCTGTAAAATTTGCGCACGCTTTTGTGCATATTCCCACGAGAGTGTTGGTTGCCAAGACAAATTAAGCTCCGAATTCCCCTTCGACTGTTCCCTTCGACAAGCTCAGGGTAGACGGAACAACTTTCCGTTAGTGCTGAGCGTGAGGGACGAACTGTCGAAGTACGAGTTTCTAAAATAGTAAAACAAAAAAGGCCGCATCAGCGACCTTTATAGTAGATATTAATAAATCAATTTGATGCTAGATGATGTGTTAGCAAAGCGGAAACACGGAGCTTACGTTAGTAAGTGAGTATTTCCAATGACGCTAACACAAACTCTAGCGGAAATTGGTTATTAATTAATCCATAATCTTAGAAACAACACCAGCACCAACAGTACGACCACCTTCACGGATTGCGAAGCGTAAACCTTCGTCCATCGCTACTGGGTTGATAAGCTCTACAACAAACTTCAAGTTGTCGC
>NZ_QOLD01000058.1 GCF_003333305.1 Candidatus Colwellia aromaticivorans | reverse complement strand
TATAGTATTCTTCATAACAAGGACTCTTTATAATATTTTTTGTGTGGTAACAAATATATTACCCCACATCTTAGGTGTGGGGGAGTCCAATTATCTTATTAGAGAATGCAGGAGCATATTCTCCTGAACAACCATTAATAAAAGATGCGTCTTGATCAAGAGTTCCTCTGTAGACCTGAAACTCGCATCTTGAGGTGGTATGGGTATAAGTCTAGTTTATTCCATTCCATCTATAGCAAGGCTAAATTATGGAAATTAAAGAGCGCAGCTACCAGTTTTATGACACAGCAATATCAATTTGCTCAAGCTGTTTAACTCGAGTTGATGGAAAAATTGTTTTTGAAGATGGCGCTGTTTGGTTGTTAAAACGATGCCCAGAACATGGACCTGAAAAAATAATGCTCGCTGATGATATCGATTATTATCGTCGTGCCCGCGAAGTATTTATTAAAACACCAGAACAAAGCCAATGTTATAATACGCCAGTAAAATGGGGCTGCCCATATGATTGTGGCATTTGCCCTGATCACGAACAACATGGCTGTACGTTACTACTCGAAATTACCGACCACTGTAACTTACGCTGTCCAACCTGTTACGCAAATAGCTCACCAGAGCGACAAACGCACCGCTCACTCGAACAAATAAAAGCCATGCTTGATTTAGCGGTAAAAAATGAAGCTGAGCCTAATATTATTCAAATATCCGGTGGCGAGCCAACCCTACACCCTGATTTTTTTACGGTAATAGAAGAGGCGCAAAGTCGTCCAATAAAACACCTACTTATCAATACCAATGGCTTGAAAATAGCTCAAAGTGATGATTTCACCAAAAAATTAGCAAGTTAT
The DNA here is from genome assembly GCF_003333305.1 of Candidatus Colwellia aromaticivorans. Taxonomy (GTDB): domain Bacteria; phylum Pseudomonadota; class Gammaproteobacteria; order Enterobacterales; family Alteromonadaceae; genus Colwellia; species Colwellia aromaticivorans. The sequence continues at coordinate 83,793 of NZ_QOLD01000058.1, read as the reverse complement.
GCTCCCGGAATCGAAGTGTATCTGCAATTTGATTCGCTAGAAAACCACGCATTAGAAATTCTTAGAGCGAGCCCGCTTAACAAAGTGCATGAGCAAGCACTCGCACGTTTAAATCACTACAATATTTCAACCACCTTAGTGGTTACTGTTCGTCGCGGCGTTAATGACAGCCAACTTGGCGATATAATTGAGTTTGCTAAGGCACAACCTTGTGTACGTGGTGTTACCATTCAACCAGTGCAAGTTGCCGGGCGTTTGGAAAAGTATGATAACGGTTACCAAATAGACCGTGACCGTTTAACCTTAACGGAAGTAAGACGTTCTATACTCCAACAAACTGATTTATTCGAACCCGAAGATATTATCCCAGTTCCGTGTCATGGCGACAGTATTGCCATGGCATATGCCTTAAAACTAGATGGTCAATTTATTCCCTTAACGGGATTGATCGATCCAGAAACCTTGATAAATGGTGCTAGAAATACAATAAGCTATGAATCAGAGGCCATTGTTCAGGACAAGTTATTTACGCTTTTTTCAACTCATCATAATTTTCAAAGCCAACCGCAAGCAATGCAAGACCTGCTAGCAGGTGCCAGTGAACAACAGAATGACCTTTCATATGAAAATATATTTCGCTTGGTGATCATGGAGTTCATTGATGCCTACTCATTCGATTTACGCAGTATTCGAAAAAGTTGTGTGCACATTATTCACCCTGATGCCAAACGGGTAATTCCCTTCGATACCTATAATTTGTTGTATCGTGACGAGCTTGAACAAACGGTATTAAACCCCATTAGAGCCCAACGCACTCCTATGAAAGGCGCGATTTCACCTGCATCACCTAAAAGCGTATCCAATAATTTAAAAGAAAGTGGATAGTTTATGAATAAAATCATTATCATATCAATCGCGTTGATAGTGGTACTGTTTGTACTGTGGCGCTTTAACACCCAGAGTCAGCACTATGCTATTGATGTGCCTTTACCCGAGAATTTTCCTGAAAATAGCTTTGCTCATCAACAATTTGAACAGTTGTTAAAACGCTTTGTCAGCAGTGATGGCACTATTCAATACCAACAATGGCTTGACGAACCCAATGCCCATTATCAATTAAAACAATACCTTGCCGCTGTTGCCAAATTCAGTCCCGAAAATTCTCACCCGCGCTTTGCCAGCGACCAAGATGAACTCGCTTATTGGATATATAGCTACAATGCGATAGTTATCCATTTAATTTTAAGTAACTGGCCGCTAGAGTCCGTTACTGACATCAAAGCCCCCATTGAGTTAGTCAAAGGGATGGGTTTTTTTTATAACCAGAAATTTATCGTTGGTGGTAAAAGCTATAATTTGTATGAGTTAGAGCAACAAAAAATGATCAAGGCGAACGCCGATCCAAGATTACACTTTGTGCTTAACTGCGGTAGTAAATCATGTCCGCCAATGCGCCCTAGCCTGCCCGTAGGTGCTGAATTAACACCCTTTTTAGAACAGGCTACGCATGACTTTATTAACGATATAAACAACGTAAAATTCGATCAACAAACGGGTAAAATAAAGCTATCAATGATCTTTAAATGGTATATCGATGACTTTTCACAATATGCGTTGAACCATCTGTATCAGGGTAATTCTCCCATTAGCCAAGAGCAGAGCTTGCTCATTTTCATAGACTTTTATCGCAATGAGAAACTGTTGCCGGCAACAACAAAAATAGACGTCGACTTTATGTCTTATCAGTGGGACATCAATAAATCTGGCACTTAACAATGAAAATCCAGCGATGAACACTTTTAACCAAACAATCAGCTGCTGTACGCAGCTTTATCAACTGCCATTAACCCAATTATTATTAGGCGATAGCTTTCATCCTGGCGGCTTAACGCTTACCAAAAAATTAGCACAAAAAACACTGATTAACCGCCAGTCTCTAGTGCTTGATGTTGCAGCAGGAAAAGGCACCTCAGCCAAGTATTTAAGTGCACATTATGGTGCTCAAGTCTTTGCGCTCGATTTAGGGTTAGAAAATCTTCAAGACCTTCTTCCCTCCAGTAGTGGGAGGAATAAAAACCTGATGCCAATTGTCGGCGACGCCTTATCTTTACCCTTTGTTGATAATGCACTTGATGTTGTATTGTGCGAATGTACACTGTGTACTTTTTCGAATAAAAGTAGTGCATTAAAAGAAATGTATCGAGTATTAAGGCCGGGTGGGTTTATTGCGATTTCCGATATTTATTTGAACCAACCTTTACCACAATCGTTAACCCAAGATGTTAGCCGATGGTTATGCGTCGCGGATTCATGCTCTGCCCTGCAAAGCCAAGAGTGTATAAGTGCAACTGGCTTTAACAAAATACAATTTAATGATGAATCTCAACACCTCATCACAACCATTAAAACCATCGAGCAAAAAATCACAAAAATGGGTCACTTGCCGATAATTAAAACACAGCTCGATAAGTTGACCGACTTTCCATTTAAACAACTGAGCCAATTTATTATTGATGGTAACGCCGGCTACTATTTGTTAACCGCCCGAAAACAATGATGTTATTACCGAGTAACAACAACTTATACCAATTGAAGTAATGAATTGATCATTCAACGATAATTAAAAGGTTTAGAGGCAAGGCAGTGCTTATACCCGTGACCATTCAAAATGCATGTTTCAGTGGGAGAAAAAACGATTTAGACAAGGCATTGATTGCAGGGAATGGTTGTTCCATTCGCAAAATCGATAACGATGTATAAATCGTTTTTAGCCCCATCGTAGAAGTGCTTGAGCAACCCCATTTTATTGTTTCATCAAAGAAATAGGGAATAACCATGATTTAATTGACGCGCCTCAAACTGGAATTGCTCAAGCACTCTGAATCGAGCATTTTGAATGATTACGGGTATATGTTGTTGGCGAAGTTAACCAAAAGAGTAAAATCTATCATTGATGTGGCTATTGCTAGCTTTGGCCTTTTCGAGCTGAAGCAAGAACTTGCTGATACGAAGCAAAGCTATCTAGTCAAAAAAAATCGAAAAAGCTAAACGTTATACCAATGCTAGTAAGTTAGTGATCAAATATTAATAAGGATAAATTTTAATTACACAGGTTTTTAGTTCCGGACAAAACCTAAGTACCTACATCCCTGTCTCTTGACCCTGTAACAAAATCTGTGTAACTGCCTATTATTAATACCCAACTAGGGTTTAGGATAGGCAGACTATGAATAAGAAAGAACTAGAAGCATTTGCTAAGCAAGCAGCTAAAGGCATTAAGTCAGAGCAAGACTTAACTGACTTTCGTAAAATATTACCCAAGATAACCGTTGAAGCCGCTTTAAACGCAGAGCTTGAAGAACATCTAGGTTACGCCCTTCATGAGCAATCTAACACCAACAATAGCCGTAACGGCTACTCATCAAAGTCCATTCGCACCGAAGATGGACAAGTTGACCTTGAAACACCACGCGATAGAGAAGGTAGTTTTGAGCCACAGCTAGTTAAAAAGAATCAAACACGATTCATCTCAATGGACGATAAAATCTTGTACCTGTATGCCAAAGGCATGACAACTAGAGAAATAGTCGATACCTTTAAAGAAATGTACGATGCTGATATTTCACCAACACTCATATCTCGAGTCACGAATGCTGTAATTGACCAGGTTGTTGAGTGGTAAGCTAGACCTTAAGACTCCGTTTACCCCATTGTTTACCTTGACTGTTTTTGTTTTATTTCAACAGCTTGCAATATCGACACTTCAGTAATCCTCACCTACTTGATTACATTAACTGTAGCTAGAAATAGTCAAATTTCAACTTTTTAATTTTTAATTTTTAATTTTTAATTTTCAAATCTTAAGTTATTTTTAGTAATGTAAGCGTATTACTGAGAAGTCTCAGTGATACACTTACCTAAAATATAGATGGATGAACATAATTTCAGATAGTTAATACAAATTACGTACTGGTCGATGTGTGTTACCAAGAAACGCGTAAAAACAACACGAAACATTAAGTGGGTAACATCCGTGTTAAGTAAGAATAACCTTATTATTTTGGTTTTTTTCTGACTTAAATTAGTTTTTTAATAAGAATATTAAGCGTATCCTTATCCTTACAGTTTTAAGAATTACTTCATCGTGACTAATGCGCAGTAGTCACCCGTAATGTTTGCAAACATTGATTTTATATTTGTATTTCCGAGTCAAATTGGTGTATTTAACCAGCAGGAAACCCAACTTTCATCAATAAGCAATCTTACTGATGCTATATCGCTTATTTTCTTATTTTGAATCATTTTACTGACCTGTAATGGAAAACTCGTTAGGTAAAAAATGCTTTCAATTCAGGAATACATGAACCGCAGTTAGTACCGCACTTTAATTTTTCACCTAAGGCTTCTACCGATTTACACTGCCCTGATTCAATCGTTTCTTTGATGGTTTTTTCACCAATTTGAAAACACGAACAAATCATAGTACCCACATCATTTTTACCATCACTATCAAGACCTGACATTAATTTAAAGCGGGTTTTTATAGGGTGTGTTTTATTTAATTGCTCTTCAATAAAACGAGTATTAAATTCTAGGTCTAAATTAGTGCTAGCAGCAAAGAAGCAATGCAACTTATTGTCAATAAAACCAGCAATCCGTAATACATTTTGTTGATCGTCTTTTAATACTAACCAATCATCAATTGTCGGATATAAATTAGCTAAAATGGATTCATCATCGCCTAATTCTTGCTGGTCAGATAATAAATATTTGTGACCTTGTTCAAGTTGAATTTTACTCCAGTAATTGGTTTGGCAATTAACCGCTTGTGAAGAAATTAAGTAGCCAGACCATACTGAATTGAACGGCTTAATATTAACGGGGCTGTGCTTAAATTCTGGTTGCCCGCAAATGTAGTCGGAAATTGGGTTCACAAGTGCTGAAACACGGGCCGAAGCTGAAAAGTTATCGTTCCAGTGAATAGGCACAAAGATTTCACCGTTGCGTTGTTCTGTAGTAATGTTCACCCGGCCAATAAATTCAGCGCCTAAATTAGACAGCACAGCAAGTTGTTTGTCTTCTAATTGAAAACGTTTGGCGTCATCAGGGTTTACTGCAATATAAGGTTCATCAGAGTGTGTCATTAATTTAGCAACACGGCCCGTTCTAGTCATGGTATGCCATTGATCACGAATTCGACCTGAGTTCATTACTACTTGGTTGTTACCAGGTAATTTTCTTGGTAACTGTGCAATAATTGGAATAAAGTTCGCTTTTTGATTTTTAGTCGCAAAAATACCATCAGTGAATATGCGCTTTAACCCTTTTGGGTTCGCACTATTAATTGGCCATTTGATAGGAGAGAAATTTTCATATTCGGCTTGTGAAATATTCGCCAAGGCAGAAATATCAAAAACACGATAAACATCATTTTCATCTCTTTTATAAGAGAAAGGGTGACTGTTTTCAAAACCGGATAACGCAGCATGTTCTCTGAATATATCAACCGGATGCTGATAATTAAACGCATCTTTAAAACCTAATGCGTGCGCGACATCCGTGATTATTTGCCAATCATTTTTTGCTTCACCAGGGGCCTTAATCATACTTTTATGCACAGATATTGTACGGTCTGAATTAGTGACAGACCCTTGTTTTTCACCCCATGTACTGGCCGGTAAAACAACATCAGCATAATTTACCGTGTCGGTATTTTCATAACATTCACTTACCACAACCATCGGGCATTTTTCTAATGCGCGTTTAATCCGATTAGCATTTGGCATACTTACCACAGGATTTGTCGCCATGATCCAAATGGCTTTAATTTTTCCTGAATGAACCGCATCAAATAGTTCAACCGCTTTTAAGCCTTCTTTAGTCGCAATGTTGGGTGCTTGCCAAAAACGTTTAACTAAATCTATTTCATTTGAATTTTCAAAATATAAATGTGCTGCAAGTTGATTTGATAAACCGCCCACTTCGCGGCCACCCATAGCATTTGGTTGTCCGGTAATTGAAAAGGCACCTGCGCCTTCTCGCCCTATTTTTCCTGTTGCTAAATGACAGTTAATAATCGCGTTACCTTTATCAACACCGGTTGATGATTGGTTGATACCTTGCGAGAAAAAAGTCACTACGTTGTCAGTTTCAGCAAAAATTTGGTAGCTTTCAAGCAACAATGAAAGCTCAATATCACAAGCGGTTGCTACGGCCGCAATATCAGCAAATTGGCTTTGCGCCGTTTGTAGTGCTTGCTCAAACCCTTGACAATGTTTTGCTATGTAATCGTTATTTAATTTACCTTGTTCGGCTAAATACAATAATAAGCCGTTATAAAAATAGGCATCACTACCGGGCTTTATCGCTAAATATAAATCGGCATCTTTAGCTGTGGCGGTTTTACGTGGGTCAATCACCACTATTTTACGTGTTGGGTTTTCTTCACGCGCTTTTATCATGCGCTGATAAACAATAGGGTGTGCGTATGCTGGGTTAGCACCGATGATGAAAATAGCATCGGCTGAGGTTAAATCTTCATAACAGCCAGCAACAACATCTTCGCCAAAGGCACGTTTGTGTGCGGCACTTGCCGATGCCATACATAAGCGAGAATTTGTATCAACGTTGGCTGAGCCAATAAAGCCTTTCATTAGCTTATTGGCGACATAATAATCTTCGGTAAGTAGCTGACCTGATAGATAAAAGGCGACAGAGTCTGGGCCATATTGCGCTATTGTGTCTTGAAAGTGTTTAGCAACCGTTGATGTTGCTTCATCCCAACTTACGTTTTTACCATAAACACGAGGGCTTAAAATTCGGTTATGAAAACCTTGTGTTTCATGAAGTGAAGACCCTTTTACGCATAAGCGTCCTAAGTTGGCAGGGTGTTCTGCATTACCTTTTACGGCAATGACTTTATTGTTTTCAACGGTGGCTTCAATACCACAGCCAACGCCACAATAGGGGCAATTTGTTTTACTGGTTGTTTGGCTACTTACTGAAGCTGGAGATTGTTTATCGGTAAAAATGATGTCGGTCATGGAATTCTCAAACGTTAACTAACGATAGCTAATGTTAGTAAAGTGCTAGTTGATAAAGTTTTTAATAACGCTATTTAATTAATAGAAAAAGTCTAGCTTAGGCTTCTTCAAGCTGAATTGAAGCCAAGGCTAAGCTAAAGCTAAGCGGCACTTACTTTTTGCTCATTTTCTATGGTTGTTACAAATTCATCGCCAATTAATAGCTCTGGCATCATAGTATTCACGGTTATTTGTTGTCGCATTAACTCAAAGTAAGCCATACCTGAGCTAACATCACCAAATAAAACAATACCGCTTATTTTACCATTTTTAACGATGATTTTACGGTAAATAAGCGCTTTTTTATCTAATAAGGTAAAACATTGGCTACCTTCTGACACCTCAACATCGCCGGCTGAAAATAGCTGTACGCCTGAAACTTTCAATTTGGTTGGTACGGGCGCGTTTTGAAATGGCTTTTTTACGTTGTTACATAAACGTTCAGCAAGCGTAATACATTGTCCCCAAATAGGGTCAACTAAACCAAAGGTGGCGCGATTATGTTCACAACACTCACCTAAAGCGCTGATGGAGGCGTCACTGGTTTGCATATAATCGTTGACTAAAATGGCACGATTAAAATCAATATTGGCGATTTCGGCTAATTTTTTGTTTGGCGTAATGCCGGTTGCGATAACGGCCATTTGTGCGCTAATAAATTCACCGTTAGTTAACGTAACACCTGATAAACTTTTTACTTTTCTTTCTGCGTTACTCTCAATTGTATTCTCAAAAGAAGCCACTTCATGGCCTAAAGCAAACTTAATTTTTTTTTGCGCCATGATGCTTTGCAACATATTGCCTGATACTTTATCGAGCTGACGATTAAGTAACCATTTATTACGGTGAACTAACGTGACTTCCACACCGCTAATTGCTAAGCCGTAAGCTGCTTCTAACCCTAATAAACCGCCACCAATAACAATGGCTTGTTTTGAGCTTGAACCTTCTTGTTTAGCAAATGCTTGAATTTTTTGTGTGTCAGCAATATCACGAAAATTGAATATACCTTCAACATCCTGATTTTTAGCGGGTATTTCAGCGGTACGCGAACCGGTAGCAATGATAAGTTCGTCGTAGTTAATCTGTGCCGATGAGGCTAATTCAACGACCTTAGTTTTTTTGTCTATATAGGTAACTAAGCTACCACTTAAGAAGTTAATACTGTGCTCTTTGTACCATGCAGGTGGTTTTTGCATAATGCTATCAATCGTGGCATCACCGGCTAAAACGGCTGATAACATAATACGATTGTAACTACCGAAGTGTTCTTTACCTATCACCGTAATTTGATACTTATTTGGTGTGCGCTTAATTATTTCATCTAATAGCCGGCCTGTCGCCATACCGTTACCAATGATCACCAATAACGGTTTGAGCTGAGTAACCGATTCAGAAAATTGGTTTGTTAACCTATCAGCTGTTGGGCTTGGGGTATTAGTCATTGTACTGCTCACGTATGTGGTGGTTATGTTGTTTACGCATGTGAGAATGTTATTCACATCGTTACTTAACTTTATCTATACTGCTAAAAGCATGTAACGTGCCATGTATTTTCGACAAACCACACGAAAGCTAACTAATTGTAATAATACAGATTAATCAAAAGGTACAACGAAGTAATAATAAATAACACTTGTTTTTGATGAATTATTGCACTGATGTGGTGCTTGGCTGAAGCGTCATATTTAAAAGGTGGTGGATACATCGTTACTATTTCATTTACTACTTCACTTACTACTTAAACACTTCATTCTTGGTTGTTTTGTAAGTTTCAAATCATACGGCTTAAACAAATATTCGAAACGTCTAATCTCCTGTTACCTAGTTTATGTATTTCATTCTGCCTTTGCTGCGATTATTGTTTTTATCCGTTATAACTATGCGATCATTGCTCTTATCCATTACTACTGATTACTTTTTCAATTAAGCGCTTTTGAATGGTGTAGTGATTATTTATGTTTTTTGCACTCAATGTGTGCGTAATAGTTATTCTGTTGTGCACGTACGTCTCGTTTATAGTCAAGCCCCGCCAAACAAAAACAATTAAACCCTATAAAAACAATTAGATATAATATTATTGTGATAATGGCATTACATTTGCCTTTCACAGTTCAATAAAGTTATTCGCATTAAGTAAGCCAGTCAGCTTATTTAATAGAAAACCAATTTTTTATTATTAACAGGGCAACAGCGTCTTTCGTTAATAAACAGCACAAATTTTAATTTTTAGGAGTTGTCGCATGAGCGGTCAAGAGAATCTCAATATATTTTCATTCAAAGGTAAGATGAAAGCCTTACATATGAGTTGGATAGCGTTTTTCATTACTTTTGCTGTTTGGTTTAACTTTGCCCCCTTAGTGTCAGTAATTGCTGACTCATTAGGATTAACGAAAGATGAAATTAAAACATTAATGCTATTAAACGTAGCGTTAACCATTCCGGCGCGCGTTATCATTGGTATGCTTACCGATAAATACGGCCCACGCTTAACCTTCGCGGCATTACTTGCGGTATGTAGTATCCCTTGTTTTATGTTTGCTCTTGCAACTACGTTTGAGCAAGCTGCCTTCTCTCGCTTTTTATTAGGTTTTATCGGTGCTGGTTTTGTTATCGGTATTCGTATGGTATCTGAATGGTTCCCTGCAAATGAACTCGGTACGGCTGAAGGTATATATGGTGGTTGGGGTAACTTTGGTTCAGCTGCTGCTGCCATGTCACTACCTACACTTGCATTGGCATTCGGTGGTGACGACGGTTGGAGATACGCGGTTGGCTTTACCGGTGCATTAAGCTTAATTTTTAGTGTCATCTGGTATCAAAACGTAACAGACACGCCTAAAGGTTCAACTTACTTTAAACCTAAACAAACAGGTGCAATGGAAGTTACCTCAACAGGCGATTTCTTCCTGTTATTAATTATGAAAGTTCCTATGTACGCTGCTTTAGCCTTACTAACATGGAAATTATCACCTTATGGCGTAAGTTTATTATCAGAGCAAAGTGCACTTATTGCCTACTTTAGTTTAGTGGTTTTGTTTGCCATTGAAGTAAAACAAACCATTAAAGTAAACGGCCATTTATTTTCAAAGCCGGTTGAAGAAATTCACCGTTATAAGTTCAGACAAGTGGCGGTATTAAACATTCTTTACTTTGCTACTTTTGGCTCAGAATTAGCGGTTGTTTCGATGTTACCGTTGTTTTTCGCTGAAACTTTCGAATTAAGCATGGTTTACGCAGCGATGTTAGCTTCTACTTATGCCTTTATGAACTTAATGTCTCGTCCTGGTGGCGGTTGGTTATCAGACAAGTTTGGTCGTAAGAAAACGTTATTAATTTTAACAGCAGGTTTAGCAGTTGGTTATTTCGCAATGTCTGAAATCACCGGTGAATGGCCTTTAGCATTAGCAGTAGTAACGGCAATGGCTTGTTCATTCTTCGTGCAAGCGGGTGAAGGTGCAGTATTTGCTGCCGTACCATTAATTAAACGTCGTTTAACGGGGCAAATTGCCGGTATGACTGGCGCTTACGGTAACGTAGGCGCAGTGGTTTACTTAACGGTATTAACCATGGTTGATTATTCAACATTCTTTATGGTGATAGCAGGCACTGCTGTGATAGGCTTTACTACATTACTCTTTATGGAAGAGCCAAAAGGTACTATTACCGAAGTACGTGAAGATGGCACTGTAGAATTAATTAATGTTAGTCATTAAAAAACATGAATCCTGAAACCCAAAAATGCCAAAGCACGGCTGCAGATTTGCAATTGTGCTTTGGCGGTTTTTCTTCCAAAGGTTTGAAAGCAGAAAACCAAGATGCTTTTGCAGCCATTATTCCCAATAAACTAGAGTTACGTGCTAAAGGCGCGGTTGCGGCTATTGCTGATGGACTATCCAGCGCGAGTAAAGCCGCTGAGGCCTCGCAACTTGCGGTGACTCAATTTATTCAAGAATATCTCGTAACGCCTGAAACATGGTCAACGCAAAAATCTGCAGCAAAAGTATTAACCAGCTTAAATAACTGGTTATATTCACAGAGTGGGTTTGTTGATGGTTTAGCTGATCAAAACTCTCCACAATGGCTAACGACTTTTTCAGCATTTATTGCCAAATCAACCACGGGTTATACTTTTCATGTTGGCGATACCCGTATAACAAAATATCGTAATCGTCAGCTAGAAGCTATTACGCGTGATCATAATCGCAAGCAAATGGGGCAACAGGCTTTATTAACACGAGCTTTAGGTGCCGATAATCGTTTAGAAGTTGATGTGCATCAAATTGATTTACAGTCAGGTGATTTATACATGCTAAGTTGCGATGGTATTCATGACTATATAACGAAACCTGTTTTTAAGAAGCTCTTTGATTCATTGCCGCTATCGCCAAAAAAATCTGATTTAGAAACGCTTTCTAAAAAGATTGTTGAAACGGCACTTGAACTAGGTAGTGATGACAATGTTACCTGTTTATTAGTACATATTAACGCGGTACCCAATCGTAAACTGGCTGAAATTCAACGTGATCTGAATTCAAAAGTAATTCCACCGGCATTAAAAATTGGGCTGAAACTTGATGGCTACTTAGTTAAAAAAGTGATTCACGCTAGCATCCGTTCACATTTGTATCTAGTAGTAGATGTTGAAACAGATAAACCATATGTGTTAAAAGCGCCGTCAGCCAATTTTTCAGACGATGCCATTTATTTGCAAGGCTTTATTCGTGAAGCTTGGGTTGGCGAGCGCATTATGCACGGTAATGTAATGCGCGTATTACCTGGTAAACAAAACAGCCAGTTTCTATACCACGTGTGTGAATACCTTGAAGGGCAAACCATAGGCGAATGGTTGCATGACAACCCTAAACCAAACATTGCACAAGTACGCGATATAATGAAACAAGTAATCAGCGCATTACGAGCATTTCAACGCTTAGACTTAGTACATCGCGACTTAAAACCAGACAACATAATGATCGATCAATATGGCCACATTAAATTGATTGATTACGGCACCGTATTTGTCGCTTCACTTGATGAAAATCAAGAAACAATCAAAGAAGATGTACCCTACGGCTCTTTAAACTATATTGCTCCTGAAACCTTATTGCACATGAAAGCGGATAATCAAAGTGATCTATTTTCATTGGGCGTTATTTGTTATGAAATGCTTTCAGGCGAACTACCTTACAATCCAATGCAACGGGCTGAAGTAACCATTAAGGGTTATAACGATATGCATTATCGCAGTATTAAACAATTTAGACCTGAGCTGCCGTTATGGTTAGATTTAAGCTTACAAAGAGCGACTGCGGCAGATCCGAAACTGCGCTATAAAGCATTTTCAGAATTCTTTACTGATTTAAGTAACCCCAGTACATCTGCCGTTGAAGAATACAAAAATCAACCTTTGCTACAGCGTAATCCTGTGTTTTTTTGGCAATCAGTATCAGCGTTGTTATTTATTGGGCTGATTGTAGCTTTGGTTAATTAATTTATATATCTAATTGGGCATAACTCTGTCTTCGGTTATTTTTCTTGACAGTTTATGTGCAACGAAACCACATTCCCACTCGTTGCACCATTATATTTTAAAAAGCACTCATTTAGTTCAATCTCCTCTCCTACCCATCACTACCTTATTGTTATTTAATAACTTTTATTTATCGGTACGCTTATTGCTATTAATTCGCAGATGATAAATAATTAAATTAGGACCAGTGTATGCTGTTTGGCCGTAAAAACAGAAAACCTATCTCGATTCCTAGTAAGAAGGTAAAAGAGTGGAAATATACCACTTGTAACTATTGTTCAACGGGCTGTTCAATTGAAATTGGCCTCGATGATAATAAAAAAATTGTTACTTCTCGTGGGCACGCAGGTGCTGATGTAAACCGTGGTAAATTATGTATCAAAGGTTTACTTGAACACGAGTTATTCGAAAGCCCGGGTCGTGGTACACAACCATTACTTCGTGATAAACATTATGACGAATTCAAGCCAGCGACTTGGGATCAGGCGTTAGATAAAACGGCTGATAAAATTAAAGAAATACAAGACAAATATGGTCGTGACTCATTCGCCATTGTCTCTAGTGGCCAGTTATTAACTGAAGAATTTTACACCTTGGGTAAACTTGCTCGTGGTTGTATTGGTACCAATAACTACGATGGTAATACCACACTTTGCATGGCCTCTGCCGTCAGTGGTTATAAGCGTAGTTTTGGCTCAGATGGCCCTCCGGGTTGTTATGACGATTTTGAACATACCCATTGTTTTATGGCGTTTGGTTCTAATTTACCTGAGCAGCACCCTATTATTTACTGGCGCTTAAAAGAAGCGTTAGAAAAACGTAAATTCCCATTAATTGTAGTTGATCCACGCGTTACAATGCTGGCGCAATTTGCTGATATTCATTTACCAATAACACCGGGTACTGATTGTGTATTAATCAACTCGATGATGTACGTGATTATCAATGAAGGTTTACAAGACAAAAAATATATTGATGCGCATACCCAAGGTTATGATGAGCTTCAAGTATTAGTGCAAGATTACGCACCAGAAGTGGCACAGCATCAATGTGGTATTGATGAAGATACTATTCGTAACGTTGCCCGTATTTATGCTAAAGCGCCTGCGGCAATGAGCATTTGGACCATGGGCATTAACCAATCTACACATGGTAGTGACGGTGTTGCTAACATCAATAACTTAAACTTAATTACCGGTAATATTGGTAAGCCGGGCGGTACATCACTTTCAATTACCGGCCAATGTAATGCGATGGGTACACGTGAATGGTCTTCCTGTTCAGGTTTACCGGGCTATCGTTATTTAGAAAATGCCGCTGATCGCCAAGAGATCGCTGATTTCTGGGGTATTGATCCTGAATTCTTCCCGAAAAAACGCGGTTTAGCGGAAACTGATATTTTCCCTGCCATTGAAACCGGCGAAATTAAAGGTTTATGGATTGTTGCAACCAACCCAATGACCTCAATGCCAAATACAGCGCGCATTCGTAAAGCGCTTGAGAACCTAGATTTTTTAGTGGTTCAAGATGTCTACGAAGATGTAGAAATGAACCAATACTCACATGCGTTTTTTCCTGCGTCAGTATGGGCTGAGAAACAAGGTTGTCATACCAACACAGAACGCCGTGTGAACTTAATCGATAATGTATTACCGCCATATAAAGATTCAAAACCAGATTTTTGGATCTTCAATCAAATGGCCAAACGTTTCGAAAATGGTAAAAAAATCAAGTTTCCAGATAAGCCAGAAGAAGCCTTCAATGAAATGAAGGCGCTTTCTAAGGGTAAGAACGCTTACGGTAATGAAAGAATATTAGATATTTCAGGCATGAGTTACGAAAAAATAATTAAAGCCCGTGGCATTCAATGGCCCTATCGTGAAAGTGAGGGTGAAGACAACGAAACGGGTGAATTAAAAGGTGAAGCGCGTTTATACACTGATGGTAAGTTCCAAACCAAATCTCAAAGAGCTAATTTAATTTGTGTCGACTTTTACGACAACAATGAAAAACCCTGTAAAGATTATCCATTTTGGTTAAACAGTGGTCGCGTTGTTGAACATTTTCATACACGTACCCGTACCGGAAAAATTGGTAACTGTAATAAATTCAGCCCAACACCTTACATGGAAATGAACCCCGATGCTGCTGCCGAATTAGGTATTGCACATCAATCATACGTGCGTTTAACATCACGCCGTGGCGATGCTGTGGTACTGGTGCAGTTAACCCAACGTGTGTCGCGCAATATGGTATTTATTCCGTTCCATTTCCATGATTGTGTGAACCGATTAACCTTAGGTTTATTAGACCCCTATTCACGTCAACCCGCATTTAAGCAAGGCTCTGTTCGTATAGAAACAGTTGATCAAGATGAAGCAGCACGTTTGAACGTTGAGCGACGTGCTTACTAATCAGAATCGAGTAGGTAATATATTTAATTTGTCAGAAGCTTTCCTAGATTATTAGAGAAAAGCTAGTAGGAAAAAAAATGACACAAACATTAGACAAAAACGTAGTAAAAGATACGTCGGTTGAAAGTTTCGACCCCGCTACGATGAGTGTAAATAACGGCTTAGAATATGGTACTGAACAAGAAGGTCGTTCAGATCACTGGGAAGTACGTACGCAAGAGCAGCAATATGCAATATTGCCTGATCAACCTATTCAAGATAAAAACCGTTACGGTCAACAAATTGATCTGGTTGAATTAACAGGGCAACCCGCTAAACGTTCAATGTTTATTAACGAAAACCCTGAAGTGGGTTCAAATCCAAATCGTAATAAACAACATGGATTTTTCTTTACCGCAGATAACTGTATTGGTTGTCATGCTTGTGAAGCGGCGTGTTCTGAGAAAAACGATAACCCTGCACATTTAGCTTTCCGCTCGGTGGGTTATGTGGAAGGCGGTTCATATCCTGATTATAAACGAATGAATATTTCAATGGCCTGTAACCATTGTGATAACCCTGTTTGTTTAAAAGGTTGTCCAACGCGTGCCTACACTAAACACGTAGAATACGGAGCCGTATTACAAGATCCTGAAACCTGTTTTGGTTGCGGTTATTGTACTTGGGTTTGCCCCTACAATGCACCGCAATTAGACCCAGTAAAAGGCCAAGTGTCTAAGTGTAATATGTGTGTAGACCGTTTAGAAGTTGGTTTAAAACCCGCGTGTGTTTCTGCTTGTGTTGGTAATGCGTTAGATTTTGGTGTGATTGAAAATACTCCAGAAAACCGTGAACAATGCAAAACAGAAATTCCAGGTTTTCCAACACCAGAAATTACCCAGCCAAACATTCGTTTTCAACAAACAAAAACCATGCCACACGAAGTAACGCGTACTGACTCAATGCCAGTGAAATACCATCGTGATAGTAAAGGTAACTACAAACCCGTTGTTGATCAAAAAGTTGGTAAGGCTAAATCGTGGAATTTCTCGAGGTTAAACTCGCGTGAAAACCCGTTGGTTTTATTTACTTTATTCGCACAAGCGGCATACGGCCTATTTTTAATTCCATTTTTAGGCTCATTACTGGGTATTGAAGCGTTTGAAATATTTGTTGCCTCAGACATGTTCTTACCATTGGCGGTGCTAGCACTAGTGATGACAAGCTTCGCGTTATTAATGAGTGTGACGCATTTAGGTAAACCCATGCGATTCTATCGTGGCTTTAACAACTTACGTTATTCACCCATGAGCCGTGAAGGTTTTGGTTTAGCGATGTTTTCTGCGGGAACTGGTTTAACGGCATTATTTGCTATTCCTAGCAATAAATTTGTTAACGAACTGTCAGTTGATTGGTTAGGTTTAAACTTAACCAAATTTACAGCAGGTTTACCATTAGCTGATTTAGTAACTGGTGCTGGTATCTTCGCAATTATTGCTGGTTTTTGTGGTTTATATTACATGAACATGTGCTACCAAATTAAAGCCCGACCGTTCTGGAACCACTTACAAACAGCCACATCTTTTGGCGGTAATGCATTATCATTAGGTACTTTATTCAGCGCGATTGTTGTGCTTTCAACATTAGCGGTAATAGGCGTACCTGAGCAAGTAATTATTCAAGCATCATATGCTTTTGGCTTAACGTTTGTTGCCGGTATGTTTATTGAAGCCTTAGGATTAATAAAGCATAACGCTGATTTAAACCGTAACGAAAACGAAGGTGGTGCAGCGCACTACATACAATGTACAACATTTGGTAAAACGTACCTTTTCCGTAACTGGTTATTAGGATTAAACATTGTTGTAGCTACTAGCCTAATTGGCTTACACCTTATAGGGTTTAACGAGATTAGCTTAGTATTAATCGGTTTAATCTTAGGTTTAGTAAACTTTTTTACTGCTGCTATGGGCCGTGCATTGTTTTATATTTTGGTGATTCCAACCACTATGCCGGGTGCATTTTTCTGGAAGAACAAAAAATTTGAAGAACATGCACGAGATATTGGCTTAGCAGATAATCCTGCTACTGGTGTCGCACCTTTAGCTCACTAATGCAATGTCTATTTACGCTTTATTCTGCGTTATCGCATTCTCGTGTAGAAAAATTACACGTCGAATACTCTAGCCTTGCTTAAAACGTAAACAGCCTATTGCTGTTAAGTAATATAAGGATGGTACCTATTCGGGTGCCATTTTTAATTTTTAGCTTTGTAATACCAAATGAAATAATGAATGAGTCAATTAATTACTTCAATTGGTATAAAAAGTTAAACCGTAAAAATAAATTAGAGAATATTTATGTCGTTAACCTTAGATAATGTTGTTGGCAAAAGCTGTTTAATCGGTTTAAGCTATTTTGATAAACAAGGCGAAATGCTTAAGCAATCAATGCTTGGCGGTATAGTGAAGTCGGTTGACAAAGAAATGGGTATTACTATTGAATTAGCACAAGCGAGTTCTGAGAATAAAAAACATGAAAAAGCGGCAGACTTTTTAATTCCGTCAATATTAACCTGCTGGTTTGTTGCGCCTAAAGGCGAGTTTCATACCAGTACTGATGGCGTAAAATTGGTGAATCCAGACTATTTAGTGACATGGGATATTCATCAATCCAAAGATAAGGGCGAAGTATCAGAAGGCGAACAACAATGGTGGGAATGGGTTCCGCGTACCGCTGAACCTCAAGTAGATAAATAAACGTTATGTTTACAGAACTATCTCCTGAAACATAAGCTGATTTTTTAGCTTAACTCCTGATAACTTTGTTGAACTATTTCTTAGTATATTTAGCATTATGTTGCGGACTAACTGGTTTTTTCACAAAGACAATAAACAAATTTATATATTTTCACGTTCTCATGAACGTGAAGCATACTTCACATGTGGGTTAACTTAGCGCTCACTATTATAGCGCACACCTGTGGTGCGTTAACTTCTTCACAGTAGTGCGTACGCCCTATTTTGGTAAAAACCCAAACACCTATCCAATTGAATTTATTAATAAAAACTAATTGGTTCATTTATTGCTAATAACAGACCATTATCTAGTTCCGCTATTACAGCGGTAATTTAAAGAAGTAGGATTGCAAAATATGAGCACACAACCCCAAAAAATCGTTGTAGTTGGCAATGGCATGGTTGGTCATCACTTTGTTGATGAAATGGCGAAACATGAAGGCTATGAAATTACAGTGTTATCAGCTGAAGATCGTTTAGCCTATGACCGTGTTCACTTATCAGAGTATTTTTCTGGAAAAACTGCTGATGATTTAGCAATGACTACACCAGCATACTACAATGAAATTGGTGTTAACTTTTTCACCAACGCGAAAGTGACTAACATTGATAAAGCAGCGAAAGTGGTTACCACTGAAGCTGGCGAAACTTACGCTTACGACAAGTTAGTCATGGCAACTGGTTCATATCCATTTGTTCCACCTATTCCAGGTAAAGAACGTGATCATTGTTTGGTTTACCGTACTATTCAAGATTTAGAAGACATTCAAGCGTCAGCTAAAGCCGGTAAAGTCGGTGTTGTTGTTGGTGGTGGTTTATTAGGATTAGAAGCCGCTAACGCACTTAAAGAATTAGGCTTACAAACACACGTTGTTGAATTTGCGCCACAACTGATGGGTGTTCAATTAGACAAAGACGGCGGCGCTTTACTTCGTTCAATGATCGAAGGCATTGGCGTTCAAGTTCACACACAAAAAGCAACTAATGAAATTGTAGACGGCGAAGAATGTGTTCACCGTATGAATTTTGCTGATGGCTCGCATTTAGAAACTGACGTTATATTATTCTCTGCAGGTATTCGCCCATACGATAACTTAGCACGTGAATTTGATTTAGCGGTTGGCGAACGTGGCGGTATTGTTGTTGATAACTACTGTAAAACGTCTGACGAAAGCATTTACGCCATTGGTGAGTGTGCTTTATGGAATAACTTCATCTTCGGTTTAGTGGCGCCGGGCTACACCATGGCTAAGGTTACTGCGGATAACATTATTGGCGGTGAGCGACAATTCACGGGTGCGGATATGAGCACTAAGTTGAAGTTAATGGGCATGGACGTAGGTTCAATTGGCGATGCCCATGCGCGTACTGAAGGCTGTAAAAGCTATGTTTATTCAAACGAACCTGACCAAATTTATAAAAAAATTGTAGTAAGCCCAGACGGTAAAGAATTAATAGGTGCCGTATTAGTGGGTGATACCAGCGAATACGATTCATTATTACAATACGCATTAAATGGTATTGAATTACCTGAAAACCCAGACGGTTTAATTTTACCAAGCTCGGGTGAAAAACCTACATTAGGCGTTGATGCCTTACCCGATACAGCAACCATCTGTTCATGTTTGAATGTAACCAAAGGCGATATTATTGCTGCTATTGATTGTGGTGCAGTGGATGTGGGTGAAGTTAAATCTTCAACGAAAGCCGCTACCGGTTGTGGTGGTTGTGCCGCATTATTGAAGAAAGTCACTGATCACGAACTAGAAAAACGTGGTGTTGAAATTAGCACTGATCTTTGTGAACATTTTGCTTACAGTCGTGTTGAGTTATTTCACATTGTTCAAGCAGAACAAATTAAAACGTTTGACCTGTTAGTAGAAAAACACGGTTCAGGTTTAGGCTGTGAAATTTGTAAGCCAGCAGCCGCGTCTATCCTCGCTTCTGTATGGAATGATTACATATTAAAACCAGACCATGTATCGCTTCAAGACACAAACGATATATTCCTAGGTAACATGCAAAAAGATGGTACTTATTCTGTCGTTCCACGTATGCCCGGCGGTGAAGTAACACCTGATAAATTAATTGTTATTGGTGAAGTAGCTAAAGAATATAACCTATATACCAAAGTAACTGGCGGTCAACGTATCGACTTATTCGGTGCACGTGTTGATCAATTACCGGCTATATGGAAACGCTTAATTGATGCAGGTATGGAAACAGGTCACGCATACGGTAAATCGTTACGTACGGTTAAATCTTGTGTTGGCAGCACTTGGTGTCGTTATGGCCAACAAGACAGCATGGCAATGGCCATTTACTTAGAAGATCGCTACAAAGGTTTACGTTCACCACACAAAATTAAGTTTGCTGTTTCTGGTTGTACTCGTGAGTGTGCTGAAGCGCAAAGTAAAGACATTGGTATTATCGCCACTGAAAACGGCTGGAACTTATACGTCAGTGGTAATGGCGGAATGAAGCCTCGCCATGGTGACTTATTCGCGACTGACTTAGATGATGAAACACTCATTAAATACATTGACCGTTACTTAATGTTCTACGTACGTACAGCAGATCGTTTAACGCGTACTTCTGTATGGTTAGACAACCTAGAGGGCGGTTTAGCCTACATGGAAAAAATCGTTAAAGACGATCACTTAGGTATTAATGCTGAATTAGAAAAACAAATGCAAAATGTGGTTGATACCTATCAATGTGAATGGAAAACAACGATTGAAAGTGAAGAACAATTAAAACGTTTCCGTCAGTTTGTTAACTCTGACACAGTTGATGGCAACATCGAATTCGTTACTGAGCGTGATCAAATTCGTCCAGCTCAGGGTGAAGAGAAAAAATACGGCGTTAAAATTCAAGCAGTTGATCTAACGCCTGCATAAGAAACGTTTACGGATAAGAAAGGAAAATAAAATGACAACAGAAAATACGTGGCAAACCATCTGCCCAACAAGTGATTTAGTGAAAAACTCAGGTGTTTGTGCCTTATTAGCAAACGAAGAGCAAGTTGCCTTATTCCAAGTAGGCAACGACACAGTTTATGCTGTTTCTAACTTTGACCCTTTTGGTAAAGCGAACGTTTTATATCGCGGTTTAATTGGCGAAACTAAAGGTGATATTTATGTTGCGTCACCCTTATTAAAACAACGTTTTGTTTTAAATTCTGGTGTATGTTTAGATGATGATACATTTGCCATTAAAACCTATGAAACACGTGTTACTGACGGAAAATTAGAAATATTCGGTTAGGGTCTGTTGATCTTTCGCGGTTAAATTTTGTTCGCCTTTTTTCAAGGAAGCAAAGCGTTTTAATCGCGGCGAGTAGTGTGTAGCCTAGTCACTCTAAGCAAATCCTACTCAACAAAGAGTAAAACGCTTTTAGCCGAATCCTTCGGACAGCGTTTGTTGGTCCTTTTTACGGCGTTATCGCCTTTTTATGTGACGCTACATGGATGTAGCTTATAAGACAATGCAGGAGCATATTGTCCTGAAAAACCACATGACAAAGGCTCTGTCTTGTATAAATACCCAACAAACAGCTGCAAAAATAATATCTAAAGGTCAATAGCCCCTAATTATTTAACATGATTGTTTCTTTAAAAAAATCCCAGCTTAGGTGACTACGCTGGGATTTTCGTTGATAGTATTCCCCATTTTTCTAACTGCGACAGAAGAAATACGAAATAAGTCCAATACTAGAAGTCATACTAAACGGACTTATACCCAAGTGAATTCAAAGTGCAGGTTTTAGTTGGAATTAGAAACGTCTTTAGGCAAGGCATTGATTGAAAAGAATGGTTACTCAGGAGAATATGCTCCTGCATTCTCTAATAAGCTACATCCTTGTAGCGTCCTTATCAAATCAATAACGAAGCATAAAACGTTTCTAAACCAACCCTACGGGGACAACTGAGCAAACCATCTACTTCGTTGCATCCTTTTTTAAGGGAGCAACCATTAATAAAAAGATGTGCCTTGTATATGGCTCGCTCAGTTGTCCTAAAATCCGCTTTTTAAGTTCATTTGGGTATATTTATTGATCCGCTTCGTATTCCTTTATTTAAAAGCCGATTAATGAAGCAAAACATGATCTCATTCATTGCTAAAAAGTTTAACTCCGTAACATAATTACTATTATTGTAATAAAAAGAGTGAAACTTAAATGAAAGAAGTAGTACTTATCACTGGTGCAAGTTCAGGAATGGGTGAAGTTACCGCTCGTTATTTAAATGAAAATGGCTATACCGTTTATGCCGGCACACGTGACAAAAGCCTTAAAACACCAGAAATATCAGGGGTTAATAATATTTACCTTGATGTGACTGATACTGACTCTATGGAGACGGCCGTTAACGCTATAATTGCCCAACATAGTAAAATTGATGTATTGGTAAATAATGCAGGTTTTGGCTTAGTATCAACGGCAGAGGAAGTTACTGATGAAGAAATTTTTAAGCAGTTTGATGTAAACGTTTTTGGATTAATGAAAATGACCAGAGCGGTTCTTCCTTATATGCGCAAGGCTCAAGCTGGCGTAATTATCAATATTAGTTCATTTCTTGGGAAAATGGGTCTACCACTTCTTTCTCATTACAACGCAAGTAAATATGCGGTTGAAGGGTTTGTTGACTCGATTCGGTTTGAAATGGCGCCCTACAATGTGCGAGTTCACTCCATTCAGTCGGGATTGTTTGGCACTAACTTTGTTAAAAAAGGCTTGGTTGCCAACTCAGCCACAACCAGTGAAGATTCACCTTATAAAGACTTAGTTGCACATTTTGTTCCTATTGTCGCTAAAGCAATCAACGAAGGCCCAAATCCTCAACCTATTGCCGATGCCGTTAAAGCTATCATTGAAAATGAAAATTCATTAATTGCTATTCCTGTTGGCGGTGAAGCAACAACCTTCGTACCATTAAGAAAAGCGTTATCTGATGAAGATTTTGAAATTAAAGTTAAAGATACTTTCGGTATATAAATAAAATCGGTCTATTTTTTAAGCATAAAATCAGTTATAGCCACTTCAAAATGAGTAATTAAGTGGCTATAAGTTAACTAAGTACTGTACAAAAGAAACTCAAAAGAATATGAAAAATAACCCAATCAATAGTTCGCTCGGTATATTTCCTAAATCATGGAGTGAAGAACATGCCGGAAGAATTCCTGGAAACATCCCTATTTGGGTTGGCATATTATCTGAACTCACTGAGTTTGGTATTTTCTTTGTCGCCTATTTTATTGCTAAGTTCTATTACCCTGAGGTGTTTACTCAAGGACCACAAAGTTTACATACCTCGTTAGGCGTAACCAATACTATTATTCTGTTAACTAGCAGCTATTTTATGGCTAAAGCGATGGCCAATATTCGCCTTGATAATAAGTCTAAATGTGAACGCTATTTATGGTTAGCTTTTTTTTGTGGCTGTTTATATTTAATTATAAAAACATGGGAGTTTTATTGGAATGACTTACAAGGGTTTGGCCCCAGTACCAGTGAATTTTTTACTGTCTATTATTATATGACGTTTAATCACTTTCTTCATGTTGGCTGGGCTTCATGCGCTATTTTATGGGTGATATTTAGATTAAGAAGTGGTGCTTACTCATCGAAAGAAAATTCTGGTTTAGAGGCCTTGGCAGTGTATTGGCACATGATAGATTTAATGTGGATCCTTATTTTTCCATTATTATATGTACTGAGGTAGGGATTATAATGAAACACGTCGGAAAATTAGAGTATTACTTATTAGCGTTGATAGCGATCACCTTGTTCAATACTTTTTTGGGTGAACAGTTTGCCTCAACAACATTGGTCACTATCTTAATAGCGCTTACCGTTACCTATAAGGGATTTATGGTGATCGATCATTTTATGGAATTAAAAGGAGCCAACAAAAATTTACGTTTTTTAATGAAGCTCTATTTTACCATCTTTCCATCACTGATTATATTAAGTGCATTTTACTAAACACTATAAATTCCAAGCGTTTAATAAAATCATGGGTATCTATTCACCATACCTAGTATTCCCGTCATTCCAGTTGTGTCTTTGCCTACAGGACGTAGGGTCTAGCTTTGGTCTGGAACTACAAAGCTGAAGCTGGAATCTCAGTGTTTAAAATTCTAGACTCCCGATTTAAAGACCTCGGGAGTGACGATAGGTGAATAGTTACAATCATGGTAGTATTAAAGTGTTTAGAATAAATAATATTTTTAAAAAGAAAAAGCACCAAACTTAACGAGTGGTGCTTTGTGGCAATCAAACATAGTCTAGAACTTTTGTTCCATACCTATAGCAAAATAAGTACCTTCGGTGGCTTTTTTAATGGTTTGGCCATCAAAGCTAAGTCCTTCTCTGTCTGTGTACCAAGCAAACACTTTAGTATTTTTTCCTAACTTATAGTCTGCACCAATATTAATCGCATCTGCGCCGGCAAACTCTTGATATTGAACTTTAGCTAATACTTTGCCTATTTTATATGAAGCATTTACAGCATAGCCATTTTCGCTTTTACCAATAAACGCCGCATTAGCAGCATCAAAAACTTCAGAAATTTCACTCTCAGTTAAAATAGCACCAAGACGTAAATCACCTAGCTGATACATACCCACTAAGCGTGTAGTCTCATATATTGCACTTTTACCTTGCATGTTTTGATCATGGGCAAGTGATAAGAAAAAATCAGTTTTCTTTAATTTACCATCACCAAATTGTACAGCAATTGAGAATGGGTCATCTAGATCGCTATCTTCAGAAAGAATATAACTTGCTAAAAACTTAACATTATTAAAGCTCGGAGATTTATAAGTTAATGAGTCAGTAACACGGTTCTCACCAATAAATAAGTGCTTCAAATCACCTTCGTAATCATTGAATAAATCAAACTTACCTTGAGACACTTTTAACGTTGTATCAGAGCGACCTAAAGTTACTTCACCAAAACCACCTTGTAAACCAACCCATTGGTTACGAGCAGTTAAGTTTTCTTTAGAATCATCGTTAACATTGACTTGCCATTCAAGTTTATAAATAGCAGTTAAATCATAATCTGTATCAAGTTTATATTTACCTTTCACACCTACACGAGAAGCATTACTTTGTAATTCATTAAAAGATTCACCTTTTTCTTCTGATGCTTGCAAGCTAATATTAAGTTTGCCGTAGAAGTCTACTGCTTCGTCAAGCTTATCTGCTGCAAACGCGGGTAATGCTAGACTTGAGCATATTGCTAATGCAATAGTATTTTTAACTAATTTCATGTTTTAAAGCCTTTTAATATTTTTATAAATAAAGTGTTTTTGTTATATTCAATTAATAACAAGTTCTAAAGTGTCTGACTGATTGCTATGCTATTATTTTTTTATTACATGAATATGACAAAATAAAAAAATATATCGCTAACGATTCAAAATATACGCTAGCAGCAAACCTCTAAATAACATGTCATAAGTATGTCTTTCTACGTTGATTGAAGTTGTTTGAGTATACACTTTTCAGGTATCATGGCTTTTTTAAAAACAGCTTACAAAAGCTATTAATGCCTAGGATGCAATTTATGTGGTTTAAGAACCTATACTTTTTCGCTTTCACTCGACCTTTTGAATGGTCAGAGGAAACATTAGAAAAACACCTTTGCGAACATCTTTTTACCCCCTGTGGCTCTACTGAATTAGCGCATTTTGGTTGGGTAAATGCCCTAGGAAAACACGGAGATTCAAGTGTTCATTGTGCCAACGACAATTTTTTAATTTGCGCTCGTAAAGAAGAAAAAATGTTACCTGCCTCTGTGATCAAAGATATGGTTGAAGAAAAAGTCAATTTACTTGAACTAGAGCAAGGTCGTGGCGCAACGAAAAAAGAAAAAGAGCAATTTAAAGAAGATATTACTTTCGAGTTATTACCACGCGCTTTCTCACGTATTTCAGATACGCATGCTTATATTAGTCCAAAAGACAATATTATCGTCATCAATTCAAGCTCTCGTGGTAAAGCAGAAGATTTACTCGCGCTACTAAGAAAAGTACTCGGAACATTACCCGTAACTAGTTTAGAGCCCGATGTTGCTGCAGATGAAACCATGACAGACTGGTTAATTAAGAAAAATTTAGGGCCAAAATTTACCTTAGGTATGGAAGCTGAATTTAACGCCATGGGCGATGATGGTGCAGTCATCAGAGTAAAAAACCAAGATCTTGATAGCGATGAAATTAAATCTCATTTAGATGCCGACAAATACATGGTTAAAGCCGCAATGGAATGGGATGAATCATTGTCTTTTATTCTTTGTGAAGATTTAGCCATTAAACGCATTAAATTTTTTGATGTTATTCAAGAACAAAATGATGATATTGACGCAGATGATATTGTTGCAAAATTAGATGCTGATTTCGCCTTGATGGCCGGTGAATTAAACCGCTTTATTCATGACTTATTAGCTGAGTTTTCATTAAAAACCACTGATCTATTAGAAAAAGATTAAACTTTTGGAGTATTAAAAATGTCAATTATCAACATGACAGATCTAAATTTAGCCGGACAACGTGTTCTTATACGTGAAGATTTAAATGTACCTGTGCAAGAAGGTAAAATCACCTCAGATGCACGTTTACTAGCAGCCTTACCGACAATGAAACTCGCATTAGAAGCGGGCGCAAAGGTTATGGTAATGTCACACCTTGGTCGTCCAACAGAAGGTGAATATAATACTGATTATTCTCTTCAGCCTGTTGCTGATTATCTAGCTGCAGCGCTTAATTACCCTGTACGCCTAGTAAACGATTACTTATCTGGCGTTGAAGTTGCTGCTGGTGAATTAGTTATATTTGAAAATGTTCGTTTTAATCAAGGCGAAAAGAAAAATGATGACGCGTTAGCAAAACAACTAGCAGCCCTTTGCGATATTTTTGTAATGGATGCTTTCGGTACAGCTCATCGCGCCCAAGCCAGTACGCACGGCGTGGCTAAATTTGCCCCTACCGCTTGTGCTGGCCCATTATTAACCGGTGAATTAAATGCTTTAGGTAAAGCGTTAGACAATCCAGCCCGCCCTCTTGTCGCGATTGTTGGTGGTTCAAAAGTGTCAACTAAGCTTACCGTATTAGATTCATTATCGAAGATTGCAGACATTATTGTTGTTGGTGGTGGTATTTCAAATACGTTTGTAGCTGCAGCTGGCCATGAAGTAGGTAAATCATTATATGAAGCCGATTTAATTCCAGAAGCACAACGTTTATGCGCGCAAACCCAAGTAATCTTTGCTGATGACGTTACGGTAACCCGAGATGGGTTTAGCGACTGGAAACATGATTCTGCCACCACAATAAAATCAGCTTCTGAAGTTGATGCTCTTGATGACATTATTGATTATGGTCCAGAAACAGCAAATAAAGTGGCTGAAATAATTAAAACAGCTGGCACTATATTATGGAATGGCCCTGTAGGCGTATTTGAAATGGACGCCTTTGCCAAAGGTACTGAGGTTATTTCTCATGCTATTGCTGACAGTACGGCTTTTTCAATTGCTGGCGGCGGCGATACCTTAGCTGCTGTTGATAAATATGATATTAAAGATAAAGTATCGTATATTTCCACTGGTGGTGGTGCTTTTTTAGAGTTCTTAGAAGGCAAGAAATTACCTGCTGTTGAAATTTTAGAACAAAGAGCAAGTAAATAGTTTGGAGTTTATAAAAGCCTAACAAGCAAAAATAACAAAACAGTTATTTTTGCTCGGTTATAAACCTAAAGCACCTCAAAATACGCGTTGCCGTATCTTGAGGTGATATTTTTTAATAAAAAATAATAAAATAATAGAAATAACACTATACTGAAAAATATGAGTTGTTCTTCCACCCAAACTTCCTGAACGTTAACCGATTTAATTTAGCCGCTTTACTCAAGGAGATCTTCATGACTTTAACGCCTGATGCTTTTGCAAAAATGCTAATAAAAATTACCAATCAAGATGGTTTTATTGCCGCCTTAGACCAAAGCGGCGGTAGTACACCAAAAGCACTCGCTTTATATGGCATAGAAGAATCTAGCTTTAGCAATGATGAACAGATGTATGACTTAGTACACAAAATGCGCACACGTATAGTCACTAACGCTGCTTTCCACGGCACACGAATTTTAGGTGCTATTTTATTTGAAAATACCTTAGATAGAGAGTTTGAAGGTAAAAATGCCGCACAATATCTATGGCAAGACAAAAATATAGTACCATTTTTAAAGGTTGATAAAGGTCTTTGCGAAGAGAATAATGGTGTGCAGTTAATGAAAGCGTTACCAACGCTGAATACATTACTAGACAAAGCAGTTACGCAAGATGTCTTTGGCACTAAAATGCGCTCAGTTATCAAATTAGCCAACCAACAAGGTATTAATGATATTGTTGCGCAACAATTCACCATTGCAAAACAAATTTTAGCAAAGGGGTTAATACCAATAATTGAACCTGAAATTGATATTAATAGTCCTGAAAAGTCTGCAGCTGAAGTATTACTTAAGTCAGCATTGCTTGATGAATTAGATGCATTATCTAATGGGCAGAATGTCATGTTAAAACTCACACTGCCTGATTCAAATAATTTTTATACTGATTGTATTAATCATAAAAACATTATAAAAGTTGCAGCTTTATCAGGTGGTTACACCAGAACACAAGCAAATAAAAAACTTCACTCAAATCATGCTATGGTAGCGAGCTTCTCTCGCGCCCTCACTGAAGGACTATCTGCGAAACAATCAAATAATGAATTTAACATAACATTAGATAGTGCCATAGCAAGTATATTTACTGCATCTAAATCTTAAGGAAAATAAAACGCCTTAAAGCAGAATGAACTATGCGAATGAGTGTGGTTAACTTTCACACATAAAAACAAAAACCTTATGGAAACAACGCTTTTTTATAAGTTTTTTTTGTAAGTTTAGTACAAAATGCTAACATTCCCCATCGAACCTTCAAAACCACAACTTTCTATGCCCGAAGCAGTTAAACTCTGATATAATTTCGCCACTAAAATAGAAAACATAACCTTTAATTGACTACCCTAGGAGTAACCAATGGCTTTAATTTCAATGCGTCAAATGCTTGATCATGCTGCAGAGTTTGGATATGGAATCCCAGCATTTAATGTAAATAACTTAGAGCAAGTGCGCGCAATTATGATTGCAGCAGATAAAACTGATAGCCCTGTTATTCTTCAAGGCTCTGCAGGCGCTCGTAAGTATGCTGGAGCACCATTTTTACGCCATTTAATTTTAGCCGCCATTGAAGAGTTTCCTCACATTCCGGTGGTAATGCATCAAGATCACGGTACTTCACCAAGCGTATGTCAGCGCTCAATTCAATTAGGATTCTCATCTGTAATGATGGATGGCTCCTTAATGAGCGATGGTAAAACGCCAAGTAGTTATGATTATAATGTTGACGTAACGCGTAAAACCGTTGAAATGGCACATGCTTGTGGCGTGTCTGTGGAAGGAGAATTAGGCTGCTTAGGTTCGTTAGAAACAGGTGAAGCCGGTGAAGAAGATGGTATTGGTGCCGTAGGTAAATTAACGATGGAACAAATGCTAACAAACCCTGAAGAAGCTGCTGATTTTGTGCAAAAAACGCAAGTAGATGCGTTAGCTATTGCCTGTGGTACTTCACACGGTGCTTATAAATTTACTCGCCCACCAACAGATGATATTTTAGCCATTGATCGTATTAAAGCAATACATCAACGTATTCCTAATACGCATTTAGTTATGCATGGCTCATCGTCTGTTCCACAAGAATGGTTAGCTATTATTAATGAATTTGGTGGTAATATCCCAGAAACTTATGGCGTACCTGTTGAACAAATTCAAGAAGGCATCAAAAACGGTGTTCGTAAAGTTAATATTGATACTGATTTACGACTAGCCTCAACTGGCGCTACCAGACGCTTTCTAGCACAAAACCCAAGTGAATTTGATCCTCGTAAATTTTTAGCTGAAACAACCAAAGCAATGTCTGATATTTGTGTTGCCCGTTATGAAGCGTTTAATACTGCAGGTAATGCCAGTAAAATAAAACCCATTAGCCTTGATACTATGTTTGATCTTTATCAAGCAGGTAAACTAAATGCGCTAATCAAGTAATCGATACCCGCTCCACTTGAAGATGATCGTTTCAGCAAGTCTGAGAGATTCATAATCAAGTGGAACGGCTATATAGCTAAACATATTCAAACCATCTAGATTTTTTGTAATAATAGGTGGTTCTTTTCTTTTTACTTTCATACAAAAATTCTCTTTAAAATAAAGTCAATTTATTTATAATACTCTGCTTTAGAATTGTGATTTACCCATAGCCTTTATAACACCTCGCTTATAAATCTATTATTTTTATTAACTACGATTACTTTACAGTCTTAGTTAAATTATTTTGTGTGAAAATTGAGAATAAAATGTGTCGTTTTTTAGTACTAACATCATTTTTCCTATTATCTGTTACTGCTTATGCACAAGGAAGTTACTCTCAAGATGAGAATAAACAGGTTTCAATAAATCAAACAAACTCTCTCTCGAAAGCAACTGCTGCCGATATTTTATCTAGTCTTGAAAACCCAGTACAAACAAATGCGGTTAACATCAAGCCGATGCTGATTGGT
This sequence comes from Candidatus Colwellia aromaticivorans, assembly GCF_003333305.1. GTDB lineage: Bacteria > Pseudomonadota > Gammaproteobacteria > Enterobacterales > Alteromonadaceae > Colwellia > Colwellia aromaticivorans. The sequence continues at coordinate 53,327 of NZ_QOLD01000058.1, read as the reverse complement.
TCTGCTGAACTAGGTTTTTTATACAAAACCGGTAATACTCAAAGTGCTGATATAAAAACGGGTATTGATTTACGTTTTGAGCAAAGCCGTTGGTTAAGCTTGATAAACATAGATTTACTCATCAAAAAAGCTGATGTGGCTGATAAAGATACGGGTGATTCACACTTTAAGACCACTGACAAAAAATGGACAATAGCTTCGCAAACTAATTACAGCTTAGACAGTAGCGAGAAGCATTACATCTACGGTAATGTTTGGTATGAAGAAAATGACTTTAGTGGTTTTATCAATCAAAGCTCAGTTTCTACTGGCTGGGGTAGGCATTGGTATAGAACTAATGAAGCCTCACTTTGGGGTGATATTGGCCCTGGCTATAAGCGCGATCAACTTAAAGTAACCGATAAAGAGCCAACACACACAATAGCGTCATGGATTATACAGGCCCAAGCGCTGTATATAAGAAAACTCGGCGAGCATGTCGAATTAAAACAATATGTTAGTGTCAAGCAAGCAATAAAAACAGGTGAGAATAGTATTTATAAGGGGGAAACCTCTATCACAACTAAACTTATTTCAACATTGCAGCTAAAGTTTACTTTTACTGTTAACTACAATACTGACATCGAAGATGACAAGAAAAACTTAGATACTCAAACCGCCGTAACGTTAGTTTATAGTTTTTAATCAACCTGATATTTAATATTAAAATATCAGGTGTTATAATTTCTTTGATTTGACATATTAAACATATTAAAAATAACAAGGGAATATCATGGTTCGTAACTACACACTAACAGCTTTATGCTTATTACCACTAGTGTCATACGCAGTATCAGCGGAAGACACAGAAAAAAAATCAGAATATACTGCATCAGCTGAATTAGGCTTTTTATATAAAACAGGCAACACAAAAAGTGCAGATATTAAAGCTGGTTTTAATCTGAAGCATGAAAAGGATAAGTGGAGATCTGTAGTTGCTTTTAATATTCTCGCTAAAAAACTAGAAAAAGAAGATGCTGATGGTAATGAAGAGTTTGAAACGACTGATAATAAGTGGGATATACTTACCCAAACCAACTACACCATAGGTGAAGAAGGTAAAAACTACCTTTACGGTAACCTTGCTTATGAACAAGATAAATTCAGTGGTTTTGAATCACAAAGTTCTTTTTCTGCTGGTTGGGGTCGCCACTGGTATGAAACTGAAACCTCATCGTTTTTTGCTGATATAGGTCCCGGTGTAAAATATGATGTTACCCGTGCAACTGATACAGACTCATCATCAAGCAGCACCAGCTTAATCATACAAGCACAGGCTCTTTATACACATAAGTTCAATGAACATGTTGAATTTAAACAATACCTTGTTGCTAAGCAAGCGACTGAATCAGGTGAAAACAGTATTTATAAATCTGAATCTTCTGTTACCGCTCAGTTAATTGACTCTCTACAACTAAAATTTGCTTTACGTATAAATTATGACACTGAAGTTGAGCCTGAATTTGAAAATACAAATACAGAAACTTCAATGACTTTAATCTATAATTTCTAGTCTATTCATAAATACCACTATTATTCTCAAATTAAAAGTATTGATAATAACAGTGGTATCCCCCTACTGATTATCGTCTTTTATTCAAATGAAAGTATGCCTAATACCAAATGAAATAATGAATGAGTCAATTCATTACTTCAATTGGTATAATATTATGTTACTGCTTTAAAGGTACTGCTTGGTGAATTATAACAAACTCACCACGGCCAGCCTGTTCATACCATCGATTTATATCATTGATTAATGAATCAAGTTTTAATAATAATTAATCCTAACTTATTGCTGATCAAATCCATACTGAAGGCTACTTTTGACAAACTTGTAAAACAAAAAAGCTAGAGTTTTAAAAACTCTAGCTTTTTATTTATATTGAACTTTTTACAAGCTCTACATAATTCTTAACAAGTTAGTGATTAGTTAAACTGGTTAGAAGTGTTTTTCGCGCCGCCTGCTTTAAGAGCATTTTCACCAGCAAAGTATTCTTTATGATCATCACCCATGTCTGAACCAGACATGTTTTGATGTTTAACACATGCGATACCTTGACGGATTTCTTCACGCTGAACTTTCTTAACGTAACCTAACATACCTTGCTCACCGAAGTACTCTTTAGCTAAGTTGTCTACAGACAACGCAGTAGTGTGGTAAGTAGGTAGAGTGATTAAGTGATGGAATACGTTTGCTTCACGAGCAGTATCTGCTTGGAAAGTACGAATGCGCTCATCAGCAGTTGCAGACAATTCAGTTGCATCATATTCTGCTTTCATTAAGTCAGCACGAACGTATGCAGATACATCTTGACCCGCTTCAACCATTGCATCATATGCTTGTTGACGGAAGTTAAGTGTCCAGTTAAAAGATGGAGAGTTGTTATAAACAAGTTTCGCATCTGGGTGAACTTTACGAACGTCATCCATCATGCCAGCAATTTCGTGTACTGTAGGTACTGCAGTTTCAATCCAAAGTAGATCAGCACCTGCATTAAGTGCACCAATACAGTCAAATACACAACGTTCATGGCCAGTACCTTGACGGAATTGGTATAAACCTGAAGGTAAACGCTTAGGACGAACTAATTTACCGTCACGGTTAAAGCATACATCGCCTTCTTCCATGTCAGCTACGCTGATTTCTTCAACATCTAAGTAAGAGTTATAGATATCGCCAGAATCACCTGGTTCTTTAACTACAGCGATTTCTTTAGTAAGACCAGCACCTTCAGAGTCAGTACGTGCAACGATAAGACCGTTGTCGATACCTAGCTCTAAGAAAGCATGGCGTAATGCACGAATCTTAGAATGGAAATCAGCATGAGGAACAGTTACTTTGCCATCTTGATGTCCACATTGCTTTTCATCAGCTACTTGGTTTTCAATTTGAAGGGCACAAGCGCCGGCTTCAATCATTTGCTTAGCCATGATGTAAGTCGCTTCAGCGTTACCAAAACCAGCATCGATATCAGCAACAATTGGCACAACGTGAGTAACGTGATTATCAATTTTAAATTGGATAGCAGCTTTGTCGCCTTCTGCAGCAGCGTCTAGTTCACGGAAAAGACCGCCTAGCTCACGTGCATCAGCTTGACGTAAGAATGTGTAAAGCTCAGCAACCAAAGAAGCTACAGAAGTTTTTTCGTGCATAGATTGATCAGGAAGAGGACCAAATTCACTGCGAAGTGCAGCAACCATCCAACCTGAAAGGTATAAATAACGACGGTCTGTTTTGCCATCAAAATGTTTCTTGATAGAAATCATTTTTTGTTGGCCAACAAAACCATGCCAGCAACCTAGAGATTGTGTGTATTGAGTCTTGTCTGCATCAAAAGCAGCCATATCAGCACGCATAATGTCTGCAGTGTACTGAGCAATCTCTAGACCAGTTTTGAATTTGTTCTGTAGACGCATACGAGCAACTGATTCTGGGTTTATAGGATCCCAAGAGCTACCTGCATTTGCTTTAATCGCTTGAACCGCTTCTATTGCACTCTGATAATTAGACATATCAATCTCCGTTTACTTTGTTTGTAGTATATAAAAAGCTATATTAGCTTGGTTGGTGTAACTGACTTTGTATGCCGTTACACTAGACGACAAAAATAATAGTCTACTCACTATGTATTTAGGAAATATATAATTATGATTACCATCATTCACGTAGAAAATATCACTTCTTCATAGTAAAAGGAAAACACCTCTTAAATAAATTAAAACAAGTAGTTATAACGAATTATCATTTTTTATGTTCTCTAACACGATAAAATGAACAATAATAAACATTGAATATTATAAAAAATTCGCTTATATCTATTTCAATTATGTTTTTACAGAGAGCCATTAAACTCATGAATATTTCAAAGATTGATTTAAACCTACTTATTTATCTAGATGTTTTACTCAGAGAAAAAAATGTTACCCGTGCGGCTAACCAGCTTAATATTACCCAGCCCGCAATGAGTAATGGCTTGAAGCGTTTACGCAATTTGTTTAATGATCCAATTTTAGTACGCACTTCTGACGGTATGGTACCAACAGAAAGAGCAAGAACCTTAGCACCGACCATTAGAAAGATATTGCTTGAATTAGAAGAAGCACTACAAGGCGAAGAAGAGTTTAATGAGAAAAATAGTTCACGTGTTTTTCGCATTATGGCAAGTGATTATGCCGCTTCAACCCTATTGCCTGAATTGTTAAAGTTACTTAACAAAACGGCGCCAAATGTTACGATTGATATAATGACACCAAGTGATGTTACCTTTCATGATGTTGAAGCAGGTAAAATAGATATGGCTATTAACCGTTTTGATGAATTACCACAATCGTTTCATCAAAAGTCTATTTGGCGTGATTCCTTTTCATGCTTGCTCAGTGCTGCCAACCCCATGGTTGATAAGTTTAATTTAAACGCTTACTTAGCATCTAAACATGTGTGGGTATCAAAAACAGGTTTTGGTGTTGGTGTTGGAATGAACCCGGATGATGTACAAAAACTTGGCTGGGTGGATGAATCACTAGCAAAAATAGGTAAACAACGTGACATTAAAGTTTTCACACGAAATTACCATGTAGCCATGCAATTGGCTCATGAAGATAACTTAATCGCGACATTACCAACCAAAGCAGCCATGCTCCATAAAAATGATAATAGTTACATCATCATCAAACCACCGTTTGAGATCCCTGAAATGGAGTTGAAAATGATCTGGAGCCCATTACTACATCATGACACAAGTCATATTTGGTTTAGGCAATTAGTCATTGAAGCTGCTAGACAAGTACAAATAACTGAATAATTAAAAGCGGTACTAGGGTCTGTTGAACTTTCGCGGTTAAATTTTGTTCGCCTTTTTTAAAGAAAGTAAAGCGTTTTAATCGCGGCGAGTAGTATGTAGCCTAGTCATTCTAAGCAAATACTACTCAACAATGAGTAAAATGCTTTTAGCCGAATCCTTCGGACAGCGTTTGTTGGTCATTTTTACGGCGTTATCGCCTTTTTATGTGACGCTACATGGATGTAGCTTATAAGACAATGCAGGAGCATATTGTCCTGAACAACCATTCTCTTCAATCAATGCCTTGCCTTGCCTAAAGGCGTTTCTAATTCCAGCTGAATCATACATCTTCAAGTGGAACGGGTATATATAGCTCAGTAGTCTTTTCAATACTGAAGTAATTTCCTATTTTACTGCCATTTTTCAGCTATCAACAAACCTCATCATAAAAGAAAGGCATAATTAAAAAACCAACATTCACAAAATTAATAGTAGGTATTAATTTACCGCTATTGCTAGTTATACCTATTCTGAATAGGATGACAATATATACCCGTGTTACTTCAAAATGCAGGATTCAGTTGGAATTAGAAACGTCTTTAGGCAAGGCATTGATTGAAGATAATAGTTGTTCTATTGTCGAAATAAATAACGCTGAATAAAACGTTTCTAAACCAACCCTACGGGGATGTCTGAGTAAATCATGCTCTTCGTTGCATCTGTTTTTAAGGGAATAACCCTTAATAAAAAGATGCGCCTTGATCATGAATCGCTCAGGCATCCTGAAACACGCATTTTGAGGTATCACGGGTATATAATTATTTCATTCTAGCAATGAAGAATTTCATCAAGCTTTTATCAAAGTACGTTACATCCAAAAAAGCAAGGCAAGTGAGGAAAATATGACCCAAACAATTCAATTAGCAGGCTTAACCATAAATCAAAATCTACATGATTTTATTGAAAATGAAGCCCTGCCAAATACCGGCATAACATCAGCACATTTTTGGCAAAGCTTTGCCAAAATCATTAACGACCTATCGGGTGAAAACGCACAGTTACTTGCTAAACGAGATGACTTACAAACACAAATAGATACTTGGCACAAAAATAATTTTGGCGATAAGTTTAGCTTTGACAACTACAAAAAATTCTTAACTGATATCGGCTACCTAGCACCTGTAGTAGATGATTTCTCTATCAGTACAGAAAATGTAGATGCCGAACTAGCGACCATTGCAGGTCCTCAGCTCGTTGTGCCTATTATGAATGCTCGCTTTGCCTTAAATGCAGTAAACGCGCGTTGGGGTAGCTTATATGACGCTCTTTATGGCACTGACGTTATCAGCAGTGAAAATGGTGCAGAGAAAGCTGGTAGTTATAATCCCATACGCGGCGCAAAAGTTATTAGTTATGCTAAAGAATTTTTAGACCAAGCCATTCCATTAGTTAAAGGTAGCCATCAAGACGCTGTTGCCTACCATTTGAACGAACAGAAATTAATGGTGAGTTTAGCCAATGGTGAACAAAGCTCGTTAAAAGAAAGTAGTGCTTTTATTGGTTTTACTGGCACTATCAATCAGCCAAATACTTTAGCTTTTAAACATAATGGTTTACACCTGGAGCTAGTATTTGATGCAAACAGTGTTATCGGAAAATCAGAACCGTCGACGTTAAGTGACATACTGCTTGAATCAGCACTTACCACTATAATGGATTGTGAAGATTCTGTGGCAGCCGTTGATGGTGAAGATAAAGTAGTAGCCTACCGTAATTGGTTAGGATTAATGCAAGGTACTTTGACAGAAGAAATTCATAAAAACGGCCAAGTATTCACCCGTAAAATGAATGAAGACCGCAGCTATCAATCATTATCAGGCGATTCAGTACAGCTTAAAGGTCGTAGTTTGATGTTCGTGCGAAATGTTGGTCACCTTATGACTAATAATGCCATTATTGACGGTCAAGGACGTGAAGTTCCTGAAGGAATAATGGATGCAGTGATTACTTCTCTACTTGCCCTACATGATTTAAAAGGTAATGGTGAGCTAAGCAACAGCAACGAAGCATCAATATATATTGTTAAACCAAAAATGCACGGCCCTGATGAAGTACAGTTTGCTGATACTTTATTTGCCCGTGTTGAAGATTCATTATCACTGCCACGTAATACTATTAAAATGGGTATTATGGATGAAGAACGCCGTACCAGTGTTAATTTAAAAAATTGTATCCATGCAGCAAAAGAGAGAGTTGTATTCATTAACACCGGATTTTTGGACAGAACTGGTGATGAAATTCATACTTCTATGGCCGCTGGCCCAATGGCACGCAAAGCGGATATCAAGTTAACACCTTGGATTGGCGCCTACGAAAATAACAATGTAGATGTTGGCCTAGCTTGTGGATTTAGTCAAAAAGCTCAAATTGGTAAAGGTATGTGGCCTATTCCAGATCAAATGGCTAACATGATCGCAACCAAAATTAATCATGTAGAAGCGGGAGCAAATACTGCTTGGGTTCCATCACCAACCGCAGCAACACTACACGCATTGCATTACCATCGCATTGATGTATTTGCACTACAAAAAGACTTAATGCAACGAGAAAGCGCTAATTTAGATGACATCTTAACAATTCCATTAGCAACAGATACCAACTGGAGTGACACGGAAATAACAGAAGAACTAGATAATAACGCTCAAGGAATTTTAGGTTACGTTGTCCGTTGGGTAGACCAAGGTATTGGCTGTTCTAAAGTACCAGATATCAATGATGTCGGGTTAATGGAAGATAGAGCAACCCTACGTATTTCTAGTCAACATATGGCTAACTGGCTACATCACGGCATTTGCAGCCAAGAGCAAGTACAAGCAAGCCTGGAAAAAATGGCTAAAATTGTTGATGGTCAAAATGCAAGTGACCCAAGCTATCAAGCGATGAGTGATGACTTTGATAATAGCATTGCCTTTAAAGCAGCCTCTGCTTTAGTGTTTTCTGGTGCAGAACAACCCAGTGGTTACACTGAGCCATTATTACATCAATGTAGATTAGATAAAAAACAAGAGCTTGCTAACAATAAATAGCATATCTTCGTATAGTTTATTTACATAACACTAACTTATGTAAAAACAATGAAAGCAAATGATAAATAACCTTGTTATTGTCATTTGCTTTTTTTATTTCTGACGCCCTTTACTTCTAACGCATATTATATAGGCAAAACCTAAGTCAAATTGTCATACCTATGAAACTTTTACTGGTAATATCGGTCTTATTTGAAGAGTAATTATGAAGCTAAAGATCTAGAATAGGAGAGCTATTATGAAACAACTACTATCACTATTGTTAATAATTATGGTTGCTATCATGTCTTGGTCTAGTTGTGCCAAAAATAAAGTAATTAACATTACTACCATTTATAGCTTATCTTATCCTATAGCGCCTTCTTCGTTATTAGCACCAACTTTGACAGCACTAGAAACGAACGAAAGCTTAAACTTTTCTCAAGCTAAAGTTGTGAGTGAAAAAAATCGTTTTTTTGAACTATCAATTGTTTTTAATGAAAACCTACAACAGATAATTTCATTTTTTACCCGCTCAAATGATGAAAAAATCTACGCTAAGAATAATAGTTTCCCTTCATATACCCGTGATACCTTGCCTCTAAACCTTTGATTTTCGCTAAGTGGTGAATTCATTAATTCAAGCTATTATCTATTGGCTCAATGAAGCTTTACTAACAACATCTGCTAATGACATAAACGTTGCTTCACGCATACTCGTTTTGCGCCATACAATACCTATATCTCTATATACTTCGCCTTTCATCGGCTCAATTAGCAACCCTTCTAACTTACCAACCCCTTTATTTACTGCCATTTCGGGTAAAAAAGTAACACCGTGATGAAATGCTGTCATTTGAACTAACGTCGCTAAACTTGAAGCCGAAAAGCTATTAATAAGACTCGCATCTGCTAGTTTGCATGCTGATACTGCATGTTCAGTTAAACAATGTTCTTCATTGAGTAGAAAAACACTTTTTTCTGGTAAACTTTGATAGTCTAAAGACGCTTGAAAACGATTCACTAACGTTTTATCACCAGCAATATAGAAATCATCTTGCCCTAATTTTTTAGAAAAGAAGTTATTTTTTGGAATAGGAAAAGCAACTATTGCACAATCAATTTCGCCTTGTTCCAACTGAAAGAGTAAATTATCAGTAGTATCTTCTCGTAGATATAACTCAATATTTGGTAGGTCCTTTTGACAAGCTTGTACTAAATCGGTGAGTATAAATGGCGCAATCGTTGGAATACACCCAAGATTAACACTTCCACTATTATAACAACCTTGTTGTTGGGCAAATGTAGTGAATTCATTTGCATTAAGTAAAAGTTTTTGTGCAAGTGCCACTACTTGTTTTCCATGGCTTGTAAAAATAAAACGCTTATGCTCTCGCTCAAGTAACTGACAACATAGCTGCTGTTCTAATTTTAAAATTGCGCTACTTAATGTTGATTGGCTAACAAAACAGGCCTCTGCAGCCTTGTTGAAGTGCTGATATTTATCAAGTGCCAACAAGTAGTTTAAGTGCTTTAAGTTAGGTAATTTATTATTGAATGTGCTACTGCTCATAGAGTATCGACTTTTTAGATTAAGAGCTCGGTAATGTAGTAATAATTTAAATCAAGATGTCTTTAAAATCAAAGGAAAATACGATAAGGTTACGCAGAGTTTATTATTATAACAACTAACGGGGAAAACTATGTCACAAGCTGCTGCACGCCATTTATTGGTAGACACTGAAGAACAGTGCTTAGCATTAAAAGCTGAAATAGAAGACGGAAAAGATTTTGCCGAAGTAGCCAAAGAACACTCAAACTGCCCTTCAAAAGCGCAAGGCGGTGATTTAGGTACATTTGGTCCTGGTCAAATGGTTCCAGAATTTGATAAAGTGGTATTTTCTGCACCACTTAATGAAGTGCAAGGTCCAGTAAAAACTCAGTTTGGTTATCATTTACTCGAAGTAACTGCGCGGGATTAAAGGTTAAGAGAGCCTTACTTAAGTAATATAATTTAAGTTACATAGTTTAAGATACAAATAATAAAAAAGAAAAGCCGCAACAAACGTTGCGGCTTTTTTATATTTGTAGAGAAAGCTTTTATCTAGGTAAAAGTCGCCTGCATCATCCAGAAGAACAATATGGACAGCCCTGCACCAATTGGTAAAGTTATCACCCAAGATACAACAATGTTACGTACTACGCCTAAGTTAATAGCAGCAATACCACGAGCCATGCCTACACCCAACACAGCACCAACTAAGGTTTGTGTGGTTGAAATAGGTAAACCTGCACCTGAGGCGATAACAACAGTACAAGCAGCAGCTAATTCAGCAGCAAAACCACGACTTGGTGTTAAATGAGTAATACCCTGACCAATAGTGGCCATCACTTTATGACCAAAAATAGCCAAGCCAGCAACAATACCAAAACCACCTAGTGGTAATATCCACCAAGCAATAGTAGATTTCGCCGCTATTTGTCCACCGTTATCAACAATACTAACAACCGCAGCAAGTGGGCCAATCGCGTTAGCAACATCGTTTGAGCCATGAGCAAATGCCATACAACAAGCCGTTACTATCATTAACACGGCAAATACTTTTTCTACATTGGCATAATGCGTTTTAAGTGCTGCTGACTCATCAAACTTAAGGCGATTAATAAACACCTTACCGATAATAGCAACCAAAACTGCAGTGATGACCGAGTATATAAAGCCATCGGCGGTACCAATGTGTAAATCTATATGCTTAAGACCCTTTTTGATAGTAACCAACGCCAGTACAAAACCCGCTAAAAACATATATAACGGTACCCACCGTTTCGCTTGTTGTAATGGTTTATCCGTATCAAAAATAAGTTTTTGCGCACTATTAAATATAATAAAAGCAATAACGCCAGAAATCACTGGCGTAATAACCCAACTACCAACAATACCAGTAACTTTGCTCCATTCCACAGCATCAGGACTTACGCCAACAGCAGCAAAACCAACAATGGCACCAACAATTGAATGGGTAGTAGACACTGGCCAACCTAGTGCCGATGCAATAAGCAACCAAGTAGCAGCAGCAAATAATGCTGAAATCATACCAAAAACAAGTAATTCAGGTGATTCAATAAAGAAACTGGCATCAATAATGCCTTTACGAATGGTTGAAGTAACTTCACCGCCTGCTAAATAAGCACCAGCAAATTCAAATATCATGGCGATAATAATCGCTTGCTTGATAGTCAGCGCTTTTGAACCAACAGAAGTACCCATAGCATTGGCTACATCATTGGCACCAATGCCCCACGCCATAAACAAGCCAACAACAGCAGCAATAATAACTAATGTAGTTCCAGAATTAAGTAAAATTTCCATCAGTTAACCCCTACTTTCTAGCAAGAAGTATTTCTAAACGTGCGCCAACACGTTCAGCTAGATCGGCTAAGTCGCCAACCCAATCAATTATTTGATATAAGAACATTACATCAACCGGATTTAATTCACGTTCTAAAGCAAGTAAATCTTTGCGCAAAGCAATTTGCATGTCATCAGTATCGTCTTCTATTTCATCTAATTGGTTGATCATTTTTTCAACCAAAACTACTTCTCGGCCACGAAAGCCTGTTTCTAACAAGTCATCTAATTCGTTGATTGCTTCGGCAGCTTTTTCGGTCGCATCAATACAACGCTCTAAATATTTTGAAAATTGATCTTGTAAACTAGTCGGTATTTCTAATTTACGACCTAAAACACGCCCTGCAATATCTTTTGCACGATTGGCTATTTTATCCTGTTGAGTAAGCAACTCGAGTAAATCAGCCCTGTCTACAGGCATAAACAACCCACCGGGTAGCTCTAAACGTAGTTGACGCTTTAATGAGTCAGCATCTTGTTCTAATTTGGATAATTTACGACGAACTTTAGCCGCTTCACTCCAATTTTGCTCATAACAAGCTGTAAAGAAAGGAATAAGTTGATTGCTACATTTAACAACCAATTTGATATGTTTTTCTAATGGTTTAATTGGTGACTTTGCAAATACACCTATTATTGAATTTCTGGCCATAATGGTTTCCAGTTTATTATTTTTCAGGGCGGATAATAACGTATTTATCTAGTAATGTTAACTTTACTAGGTAAGTTCCCCTAGGATGTTGAATTTTATCGGCTAGAATTATATGACAGTTATATGACAGTTTTATTACAAAGGAAACACGGTGATAAAAATGAGCAGCGAGTAGCGAGTATATCTATTCATAAATAACGCTAATCCCGTGATTTAATAATAAAATTTAGCCCTCAACCCACAAGTTTATGGGCTATACATCATTTTAAAGTTTCTCACCTTATAATAGAGAAAATAGCCGTTGATTGATTGTATAATGAATTAACTAACGGCCTTTTTCGAATTTAAAGTAAATAACAAAAAATAGAAAATTAATCGTATTTAGGTTCAACACCATCGATAGTAATGCCTGCCAACCCGCCAGTACCACTTTGATCATTACTTCTTAATTTAATCATCAATCGTAAGTCATTAGGTGAATCAGCATGATGAATAGCATCGGCATAAGTAATTAAGCCTTGTTGGTATACATTAAAGAGTGCTTGGTCAAAGGTTTGCATACCTAACTCATTCGATTTTTGCATCACGTCTTTAATACTACCTATCTCACCTTTTTTAATCAGCTCTGCAATGTATGGTGAATTTAACAAGACTTCTATAACAGCAACACGACCATTACCATCCCTAGTTGGCACTAATTGCTGCGCAATAATACCACGCAGATTCAACGCTAAATCAAACAATAATTTTCCATGTTGATTAGCTGGAACTAAATGCATAATACGGTCAATCGCTTGGTTTGCATTATTAGCATGTAAAGTAGCAATACATAAATGCCCTGTTTCGGCAAAGCTTAATGCATACTCCATCGTTTCTTGGCTACGAATTTCACCAATTAAAATAACATCAGGTGCTTGTCGCAATGAGCTTTTAAGTGCAGCATCAAATGATTCAGTGTCTAAACCGACTTCCCGCTGAGTGATCATACACTTTGCATGCTCATGAACAAATTCCACCGGATCTTCAATGGTTAGAATGTGCCCACGAGAATTCCGATTTCGATAACCTATCAAAGACGCCATCGAAGTTGATTTACCCGTACCCGTACCACCAACAAAGAGCAGTAAACCTCGCTTTGACATCACAACATCTTTAAGTATCGGTGGTAAACCTAATTCCTCAAGATCAGGAATATCTGTAACAATACGACGGATAACCATACCGGCCATATCTCGCTGCCAAAAGGCTGAGATCCGAAAGCGGCCTATGCCATCAATCGATATTGCAAAATTACACTCTTTTTCTTCATCAAATTGACGAATCTGTTTTTCGTTCATTGCATTATGAACTAAGCCTAACGACTCTTCCGCTGACAATACATGCTCAGTGATCGGACGTAATTCGCCATTAATTTTTGCGCTAACGGCTAACTTTGCCGTAACAAACATATCAGATGCCTCGGCACTCACCATTTTTTCTAATAGCTGATGAAAATTCATTGGGTATTCCTGTTCTTATAGTTCTAAAATGTATTATACCAATTGTTATTAAAAGCTTTTAAATTGGTTTTTATCTACCGCTTTTTCCATCGCTGCACCCTTAGTGATCATGCCGCGATTAACCAGATTTTGTAAGCATTGATCCATTGTTTGCATACCATTAGACATACCTGTTTGAATGGCTGAATACATTTGGGCAATTTTATCCTCACGAATTAAATTACGAATAGCGGGTGTTCCAATCATAATTTCATGGGAAGCAACTCGACCACCACCTACTTTCTTAATCAAGGTTTGAGAAATAACCGCGCGAAGAGATTCTGATAACATAGAGCGCACCATGGATTTTTCCGCGGCTGGAAATACATCAATAATACGGTCAATGGTTTTAGGAGCTGAGGTTGTATGTAGTGTTCCGAACACTAAATGGCCGGTTTCTGCTGCTGTCATCGCAAGTCGGATAGTTTCTAGATCACGCATCTCGCCCACTAAAATAACATCTGGATCTTCACGTAAAGCTGAACGTAATGCGGCGGAAAAACTTAACGTATCTCGGTGCACTTCTCGTTGATTAATTAAACATTGCTTATTTTCATGCACAAATTCAATAGGATCTTCAATGGTTAAAATGTGATCATTCTTAGAATCATTAATATAATCAACCATTGCCGCTAAGGTGGTTGATTTACCAGAGCCTGTAGGGCCTGTTACCAAAACTAAGCCACGCGGTGTGTCCGAAATGTCACGAAAAATATCAGGACAACCCAAATCATCTAACGATAAAATCTTGCTTGGAATAGTACGAAATACAGCAGCAGGACCTCTGTTTTGGTTAAAAGCATTCACCCTAAAACGTGCTAAGTTTGGTACTTCAAAAGAAAAATCCACTTCTAAGTTTTCTTCATATTCTTTACGTTGGCGATCATTCATAATATCGTAAACTAAGGCGTTGACATCTTTAGCATCAAAAGCAGGGATATTCAATTTACGCACATCACCATCGACTCGAATCAATGGTGGTGAACCCGTTGATAAATGTAAATCTGACGCTTCATGCTGCACACTAAATGCGAGTAGTTCGGTAATATCCATAAAAAATCCTCGGTTTATCTGTTAAAGTACTGTTTGTTAAAAATATATCTATCAACATTATTTACATAAAAAAACATGAACAAAATTAAAGAAAATATAAAAAAAATTCAACTACAAATTGATCAAGCTTGCCAAGCTACTGATGATACTCACAATCAAGAAAGTAAGGTTTTCTCCAATAATAGACAAAATCATGTCACTTTGCTCGCGGTTAGTAAAACCAAACCAGCATCGGCAGTAGAACAAGCTTATCTGGCTGGACAACGTAATTTTGGTGAAAACTATTTACAAGAAGCTGTTGAAAAAATAGCTCATCTATCACATTTACCAGAGCTTTGCTGGCACTTTATCGGTCCTATACAATCTAATAAAACTAAGCAAATTGCGAAAAATTTCACTTGGGTTCATAGTGTTGATAGGGCTAAAGTTGCCATACGCTTAAATGCACACTTTACTGAGTACTTAAGTGAGACACGCCATTCAAATTATTGTCAAGATACCGCGCTAAACATCTGTTTACAAGTCAATATTAGTGAAGAACCATCAAAATCAGGCATCATGGCTAGTGAACTATTTTCTTTAGCTGAAGTTGTTGATAATTGTGATAAACTCACCTTACGAGGCTTAATGGCTATTCCTGAAAAAAATACCGGTGTAGCAAGTTACGAAAAAATGCAGCACTTGTTTAATAAATTACAAGCCCAATATCCAACAGTAGATACACTCTCAATGGGTATGTCGAATGATTTAAGTACAGCGATAACCCATGGTTCAACTATGGTAAGAATCGGTAGAGCCATCTTTGGAGAAAGAGATTAATACCATCAAGACCAGTAAACGTATAATTTAGGACAACAATACTTATGAAAAAAATAGCGTTCATCGGCGCAGGTAATATGGCACGCGCGATTATTATTGGGCTTATCAACTCAGGCGTAGCAGCAAAAAACATTATCGTTGCTAACCCCTCACCAGAAAAAAGAGTCATGCTCGCAAGTGAATTTGGCGTGCAACAAACCAATGATAATATTGAAGCCGCAAAATTTGCTGATATTATCGTGCTTAGTGTTAAGCCACATTTTATCTGTGATGTTTGTCAACAACTAAGCAATGCACTAGATATTACCAATAAATTGTTCGTTTCTGTTGCCGCTGGTACAACGGTTGCTCAAATTCAACAAGCATTAAACAAACCAGTAGCGCTAGTACGGGTTATGCCTAATACACCGGCACAACTAGGCTTAGGAATGAGTGGTATGTTTGCTTCAAAAGAAGTAAACAGAGAACAAAAAGCGGCAAGTGATAAGTTAATGTCTGCTGTTGGTAAAGTTATCTGGTTAGAAACTGAAGATAAAATTAACGATATTATCGCGATTGCTGGCTCGGCACCTGCCTATTTCTTCCTCTTTATGGAAGCCATGGAAAAACAAGCCCAAACCTTAGGTTTTAACGCCCAAGAAAGTAGAATGTTAGTACAGCAAACGGCGCTTGGCGCCGCCCAAATGGTTGAGCATAATACCGCTGCTATTAGCACCTTAAGAGAAAATGTTACCTCAAAAGGTGGAACTACCTTTGCAGCTCTAGAACAGTTTAGAAAAGATGGCCTAGAGAGAGTCGTGAGTAATGCAATGAATGCAGCCATTGCTAGAGCCGAAGAGATGGCAAAGGGTAATTAAAAATTTCGAGTTGAAAACACAAATTACACAAATAAGTGTAAAAACAATTAAACCATAGATAGTCTGTTTAAATACAAGCGCGATGCACTGAGTTAATTTCAGTCCATGAGTCATTGATTAAAAGCCGTAGTTGAGCAAATTATCGAAGATAAATTTTATTTAGGATAAAAAATGGAAGCAGTAATCTACTTACTTCGATTCGTATTTGATGCGTTTTTAATGATTTTGATCATGCGTTTTTGGCTACAATGGGTTAAAGCTGATTTTTATAATCCACTCAGCCAATTTATCGTTAAAGTAAGCAATCCCTTGGTAGTACCTTTACGTAGAGTTATTCCCGGCCTAGGTGGTTTAGACATGGCAACCCTTGTTGTTGCTTATATAATAGCTACATTGAAGTTTTTTACCTTGGCGGCATTAGCAGGTGAAAGCTTAGGCCCTTTGGCTTTTTACATAGGCCTATTAGTATTGTTGAAACAAGCAGGGTTTCTACTCTTTGTGATTATGATCATCATGGCTCTCATGAGTTGGGTAGTGCATGGCTACAACGCAACCTTAATGATTTTTAATCAATTAACCGAACCATTTTTGAACCCTATTAGACGCATTATTCCTAATTTAGGCGGATTAGACTTATCCATGATTGTTGCTTTTTTAGCCCTGAATGTAATTAACATTCTACTTTCGAATTCTTTACCTTATTGGAGCGCATTATAACTAATAAAGTGTTTGTATTTTGAACTACAGACACATTTTTTCAGGTCTGTTCTATAATAGGTATATAGACCTTATCAAAATCAATGAATCAGGAGAGCCACATGAAGAATTCAATAATGAAACTTTTGCTAGCGATCACTATCAGCTTTTTTGCTATCAGTCACGCTAACGCTGAAAACATGAAAAAACTTGGCTCAATGGATGTACATTATATGGCTATTGGCTCAACTTTTTTTACGCCAGAAATAGCGAAGGTTTATGGTATTACCCGTAGCCGATATAATGGTCTTATTAATATTTCAGTACTCGATAATACCAAAGCAGGACATCCCGCTAAATCAGTCAGTATTAGTGGAAAAGCAAAAAATAATTTAGGCCAATTTAAAGCGTTAGAATTTACCGAAGTAAAAGAAGGTGATGCCATTTATTATTTAGCACAAATTAAATATGGCAACGAAGAAACAATGCATTTCACCTTATCCATCAATGATGGAAAAGAGCAGCAAATATTAAAGTTTTCTCAAAAATTTTATGTAGATTAACGAATAACTTCGAGTTTCGAGTTTCGAGTTTCGAGTTTCGAGTTTCGAGTTTCGAGTTTCGAGTTTCGAGTTTCGAGCAGCCTAGTGGCAGATAACATTGTCTGCTACTATTAAAAAATAATTTTTACAATCACTAAATAATATACGTTATTATTGCTGTCATTATCTTTTAAGAAAAAGTATCTACATTTCATGTCAAAAATAGTTTTAGCCACAGGTAATCAAGGCAAAGTTAAAGAATTAGCAAGTTTACTCGCTACACACCAATTAGAAATTGTTCCTCAAAGTGATTTTAATGTACCTGATGTCGCTGAAACTGGCACCACATTTGTTGAAAATGCCATTATCAAAGCGCGCCATGCGGCAAAAATTACCGGCTTACCAACCATCGCTGATGATTCAGGCTTAGAAGTTGATGCATTAAATGGTGCACCCGGTGTTTATTCTGCCCGCTATGCCAGTGATATTACTGAAAACCCCAGTGATGATGACAACACCAACAAATTACTAAACGCGCTAAAAGATACGCCAGATGAACAACGCAGTGCACGTTTTCATTGCGTATTAGTTTATATGCAGCACGAAAATGATCCTACCCCCATTATTTGTCATGGTGTGTGGCAAGGAAGTATTAGCCGAACAAAACAAGGTGATCAAGGTTTTGGTTATGATCCTATTTTTTGGCAGAGTGACTTACAACTGTCTTCAGCACAACTACCACGTGAACTTAAAAATAAATTAAGCCATCGCGGCCAAGCCTTAGCAAAACTAGTTAAAAAGTTAACAACAGCGTAGTAATAAAAGCATTATCATGAAGACTAAATTACTGACTACACCACCCCTGTCACTCTACATTCATATACCTTGGTGTGTAGAAAAATGCCCTTATTGTGATTTTAATTCTCATGCATTGAAGTCTCAAGTACCCGAGCAAGACTATGTTAAAGCCTTAATCGCTGATTTGGATGCTGATATCGCTCGCTTTGATTTATCTCAACGACCATTGCATTCCATTTTTATTGGTGGTGGTACGCCAAGTTTATTTTCCGCACAGGCAATTAAAAGCTTACTAGATCAAGTTTTATCTCGCTTTAAGCAAAACTCATCACAAGATAATTATTCTCATAGTAATACTTCACAAGAAAGTAATATCGAAATTACCTTGGAAGCAAATCCTGGCACTGTGGAAGCGGATAAATTTATCGGCTTTGCCAAAGCGGGAGTTACCCGTTTATCTATTGGCGTGCAGAGTTTTGAATCGGATAAATTACTGAAATTAGGTAGAATTCATAACGTTAGTCAGGCAAAATTCGCCGCTCAACTCGCCCATGAATCTGGCGTAAAAAGTTTTAACTTAGATTTAATGCATGGCTTGCCAAATCAAACCTTAGATAATGCCTTAGATGATTTAAAAACTGCCATCAATTTAAAACCTGATCACCTCTCTTGGTATCAACTTACCATTGAACCAAATACAGCTTTTCATTCTAAGCCACCCAAATTACCGCAAGATGAAGTGTTATGGGACATTCAAGATCAGGGCTTTAAATTACTGAGTGATGCTGGTTATCAACAATATGAAATATCCGCATTTCGCCGAGTAAAAGATGATGAAGCAGATGATAAACAATGCCAACATAACCTTAATTACTGGCGCTTTGGCGACTACCTTGGCATAGGCTGTGGCGCACATGGAAAGATTACTGATCCCAAAAATGGCGTTATTCAGCGTACTGTGAAAGTTAAACATCCAAAAGGCTATCTTGATCCAAATCGTGCGCCATTAGATCACCTAAAGACGGTGACAAATGATGAGTTGCCTTTTGAATATATGATGAATCAACTTAGGTTGTTTTCTAGCTTTACTTTAGTAGAGTATCAACAGCGTACAGGGTTAGCTGCCAGCACAGTATTACCAACACTTCAACAAGCACAAAATAAAAAGATGATGACTTGTACCGATACTCTATCTATAGAAGGCAAGTGGCAAGTCACGCTACTTGGTCATCGATATTTAAATGATTTACTGGAGCTTTTTCTCTAATGACTTTAGATTGTGAAGACAGTGAAAATACTAATAAATATTTCATGCAGCAGGCATTTAAGCTAGCGCAACAGGCTGAACAAAATGATGAGATCCCTGTTGGTGCAGTCGTTGTCTATCAAGGAAAAATAATTGGTGAAGGCTATAATCAATCGATTATGCTTAACGATCCTTCAGCCCACGCAGAAATGATCGCTATTCGCCAAGCTGGAAAGTATCTTAATAACTACCGTCTGATTGATTGTACTTTGTATGTTACGTTAGAACCCTGCCCCATGTGTGCAGGCTTGTTGGTACATAGCCGTATAAAAAAACTTGTTTATGCAAGCCCCGATCTAAAAACAGGCGCAGCGGGTAGTACTTTTAACCTAGTGTGTAATGAACAGCTAAATCATCAAATAGACGTTACTGGTGGCGTATTGCAAACTCAATGCAGCCAGCTGTTATCTGCTTTTTTTAAGCGTCGTCGAGCAGAGAAAAAGCAACAAAGAAAATCAATAGACATGCCTAAAGGCTAATGGATAGAGCACTTTATCTTAGCTGTGTATTAAACCCTTCGACTGCTTCGCGCTCAGGGCGAACGGGGCCATAGATCAAGACTAACGAGATCAGGGAGTATGCTCCAGTTTGTATTTATACTCTGCCGATTATGCTGAGCAGGTGAGAAACGAGCCGTCCGTCGAAGTATTGATACGCTGCCGTTTATGCTGAGCAGGTGAGAAACGAGCCGTCCGTCGAAGTATTGATACTCTGCCGATTATGCTGAGCAGGTGAGAAACGAGCCGTCCGTCGAAGTATTAATTATTTGTGGTTCATTAAGCTCTGTAACGATTTGATTAAAATAAAACTGTCGACGAGTATTTATTTTATGATGTTGTATTTTTAGCTGTTTTCTACGCGCACTGGCTGATATTTGCCTTCTTATTTTCATTTGGTTCTCTTTATTTTGTTATATTTAATCATTTCAAAACCATTATTATCTTTGAATATGACATTACTATGACAAGATAAAAAATAACCAAAGTATTCTACAACTTACTCTGTTGACTCCACTATTTCAGCTGCGACAACTTCGGGTGTGGCAACTTCGGGTGCGACAACTGCCTCAGCAGCCTCTGTTGCTTTAGCATCTAACCACGTTAGCGTATCGTAATAGCGGCGAATATTTTCCACATAATGTACCGGCTCTTTTCCACGAGCGTAACCATATTTGGTTTTTTTATAATATTTTTTTTGTTGCAATAATGGTAAACGTGTTTTTACTTCAACCCAACGATCAGGATCGCCACCTTGTTGCTGTGTAATGATCCTTGCATCATTTAAGTGACCAAAGCCAACATTATAAGAAGCCAGTGCAAACCACATTCTGTCAGGGCTAGGGATTCTATCTGGCATTTTATTTATCATACGCTTAAAATACTTGCTGCCACCACGAATGCTTTGCTCCGCATCTAATCGGCTTTTTATACCCATTTGTTTAGCCGTACTAAGGGTCAACATCATCATGCCACGCACACCTGTATGAGAACGAGCATGTGGTCGCCAATGAGATTCTTGGTAACTAATTGCCGCTAATAAACGCCAATCAATTTCTTGCGCGTATTTTTCAAATAAAGGTTGATACTTAGGTAGCTTGGTCGAAACGGCCTTAATAAAAGTACGCGTTTCAACATAATCAAACTGTTCAATATGACCATAATATTTGTCATCCAGTGCTAACAGTGTGCCGTTATGATGTACTTGTCCAAAAAATTCGATCAAACTAGCTAAAATAGCATCATCACCATTTTTATCCACCATCCAAGCCAATGGCTCAGCTTTTTTTATGGTAAATCCGACACTTATTTCTGGATAATAACGACGATTAACCGCCAAAGCGTTACTATCGACAATAGTATAATCAATTTCTTCATTCAATATTTTTAATAATAATTCTTCACTGTCAAATTCTGATGTTTCTAACCAGTTAAGTTCTGTATGTTCTTGCTTAAGTATTTCTAATTTTTCCACATGACTTGAGCTCGCCGTGACCATTAGTTTACCGGTAAGGTCACTCAGCTTTCTTGGTCTCACTTTTCCTTGTTTAAAAACTAATTTTTGACTAACTTGCTCATAACTTGGTGCAAAACGAAAGCGAGATAAGCGCTTATCTGTTATCGACAAACCTGCAGCAAGAAAATCTACTTCACCCGTATTGAGTTTAAAAAACAATTCATCAAGGGAATAGCTAGGTACTATTTTCAAATCAACATTTAGATATTCAGCATATTTTTTTGCCAAATCATATTCAAAACCAGCATAACCATCTGCTTGAACATAATAGCTGTTAGGCCCAAATAAAGTGCCAACACTGACATAACCTCGTTCAATAATACGGGTAAAACTTGCTGATTTCGTCTGCTCATTACAAGAAAAAAGCAATGGCATTAACAAGAAAATGAATAGTACTTTCTTGTTAATTTTTTGGGACAAGTTATTAAAAGGTGAATATTTCATAGGCTTAATTGTGTCGTGTATTGGTGTGTTAGCCAAGTACTTTTTTTTCAGACGGTGTTTTAATGATTTTCTGAATTTTTAACGCTTACTAAAAGGCAAGAATTAAACTATAATACGCGCGAAATTTTTAGCTCTTGTGTCGAACGCAGAACTGAATAACAACCTTACATAAAACTTGGTGATTAATCCTATGACGATGTTGATAAAAAACCTTCGTGGCGCTCCAGCACTTTCTGACTTTAGAATAAATAAACTATTGGCTCAGTGTGCACAATTACAACTACCTGTAACTGAAATATATGCTGAATTTGCCCACTTTGCTCAACTTAATGATGAGCTAGCCACTATTGAAGCAAAGGTTTTACAACAGCTACTAACTTATGGTCCGACAATTGAAGAGCATGAGCCTCAAGGACAATTTTACTTAGTAACTCCTCGTCCGGGTACAATATCGCCATGGTCATCTAAATCAACTGACATTGCACATAACTGTGGTTTGGCTAAAGTAGAACGTTTAGAGCGCGGCATGGCTTACTATGTAAGTATTGAAGATGGCGTAAAATTAAGCGCAGAACAAGAACAGCTGCTTATCAGCTTATTACATGATCGCATGATGGAAAGCGTATTCACTGACTTCGCTGATGCCGATAAATTATTTGTTAGCGCTGAGCCGGGTGAATTAACCGCGATTGATATTGAAAACGGCGGCAAAAATGCCCTAACACAAGCTAACATTGAACTAGGTTTAGCGCTTGCCGACGATGAAGTAAATTACTTATTTGAAAACTTTACCAAGTTAGGCCGTAATCCACACGACATTGAGCTTTACATGTTCGCCCAAGCTAACTCAGAGCATTGTCGTCATAAAATATTTAATGCCGACTGGACTATTGATGGCGAAAAACAGCCTAAATCCTTATTTAAAATGATCCGTAATACTCATGAAGTTAACCCTGATTTTGTACTGAGTGCTTATAAAGATAACGCCGCGGTTATGGTGGGTAATAAAGGCGGTCGCTTCTTCCCAAACCCAGAAACGAATGTCTATGGTTACAACCATGAAGACATTCAAATATTAATGAAGGTAGAAACCCACAATCACCCTACGGCTATATCACCTTACCCTGGCGCTGCAACGGGTAGTGGCGGCGAAATACGTGATGAAGGTGCGACGGGTATTGGCTCAAAACCTAAAGCAGGTTTAGTTGGTTTTTCAGTCTCTAATTTACGTATTCCTGAGTTTGAACAACCATGGGAAACTGATTTTGGTAAACCAAGCCGCATTGTTTCAGCATTAGATATAATGATGGAAGGCCCCTTAGGCGGCGCAGCATTTAACAACGAGTTTGGTCGCCCTGCTATTTTAGGTTATTTCCGTACTTATGAAGAACAAGTTAACTCTTTCAACGGCACTGAAGTACGTGGTTATCACAAACCTATTATGCTTGCTGGCGGTTTAGGTAATATTCGTGATGAACATGTACAAAAACGCGAAATTATCGTTGGCGCTAACTTAATCGCCCTTGGTGGCCCTGCCATGAATATCGGTTTAGGCGGCGGCGCAGCATCATCAATGGCATCAGGACAATCAGCAGAAAGTTTAGATTTTGCTTCTGTGCAACGTGAAAACCCTGAAATGGAACGTCGTTGCCAAGAAGTTATCGATAAGTGTTGGCAGCTAGGAGAAGAAAACCCAATTGCCTTCATTCATGATGTGGGTGCAGGTGGTTTATCTAATGCTTTCCCAGAGTTAGTTTCTGATGGCGGCCGTGGTGGTGTTTTCGAACTTCGTAATGTACCTAATGATGAACGCAGCATGGCGCCTCATGAAATATGGTGTAATGAATCTCAAGAACGTTATGTTATTGCCGTATCAGACAAAAACTTAGCGACTTTTGAACAAATATGTCAACGCGAACGTGCGCCATTTTCTGTGGTAGGTAGAGCAACCGAAGAAGCGCAATTAACCGTGACTGATTCACACTTTGCTGGCAACGACAAATTAGACACGCCGATTGATTTACCGCTTGACGTGTTACTAGGCAAAACCCCTAAAATATTCAAAGACGTACAAAGTGCTACAGCCACTGGTGATGAATTAGACGTTAGTAAAATTAAGTTAGAAGATGCTGCTAACCGCATTTTAAGTTTACCAACGGTTGCCGAGAAAACTTTCCTTATTACCATTGGCGATCGAAGCGTAACTGGTATGGTTAATCGTGACCAAATGGTTGGCCCTTGGCAAGTACCTGTAGCAGATTGTGGTGTTACCGCGTCTGCTCTTGACTCTTATCACGGTGAGGCAATGTCATTAGGTGAACGTACGCCTGTTGCCCTACTAAACTTTGGCGCGTCAGCGCGTTTAGCGGTAGCTGAATCATTAATGAACATTGCTGGTACTGATATTGCTGGTTCTGACGGTGATAGGTTAAACCGTATTAAGCTTTCAGCTAACTGGATGTCTCCTGCTGGTCACCCTGGTGAAGATGCAGGCCTTTACGAAGCCGTTAAAGCCATTGGCGAAGAATTATGCCCGGCATTGGGTTTAACTATTCCAGTAGGTAAAGACTCAATGTCAATGAAGACTAAATGGCAAGATAAGGGTGAAGATAAAAGCGTCACCTCACCTATGTCATTAATTATCACCGCTTTTGGTGTTGTTGAAGATATCCGCAAAACGGTTACCCCTGAATTAAGAACCGATCAAGGTGAAACGTTATTAGTGGCCATTGATTTATCAAAAGGACAAAACCGTTTAGGTGGCTCATGTTTAGCGCAAGTTTATAAACAACTTGGCAATGAAACACCCGATGTTGATAGCCCTGAAACGTTGAAAGGTTTCTTCAATGCGATGCAAGCGTTAGTTCGTGATGAAAAGCTTATTGCTTATCACGATATTTCAGATGGTGGTTTATTCACTACCGTTTGTGAGATGGCATTTGCGGGTCGCACCGGTATTGATATTGATATCAGTAAACTTAGCGGTGATAACGTTTCAGTATTATTCAATGAAGAGCTAGGCGCGGTAATACAAATTAGTGAAAGCGATGTTGATGCTATTCACGCGGTGCTAGCTGAACACGGTATTGAAGATTGCTGCACTGACCTTGGTCGTATCAACAATGAAGACACTATTCGCTTTACTCGTGATGAAACCATTATTCTAGAAAACTCTCGTACTTATTACCGTACTACCTGGGCACAAACCACCTATAAAATGCAATCATTGCGTGACAACCCAGCCTGTGCGCAAGAAGAACATGATGTGAAGTTTGACACTGAAGACCCAGGTTTACAGGCCGATTTAAGTTTTGATATTAACGAAGATATTGTTGCTGATTTAATTGCTAAAGATGCACAAAACGGGACTAACCCGAGTATTGCTATTTTACGTGAGCAGGGTGTTAACTCTCATGTTGAAATGGCAGCGGCATTTGATCGCGCTGGTTTTGTTGCCATTGATGTACACATGTCAGACATATTAGCTGGCCGTACTGATTTAGCTGATTTTAACGGCTTAGTTGCTTGTGGTGGTTTTTCATACGGTGATGTTTTAGGTGCTGGTGAGGGGTGGGCGAAGTCAATTTTATTCAATCCTAATGCTAAAGCCATGTTTAAAGCTTTCTTTGAACGTGAAGATACCTTTTCATTAGGCATATGTAATGGCTGTCAGATGATGTCTAACCTAAAAGAGATCATTCCAGGAAGTGATGCATGGCCACGCTTTGTACAAAATAAATCAGAGCGCTTTGAAGCACGTTTTTCATTAGTTGAAATTCAAGAAAGCCCTTCAGTATTATTTAAAGGCATGGCTGGCTCAGTAATGCCAATAGCGGTTTCTCACGGTGAAGGACGCACCGAATTTAGTGGTGATGAAGCCATTGATGCTGCCAATAATTCTGGTACGGTATCAATGCGCTATGTTAACAACTATGGCGATGTTACTGAAACCTACCCGGCTAATCCAAATGGCTCAGTTGACGGAATAACTTCGTTAACGACCACTGATGGCCGTGTTACCATTATGATGCCGCATCCTGAACGTGTATTTCGCACAGTTGCTAACTCATGGCACCCTGATAGTTGGGGTGAAGATTCACCTTGGGTGCGCATGTTCCGTAACGCGCGTAAATTTATCGGCTAACCTTTTTGCTAGTAGCCCTTACTTCTTCGTCAGAAATACTCATTGACTAGCGTCAACTCCGTCTTTCTTTCTTGAATTAAGAGCAACTACCTTCAAGGTAATCATAAATTCAAACCGACAACTTTCTCTTTGGAAATTGTCGGTTTTTTATTGCTTTTAAAACAAAGATAAATTCTGTTAAAGTGATTCCACTTTAATAGTAATACGAATAAAGAATTATGAAAGATCATGACTGCTCACCATTAACTGGCTATATTGAATACCCGCCAGCAGAAATGCTTGAGCGCTCAGCGCAATTTTATCAAGAAATAAAACGTCGTCATTCCATTCGCAGCTTTAGTAATAAAGCCGTAGACAAAGCCGTTATTGAAAATTGCCTAAAAGCTGCAGGAACAGCACCAAGTGGTGCTAATCATCAACCTTGGCATTTTGTTGCCGTAAGTTCGGCTGATATAAAAAAACAAATTAGAGAGCAAGCTGAACATCATGAACGTGGTTTTTATGAAGGGCGTGCAGGAAAAGAGTGGCTTGATGCCTTAAAAGAGTTAGGTACAGATGCAAACAAACCGTACCTAGAGCATGCGCCATGGCTAATTGCTATTTTTAGTCAGAAAAAAGGCGGTATAAGTGAAGAAGATAAAAACACCAATTACTATGTGCATGAATCGGTTGGTATAGCGACAGGATTTTTAATCAACGCCTTGCATAACGCAGGTTTAGCAACCTTAACGCACACACCAAAGCCGATGTCGTTTTTAAATAAAGTGTGTAATAGGGGTGATAACGAACGTGCTTACATGCTATTAATTGCTGGCTACCCAGCAGATGATGCAACCATACCTTCGCATGCTCAAGTAAAAAAGCCGCTAAACGATATAGCGACTTTTTTGTGATCTGCGACTGAGCAACTAATTAACCTAATAGTTTTCCTAAAACATCAGTTAACATTTGTTTTGCTTGTTGCCCTTGTTCGGTGTCTAAGTAGCTTTGAGCACTAGAAATAAAGTTATTAATCATTTCTGGCTTCAAACCTAACGCTTCAAATTGTTTTTTTACATCATTCATAGACTTTAATGAGTCACTGTATTCTGATGCTTTATCAAGTAATCCTCCCATGCTTTCACTAGAGTCTGAACTAAGTTTACTAATATCTGGCATTTGACTAACTAACTCATCAACTTCAGGAATTAACTTGGCAAGCTGACTAAACTGTTCCGTTGAAACGTTATTTTTAACATAGTTTAAAATAGCTCCCATACCAGCCGATGCTTGGTCAGTGTTAATCTTTAATGCGCTAGTTAACATATCAACTAAACCATCTGTACTTGGCATCGCTAAAGTTTCTGCGTCAACGTTTTGCTGCTTAGCTTCAACATCCACGCTTTGTTCCTTAGCTTCGCCTAAGCCAACTAAGTTTTTCAGGCTATCAAGCCAGCTTTTTTCTTCTGCCAGTACAGAAGTACTCAATGTTGAAATAGTTAGCAACACAATCAGTTTTTTCATAGGGAATCCGTAGTTTTCTTCAGTTATTATTTAGTGAAGGCGAGTGTACAACATTTTACATAATGGTATGCAGTCCTTTAACTATACAGAGAAGAAATACCGAACCAAACTTACGTATTTTCCTTTTTGATAGTTGCTATATTGATCTTTGCACGACTAAGCAATCATAAGAAAATAGTTGGCAAACATTTATCAGTTAATGTATTTATTACCCCATCAACTACTCAAACAAATTCTAGCTGAATATCAGTACATCCTTTCTTACAACGTATCCCTGAATTATCACTGCTTGCAGTGGCACTGTGTTGAGGTGTTATTAAAAAAAGCGGTTGCTGACAGGTAGAACAAAGCACAGTTTGTCCTGCCATTACTTTCTTCATTAACTGTCTTTGGCTAGCAAAGGAGTTTTTACTTTTTTTTTGTAATTCAGCAAACTGCTTAATATTAATCATGTTTTTCCTAAATCTTTACTTTTATGATAGCCGTATAGCTGAAGTTACAAACAGTAAAAACCATCAAACTTACCCTGTAACGGCACGCTAGTTGTTTCGAGTAATTCTTGATAGGCACTAATATTGTCGTAATTCAGCGACATTTCTGGGTAAGCGGTAATTTCCCATAGCAGTGCTTCATTGTCATGAAATGGTGTAAAAGAAAGCTTTTGATTATTCTCTAACAGTAGCTGACCAAACTGTAATGCTAGCACTTGTGAAGGAAACAATACTGAAAATTCTACTTCTCTGGCTTTTTCTAGATCATCGCCAGCTTGTTGCATTTGCCATAAGGCATCGCCAATATTATCGTTTGGAAAAAGGGTTAAATCACGGTCCATCGGTTACTCTTCATGTTTACTTTTAAGAAAGGAACTTATTAAAATTCATGTTACCTGATAACGCTTAATGGGTAAAAGTGTTAAGCTCATCAATATTGATTTTATTTCTTTTTCTGCCGTTTATGACCCTTATTTTTGAGCATCATATAAAACTTGATAACATTACTAATAACAGTATTGATGTTGAAGCTATCACCGCGTTAACCGCACTTTTCGATAGCCTTGCAAAAACAGACAATACACTAAGTAAGGCTCAACTTAAGCAAGCGATTAGTAAAGGTGCATTATGGCTAACCCGTGGTAAACATACCCAAAGGCTACGCCGCCTTAAAAAACCGATGCAACAGGGTGATGAGTTGCACTTTTATTATAACGAAACGGTGCTAGCTAGTGAGGTTGCAGAGGCTACTTTGATTAGCGACGAGTCTGATTATAGTGTTTGGTATAAACCCTTCGGTATGCTTTCTCAAGGCTCTAAATGGAGTGACCATTGCACTATTGCTCGCTTTGCACAGCAGTATTTTACGTCTGAACGGGCTGTTTTTATTGTCCATCGTTTAGACAAAGCGGCCACAGGGTTAATACTCATTGCCCACAGTAAAAAAGCCGCACAAGCCTTGTCTTCAATGTTTGAAAATCGTACGACTAATGACAACTCTCTTGATAAATATTACCAAATAATTGTTCATGGCAATCACAGCATAAATGAACAGCCACAAGTGATTACCACTGAGGTGGATGGTAAAAGTGCTCGTAGTACTTTTCGCTGTTTAACTTATGATGAAACTAAAGATCAATCACTTATTGAAGTGAAAATTGATAGCGGCAGGAAACATCAAATTCGAGTTCACGCTGCCAGTATTGGTTTGCCTGTAGTGGGTGATAGGCTACACGGCATCGCTGATAATAATGAATCGCTTAATTTACAGTTATGTGCGGTTAGTTTGAGTTTTATTTGCCCTATTACGCAACAAAAGCAATGTTTTCAATTATCCGAGGCATTACGACCTCAACTGTAATAGCTTAATGTAAAATTAAAAAACCGAGACAAGCTCGGTTTTTTGAATACATACTACTTTAACTAAACTAACATGCATTACCACTAGGATCACTAGTAATACTAGTAATACTAGGTCTTGTTTCCGCGTTAGTGACACCTGAAGCATCATATATAGCACGACATTTGGTCCCATCTACAGCATCAACATGCTCAAATGTACCAGCACTACCACTGACTTCCGTCATATCCTCTAACACTAATAAACTTGCGATAGAGTCTTCATCTGGCCAGCCATATACTAAACCAATTGATGAGCCTGCAACACTCACAGCACCTGTGCTTGCTGTTTCTCCTGCAACAAGCGCTTTAGCATGGGCCATATCAGCCGCTGAATTAATTGATCCTCTAACTGCTTCAACAACAGAAGCCTTAGCATCAGACGTTAAATCAATAAACTTAGGTGCAGCTGTTACCGCTAAAATACCTAAAATCACGATAACTACCACTAACTCAATTAAGGTAAAACCTTGCTGCTTGTTTACTGACTGAGTGTTTCTGAATGCACTAAAACGCATTGTTGCTTTCCTTTTTTATTAATTTAAATTTTACTTATCTGTTACTTAACCGTTAGTTAATTATTACTTAACGATTAATTTTTATTAATATTTACCACTACAGAGCTATTAGCATTGTTGTAGAAAAAATTATTACCTACCGTATCATCAGTTGGCGCGGTGAAAACACCATTATCACCTTGTACTAATGTTTCTCTCAAAAAATATCCACAAAGATTAGTGTTCACAATAACAAAGTAATTAATACTACCATCGTCATTTAACACATCGATATCATCAGTAATTGTAGGTGGCTGTGCTAATATACCCTGCCAAACTTCTATACAATCAGTGGTATCCATATCAGCACCTGTAGGTTTATCTGAATTTATACCGGTCGGATAGCCAGGTCTAATGGTGTTATCATCACCTGGAGTGGTTAAGAATAACTCTACTCCATCATAGTCAACACGATTTACGCCATTTTCAGTTGGACGCGCTTCAGCTTCCCATTGTGCTCTAGCTAATGAAACGCCGGTAGCAAAACCACCCGCCATGCCTTCAATATTTGCTTGCTTAGCTTGTTCGGTTAAATCTAAAAATTTAGGAATTGCAGTAACCGCTAAAAATCCTAATATAACCACAACGATAACTAACTCAATTAAAGTAAAACCTGCGGCTTGCTTTATTATTGATCTATTCATTTGGGTTCGATTATTCATACCAGCCTCATATTCTTTTAACTTGATTTATTGTAACAGTGATTTATTTACTAAGTCACTTATTTAACAACATTAATTACATTTCAGAGTGATTTTTCACTAAAAACTTTCAATTTAATTTAGTTACTTAGTTACTTAGTTACTTAGTTACTTTGCTCACCTTACCGTTAGCACGGTTATATTGAAAGTAACTACCGTCTAGTAGCACATATCGGCACTGTCCTTTTGACTGAATATGTTGTTCATTAGTATTATCGTGAACCTCTATTGCGATAATAGAAAACTTCATTAAACTCATTGGCGTTTCCATTATCAACTGCCAAATAGCTTCACATGCCAATTGTTTGTGTTTAACATCTACCCAACCTGTATTATTAACCGATACTACTTGCTTATCTTTATTATTGAAAGAAGCAAGTAGTACAGTATTTGGCTGCTTATCCATTAACCATTGCGCATGAACGGTACTCACTTTAGTGTTAAAACTTTGCGCTAACGTGGTAAATCCAGCATGTGTAAATTGGGCTTCACTTTTAATAAAGTAGTTAATAAAAACAGCCATCATCACCCCAACAAGCGCAATGATAACGAGAAACTCGGCAAGTGACTTTTCTTTTTTTTCGCTATTTGTTGCCATTTAATTAAAGTCTCGCATGCATGCTAGCCTCGAGTTAATAGTAGCGAGCAGCAAAAAACGGCAGACCGCGTGGTCTCTCGTAACCCGAAACTTCTCTTGCTCGCAAACATTACTTACCCTGCATCGCTGATGCCATATCCCACCATGTTGATGTGAATAATTCTACTTATTAGAGATAGCAACATCATTACATTAACGGTCATTTGTATTATTTACCTTGCATCGCTGATGCCATATCCCACATCGGTGTGAATATACCTAACGCGAGTACCAATACCATAGCCGCAACACCAACCAAAAGTATTGGCTCTATTCTAGCGGTTAATGTACTTAAATCGTAATCGACTTCTCGTTCATAGTAATCACCGACTTCTTTTAGTAACTCGTCTACCCGACCGGTTTCTTCACCTACGGCAATCATTTGCAATACCAGTGGTGTAAATAAGGTACTGGCAATCGCCGCACGCAACAAACTTTCGCCACTTTCAATCGCTTGACGCATAGCAATAATTTTTTCTTTCATGAAACTGTTATCAACTGCGTCAGCCACAAGGGTTAAACCTGTTGTCATTGGAATACCCGACTTTAAAATGATACCAAAACTATGGGAAAATCTAGCCAAAATAGAACGCTCAATTATACTCCCAATGACTGGCAGTTTTATTTTTCGTTTATCCCACTGATAACGGCCTTTATCTGTTTTAAGTGATTTGCGCAAAGCAAAATAAGCGACTACACCAGCAATTAACATGTAAGGCCAATAATTTAAAAAGAGCTCGGAACTGTTGATTAAAAATTTAGTCGCTAAGGGTAAATCTGCGCCCAATTTAGCAAACATATTAGCAAAAGTAGGAATAACAAATATATTCAAAATAACAAGTGCAGCACCTAAAGCAATTAACACCATAGTAGGATAACGTAATGCCGTTTTAATACGCTTTCTAGTTGCTTGTTCGCGCTCTAAATACGTTGTCAGCTTTAAAAATGATTCTTCAAGTTGACCGGTATTTTCACCTACATGAATTAATGATACAAATAAAGAACCAAAAATTTCTGGATGTTGATTTAATGCTGACGAAAGGGTATACCCACCCTGTAATTGGCTAGCAATCTCATGCAACGCTTTTTTAAGGGGGGCTGAATTACTCGCTTCTTCCATGCCATTTATTGCACGTAAAATAGGAACACCAGAGCGCATTAAGGCGTACATTTGTCGAGAAAAAATAATTAGTTCATCTAACGATACCCGACTAAAGCCAAAGATTTCACCCACATCTTTACTGGCAAAACTGTCACTTTTCTTTTCTGTAGCCTCAGAAATTGAAATAGGGGTAATACTTTTACGTAACAGCTGCTCAGCCACAGCAGAAGCATTTCCAGCTTCCATGATCCCTTTCACTTGGCTGCCGCTAATATTACGACCTGTATATTTAAATGATGCCATAAATTACTCTTTATTGTGATCTAGCTCACATCTACCGTTTCAACTAAACGTAACACTTCTTCCACTGTTGTTACGCCTTGTGTTGCATAATCAAACGCAGCTAATGCTAGTGGCATAAAGCTTGGGTTAGCTTTTGATAATTCGGTAAATTCTTGGGCATCATCACGCTTAAGTGCTGCCATCATGGGCTCGTTCATTTCTAATAATTCGAAAACACCAATTCGCCCTTTATAGCCAGTGTATTGGCAACTTTGGCAGCCTTTGCCATGAACAAATTTTGTAGTGTTGACGCGCTCTCCCGCTAAATTTGTTAACCACATTAATTCTTGTGGATCGGGTTTATGCTCTTCCACACAATGTTCACAAACACGACGCACCAAACGCTGAGCAATAATTGCCCGTAATGAGCTGCCGACTAAAAATCCCGCAGCGCCCATATCAATCAAACGTAGCGCACTGGCAATCGCATCATTAGTATGTAATGTTGATAAGACTAAATGCCCGGTTAATGCGCCTCGTAAACCAATTTCGACAGTTTCTTGGTCGCGCATTTCACCTACCATCATAATATCAGGATCTTGACGTAATGCTGTACGTAATACGGTGGAAAAGGTTAAGCCTATTTTAGGGTTTACCTGCACCTGATTTATGCGCGGCAAGCGATATTCTACAGGGTCTTCAACGGTAATGATTTTTTTACTAGCTTCATTTAATTCACTTAAAGCAGCATATAACGTGGTGGTTTTACCACTACCCGTAGGCCCAGTAACCAACACCATACCGTGAGGGCGAGTAATTTGATGACGAACGCGTTTAACTAAATCATCTGGCATACCCGTTTGATCTAATGATAACAAACCAGCGGATTGATCTAATAATCGCATAACAACCGACTCACCATGCTGTACTGGCATAGTCGACATACGTACATCAATCTCATGCCCAGCAATTTTCATATGAAAGCGGCCATCTTGTGGAATACGTTTTTCAGAAATATCTAAGCCTGCCATTAGCTTTAAACGCAGCACCATAGCAGAGGCAATTTTATTTTCTTTAAGAATATTTTCCTGCAAAACTCCATCAATACGTTGACGAATGCGTAGCTGGTTTTCATCTGGTTCAATATGAATATCAGAAGCGCGCATTTGTACCGCATCTTCAAACACCGATTGCAGTAGTTTACCTACAGTGGCATCACCTGTCTCATCAATAAAGGAGGTAGATAAATCAAAGCTAGACGACTTCTCATACTCTTCTTCTAGCTGACTAGCAAAAGACTCAATATCAGCAGTACGACGATAAAGACTATCAAAAGCATCAAACATTTGAGAGTCCATCACTACAGCGAGTGCTAAACTTTTTGGCGCAAGCATATGCTCTAGCTGATCAATCGCATTTAAATCCGCTGGATCGCTCATGCCTATTAAGACAGAATCACCTCGGTCTTCTATTATCAGCGCTCTTAGGCGTCTAGCATGAACTTCTGGTAGCAAACTAGCTAAATCAGAAGCAATACGTCGTTGGCTTATATCTAAAAAGGGTAAGTCTAATTGCTGTGCTAAAAACTCTAATAATTGTCGTTCGGATAAATAGCTTAATTCAATAAGCGTATCACCTAGTTTTCGTCCGCTAGCTTTTTGGCTATTTAATGCCTGCATCAATTGTTCGTTGGTAATGATGTGCTCGTGAACCAATAGGTCACCCAAGCGCATTTTTAATTTGGGGGCTGCCATGTTATTTATTCTCCTAGAGCTTGCATGCGTTGCTGAGCAAATTCTGCTGAAGCAATCGATAAATCAGACTTTGTTAAGGCAAGCGCATATTCAGTTACCGCCAAAGAAAACTGACTATTTTTGTCATAAACAATCGCTAAGCCTAGGTGCCAACGGCCACTATATGCTTGCATGTCGATTAAAATTTTATACGCTTGGATAGCACTTTTATATTGCTCAATTTGTTGAGAAACGTTAGCCAACATAACCTGATATTCTTGCTGTTTAAGCGTAGGTAATACTTTTAAGGTGTCGTAAGCAGCTTTGTGTTGCCCTTGTTGAAGATGAATTCTCGCCTTTAACTGTCGTAATTCTGCGTCATTTCTGTCTAACGAAATACCTTGAGACAGTAAATTTGTTGCTTGTTGATACGACTTTCTACCAAACCATAAAGCGGCAAGCTTTTTACGTGCTTGTTTATAGTTTGGGTCAATAATCAACACCTCTTCAAATAACTGTTCTGCTTTTGTTATATCATTAATTTTTATCGATTTCTCTGCTCTAACTAATTTTTGTGCTACTAATTCTTTTGACGTTAATTGACGTCGAGACACTGACATTTTGCTTTCAGTTGGCGTTTTAACTTGTATAGGATTCACTTGTGCAGGACTAATAGGTTTAGGCTTGATAGGCACAGGTTGAACTTGCTGTCTGATCGCAACAATATTTTTTGATACTGGCTCTGGTAAGTTAACTTTTTCTTTAACTATTGGTTGTTGAGGCAACTCTATAGCTAGTTCTGCTTTCGCTTCTGGCAGCGAAAGTTTTTCTGGTATTGGCTCTTGTCGGTCAAGCGTTTGTCGGTCAGGAGTTAACGTTTCATCCAATTGTCGAGGTAATTCCCGACTTACATTGGCTACTGGACTTTGTACTTGTTCCTTAATTTTCAACTCGCTAGACGATATTTGTTCCTGTAAATTCCAGATATAAAATCCAAGTAAATTAAAACTAACTAACACCGCTAAACTGATTAAAACAATTTTTATCGTTGATGGTTTATGGCTGATAACTACTGGCATAGCAACTTGCCCTTGCTCAGGCGTACGCTGCTCTAAATCTTTAAGCATCTGATTAATAACACTCACTATGATACTCCTGATAAATAGTGAGAATAAGCAACATATCCCAGCATTAATAACAACGCACTAAATGCGGCAACTAAAAAAACACTTTTCCCGTTAATACGGCCAAAGCTATCGGCACTTGGGTTAATGCTTTCGGTGTCTCTTATTGCTGCTGCCAACTGTTTTCTAGTCATTTGATAATTACCCTGCCCATAACTTAACATCAACATTTTATGGCATAAAATGTTGACTAAACGCGGTATACCTTGGCTTGCTTTAGTGATTTTTTTACACAAGCTAGCTGAAAATAATGCAGCACCTTTATAGCCAGCAACTTGCAGCCTATGTTGTATATATTGCTGAACTTCTTCTGCTTTCATTGCCCGTAATTGATAAGAAAACGTGATCCGTTGGCGAAGCTGTCTAAAATCAGTTTGTGCTAAGCGTTGATCTAACTCTGGTTGAGCAAACAATACCACTTGCAGTAACTTACGTGTTTCCGTTTCTAAATTTGTAAATAGCCGTAATGCTTCTAAACTCTGTTCTGGCAATGCCTGGGCTTCATCAAGTATTAAAACAACAGAATGACCTTTAGCATGTAATTCTAATAATCTATTTTGAATCCGCTGCGTTAACAATTGTACTGACATACGTTGGGCTTGTTTAACGCCTAATTCAATCGCCACTGCTCGTCGTAATTCATCTGGATTTAAATAAGGATTAGGAATATAGGCGGTGACAAAATGCTTGGGAATTTCATTCAATAATTTTCGACACAATAATGTTTTTCCTGTACCCACTTCACCAATCACCTTGATGAAGCCTTCCCCTGTTTTTAACGCCGTCATTAATACCGCAAGTGCCTCATTATGAGGCTCAAGCGCTAAAAAAAAGCTAGTATTTGGTGTTAGTGTAAAAGGTAGCTCTGTTAAACCAAAGTGGTACAAGTACATAAATTACAAATTTTGCTATTGAGCATCTGCAGGTTCATCTTCTTCAGGAAACCACTTTTGCAATAAAGAACGGGCATCTTGAAGTTGTGTTTTCCACGTATCTTGACCAATAACAATAGGTTTAAGTAAAATGACCAATTCACGCTTTTGCGTAACCTCACTCACGCTTTTAAATAAACCACCAAGAAACGGAATATCACCGAGTAAAGGGGTTTTAGATTCTTGATCTACTTGATACGTTTCAATTAAACCACCAATAACAACTATTTCACCTGATTTAGCACGAATAATAGTATCTGATTCTCTCACTCGACTTTGCGCTAATGGCAGTACCAATTCTTGATCACCAAGCTGAATCACTTTGCTTTGTTCACCTGTTAGGGTAACGGAAGGGTGAACGTGCAAAATAACCGTTCCATCTTGGTCAATTTGCGGCGTAACATCTAAAGCAATGCCTGAAAAAAAAGGCGTCAATTCAACCTCCGGTGTGGTAGTCGTTGATGTACCTGTAGTGGTGGTACTAGAAACATCAGTAACAAAGTACTCATCTTCACCCACTTTAATAACTGCTTTTTGGTTATTGGTAGCTGTAATTCTTGGGCTTGATAATACTTGAACATTACCTTGGGTTTGCAGCAAATCAATCACACCACTAAAATCAGGACCAGAAAAACTAATTGAAGTAGCCCCACCAATACTACCTGCAATAGAATTACCCGCAATATTTCCACTGGTACTAAAGTTAAAATCAGTATTCCCTAAACTACCGAGTACTTCATTCCAATGAACACCTTGTTGGTATTCATCGTTTAAGGTTACTTCCATTATTTTAGCTTCAATAATAACTTGGCGGTGTAAATGCGTTTCGGTATCACTGATGAATTTTTTAACTGCCGAAATTTCTGTAGGTAAACCACGTACTGTTACTAGACCTGCATGTGGTGAAACAATCACTGAACGTCCGTCGGCAGTTCCCACAAAAGCTGTTAATGTTTCTTTTAGTTCAGTCCAGAAGTTAGATTCATTTTCAGTATAAATATTAATACCGCTATTACTGCTTTGGCCGTTTTGGTTGTTTTGGTTGTTTTGGTTATTACCACTACTACCGTTGTTACCACTATTATTACTGTTGTTGTTATTACTATTTGGGTCATTTTCTGACACACCACCTGAGTTAATAGTGGTGCTAGAGGTACCAAACCTTTTTAAAAACAGGTAATTAAGTGCAATAGTTTCAGTGCGAATACCGGCTGGATAAACTTGAATAACATTGCCATTGCGGCGGATATCAAAACCATAAATATCTTCTATAACCGCTAAAACCTCAGTTAACGTTACATCAGTTAAACTCAAAGTAATGCTACCACTAACATCCGGATGAATAGCGATACTATAAGCGGAACCTTCAACTATGGCAGTGAAAAAGTCTTTCGCTGCTACTGAGGTTGCTGAAATTTCCAGTCTTTTTTCTGACAGCAAACCTTGTTTCGCTTGTGCCATATTTTGTTGCATTAACTCTTTTTGTACGGAGTTTGGAACTTGTGTTAATGGCTTAGGGCTATTTAACACCTTTGTTTCGCTAATTGCTTGCTCTAAACCTGCTTTCATATCTGCAGGCTGATCCGGCGTGGTTTGACACCCGACAAGGGTTAACAACAGAGTAGATAGCGCTATTTTTATTTTTGACTGTTTCATAATTCAACTTTTTATTCTACTTGAATTTAAGGATTCTTTGCGAGTATTTTCTCGCTAGTAAGCTTTAATTTTTACCACATTACTCTTAAATATTTTTAATTTAAGACGTTGTGTTTTACTGCGTAAGATCACACTTTGATCATTAACAGCGGTTAACTGATATTCACCTATGTGGTCAAACGTTTTTAATACTTTGCCATTAATCACCACAGTATGAACACCATCGCCATGAATAATGGACTCTAAAACCAATTTTTTACCATTGGGTGTAACCGATGATGTTGCACTATGGCCAAAAGGACTCGTGGGATCGGTGTCTGCTAGCACTTGAGTTATCGAACAAGCAAAGCCACAAACCAATATAAAATAAGTAGTAAATTTAAACACCAACGAACTCCTTATTAGTACCTAAGCTATACATTTCAATTTCTAGCTCACTGTTAGGATATTCAGTTAATTTAAAGTTGAAGTCTTGCCAGAAAAATTTCCATGGCAGTTTTTCAAGCTGCGTTAAATAATCACGCAAATCAAAATAACGGCCAGAGAGTTTAATTTTAATGCCATGACGATATAAGTTTACACCTACAGAGTTATCATTTGAATCAATTGAGGCTGCGCTAGTCTTTGATGTTGAATCAAGCTCTGAGTTAGGTGCAGGGTTAGACAATAAGGGTTTCGCGCCGAGTAATTCAAAAGACAATAACGACACCCCTTTTTCAAGTTTTAATAAATCTAATAATGCATAACGCATTTGAATTGGGCTCATTAAATCACTGGTTAACGTCAATAATTTAGTATCAATTTTAGCTAGCTTGGCTTCATACTGAATGATTTTATTTCTAGTATCTTCATTAGGATCGCGCTGTAAAGCGGCTTGCAACTCAAGCATTGATATTTTTAATGACTGGTTACTTGAACTAAGCTGTACTATTTTTTTACTCGCGCTAGTATTGCTAGCCATTTTATCATCAATAAAGAAGTAAAATATAATAAAAAATACGGCGACTAAACCGGTCAGTAATATTAAATACTGCTCTCGAATAGTCAGTTTTAAGAAGTTTTCACTGCGCTCTTGCCATTGTTGATTCATCGTAATGACACCTCTTGAACTTTAGAACTAACCATAAACTCGGTAATGTGCTGTTCGTTTTCCGACAGTTTAAAGTGAGAAAATGACTTGCCTGATAACAACAAAGAATTTTCAAACCCTGCTAACCATGCAGGCACAGCCTCTGGCGTCAATGCTAATCCAGAAAAAGTCATGTTATCATTATTTATATTAATCGTTTGTAAACGAATATCTTGATGGTGCAATTGCGCTAATTCATTCATTGCGGTAGCAAACCCAGCTACATACGTTTTATTCGGGTTTGTTAATTTTTCATGTAACGCTTTTTTATTGCTCATTAACAATTTAATAGTCGCCAATTTATCGGCTAACTTACCATCAACTTTTCGCGATGTTAGTTGCGTGGTTAAACTTGCAAATAATTTATCTTGTTTTACTTTTTCTTTTTGCAAAACATTGAGTTTTTCTTGTAGAGATTGGTGCTGAAAGTCAGTGACTATTCCCCAGCCTAACATCAAAGTAAAAGCGGCAACCCAAAGTAAAACAACTCTAGGTAATGTTAATAATACTGGTTCAGGAAAAAGCTCAGGTTGTAGTAAATTTATACTGTATTTATTAGCAGCTCTTACATTAGGGTTAGCTGACATTCATTGTCTCCTGAGCTTGCTCGGCAATTTTAGCATCATACATAGTTGCACCGATAGCAGCAGCATGGCCTCTGTGTTGCTGATACGGTTCAGGTAAAGCCAACAACGTAACAGGAGTATGAGAGTTTTCAGCTAATTTACGTGCTAAGAAGCCTTCGTTCTCCATAGGTAATAGCACTTTAATTTTTTTAATAGGCGCTTGTTTTAATTGACGTTCAAAGAAGTCAGATGAACGTTGAACTTCTAATGCTAAATTATCAATGACTGTCATTGCTAATTCATCTTCAGTTTTATTCGCTATTTGCTTAAAGCCACGTAAACGACGATGAAAATATAATTTACCCTGCTTAACAATTAACAATACAATTTCTTCATTAGGTTGCTGACAAACTAGCAAACAAGCATCACTTTGAGTTGCTAACAAATTAGCAAATGCAAATTCTACCGTAGTAATACTAGCGACTTCAGCACCCTCTGTATTTGTCACGGCTACAATTTGTTTAAGCTCATTGATGGGCGCACAAACTACATTAATTTTTTCTTTACCACCAGCTAATAATGGACCATCAAAATAATCTAACACCATGTTATCAGGCGAAATATTCACTAAATCTTTGACTTGCCACTTTAATGCCGCATTAATTTCAGCCGAGGGAACATTAGGTTTATCAACTTGTACAATTTGTGACTGTTCAGCGCTAAGCACGATATGGCACTTACCCGTAAAAGCAAGTTCAGTTTGCAGATCTGTAATTGCCTGTGAAAAACCTAACTGATTCACTTTTTTATGTTTAAATATGGTGCCTGAGGCAGGGGTACTCTCATCCGGTGTTGTTGCAACTAAAGAAGGCAGTGAACATAAAGTAATAGACTCTTGTTGTATAGATATACCAACTAATTGATCTGATTGCTTTTTTGAAAAAATATTATTTATTGATGTGAATAATGACATTTATTTTTGTGCTATATTATTATTAAAATGAAAGACTTAAAATAAGTACAGCTAACAATATCCTTTATTAGAGTGCTGCTGCAAGTATTATTGACGACTTTTTAGCTTTTTATTGCACTTTTCTCTTTACTATATGATTTATCAAGATGACCATTTTATCTGAGTTACAACCATTATTTCATCCTTTATTTAACAAGCACAAGGTGCAAGTTGAAATAAAGCGTGACGATATTATTCACACGATAATTTCAGGTAATAAATGGCGTAAACTTAAATTCAATTTGCAACATGTAAAGCAAGCACAAAAGTTCAATGGTGTACTTAGTTTTGGTGGCTGCTATTCAAACCATATCCATGCGTTAGCATTTGCTTGTTGTGAGCAAAACATTCCTTGTGTTGGCATTATTCGTGGCGAAGTAGCGTACGCTGATAATTTCACCTTATCTTGGGCAAAACATTGGGGTATGAAACTTCACTTTGTTGATCGTAAAACTTATCGTCGCCGTCATGACAACGACTACCTAAAAGAATTACAACAACAATTCCCTCATTATTTTATCGTACCTGAAGGTGGAACTAACAAACTCGCTATTACGGGTGTTAGCGAAATAATCACTGAACTAACTACACAAACTGAGTTTGATACCTTAATAACGCCGGTGGGCAGTGGTGGTACAATAGCCGGGCTTATTGTCGGAGATGCATTAAATAACGCAACCCATAAAATACTCGGTATTGCCGTATTAAAGAATGCCAAATATTTAGAAAATGAGATAAAGCATTTATTGCCTACTGCAGTAAAAACACATAATAACTGGCAATTATTAACCGAATTTCACCGGGGTGGTTATGCTAAATTCAGCCCAAATGATATCGCACGTATCGTTGAATTTAACCAAGTAACAGGGGTTGAGTTTGAGCCTGTTTATTCGGGAAAAATGATATTAGCTTTTCTTGATTTGCTCGAACAAGGCTATTTCAGAAATGGTGAGCGGATCGTCTTATTACATACAGGTGGTATGCAGGGGCTTGGCGGTATGATTGAACGTGGAATACTCAACGCAGAAGATTGGCCAATGCCAGAGCGAGTAGCGAGTAGCGAGTAGCGAGTAGCGAGTAGCGAAAAGTATATACCCGTGTTACCTCAAAATGCAGGATTTAGCTGGAATTAGCTTTGCAACAAATAAAAACACCGTAGTCTCTAAGAGAATACGGTGTTCTTTAAATACCGTTACGAGAAAGGAAAGTTTTAAGTAACGAAATACCACACTATCAGCAGGTTTTCTTTAAAACTTGTAACTCGTAACTTAAAGCTATAGTTTATGCTTCAGCAATAACAATCACTTTAATGCTAGTATCAACATCGTGATGCAAGTGAATAGCGATTTCGAATTCGCCTGTTTCACGGATTGCACCTAATGGTAAACGTACTTCAGCTTTAACAACTTCAACGCCAGCAGCGGTGATTGCATCAGCAATATCACGAGTACCAATAGAACCGAATAACTTACCTTCTTCACC
This sequence comes from Candidatus Colwellia aromaticivorans, assembly GCF_003333305.1. Taxonomy (GTDB): domain Bacteria; phylum Pseudomonadota; class Gammaproteobacteria; order Enterobacterales; family Alteromonadaceae; genus Colwellia; species Colwellia aromaticivorans. The sequence goes on along the minus strand of NZ_QOLD01000058.1, from coordinate 10,803 downwards.
AGATTTTGATGCGATAGTAATTTCACTCAATTCAACAAGTTTAGCAGCACGAGCTTCTGCAGTTGCTAGAACTTCAGCTAGTTTAGCTTCTAAGTCAGCACGACGTGCTTCAAAGTGCTCAACATTAGCGTCTGATGCAAAAACTGCTTTACCTTGTGGTAATAAGTAGTTACGTGCATAACCTGATTTAACAGTTACCTTGTCACCAAGGCCGCCTAATTTGGCGATTTTGTCTAGAAGAATTACTTCCATAATAAACCCCTTTTAAGCTTACTTGTGTAAGTCGGTGTATGGTAACAATGACAAGTAACGAGCGCGTTTAATCGCACGAGTTAATTGACGTTGATATTTAGCAGCAGTACCAGTGATACGGCTAGGAACAATTTTACCACTTTCAGTGATATAATTTTTTAACGTAGCAACATCTTTATAATCAATAGATGTTGCGCCTTCCGCTGTGAAGCGACAAAACTTACGACGTCTAAAAAAACGAGACATAATTTTCTCCGAATTTGGTTTTATTTACGCGTTAAGGTTTAGACCTTAAGAGAAATAAAACACTAATTAATCATTTCTATTTGTTGAGCATGTAAAACCAATAGCGGATTACCGTTTCTTGATTCGTGGCGGTTAATAAAACCACTCACCTTTACATTTTGTCCAACAACTAATTCACGAGTTAAGTGTGATAAATCACCTGTAGCAACAACTTGTATTCTGACAAATGCATGTCGGTTCATACCAGCTTCATTTTGTATAGACTTATGATCTATTGAAAACTGACTGTGAACAATACCTGCTGGGCTAGTTGACTGTTTTGGGGTTTTCACCACACTACCTGTCAACATAAGGCAATTCTCTTGCAAAAAGTCTTGCGAGCTATCTTGCAAAAAAGTCACAGATTACCTATTCGCTAGCAGCTTCTTCTGACTTTTCTTCTGTAGAAACTTCAGCAGCTTTTGGCGCAGCAACATCTTTCTTAACTTCGCGGCGATCGTCACGACGGTCATCTTTAGTAACAGCCATAGGCGATGCTTCAGTTACCGCGTCTTTAGTACGCATGATCATATTACGAATAATAACATCGTTATAACGGAAAGAAGTTTCAAGTTCATCAATAATTGACTGTGGCGCTTCAATGTTCATAAGAACATAGTGGGCTTTATGTAATTTATTGATTGGATATGCTAATTGACGGCGACCCCAGTCTTCAAGACGGTGGATCTTACCTTCAGCAGCATTAATCAAGTCTGTGTAGCGCTGGATCATACCAGTCACTTGTTCACTCTGATCAGGGTGAACCATAAATACGATTTCGTAATGACGCATTACGAGCTCCTTACGGTTGTAGCCTCATAATCTGGCTCAGCCAACACCAGTTGAGGCAAGGAACAAAAAGTTCAGGCTGAATTAAGGACGCGTATAATAGAAGAAATAAGGGATAAAAGCAAGTAACTATAACTATAAAACGAAATGAGTTTATTTATACCCAAGCCACCTCAAGATGCAGGATTCAGCTGGAATTAGAAACGTCTTTAGGCAAGGCATTGATTGAAGGCAATAGTTATTCTACTGTCGAAATCAATAACGATGTATAAAGCGTTTCTAAACCAGCCATTCTGGGACGTCTGAGCAAATCATATTCATCGTTGCGTAATTAATTAAGGGAACAACCATTAATGAAATACACGCCTTGATCATGAATCGCTCAGCCGCCCTGAAACGAGCATCTTGAAGTCACTTGGGTATAGTTGCTTGTTAGTGCGGTTGCCAAGACTAAAAATTATAATGGAATAGCATTACCATTAATATTTAATTGGCCTTGCGTATAATTAACGTTAACACTTATCTTATCTTCTTTTTGTATGATGAAGCCTTGTTCAACATAATGTTCAACCATTGGTGCCAGCCCTAATTTAGCAAAAAATGCCATCGGCGCTTTACCATTGGCGGTTGCATTAATTGCAGCCATAATTGACATGAAATTTGCAGTATCAAACAGCTTTTCATCGACACTAACTAGCATGGACGATTCAATCTTTCCTTCGGGTGTTACTACGCTGAAATCTTCAATTTTAATAACAGGGTCATTCGCTAATAATTTAGCCGTTAATGCTGATAATTTGTTCAAGCTCGCTGAACTAAACACTTCTTCACCATCATCTGATAACTCTGTCAGTAAAGCATTTATTTCCTGCATCACGGTAATATTTAAGCCATTAAGGACAACATCTAAATTAGCGTGCTCTAACTGTTGCCCCGCCGATACTAATTTATCTGCGCTGTAATTCATCTTAATTTCCATTAAATCGTTATTCATAGATGACATGGCATTAATAAGTAAGTGACTCAACGAAAACACTTCATTACCAGTAGCATCCTTGGCTTTTATAGCAGATGTAGAAAAATCGAAACTACCTGTTGAAATAGCATTACCCTGATAATAGCTTCCAACAATAAGTGTTTGGTCTAATGAAAATTTCATATCTTCAATGGTAAAACTTTCATCCGTAGTTGTGGCCGATAAACCCGCCCAATTAAAATCGCCATAAAGCCTACGTTCATTTTCTAACACAAATTTGCCAACGCCTTTCGCTGAGACAATCTTGTTACCGTCAACCTCTTTGCTTATTTCATCAATGGTAATGTGAGTAATAATATCTTTAGAAAAGGTTAATAACGCCGAGAGGTGAATTTTATTTTTAATAAAACTCTCTACTTCTTCTTCAATGAAAAGGTCGGTAAACTTGATATTTGATTTTGAGTAACTTAACGCAAATTTTACTCCCTCATCAGTAAAAATTACCGGCCCAAAGGATAAATCATCTTCAATAACAATATTAAGATCATCTACGTCTTCATGTTGAAGTAACACCGTCATTTCAGTTACTACTTTCCCACTATACCAATTTCGGTTGAAGGTAGTTGATTTGATGGTAATAGCGGGATTATCATTTAACTTATGTAATGCTGATTGGTATTCTGTTTCAACAATACCGCCAATAAACTTCGGTGATACCATTATAGTGGCGCTTAATAAAGCAATTATAATAAAGAGTTTTTTCATGCGGGTTCATCCTTGAATAACGTTCAATAACTTAACTAGCTAAATAAATAAGTGTTGGTAAATAGTTTGTTTCATTAATACTATTTACCGATCTTTTTCACTTAATTCAAGCGTTGTCTCACTATTTCAAATAAGCAAATACCTGTGGCTACTGAAACATTCAAGCTGGAGACGCTACCCGCCATTGGTAATTTTATCAATTGATCACAATTTTCACGTGTTAATCTACGCATGCCCTTTCCTTCGGCTCCCATCACCAAAGCCAAAGGCCCTGATAACTGAACGTCATAAAGGCAGGTATCAGTTTCACCTGCTGTACCAATAATCCATACACCCATTTGCTGTATATGTTTCATCGTACGCGCTAAATTAGTTACTTGAATTAAAGGCACAAATTCTGCTGCGCCAACCGCGACTTTGCGCACGGTTGCTGTTAAACGAGCCGCATTATCCTTAGGCACAATAATCGCTTGTACGCCTGCAGCATCGGCATTTCGTAAACAAGCGCCTAAGTTATGTGGATCGGTTACACCATCTAAAATAAGTAAAAATGGTGGTGTATCATTTTTTTCAGCGTTATTAATAATGTCATCTAAATCATTTTCATTGAACACTTTGCCCGGCTTTACTCGCGCTACTACGCCTTGGTGTTGCTCACCTAAACTTTTCTCATCAAGTACTTTACGCTGCGCCATTTGCGCGGCAATACCATATTTACGCGCTAAATTAATAATAGGCATTAAACGGTCATCTTCACGCCCTTTTAATAGCCATATTTCTATAAAGCGCTCAGGTGCACTTGCTAATAAAGCATTTACTGCATGAATACCAAAGACTAATTCTTCATTTTTTGCCATGTTTAATTTACCTTTGTCGCACTAACGTACGACATACCTATTTATAGCTTGTTGTTAATTTTTTATTTATTTTCTTTTTTACGCGCGTTTTTACCAGGACGTTTTTTGCGTTCCGTGCGCTTTTTAACTTTGCTCTTTTCTTTTTGAGGCGCAGCTGTTTTACTACTTGATGACTTCTTTGGCTTTTTATTTGATTTATCACCATTATCATCACCAGTCGTTTGCATAGTAAGGTCGATTTTCTTTTCGTCTAAATTTACGGCAGCAACTTGTACTGTAACTACATCACCAACGCTATATTTAACACCACTATTTTCGCCTTTTAAGCACATGCGTACATCATCATAATGATAATAATCACGGCCAAGCGCAGTGATATGTACTAAGCCTTCAATATGTAAATCTTGTAAGCGAACAAAAAGACCAAAATTAGTCACTGTACTGATAACGCCAGTAAAGTTATCACCGACATGATCTTGCATAAATTCACACTTTAGCCAATCACTAACATCGCGAGTCGCTTCATCAGCCCGGCGCTCTGTCATCGAGCAATGCTCACCTAACTCAATCACTTCTTCAAGTTTATAATCATATAAACCCGCATTCGCTGCCACTGCTTCATCTGAGCTAAGCTGCTGCATAAGAATACTTTTGATCACCCTATGTACCACAAGATCTGGATAGCGACGAATGGGTGAGGTGAAATGACTATATGATTGCAATGCTAAACCAAAGTGCCCGAGGCTATCACTTTGATAAACCGCTTGGCGCATTGAACGCAACAACATCGTTTGAATAAGCTCTCGATCAGGGCGATTTGCCACTTTTGCTAAAATATCACAATAATCCTTTGGCTCTGGCTCTTCTCTTTTAGGCAGTGTAATGCCTAATTCAGTTAAATAACTGACAAAATTATTATACTTATCTTCGGTTGGTTTTTCGTGAACACGAAATAATCCCGGCTTTTGATGTTTTTCAATAAACTTAGCAGTAGCAACATTGGCTAAAATCATACATTCTTCAATGATTTTATGAGCATCGTTACGGATAAGTGGCACAACGCTTTCTATTTTTTTCTCATCATTAAAAAGAAATAATGATTCTTCGGTTTCAAAAGCAATAGCACCACGTTTATTACGCGCATCACTTAACGACAAATACATATCCTTAAGGTTTTTTAAATCAGGTACTAACGCTTGATATTCTGTGCTTAACGCCTCATCACCATCCAATATTTTAGCGACTTTACTGTAGGTAAAGCGTGCATGTGAACGCATGACTGCCGGATAAAATTTACTTCCTGAAAGTTTACCTGCTGCACTCACCGTCATTTCACACACCATACATAGGCGATCAACATCAGGTTTTAAAGAACATAAACCATTGGAAAGTTTTTCGGGCAACATTGGAATAACTTGGCTAGGAAAATAAACAGAATTACCACGAGAAATAGCTTCATCATCTAGTGCGCTACCATGACGAACATAATAACTAACATCAGCAATAGCAACCCACAGACGCCAACCGCCCGATTTTTTAGGTTGGCAATATACCGCATCATCAAAGTCACGGGCATCCTCACCATCAATCGTTACCAGTGGTAACTCTCTCAGATCTTTGCGTGGTAATTTTGCTGACTCTTCAACTTCATCACTAATACAAGCGGCTTCTGCTTGAACTTCATGAGAAAATTGATGAGGTAAATCATGGGCCCGTAAGGCTATTTCAATTTCCATACCTGGCGCCATGTGATCGCCTAATACTTCAATCACATTGCCGATAGCATGCGAACGCCTTGTTGCTCTTTGTACTAAATCAACCACCACCATTTGACCATGACGTGCGCCTAGTTTTTCTTTGGGATCAATTAAAATTTCTTGTTTTATTTTGGTGTCTTCTGGTACTACCGAGCAAACATGATGATCCACATAAAAACGTCCTACAATGGGCGCTTTCCTCGGTTCAATCACCTCTAATATTCTAACTTCTTTTCGGCCTTTTCGATCAGTACGGTCGACCAAAATAGCTTGAACGACATCACCATGAAATACTCGCTGCATTTCATGAGAAGAAATATAAAAATCTTTACCCCGTTTGTCTTTTTTAGCCGGATCATCAGGTGCAAAAAAACCAAAGCCATCTCTATGACCAAGCACTTTTCCTGTTAACAAGCTGCTTTCTTCTGGTATAGCGTATTGTTTGAATTTATTAAAAATCAACTGGCCACTATTTTCCATCGCACGTAAACGACGCTTCAAGCCGACAAGTAAATGATCTTCTTGATATTTTAATGTTTTCGCTATGGCGTTATATGTTGGCGGAGGTGAGCTCTTTTCAATAATAGAGAGTAATAGTTCACGGGAAGCTACTGGTTTTTCATATTTTTTTGCTTCGCGTTTTGCGTAGGGGTCTTTAAAAGTCACAATAATTAGATGTTTTTAATAGTTTAATTACTCTGCAGTATACCACAAACTCTAATTTCGTGACTGCTAACTCAGCAATAATTCTCGACTGACTAACGAGTATATACCCATGCCACTTCAAGATGCAGGATTCAGCGAGAATTAAAAGGCTTATTAGGCAAGGCATTGATTGAAGATAATAGTTACTCTATTGTCAAAATCAATAACGCGGCATATACGCCTTTTAAACTCGCCCTGCGGGGGCTACAGAGAAAATCATGCTCATCGTTGCATCTATTATTAAGGGAACAACCATTAATAAAAGATGCGCCTTGATCAAGAATTCCTCTGTAGTCCTGAAACTCGCATCTTGAGGTGGTATGGGTATAAAACAAATCAAGCGCCTTGCTCTTAAAGATTGACCCTCATTACTCATGTTGAAGTAAGTTAAACCATTAATTGATTTAATTAGTGTAGCTTTTGTTTTTCGCCATATTAACGACTGTATCAGGCATTTTTGCTGCTAGCTGTGATAATAAATGCGTAATTTTTTTATGAGTCGTTTTATCGTCCGTAATTGCATGGTGTAGTTGAGAATAAAGTGCAGGATAATCTAATGGGCTACCATAGCCTTGCTGGTATATTGACGCTAGGCGCATTTGAGCGGCAAGATTATTCATAGCGGCGGCAGCTTTAAGAAAAATAATTGCTTGCTCCATGTCCACTTGCATAAATTTACCAACATGATAATAACGCCCTATTTGCTCTATCCCTTCAACCAAGCCTTGATCAGCTGCCAAACGCATGTAATACAAACCTAATGCAATATCTTTTTTTACACAAACGCCATAAGCTAGCATATCACCCCATAAAAACTGATAAGAAGGCATTTTAGCTTTGACAGCGCGCGCTTCTATGTCTTGCACTAATTGACATTCATCTATGACTACTTGGCTTAAATGTTTATTTTCTTTAATTAAACTTAACAACTGGTCATCGGTATAAATTTGCACTGCGGTTAAATTTTGACCTTTAACTAAAGGCAAAAAAAACATAAAAATAATGAAAAGTAAAATACGCATATCAATCCCAAAATTCAGATAGTAAAAACGAAGAAATAAAAATAAAACCATAGCACTTATTTTGCTATCGGCAATAAAACACAAAACTAAATCATTATATACATATGATCGTTTTATACCGAGACTAATTCAATACTGATAATTTACCCACGCAATTTAAAGACCATTATACCCATGATACTTCAAGTATCATGGGTATAATAGTTACTACTGACAGCAAATTAAATAAAACCGGACAACATAAATTGTTTAATGTATAAAAAGTAGCTAGTATCATATGAGCAGAATGTACCCATGACATTGAAGTTAAATGGACACAAATGAGATGATTGTAGAAAAGCAACTTACCGAATTAAATATTGGTCATTACGTTACAAAAATTGCCAAACAAAATGGTAATTTATCCTTAAGTACACCGGGACACATTAAAAGTAACAAGGTAATTAACCGCCTAAAAAATCAAAGTATTTTTTCTGTATTTATAGATGAAAGTAAAACAATTCCTAACCCAGCCTCAACATCTCCTACCCATAAAAGCCCAAAAGACAGAGCAACAATAAAAGCTGAAATTAACAAAGCTAAAGCCATATTTGACGAATCAAAGACAATTCAAAAAAAACTTTTCGCACGAGCGTTAAGTGGCATGACAGTTGATTTAGCCCCTGTTATTGAGGTAACGAACAAATCTGTCGATGCAATTTTTAATAGCCCTGATTCTTTAGCTTGCATGATAAATATTCGAGAAAAAGATGAATATTTATTAGAGCATTCAGTGGCCGTTGCTGTTTATATTACCATTTTCGCTCATCACTTAGAGATGAGTAAAGCAGTTGTACAACATCTTAGTGTAGGTGCATTTCTGCATGATATTGGAAAAATTAAAATACCTGATGATGTGTTAAATAAACCAGGTAAGCTGAGTGAAGAAGAGTTCATTATCATGAAAACGCATGCTAATCATTCTATTGATATAATTAAAAAGATCCCTGGAATTAATAAGTTAAGTTTGGAAGTCGCCGCCTTGCATCATGAAAAACTTAATGGTGAAGGCTATCCTTTTCAAGTTGAGGGCAAAGATATTAGTCAATATGGCCGTATGATAGCCATTTGCGATATATTTGATGCCTTAACAGCAAATCGCGTCTATAAAGAAGGCTTTACCCATAATAAAGCCTTTTCAATTTTACGCGAATTAGCCAAAAGTAATCACTTAGACATCACCTTAGTAGATCAATTTATTAAATGTCTTGGGGTTTACCCTATTGGTTCACTCGTACAGTTAGAGTCTAAAAAATTAGCGATAGTAGAGCAACGCAATAACAATTCGCCTCTCAAACCTAAAGTACGCTCTTTTTATAGCGTTAATCTGAACCAATACGTAAACACCCAAGACGTAGACTTAACAGATACTGATGATTTTATTGTTAAAAGTGTGAGGGCGGAGGAATTTGATCTTGATATGAATACCATTATTGAGATGTTATTAATGGAGGGATAAAACCAACAGCAGGTTGATTATCTATACAAAAATGTACACAATACCAAAGCCCCCTAATTCCATAAATTATCAAAACAGGTATGTCTGATATGTCTGAATCCATCATTGAATTAGAGAAAAAGTTAGCAAGTGTCCTTGCTAATTCACGTGCCAATGAAGCCATTGCACAAAAGCTTTTTGAGATAGAAACTCAAATTCTCAGTTGCAAATCAAGTCAAGAATTATTACAACAGCTGCTTGCTTTAATTAAAGATAAATTTAACTTAACCGGTATTTTTTTATTATTAGCAGAGCCAACACCGCTTAGTTATTTGCTCAGCGGTAATATGCAAACCAATTGGCATCAAAAAAATAGCCGTAATATTGACTTTAAGCTACTGCAAAGTTTTCATCCTCAGAGAAAGCCATTTCTTACTAATCACATTGATGACATAAAGGCGATATTACCTAAAAATTTAGCAAGTCAAACCCACTCTGCCGCGTTAACACCATTAATTTTAGAAGGAGAGTTATTTGGTAGTTTATTATTTACTGACAGTGATCCAACTCGATTTACCCCTAATTTAGGCACCTTACATTTAGAGCAACTTGCGGTCAAAGTAAGCCTTTGTTTATCAAATGCAATGATCAGAGAACAACTGGAATATATGGCCCATTATGATCGCCTAACTGGCGTGGCTAATAGACGACTAATGGAAGTATCAATAAACGAAGAACTAATTCGACAACGTCGTTATAAAGTACCTTTTTCAGTACTATTTATTGATTGTAATAAGTTCAAGCAAGTTAATGATACCTATGGACATGACTGCGGTGACAAAGTATTGACATACGTTGCCACGCAGCTACAAGAGTTAATCCGTGAGAACGATAAATGTTTTCGTTATGCTGGCGATGAATTTGTGATTACTTTAGCCAGTCAGACCTACCAAGAAGCACTTTTGGCTTGTAAACGCTTAACAGATTTTTTTCAAAATAATCCAATGCCTTATCAAGGATCTTTTCTTCCCATAACAATTAGCTGCGGTGCCGCTGCTAGCGATGGTAAAAAAACAATGGATGAACTATTAAAACAAGCCGATGAACAACTTTATTTACATAAAAAAGCAGTAACGGCTTAATAAATACCTATTATACCAATTGAAGTAATGAATTGATCATTCAGCGAGAATTAAAAGGTCTAGAGGCAAGGAATTGATTGAAGAGAATGGTTATTCCCTTGTCTAAATCAATTACGCAGCATATATACCTTTTAAACTCGCCCTTGGGAGCTTGTCAGGAAAGTGATAACGCCACAAATTTATTTGATATAGAACGACTATATACGGTGAACGTCTCGCCAAATGCACATATCCTAAGCTAAGCATTAACCCTAGACTTGCTTCAACGTAATAAAAGGAGCAATGTATGAGCCGTAAAACTTCCGATGAGTGGAAATGTCTTGTAGAGAAACAAATCACTAGCGGTCTATCAGTACCAAAGTTCTGTGACCAGTATCAATTAAGTACTAAGTATTTTTATGCGCGTAAAGCTATTATCGCTAAAGGCAATAACCGTACTGATTTTATACAAGCCAAAATTATTACCAAACAAACCATTATCACTCAGCCCATTGAATATCCCATCAAACTGAATCTACCCGTTGGTGAATTATCATTTCCTCATAATATTTCTCCTGCCTTTATAGCTGAGCTGCTCAATGGGCTAACGCATGAAGATGTTTAGTGATGTTCCCGAGGTTTTTCTTTATCGTGATTTTGTCGATTTTAGAAAATCGATAAATGGTTTAGTGGTGATTGTCGAACAGCAGATGCAAGTTTCACCTCTCACGGGCAGTGTCTTTGTTTTTTGCAATAAGGGCCGAGATAAATTGAAGGTACTTTATTGGGACAAAACT
>NZ_QOLD01000012.1 GCF_003333305.1 Candidatus Colwellia aromaticivorans | reverse complement strand
AGGAAGATGTTGAAGCGTATATCCGATATTACAATCAGATCAGGCTTCATACATCAAACGGTGATTGCTCTCCAATTGAGTTTGAGCAGTCCACAATAAATGTGTCTTATGCTGCTTGACCAGAACAAAAGGAGCCGGATGCTTTTTTAGGACACTTTAGGGATAAAGTAGCGCAACGAGGATGTTGCATTAAGGATAAATAAAACAGGGAATGTTATTCATGGATGATCTCTCCCTGCTTTACTTTTTAACTTCTTTTTCTAGACCACCTGAATAATTACGAAATCCGTAATCAAGGAAGAGTGACTGCTATTGATGCCAGTATTTAGCCATTGTCGGTTTACTACTTAATTTGCTTTGTTTGTTTGAAAAATCATCCTTAATTTAAAGTACAGTTAATTAGCTAAATAGCATAAAATATATCTAACTTAAAACTGTTCAGAAAACACAGGTAACACAGGTAAAAACTAAGTATATGGCTAACATTGATTCCCTAAACAAAACCTTAAGTCGTGATATACAAAGTATAATAGACGATAAAACTAAACCTACTGGTTCATTAGGTCAGCTTGAACAATTAGCGCTACAACTGGCACTAATTGGCCAACAAAAATATCAGTGCTTTTCTTCATTGATAAAAATTGATTTAGCAAAGCCGCGTTTGCTCATTTTTGCTGGTGATCATGGTATTAATGATAACAACCTCAGTATTGCGCCAAGTGCGGTAACAGGGCAAATGGTCAATAACTTTTTGCACGGCGGTGCTGCGATTAATTGTTTTTGTCGTAGTAATAATATTCTCTTTAATGTTATTGATTGCGGTATTTTGTCAAAGGTGGAAGTCAGTGATAACTCTGGCGACTTGTTAATTGAACAGCGCTTAGGTGCGGGTACTGCTGACTTTTCCAAGCAAGCAGCCATGAGTATGGCTCAAGTGAAATCTGGTTTAGCTTATGGTCATCAATTGGTAGATAAAGTATCGCAGGAAGGTTGCCACTTGCTCCTGTTAGGAGAAATGGGTATTGCTAATACCAGTTCAGCTTCTGCCATTATGGCAGCATTAACTGAGTATAGTGTTGAAGAGTGTGTTGGAACTGGAACGGGAATTTGTCAGGAACAATTAGAAAATAAAGTACGTTTGATAAAACAAGCGCTCACGAGATTACCCGACAACTGTATGGATGTTGATACTATTTTAAGTGAAGTAGGTGGTTTTGAAATAGTACAAATGGTTGGCGCAATTTTAGCCGCTGCAGCTAAAAGTTTACCCGTAGTTATTGATGGCTTCATTGTAAGTGTTGCGGCGCTTGTAGCGCTATCTTTGAATAAAAATGTTGCAGACTACCTCATCTATGCACATATCTCGCAAGAAAAGGCTCATCAGTTATTATTGGCTAAGATGATACCGCAAGATAATATTAAGCCATTATTAAATTTAGGCTTACGGTTAGGTGAAGGTACTGGTGCGGCATTAGCATTACCCTTAATTCAAGCCGCGGCAAGTTTTTATAATGAAATGGCCAGTTTTGAAACTGCTGGAGTTTCGCTGAGTGAATAACCCTGAAGTTAAACTAAAAGCCCATGACAATATTCAGAAAATAATGGGTGAACAGCTTAACCTATTTTACTTAGCGTTAAGCTTCTTTACTCGCATACCAATACCACAAAATGTACGCTACTCTGCTGAACTACTTAATAAAGCAAACCGTTACTTCTCTTTAGTTGGCTTGTTATTAGCGAGTATTTTAGCTGTGTGCTATTGGCTTATCAGCCAAACATTACCTATTAACGTTAGTGTGTTAGTAATCATGGCGTTAAGTTTACTGCTTACGGGTGCCTTTCATGAAGATGGTTTGGCTGATATGGCTGACGGTATTGGCGGTGCTTTTAATGTTGAAAAACGTTTAGCTATTATGAAAGATAGTCGAATAGGTACCTACGGCAGCGTTACATTAATCTTGGCGCTAGCACTAAAATTTTCATTATTGTTTTTTTTAGCCGAACAGGATGTTTTTATTTTGATTTGTGCTTTGTTTTTAGGTGCGTCATTGTCTAGAGCGTTAGCGGCAAGTTTAATAAGTAGCTTGCCCTATGTTAGTGAGCAAAGCAGTAGTAAAAGTAAGCCTTTAGCGCAAAGCCAATCAAAACAGGAATTATTGATAGTTGTTATTATTGGCGCTTTGCCCTTGATATTATATAGCTGGTCAGTGGCACTCAGTTGTTTATTGATCTTGTTGATCTTTAGGCAGCTTTTTAGTCGTTGGTTATTGGCTAAAATCGGCGGTTTTACCGGAGATTGTTTAGGAGCCGCACAGCAAATTGCCGAGCTGTTGATTTATTTTGTGCTCGTCGCTTTTCTTCAAACATAGTTAATTTTATTAGGATATTAGGTCTTTGATACACTTTATTTTAGGGGGAGCACGCTCCGGTAAGTCTTGTTATGCTGAGCAACAAACCCTACTACAAGCAGGAAATAGTCATCAACCAGTATATATTGCTACAGCAACTGCCATTGACAATGAAATGAAGACAAGAATACTTAAGCATCAGCTTGATCGCACTAGTATATGGGAGCTAATTGAGTGTCCAATAGATTTAGTTTCTTGCTTAGAAAATGCGAGTACAGACAAAACTTATTTGCTTGATTGCTTAACCTTATGGCTTAATAATCTACTGTTTTTAGAGGAAGGAAAACAGCAAGTAAACATGGTTGACTCATCAGTATTAGAGCAAAAATTAAAAAATGAAATAGACCTTTTTATTGCGGTATTAAGAAAGCATTTTACTGATACCGATCATAACATTGTGATTGTCAGTAATGAGGTGGGGTTAGGAGTAATTCCTATGGGAGAAACTACGCGATTATTTGTTGATCATTGTGGTTGGCTAAATCAAGCTATTGCTAAAATTTCCCAGCGAGTAACGCTTGTCACTGCGGGCATCCCCCTAACGTTAAAATCATAAATTTCTCAAGGTACTAGCCATGATCGAAATAAGTTTAGTAAGGCATGTAAAAGTAGCAGGGGCTCCGGCACTCTATGGTTCAACGGATGTAATGCCTAGCATTGAAGAAAATAAGCTTTTACTAACGAACTTAACTGCATTTCAACAACAAGGTAATGCTTACGACTTAGTGATTACTTCACCGTTAAAACGTTGTCGAATTGTTGCTAAATTGTTTGCGGAGCAAAATAAAACTCCCTTGCAGTGCATAGATACTTTGCAAGAAATAAACTTTGGCGACTTTGATGGCATTCCTTTTGACGACGCTAGCTTTTCAATAGGCACAGCTTTAGGTGCTAAACACTGGGCAATGTTAGAGCGTTTTTGGCAATCACCAGCTACTGCTACTTTACCTCAAGCTGAAAGTTTAGCTGATTTTAACCTGCGAATTGTGAGTGCTTGGAGCGAGCTTATTGAGTCTTGTTACAAGCAAAGTGATGGTGTTGACCGACCAAAACGAATTCTATTATTGGCCCATGGCGGCGTTATTAGGATTATTTTGGCACAAATATTACAACTAGACTGGCAAAACCCTGTACTGCATCAAAGTTTGCAAATTGCTAATGCTAGTGTAAGTCAAATTACAGTGACTAGGCCTTTTGAAAAATCGGACCTCAATCATTATCAAGTTAACTTTATCGGCTTACCCGTAGTTAATACTCCTTGATCTAAAAAGACTTAGATATATAGTTACTTCTTAATGACTTAACTGTTGCCATCGAACTATCTTTATTTTCTTGATACCTTTGATAATAAAAACCACCAATACTTAATTGGTGGTTTTGTATGTTGGGATAAAATTGAAGCTATTTAAGTCATGGTGCACGTAGTATATGGCGTGGCAGATTCTCAGGTGAAAAGCTGCCGTTGCATAACTGAAGTAATAAGTATTTATTTACGGTAACTTACCGTAAATAAATACTGAGCTGGCTGACCAGTATAATTGTTATTAGTAACATAGTCTTTATCAAACAAGTTGTTCACTTTCAGTGCTACAGACCAATCAGTTGTGACTTGGTAAGCAGCACTAACATTTACTAATGTGTGACTAGGTAGTGTCACTGTCCCTGGCCATTCACTATCTTCACGTTCACCTAGATAGTTTACGCTGGCTAGTAAGTTTAACTTTTCCCAACTTTTACTGACTTGATAACTTGCGGTATGTTTAGCACGGCGAATTAAGGGCTCATTGGTATCGCTATCTTTAGCATCTAAATAACTTAATTGAACTTGATGATTTAGTCCTAAAAAAGCTGAATCAAGCGTTAACTCAGCGCCATTAATTTCAGCTTTATTGACGTTAACTGGATGGTAGGCAAAATTTGCATCAGGCTGCCATTCAATTAAATTTTCAATTTCTGTGTCAAAAATACTTAGCTCAATATTTACGCCTGAAAATTCACTTTTTATTAATAACTCTATACTGTCTGATGTTTCGGCAACTAAATCAGGGTTACCATATGATAAACCATTATTAGGGAAATATAAGTCATTAAAGCTTGGTGCTTTAAAACCACTACCAAAATTTAAACTAACCAGTGAGTTTTGAGCAAAGCGAAAACCTGCACTCAAGTTATAAGTGACTTCACTATCAACTCCTTCAATATCGTCATAACGTAAAGCACCATCTAAAATAATAGTGTCGTTATCAAAAGCGAATCGTGCAAAAGCGGCTTTATTATCACGTTGCGTTACGTCATAGGGCGTCTTTGAATCAACCTTTTCATCAATGAAATCAAAGCCAATATTTGTAGTTAATTGCTTGGTTAGTTGTAAACCGACTAACCAACTTGCTTGCAAACGTGTTGTTTCGAAAAAAGTACCGTCTTTTTCAGGAATACCATTGCCAAAAGATCTGCTTTCATTTATCTGTTGTCCAATGAATAAGTTTTGGTTCCAATCCCCTTCATCTTGGCTTGCTGATAGTTGCCATTGTTGATTTTCAAAAGAACTCTCATTTGCGCCGCCGTAGGCGTTATCGTAATCACTTTCCCCTTGGTTGTATTTTGCTAACCAATTCAGTTGCCAATGGGTATTGATAGCTTGCTGCCCAACGAAAGATAAGCTTTCTCGGTTATAGCCGTCATCATCATCTTCAGCGCCTTGAAAAACATCATAGCCATCACTTGATTTTGCTGATGCTGTGAAAGTAGTACTACCATCACCATGAGCTAAAGCAGCACTAACACTCAGCTGTTTTTGATTCATATTGCCAAAGCCTAAATCAGCAGCTATTTCGCCAGCAGCTAATTGACGGGTGAATATTTGAATTACTCCGCCAATAGCATCTGAGCCCCATAGCGCTGCTCTAGGACCTTTTATTACCTCTATTCGTTCAATTTGCTCAACGGAAATGTTAGCAAAATTGGTTTGCCCTAAAGTTGCAGAGCTAATACGCTGACCATCAATAATAACTAAGGTGTGACCTGCGTTTGTACCTCGGCTAAATATGGATGTTGTTTGACCGGCACCACCACTTTGTGACATCTGTAGGCCATTTACATCGTTGAGTAATTCGGCAACAGAATTAGCCGATGATAAATTAATATCAACACGGCTGATGACTTTGACGCTGCTAAGTAAATCCGTACTGCTTTGTGAAGTTCGGTTGGCAGTGACAATCATGTTTTCAGTTTCGTCAACGTTATTTGTTGTTTGGTTTGCTAAAGTTAATACAGGTGTTAACGAACTAGCAATGGTTAAAGCTAAAAGTGTTTTTTTCATGTTATGTCTTAATATAGCCATCAAAATAAACACCCTCCGTGAATACTTGATGGAATACCTAATTGGTATATGGTTCTTTCAGGCCGGTCTCCGGACTTAAAGTTTTTGTCTTGAATCAACATAAAAACTTATTACCGTTGCGGGGGCAGCGTTGGAGTCATGTTTATTATCTATTTAGATAAGTAAGTATTCACCAACTTCCCGTTTAATTTGCATTCACTTGTTCCTTACAAGAGCAAACACCTGATTAAATATTCTTAACTTGATTTTTTTAATAACTAAGTTAAGGCTAAATGTTGGTGCGACGATACCTGCCTTGGTGTCGTCACATCAACGGGTTTTTCACTAGGTTTTTTTAATTAACTCCCTAGTTTTGTCGATTTCAACACACAATTTTTTTAATTCTTTTAAGCTGCGCATGGTCATGCGGTGCATGGCGTCAGCATTAGGTTGAATTATTTGTTTGTTAGCAACCGCGGGAATAATGGGCCAATCTTGCCAATTAAAGCCTTCTCTATCAGTCTGATTTACCGATAAAGGTTGAATGATTATTTGAACTGGCGATAACAGTACTTTTTCAATATTAATTTGTGGATAAGCAGCATCAGCTTGCTCAAAGGGGTTTTTTGCTTGGCAAATGTTTAAAAATTGCTGAGGCCAACTGCCTTTTGCTACGGTGGTCAAAGGTCGTGACCACAGTTCATAAAATACCGTGATAGGAGTTTTATTTTGGTATTGGCTGGTTATTTTTTCTAGGTCATTCAGTAGTTGTTGTGCTTTTGTTTCAGCCTGTGTTTTATGCCCCGTTAATTCGCCAAATTCGCGCATTTCTTTAGCGATATCCTCAAAAGAATTTGGCTGCGAGTAAACAATAGTAAAACCAAGTTGTTTTAAACGAGCGAGATCATCGCTAGGATTACCTGTTTTCCAAGCAATAATATAATCAGGTTGTAGCGTGATCACTTTTTCAATTTGCAAACGTAAATAGCTACCTATAACCGGAATGTTTTTGGCTTGTTCAGGATAATCAGCAAAGGAAGTCGTGCCAATAATTTGCTCACCTGCACCTATGTCATATAGCATTTCAACTATGTGAGGTGAAAGCGCAATAATGGTAGGCTTTACTTTTATTTCACTGCTTGAAATTGCGTGTGCGGTGTTGATTAAATTTAGGAAAAAAAGACCTAAGAACAATAAATTTTGGAGCATTTTTTTCACATTACCTTTATTCGCTACTTGGATTTTCGAAATCATTTGTTTTTTTCTAATATCTCCGAGCACCCTGAGCTTGTCGAAGGGTCGAAGGGTCGAAGGGTCGAAGGGCAGATTGCTTACCAGTCAATTCCTTTTTGTGCTTTGATACCATTATCAAAAGCATGTTTCACTGATTGAACTTCACTAACCGTATCAGCTAAATCGATAATAGCTCGGTGGCAAGCACGCCCTGTAATAATCACGTGTTGGTTAACCGGCCTATTTTGCAGGGCATGGATAACTTCATCTAAATCAATGTATTTATAGCTGAGCATGTAGGTTAATTCATCAAACAAAATCACATCCACATTAGTGTCTTTTAATAATTCTTTACTGCGTTGCCAAACTTTTTGTGCTGCAGCAATATCTTGTTCTTTATCTTGTGTATTCCAAGTAAAACCTGTTGCCATCACATCAAAACTAACACCCGCGTTTTCAAGTAAAGCTCGTTCGCCACATGCCCATGTACCTTTAATATATTGTACAACAGCAGCATTTAATCCATGCCCCACGGCGCGAGCAATTGTGCCAAAGCCAGAGGTGGACTTACCTTTACCGTTACCGGTAATTACAATGAGTAAACCGCGTTCTTCTTGCGCATTATCAATACGCTGATCTACTTTGTCTTTGAGGTTTTGCATACGTTTTTTATGTTGTGCACTTTTTTTATCTGAATTTTTACCTGAACTTATGTCTGAATTTTTATCTGTCATGTTTTTGTCCTTTGTTATTCGCAACTATCAATTAGTATTTCTTGTGCGAACCATAATAAAGAGGAAAAATATACTGCCTAAAGCGGAAGTAATAATACCAATAGGAATTTCTGCATCTGCTAAAGCTGAGCGAGCAATAATATCAACCCAGATTAAAAAACTGCCGCCAATAAAAGCACTACCTATAACTAGTTTAAGTGTGGTTACGCCAATGATCTGGCGAACAATATGAGGGATCATTAAACCAACAAAGCCGATGCCACCACAATATGCCACGATAGTTGCGGTAAGTGCAGCACATAGCCCAAGCATTAATAGCCTTAATTTATCTACATTGACGCCTAAACTTGCTGCGCTTTCATCGCCTAGCAACAAGGCATCTATATGTCTGTGTAAGGCAATAATAGTAACAATGGTAATTATCAATACGCTGGCAATAACGTAAAAATTATTCATCTCAACGCGAGATAAACTACCCATTAGCCAGAAAATCACTCGGTTTGTTGCAAAAGGTTCACCGAAATAAAGGATGAACTGTGTGAGTGAACCCAACATAAAAGATACAGCAACCCCTGCGAGTAGCAGCTGCTCCATGCGCTGTAGCACTTTCGCAATAAATAATACGATGGTAATAGCAAATAAAGCGCCGAGAAAAGCAGCAAGGGGAAGGGCAATATTTAGATGCTCTCCTAATGAAAGGTTAGCAATGGTTGCGCCTAAACCAGCACCCGACACAATACCAAATAGATAGGGATCAGCTAATGGGTTACGAGTGGTATTTTGTAAAATAGCGCCAGCAATCGCAAGCCCCATGCCTGCAACTAATGCCACTAATACCCTAGGAACACGTACTTGCCAGATCACCATTTGGCTAATTTGATTATCGCAATTACCGAGTAAACATTGCACCACTTGGTTACTTGTTATGTCTGCAGGGCCAAAGTGCAATCCTGCTATGGCAGAAGCAAAGGTTAACAACAGTAATGTAATGAGAATAAAGAGTAATTTATTCATCTTGAGCGCCTACGCTTATTGTTGAATCTTGTTTATGTGGCAGAGAAAAAAATATTCGAGGCTTTGGTGAAGTAGGATCTTGCTCTGTCGCTCTTTGTTCTACTTGGCAAGGTAACTTAAACACCGAACTCAACTGTGATTCTGTTAGTACGTCAACAGGACTACCATCGGCAATTAATTGACCTTGATTGAGTAGCAATAAACGTTGACAATATTGACTGGCTAAATTGAGATCATGCACTGTCATGATCACAGTAACTTTTAATTGTTTAACTAAGTCTAATATTTGGTGCTGATAATAAACATCTAAGTGATTTGTAGGCTCATCTAAAATTAAAATTTTTGCTTGTTGTACTAGAGCACGGGCAATTAATACCCTTTGCTGCTCGCCGCCAGAGAGTTGATTAAAAGCCATTTTTTCAGCATGAGCCAAACCGACTTTAATTAGCGCGCGTTTTACTTTCTCTCTATCGTGATCATCATCTAAAGCGAACAAGCCTTTATGGGGTAACAAGCCCATTTTGATAATGTCGATAACGGTTAATGAAAAGATGGCTTCAGCTTTTTGTGCCACAAGGGAAAAGTGTTGAGCTAGTTGTTTGGTACTATAGTGGTTGATTTTTTTGTTATTGAGATAGATCGAACCGTTAAGAACAGCACCGCGAACATTTTGTTGCTGATTAGTGATACAACGTAGCAAGCTAGTTTTACCAGCACCGTTAGGACCAATAATACCAAGAACCTCTCCTTTATTAACGTTAAAAGAGATGTTTTTTAAGATGCTTGTAGTGTTAATTGACCAGCTTAGCTGATCAACCTGTAATTGTATTGGCATAGTGTTCTGGTGTTTTCCCGCACGCAAAAAATTGGTTGATTGTTAGTGTACTTGACGGGCTAGATATCTGACTTATCATTTTGTTTTATCTAAATAAAATAACGATTTACAGTTGCGGGTACAGTTGAGGAATTCTTTATTATGACTATTGAGTCGAGTAAAGGCACCTCATTTCCTAGCTAAGAATTAGATTTTACGCTGAGCTAAACTAATTAGCAAGCTTTAGATGTTTAGATGGCTATTTGTTTTAATCCAGTAAAAACTCATTAATCGTATTTTGAATCAATATAGGTGTTGAGATTATGGATGTTAAGTCAATATTAGCGCTGTGAAACAGAATAATGCTAACGATCACTTTGTGCGCAAAGAAGAAGCTTCGAGTGACTAAATTAATACTTCGGCTCCTAGCCACAAGAACTAAACCGCTTCGCGGTAATGGTGTCCTTGGCAAGCACCGCATACTCCTATAACACATTCACTTTTTCCTACACTAAGTTTTGAGGCATGTCGCCTCATCTTAGATTGGAGAATATCCCATGA
>NZ_QOLD01000069.1 GCF_003333305.1 Candidatus Colwellia aromaticivorans | reverse complement strand
GAAAGCTTGTGGCTTAAATTGACTCTGTCAAACACAGTGTTGACAGTCGGCTTGGTTTTATCCTCCACACCATTACTGGCTTTCATCGGCCTAGCCTTACTCACTACTACGGGTTCATCTGCCACCTCACACTCGTAATACTCTTGAGTCACCTCTTGAATAATACGTCCAACCATTTTTGATCAAATCATTTTGATTGGATACAATGCCAGGCTTCCCCAGTTACTGCACTAGTTCCCTGTTAGAAATTCCACCCTCAAACACAGCATTGGTCTGACTAAGTATTGGGCTTCGCGCTATTTTGGACGCTTACCCACCAATACCGCCGAAGCAGGTTACGGTTAGTTGTGTACCTCTAACTTCTTATGGCTTCCTTCAGACCCCACCGTTAGCCAGTGACGCCCTTGCCATTCAGATTATCTTCCCCTTAGTCGGGGTGATAAGGCTTCTTTCAGCCTATCGGGTTTGCCAGCTTCGCTGGGCAAACAAAAAAGCCCAAAATCATTATTGATTTCAGGCTTAATAGTTTTAGGTTTAACTTTTACAAACTAAACTTATTTAAATGCGGCTAATACATCATTAAAGCATTTAGAAGGTCGCATTATATCAATGACCTTTTTCGTATCTGCTTTGTAGTAACCACCAATATCAACAGAATGCCATTGATCGGTTGTTAAATCACTAACGATAGATTTTTCATTGTCGCTTAGTGATTTATATAATGGTGCAAAATGACTTTGAAGATCAGTATCTTCAGTTTGTTCAGCTAATGCTTTTGCCCAATAAAGTGCTAAGTAAAAGTGACTGCCGCGATTATCAAGCTCACCTGTTTTACGTGAAGGAGACTTACCATTGTCCAATAACTCAGCCGTTGCTTGATCTAATGTTGTTGCTAGCAATCTTGCTTTAGCGCTATCTTGTTTAATACCTAAATCTTCAAAAGAAGCACTTAGCGCAAGGAATTCACCAAGGGAATCCCAACGTAAATGATTTTCTTCTATTAGCTGTTTAACATGCTTAGGTGCTGACCCGCCTGCTCCAGTTTCAAATAAACCGCCACCTGCCATTAATGGCACTATGGATAGCATTTTTGCACTAGTGCCTAGTTCTAGAATTGGAAATAAATCTGTTAAATAATCACGTAGAATATTTCCTGTTACAGAAATAGTGTCGCTGCCACGTAAAATACGCTCTAGCGTAAAACGCATCGCTCTTGTTTGTGACATTATTTGAATATCTAATCCGGTCAAATCATGATCTTTCAGATAGTGATTAACTTTTTTAATTAATTCAGCTTCATGCGGACGGTAATCGTCTAACCAGAACACTGCTGGGGTATCAGACAACCTTGCACGGGTAACGGCTAATTTCACCCAATCTTGTATTGGTGCGTCTTTGACTTGACACATTCTCCAAATATCACCTTCTTCAACATCCATTTCTAATAAAACTTTTCCTTCATCATCAACAATGCGGATAGAGCCATCACCTTGTGATTCAAACGTTTTATCATGTGAACCATACTCTTCTGCTTTTTGTGCCATTAAACCGACATTTGGCACTGTTCCCATGGTTGTAGGATCAAATGCACCGTGAGTTTTACAGAAGTTGATGATTTCCTGATAAATTCTTGCAAAAGTACTTTCAGGCATAACCGCTTTGGTATCTTTCGTTTTACCATCAGGTCCCCACATTTTACCGCCAGATCTAATCATGGCGGGCATTGATGCATCAACAATCACTTCATTTGGGGTATGGAAATTTGAAATACCTTTAGCTGAGTCAACCATTGCTAATTCAGGACGTGTTTCATAACAGGCATGTAAGTCGGCCAATATTTCTTCACGCCAAGATTCTGGTAACTGTTTTATTTTTTCATAAATACTACTAACACCGTCATTGGCATTGACACCTAGTTTTTCAAAGGTTTCAGCGTGCTTAGCAAATAAATCTTTATAATAAACTTTTACTGCGTGGCCAAAAACAATCGGATGCGATACTTTCATCATGGTAGCTTTGACATGGAAGGAAAACATTACCCCAGTCTCTTTCGCATCGTTCATTTCTTCTTCTAAGAACTCACATAGGGCCTTTTTACTCATAAACATACTGTCAATGATCTCACCTGCTTGAAGTGAGGTTTTTTCTTTTAATACGGTTACGGCACCATCTTCTTTAGCGACAAATTCAATTTTTACATCACACGCTTTATCCATAGTCATACATTTTTCACTGGCATAAAAATCGCCTGTATGCATATGTGAAACGTGAGTTCTTGATGCTTGGCTCCACTTACCCATAGAATGTGGATTCTTCTTAGCAAAAGCTTTAACCGATGGTGGAGCACGACGATCTGAGTTACCCTCACGAAGTACTGGGTTTACCGCACTACCTAAAGTTTTTGAATATCTTGCTTCGTTATCTCTATCTTCGTCTGTTTTTGGGGCTTCTGGATAATCAGGAATAGCGTATCCTTGTGCTTGTAATTCACCAATAGCGTCTTTTAATTGAGGAATTGAAGCACTGATATTAGGTAACTTGATGATATTAGTATCAGGATCTTGGGTTAAGGCACCTAGTTCAGCTAATGTATCAGGTACTTGTTGATCTGCTGGTAATTTATCGGAAAAGGCAGATAAAATCCTTGCGGCAAGAGATATATCTTTTAGTTCTACATCTATGTCTGCTGATGCTGCAAAAGTTTTGATAATCGGCAGTAACGAGCAGGTCGCTAGCAATGGAGCCTCATCGGTATAGGTGTATATTATTTTTGAACTCATATTTGTAGCATCCTTTGTATTTATATTTATATTTATATTAATTCCAATCACGACAGTGTTATAGCCGACTGGAAAATAATGTTTTTCCAAACATTAGAAATTACCCGTTATGATAAAGCGAGGCTATTTTTTACTCTAAACTTTATAAAAAAATGTGTTTATAGAAAATTTATTAAAAACAAACTTGAGGCGATAGGTGCCGTTTAAGCTTTGTTTTAGTGTCATTTTTATTGAACAATAATTTTCGGAGAAAGTTATAATATTAATAGCCCACTGTATCTAGTAATTTCAATTGTTCAAATTAGACTAAAGTCGATTATTTGGATTATTCCATACTTTTCACCCTTATTCAGGCTACCCCATAAATTCATTATTAAGTAGGAGGATAGATAAACACAACGACACTACGTTAGGATTAGGTTTCAACACCACTGAGTTTTAGCGGCTAATTTCACGAACATAACGTTACTCTTCGCCACCTTCAAGTAATTCAGCAAAGTAAGCGAGTTTCTCTAATGCTAAACTATGAATAGATTTTCGCGGGTATCTTCCTGTGCTATTCATCGTTCCAGCTGTTGTTGCCATCAATAACTCTAATGCTTGGTCTATCGTCTCTACCGCATAAATTGCAAATTTTTCACTAGCAACCGCTTCAATCACGTCACTGTTTAGCATTAAATTAATCACATTGGTTTTAGGGATAATAACACCTTGCTTGCCTGTTAAACCTTTGTCTTTACATAATTGAAAAAAACCTTCTATTTTTTCATTAGCCCCGCCAATAGATTGCACTTCACCATGTTGATTAATTGAGCCGGTAATCGCTAAACTTTGATCAATAGGCAATAAAGTAATGGCCGATATTAACGCACAAAGTTCGGCCATTGAGGCGCTATCTCCATCGATATGACCGTAAGATTGTTCGATCGCGATATTAGCTGAAATAGCCACAGGGAAGTTTTGACCATATTTATGACCTAAATATCCGGTTAATAACAACACACCTTTGGAGTGAATAGACTTGCCTAAATCAACTTCACCCTCAATATCTATCACCCCTTGACTACCAGCATAAACAGTTGCAGTAATACGAGCAGGCGTGCCAAAAACACTATCACCTATTTCTAACACCGTTAAACCGTTAACTTTACCAACATAATCACCTTCGGTGCTGATTAATACTTGTTGTTCTTTTATTTCATCAAGCCAAGTTTCACTTAATCGACCCGTACGGCGCTTTTTTGCCGCGAGTGCCATAGCAACATGCTTAGCTGTCAATCTACCTTTAGCACCACTTTTACCCCAACAATAATTTGCTTCATCGAGTAAATCGTTTACCTGCACAATGTTTGCTGAAATTTTACTTTTATGCTCAGCTCGTCTTAACGCATAACGCACTAATTCAAGCACAGCTTCATCATCAATTTCTGGATAATTATGTTGTAAAGCGCGTTGGCGAATTAAGTTACCAAAGGCTTGTAAATTTTCATCGTTTTTTTCTAAATGACGATCAAAATCTGCTAACACTCTAAATAACTCGGTAAATTCCTGATCATAGTCTTGCAGGGTATAGTAAATTTCAGCATCGCCAAGCAAGATCACTTTAACTTGTAAGGGGATTTCTTCTGGTTGTAAGCTATATGCACCCGGTTGGCTAATTTCAGAGTATGGATTCTCGATTATTACCTGCCCTGTTTTTAACGCTAGTTTTAAGCGCGACCACACTAAAGGCTGAGTTAATAACTTATCGGCATCAAGTAATAAATACCCACCATTGGCTTTATGGAGTGCACCAGGGCGAATTAATCGATAACTGGTGTAACTACTACCTTGAAAACTTGAAAAATCGACATGACCAAAAAGGTTTTGATAGGTTGGATTTTGTTCATAAACGACTGGAGCGCCATCATTAATATCACGCGATACAAGTAAATTAGGCAAAAAACGTTCAACCATTAATTTACGTAACTCTTTATCATTTGGCGCATCATCATCGTCATTCACTAAAATTTCTAACGAGGCATCGACAATATGGGTTTTGACTTTATTTAGGTATTTTAACACCCCTTGATTATTGGCAAACTCTTGTTCAAGCTCAGTTAAATAAGGCTGAATCGCTTGCTCTGCTGTTCCATTTTTCAACTGTCGTAATTTATCTGACGATTCACGTTTCCACAGTGGTAATTCAAGTAGTTGCTCAGCAAGCACCACTTCAAGCTCTGACAATAATTGATAAAATTTAGCACGTTCTGTTTCATCTATATTAGCAAACTCTTTGTCATTTAATGGTTTACCATCAACTAAAGGCGAAAAACCTACTTCGCCATTTTCTTCATATAGTGATACATTATTTTTTAATGCTATTTCTTCAACCTTAGCAATAGCTTCATCATATTTTTTATTAAAGCCCCTATCTATCGCTGATTTTTGTCTTTGATAACCTGGGTTGTCAAAAATATCAGGGAACAAGTCCATTAATTCATCAATAAACTTGTTTATCCGTGATAGTAATTGCTTACCATCACTGGGATTTACATAAAGACTGTAAGGTGCATGACTTTCGTCAAAGTTATTGATATAACACCACTCTACTGGGGTTGATTGTTCTTTTGCTAGTGCCGTTAACATTTGTTTAATTAATGTTTGCCTACCAGTACCGTGCTCTCCCATGGCAAATACATTAAAGCCAACTGAGCTCATCGACAAACCAAACTCAAGAGCTTCTTTAGCTCTATTATGACCAACAAAAGTCTGTGCTATTTCACTAGGATGTTGCTTTTGAGAAAAAAGATCTGCTGATAAAGTAGAACTAAGTTGAGAAGGATTAAGTTTACATTGCGAAGCAGACGTTGTGATCATGGCTATCCTTGAAAAATTGAGATGTTAGAGACTAAAAAGTCAATATTGTCAGTGTACTCGGTATAACCCCTACTAACAATAATATGCATTAACATTATGATGTTTAGGGGTAATTAAGGATCAAGCGGCAAACGAGTAAAACTATCACCACCACATTTTACACAGGCCGTCACTTCACTAGGGTGCATGATATGAATTTTTTCATCACATTGCTGACATATTAATTCGCCAAAACCAATAATATCTCCAACCTTATAAATACCGTCATGCTCAAAATCATCCACCAATTCAGCCCATTCAACTTGCGATTTATCGGTTAATTGAGCAAGGTTTGCCCACATTTTTTCATTCAGTAAATCTAGATAAATAGAATGCTTTATTTCTGTCTGATTTTGTTGATAAAAATCATGCAAGTCATACGTTAAGTTATCAATAAATTGATTCAATTTTTCTTCTGTCATCCCTTCAGCGGTTTTTGCATATAATTTCGCTTGTTTAACGAATTCATTAACCCGAGGCTTTTGAATCTCCTTCATCTCATCAAGCCAATCACTAAGGTTTTGATAAACTTCCATTAAGTATTCTTTTTTCTTTGTCATAATGCGTTCCTAGATTAACGAAAATACTGCCAACTTTATCTTCATACTTTAAGTATATACCCAAGTGAATTCAAAATGCAGGTTTCAGTTGGAATTAGAAACGTTTTTAGGCAAGGCATTGATTGAATAGAATGGTTATTCCCTTCTCAAAATCAATAACGCAGCATAAAACGTTTCTAAACCAACCCTACGGGGACAACTGAGCAAACCATCTACTTCGTTGCATCCTTTTTTAAGGGAACAACCCTTAATAAAAAGATGTGTCTTGTATATGGCTCGCTCAGTTGTCCTGAAATCCACTTTTTGAGTTCACTTGGGTATAGACAAAGTTGATGATTAAACTTAATTAAGCTTGTCGTGCTATAGCCAGATAAGGTATTCTATCGCGATAATTTAAACTAAAATTTACGGTGCCTTTGAATAATTTCATTGTGTATATAATGAAACAAATGGCGCTAATAAATCCCAAACATACCGTTCGAGAACTCATTAATGGAAGCCATTTATAATCCCCAAGCGATTGAAGCAACAGTACAAAAATTTTGGACTGAAAACAATACCTTTAAAGCGATTGAAGACGAGAGCAAAGAGAAATTTTATTGTTTAGCTATGTTTCCCTACCCTAGTGGTCGCCTGCACATGGGCCATGTACGTAATTATAGTTTGGGTGATGTGATTTCTCGTTACCAACGTATGCAAGGTAAAAATGTAATGCAACCTATGGGTTGGGATGCTTTTGGTTTGCCTGCGGAAAATGCGGCAATAAAAAATAAAACGGCGCCGGGTAACTGGACTTATCAAAATATAGATTACATGCGCAACCAGTTAAAGTCACTTGGCTTTGGTTATGATTGGAGCCGTGAATTAGCCACTTGTAAACCAGACTATTACCGCTGGGAACAGTGGTTTTTCACTAAACTGTATGAAAAAGGCTTAGTTTACAAAAAGAATGCTTCAGTAAACTGGGATCCTGTTGATCAAAC
Organism: Candidatus Colwellia aromaticivorans; assembly: GCF_003333305.1. Classification (GTDB taxonomy): domain Bacteria; phylum Pseudomonadota; class Gammaproteobacteria; order Enterobacterales; family Alteromonadaceae; genus Colwellia; species Colwellia aromaticivorans. Next base: position 78,273 of record NZ_QOLD01000069.1, on the reverse strand, counting down.
CGTATTAGCAAACGAACAAGTTATTGATGGTCGCGGTTGGCGCTCTGGCGCTATTGTTGAAAAGAAAGAAATTCCACAATGGTTTATTAAAATCACCGATTACGCTCAAGAGTTATTAGATGATTTAGATCAACTAACCGATTGGCCTGAACAAGTAAAAACCATGCAACGTAATTGGATTGGTCGCTCACAAGGTGTTGAGATGACTTTTCAAGTTGACGGTTTAGTTGAAGGCAAACAAGAAAGCTTTGATATATACACCACTCGCCCTGACACTTTAATGGGTGTTACTTATGTGGCACTGGCCGCTGAACATCCATTAGCCCTTATTGCTTCAAAAGAGAATGCTGCCAAAGGAAACGCTGCGCTTGCCGATTTTATTCAAGAATGTAAAGGCAATCAAACCACAGAAGCTGATATGGCTGCTATGGAGAAAAAAGGCGTTGATACCGGCTTTAAAGCTATTCACCCAATAACCGGTGAGTTAGTACCTGTTTGGGCTGCCAATTTTGTATTGATGGACTATGGTTCAGGCGCGGTAATGTCAGTACCTGGACACGATCAGCGTGATTATGAATTTGCAACCAAATATGGTTTAGCCATTACTCAAGTAATAGAAGTCAGTCCAGAAGATGATATTAGCAAAGCAGCAATCATTGAAAAAGGCACCTTAGTTAATTCAGGTGAGTTTGACGGCTTAGATTTTGAAGCGGCTTTTACCGCCATTAGTGGTAAATTAACTAAAGAAAACAAAGGTAAGATAACGACTAACTTCCGTTTACGTGATTGGGGCGTTTCTCGTCAACGTTACTGGGGCACACCCATTCCAATGGTTAACCTTGCCAATGGTGAATCGGTACCAGTTCCGGAAAGTGAATTACCGGTTATATTGCCAGAAGATGTGGTCATGAATGGCGTCACCTCTCCTATTAAAGATGATCCTCAGTGGGCAAAAACTACCTTTAATGGTGAAGACGCCTTACGTGAAACAGATACCTTTGACACCTTTATGGAGTCTTCATGGTATTACGCGCGTTATTGTTCACCAAACGATGATAGCCAAATGATTGATCCTGCTAAAGCTAATTATTGGTTGCCAGTAGATCAATATATTGGCGGTATCGAACATGCTATTTTACATTTACTTTATTCTCGTTTTTTCCATAAATTATTACGTGATGTTGGTTTAGTGCAATGTGATGAACCCTACAAAAAATTACTGTGCCAAGGCATGGTACTAGCAGATACTTATTATCGTGAAGCTGATAATGGTTCGCAAGATTGGATTGCGCCAAATGATGTTACTGTTGAACGTGATGAGAAAGGCAATGTTACTTCTGCTATCAGCAAAATAGATGGTGAAGCCGTTATTTCTGCTGGCATGAGTAAAATGTCTAAGTCGAAAAATAACGGTATCGATCCACAATCGGTTATTCAAAAATACGGTGCTGATACTGTACGTTTATTTATTATGTTTACTTCACCACCAGAGCAAACTCTAGAATGGTCTGATGCTGGCGTTGAAGGGGCTCACCGCTTTGTTAAACGTGTTTATAAATTAGTACATGACACCGTTGAGGCTTGTCAGGGTGAAAGTTTTGACATTGACGGCATAACACTAAACGCTGCTCAGAAAAAACTACGCAGAGAGTTGCACAAAACAATTGCTAAAGTAACTGATGATATAGGTCGTCGTAATACGTTTAATACCGCTATCGCTGCCATTATGGAATTAATGAACCACTTAAGCAAAGCGCCTATTAAATCTGACGAAGATAAAGCCGTTATGTTTGAAGCACTTCGCGCAGTAGTATTAATGCTCACACCTATCACACCACATATGTGTCATTACTTATGGCAAACAATAGGGTGTAATAATACTGAAGTAGAAAATGCCCCATGGCCAACCGTTGATAACAGCGCATTAGTTGAAGATGAGAAGCTCATAATTGTACAAGTGAATGGCAAGCTTAGAGCAAAAATTACCGTTGCTGCTGATGCCAGTAAAGAAGAGGTTGAAGCACTTGGTCTAAATGATGAAAACGTAGTTAAATTTACGGCAGATAAAACTATCCGCAAAGTTATTTATATTCCAGGCAAAATATTCAATATTGTGGCTAACTAACATGGTTAAGTCATATTTCACCTCGTTAGTTATGACATATAAACGTTTAATAACAGTTTTTACCTTGGTAAGTTTATTATCCGCTTGTGGATTTCATTTACGTGGTGATTATTTACTTAACGATGAATTACAAACCTTGTATGTTAGCTCAAGTGACATACACGGTGAATTAACTCGCTTAGTAAAACAACACTTATCTCACAATCAAGTAAAGGTGCTTAAGCATAAAAATACGCAAGTGCCTGAGCTTCGCATCATGTCAGATACGCTTGATAGAAGAACCTTATCGGTATTTGAAAATGGACAAGTCGCTGAATATGAACTTATTTATGCGGTACATTACCAGTTACGTTTTGCTAATGAAGAACCGAAAAGCTTCCACTTTGAATTAAATAGAGATTATCAAGATGATCCAAGTTTAGCCTTAGCAAAATCTAGAGAGCTATCTTTATTACTCAGTGAAATGAGAACATCAGCTGCTGATAAAATTTTACGAGATATGGCAAGAGTTCAACGATAGGCTTTTAAATGAAAATTTACCATAACCAACTTATACACTCATTAACACAAGGCTTTAAACCTGTGTGGTTGGTTTTTGGTGATGAACCTTGGCAAAAAAACAATAGCTTATCCACGATTAAAAACCACGCGCAACAACAAGGTTTTAGTGAAATCCTACGCTTTAGCGCTGATAATAAATTTGACTGGCAACAAATAATTGATGAATACCAATCATTAAGCTTATTTGCTAATCAACGGATCATTGAAGTGGAATTCACCACGGTTAAAATTGGTGATAGTGGCAATAAAACTTTATTCGCATTAAGCGAGATAATAGCCCAAAACGCAGCACTACAAGATGTTGTTTTTATCTTTCATGGTCCCAAACTGGATGGTGCCAGCGCTAATAGAAAGTGGTTTAAAGCCTTAACACAATTAGGTTGTTACCTGCCTTTATACGATATAGAGGCTAAAGACTTACCCAGATGGCTACAAAACCAAGCAAAAAGCCTCAATGTTAATTTGGCGCCTGAGTTATCCTTATTACTAATTGAGTTATTTGAAGGTAACTTACCTGCGTTAGAGCAAGAGTTACAAAAGTTGTCCTTGTTGTTTGGCACAAAGCTAATCAGCTTAAGCGATGCTGAACAAATAGTGATTAAGCAAGCGAAGTTTAATCCCTTTCAAATAATAGATGCTTTATTAGAAGGCAACTGTAAAAAGTGCTTAACAATGTTAGATCAATTACAACAAGAAGGTACGGCTGCTGGACAAGTGATTTGGGTATTCCACAAAGAATTCAACCAATTGTACACCATGCTAGATAAACTAGCACAAGGTTATCAGCTCAACGATTTATATAAAGAATATCGTATTTGGGAAAAACGAAAATCGCTTTATCAACATGCACTGACTCATATAAGTTTAAAAGATATTAAACGGGCAATATCACGGCTGGCCGATATCGATTTGATCAGCAAAACAAGTAGTGAGTTTAATGCTTTTATATTGTTGGCCGATCTTTGTGTAACACTTTATCATGGTGAAATTACGAAAAACTTTTCATTGAATTATGAATATTCCTAGTCTTTTTTCTCAGGCACTTTTTTATAAAGCAAACGTTTTCGCAACAAAAGTAATTTAATTTATGACGAGTATTGGTATTTTAGGCGGTACTTTTGACCCCATTCATCTTGGTCATACTTTGCCAGCTAAGGCGGTAGCCGATTATCTGTCATTAACTAAAATATTGTTAATTCCAGCTAATATTCCCCCGCATAAGGCAACGCCTAATGTCAGCGCGAAACAACGTGCTGAAATGGTTCATTTAGCTTGTAGCACTGAACCTTTATTAACTTGTGATGAACGCGAACTAAAGCGTGATGGCAATTCTTATACAGTGGACACGTTAAAAGAGTTAGCAGAATCATTTCCACAACAAACATTATATTTTATTATCGGCCTAGACTCTTTATTAACCTTTACTCGTTGGCATAAATACCAAGAGATTTTATCGCTTTGTCATTTGGTTGTGAACACAAGACCTAACTACCAATTAGACAACTTAGATAAAGCAACCGCAGCATTATTAAACAACCATCAAATACATAGTGTTAATGAATTAAAAAAGCGTAAGTCCGGCGGTGTATTATTACTTCCTGATACCCTGCCGTCTTTGCATAACCACTTGCATATTGATATTTCTTCAAGTGAAATTCGTCAACAATTAGCCAATAAACAAGATTGCCAGCAACTATTAGCACCTAGCGTATTTACTTTTATCAACAAAAATAAACTTTATCGTTAACTTAGTCGCGAATGATACTTATACCCATGATACTTCAAGATGTGCGTTTCAGGGCAGCTGAACGATTCATGATCAAGGCGCATCTTTTTATTAAGGGTCGTTCCCTTAAAAAGAGATGCAACGAAGAACATGATTTGATCAGGGACCCCTGTAAGGCTGGTTTATAAATGCTTTATGCTACGTTATTGATTTCGACAATGGCGCTACATAGATGTAGCTTATTAGAGAATGCAGGAGCATATTCTTATTAGAGAATGCAGGAGAATATTCTCCTGAACAACCATTATCTTCAATCAAAGCCTTGCGTACATGGATGTAGGTACTTAGGTTCAGTCGGGAACTATGAACCTGTGCCTAAAGACGTTTCTAATTCCAGCTGAATCCGATATATTGAAGTAACATGGCTATATACAGGTAAGTGAGTGTTCAAATATCAATCAGGATAAATATTCCATTTACAATGATCATATATTTATTCGTATTGGTATTAATGTTAATATTCACAGATTGTGCTTAACTTAGTTTAAAGCACTGTGAAAAATCAACTAATTTATAGGAAGAACCCCTTGCAAACCGAAGCACTTAACGCATTTGTAATTGAAAAACTTGAAGACATGAAAGGCAGAGAAATCATCTCTCTAAACATTAGCGACAAAGCAAGCTTTGCCGACTATATGATTATTTGCTCAGGTAACTCAAACCGCCACGTAAAATCAATCGCGCAATCAGTAGCAATTGAATGTAGAGCTGCAGGTGTTGAACCACGTGGCATGGAAGGTAACGATGTTGGCGAATGGGCATTAGTTGATTTGGGCGATATTATTGTGCATGTTATGACTAACGAACAACGTGACAAGTATAATTTAGAACAACTTTGGGCCGAATAGCAGCCAATTTGATTGGTTCGATTGGTTTTATTAACTTATGAAGTTAACTTTATATGCGGTTGGCACAAAAATGCCAACTTGGGTCATTCAGGGTTTTAATGAATATGCTCGACGTTTCCCTCGTGATTTATCTTTTGATTTAGTAGAGATACCTGCAGGAAAGCGTGGTAAAAATGCCGATATTACGCGTATTTTAGAAAAAGAAGGTGAACAATTATTAGCCGCTATTCCGAAAGGCAGCCGTATTGTCACTTTAGAAGTTGAAGGTAAACCCTGGACCACACCACAACTGGCGAAACAGCTTGAACGTTGGCAGTTCGATGGCAGAGATGTAGCATTGCTAGTTGGTGGCCCTGAAGGATTAGCCCCTGCTTGTATCAAAGCCAGTGAACAAAAATGGTCCTTATCAACACTGACTTTACCCCACCCCATGGTTAGAATTCTCATTGGCGAAAGTTTATACCGCGCATGGAGCATTAATAATAACCATCCTTACCATAGAGAATAACGAGTGGTACCTCAGCGTATAGTTATTCGTGATATTATCTGCTGCAAGCGTGCTGGAGCTAACTTGTTTGCCTATTATACTATTGTCTCCCCACACTATTTTCACTATCAAGAGCATAGCTGATGTCACCTCGTCGCATTATTATTCGCAACCATAGCGCAGAGGCTAACCTATTTGCTCGCCGTACTTTTATTGCCTTTGTTGGTGTTTTATCACTGCTACTAATACTGTTTAGTAATATCTACTTATTACAAGTCGACTCTTTTGAAAAATACCAAACACGTTCAAATTCAAATCGTATAAAATTACTACCTGTAGCACCAAATCGTGGCTTAATTTACGATCGCAATGGCATTATTCTCGCGGATAATAAACCTGTTTACAGCCTAGCAGTAATCCCTGAAGAAGTTGATAGCCTAGAAGCTAACATCCAAGAAATAAGCAAACTACTTGATATTAGTGTAGACAGACAAGAAAAATTTTTTAAAGCGGCAAAAGGGAAGCGACGCTTCAAACAAATAGAGTTACTGCCCCGTTTAAGTGAACAACAAGTGGCACTGTTTTCAGTTAATCAACACAAGTTTCCCGGTATTTTTGTTGATGCTCGTTTAAAACGCTACTACCCCTTCAGTGAACTAACCACACATAATTTAGGTTATGTGGCTAGAATCAATCGAAAAGATGCCAATAAACTGAAGCAACAAGGTAAGTTTGAAAACTATGCTGCCACCCACGGCATAGGAAAATTGGGAATTGAAAAATATTATGAAGAACTTTTACATGGCACCATTGGCCATCAAGAAGTTGAGATAAATAACCAAGGTAGAATTATTCGCACCTTGAATTACACCCCTCCTGTACAGGGTAAAGACCTAACCTTAACCCTAGACATAGAACTGCAAATGATAGCTAAACGTGCATTATCAGGAAAACGCGGTGCGGTAGTAGCAATGAACCCACGAACCGGTGGCATTTTAGCCATGTACTCTAATCCCAGCTATGACGGTAATTTATTTGTACATGGTATCAGTAGTAAAAACTATAAAAAATTATTAAACTCCAAAGACTTACCGTTAATCAACCGCGCTGTGCAGGGCTATCCCCCCGCTTCTACAGTAAAACCTTTTTTAGCTTTAACCGGTTTAGAAGAACAAGTGATTACCGCAAGTACTAAAATTTGGGATCCCGGTTGGTATCAATTAGAGGGGTTACCTAATAAATATCGAGATTGGAAAAAATGGGGGCATGGCTGGGTAAATTTAACTAAAGCCATTGAACAATCCTGCAACATTTATTTTTTTGACTTAGCCTTTAAGCTTGGTATCACTAAAATTAGTACCATGATGGAGCGGTTTGGTTTTGGTGATTATACCGGTATTGATATTCATGAAGAAAGTAGAGCCATTATGCCCAGCGTTGCATGGAAACGCGACCGTTATAATAAATCTTGGTATACCGGTGAGACACTTTCTGTCGGTATTGGCCAAAGTTACTGGACCGTGACTCCATTGCAATTAACTCAAGCAATAACAACGTTAGTGAACCACGGAGAAAGAAAAGTACCGCATTTTTTAAAAGCCACTAAAGAGATAGCAAAAGATGAGGAAGGTGTTAGTCAAAGTACCTTAGAAGAGGTAATTTATGAAGAGCAAGCACCTTTAGTATTGAAACAAGAAAAACATTGGGATCTAGTGCTCGAGGCAATGCATAACACCGTTCAGAAATTTGGCGCTACCGCCCATGCTCCTTTTAAAGGCGCTAAGTATGACGCTGCTGGCAAAACGGGCTCAGCACAGGTTGCTCGTATCAAACAAAATGAAAAATACGATGCAGGTACAACTCAAGAAAATAAACGTGATAATGCGATGTTTATTGCATTTGCTCCCTATAAAAACCCTGAAATAGTGGTTGCAGTTGCAATAGAAAACGTTGCTAAGGGTGGTGGTGGCACTAATGCAGGCCCTGTTGCACGCCAAATTATGGATCAATATTTTGGCAACAGAGAGATTACTTCTAGCATGGATAGTTCTTCTAGCCAACTTAATGCTAAGACTCTGCAGCACATGCACCAATCACAACTAGCACAAACACAAGAGAGCGACTAATGCGCAGTAGTGGCCAAGATCAACAACAAGTACGTAGTATATGGCAAAAATTGCATATCGATTTACCCTTATTACTTGGCATACTGTCACTAATGGCACTCGGCTTATTTATTGTTTTTAGTGCCGGTGGCCAAAGCATTGATATAGTTTACCGCCAAGCTATTCGATTAGGCATAGCAATAGTGGTTATGCTAGCAATAGCCCAAATTCCGCCGTTGTCATATCAAAAATGGGCCGTACCTGTTTTTGTTTTAGGGTTATTAATGTTAGTGGCTGTATTACTTTTTGGCCATGTAGGTAAAGGCGCACAGCGATGGTTAGATTTAGGTTTTATGAAATTTCAGCCTTCGGAAATAATGAAACTAATAGTGCCGATAATGATTGCTTGGTTTATCAGCCAAGATAATTTACCTGTTAAAATATCCACCATCGTATGGGCATTTATCTTAGTATTAATTCCAACACTACTTATTGCCAAACAACCAGACTTAGGTACTTCGCTATTAATTGCTAGCTCAGGTATTTTTGTAATTTTTCTCGCTGGAGCTAGTTGGAAATTAATTGGTGTTTGCGTTGGGTTAGGCTCAGCATTCGCGCCGGTGTTATGGATGTTTTTGATGAAAGATTATCAAAGACAAAGAGTGATGACATTTTTAAACCCCGAGCAAGATCCACTTGGATCAGGATACCATATTATTCAGTCTAAAATAGCCATAGGCTCCGGTGGCGTTAATGGTAAAGGTTGGCTGCAAGGAACACAATCTCAGTTAGAATTTCTGCCTGAGCGTCATACTGACTTTATTTTTGCCGTTTTTAGTGAAGAGTTTGGTTTAATGGGTGTCGGTGTTTTACTTAGCGTATATCTATTTATAATAATGCGCGGCTTGTGGATTGCAGTCAATGCCCAAAACGCTTTTACCAAACTCTTAGCAGGTAGTATTACCCTAACTTTTTTCGTTTATGTATTTGTTAATATCGGCATGGTTTCAGGTTTATTACCTGTTGTTGGCGTGCCTTTACCCTTAGTGAGTTATGGTGGTACATCAATGGTGACATTACTCGCAGGATTTGGCATGCTAATGGCTATTAGTACTCACCGACGGTTTCATACTTAATGGTAAGTGGATATTTTGCTATTTTGTCTGACTTCTTTGTCGAACGTGCTCATTGACTAACGTCAACTCCACGCGTTCTCCTCAAAATCAAACAAACTAACCGCAATATTAACTACCATGAAATCGTATAATATTAAGAAACAATAATGAAAGCACTATACAAACTAAGCTTCTTTGCTCTGCTTACTCTACTTACTTCTTGCAGTACTGGTCGCTATCAACAGGCTAACGATAGCACGCCAACCAGATTACCCAACCAAGCAGAATTAAAGGACGCCACCCCACGAGCAGAAAATTATAGCCGTGGAGGTAACAAAAATTACAAAGTACGTGGTATTAACTACCAAGTATTGACGCATGCACAAAATTTTGAAGAAATAGGCACCGCCTCTTGGTACGGTCGAAAATTTCACGGCCATTTAACTTCAAATGGTGAAATTTATGATATGTATTCCATGAGCGCTGCCCATAAAAACTTACCCTTGCCTACCTATTTAAAAGTTACCAACCTAACCAACAATAAATCTGTCATCGTTCGGGTCAATGACCGTGGTCCTTTTCATCAAAAACGTATTATTGATTTATCTTATAGTGCCGCTTATAAGCTCGATATGTTAAAAACAGGTACTGCCCAAGTAAAAATCACTAGTATCACTAATTTCAATAAAACCACACCCCGCAAAAAGCCATTGGTTGTAAACATAAAAAAACCAGCAACCAATAGCCAATTAAACGTGCCAATAACAAAAAATTACATTCAAGTTTTTGCGACTAGCAAACTCGAATTAGCAAAAAAAACTGCTAAGTTTTTATCAAATAAATATTCACAAGCGGTTAATTATCCTAAAGAAAATAGCATATACCGAATTCAAATAGGTCCTGTTCTTGATGACGCAGTGATCAATAAACTATTGCGAGAACTAAAACAAGGAAGTTATCCAAACGCCTACTTAAGAAGCCTTTAACATTCCTGAAATTCATCCCTTGCGTTGGTTTGGGTATAATGACGGCATAGATAGAAAATAGTTTTTACAATTATCTCCAATTCCCCCATAGCCAAGCATGATATAGATGATATACTTTCTGTTAGTTTGTTAAAATTATACCAATTGAAGTAATAAATTGATTATTCAGCGAGAATTAAAAGGTGTAGAGGCAAGGCATTGATTGAAGAGAATGGTTATTCCCTTGTCAAAATCAATAACGCAGCATGTAGACCTTTTAAACTCGCCTTTAGGAGCTTGTCCGGAAAGTGATAACTTCACAAATTTGTTTGATATAGGACGACTATATACGCACAAATTTTACTTGTTCTAACTTCCCTGACACAGCTCTGAATTGACTAATTCATTATTTCATTTGGTATTACTGTTCCTATCCACCTCATTATTAAAAGTTATGTCTTTAAAATTATGCCTTTAAAATTAAAAAAATCTGCTCGTACATGGTTCAAATTTATCTCAAGAACCCTATTAGGTTCAACCTTAGCTTTTTCATCCATTAGTCATGCAATAACTATTATTCCGGATGCGCCACAAATTAATGCTAAAGGCTTTATTTTACTCGACTTTACCACAGGCAAGGTAATCGCAGAAGGTAATGCTGACATTCAATTAGCGCCAGCTAGCTTAACTAAAATGATGACGAGCTATATTATAGGTAAAGAATTAGAAAACGGTAATATATCAAATAGCGACAAGGTGATGATCAGCGAAAATGCTTGGGCAAAAAACTTTCCTGAATCATCAAAAATGTTTATTGAAGTAGGCACCGAAGTACCCGTGAATCTTTTAAATCAAGGTATTATTGTTGCCTCTGGTAATGATGCTTGTGTTGCCATGGCTGAACATATTGCTGGCAGTGAAAGCGCTTTTGCCGATTTAATGAATGCGCATGCCGAACAATTAGGCATGTCGAGTTCATTTTTTGAAAACAGCCACGGTTTAGACAGCTCTTCTCATATGACTACGCCACGTGATATGGCAACGTTAGCCAGTGCAATTATCCGTGATGTTCCGAATGAATATGCTATTTACAAGCAAAAATCATTTACCTATAACAAAATCAAACAATATAACCGAAATTCTTTGTTATGGGATAAAAGCTTAAATGTAGACGGCATGAAAACCGGCCACACTTCAAATGCGGGTTATAGCTTAGTAACCTCAGCAACTAAAGGTGACATGCGTTTAGTCACGGTAGTAATGGGTACTGATAGCGAGCGAGCTAGAAAGGTAGAAAGTAAAAAATTACTTAATTATGGTTTCCGTTTTTTTGAAACGATTACCCCTTATAAAGCGGGTGAAAAATTTGCGACTAATCGTATTTGGATGGGTGATAAAGAACAAGTGGATTTAGGTATTTTACTTGATACGCCGATTACTATTCCTCGCGGACAGCGTAAAAATCTAAAAGTGATCTTCGAATTAACTCAACAGCTTACAGCACCTATAGCAAAAGGGACTGTCGTAGGTAAATTATTCTTACAGCTTGAGGGTGAAGATATTGCGCAATACCCACTAGTAACTTTACAAGAAGTAAATGAAGGTAGCTTTTTCTCAAAAATATTTGATTATATCAAATTGTTTATTGCACAACTTTTTGAATAGAAACACCATTCAATTAAGTGACGCGTATTTAAAACTCGTCACTTCGTAACTTATCCCCGTGACCATTCAAAATACATGCTTGAGAGTGCTTGAATGATTACGGGTATATAACTCTATACATACTCTAGAATCAAACAGCATGCTGAATAACCAGCACCAAAAGAGCAAAGCACAGCTTTATCACCCGAATTCAAGCCATCATGATGCTTATGTAAAGCAATAATACAACCAGCAGAGCTTGTATTCGCATATTCATCTAAAATAATTGGTGCTTCACCCGCTATCGGAGATCTACCTAACACCTTCTTAGCAATAAAATTATTCATATTAATATTGGCTTGGTGTAAATAAAGACGCTTGATATCTTCAGGGACTAAATTAACTTTATTCATTTGACTGGTAATTAAATTAGATACCATAGGCAATACCTCTTTGAATACTTTACGGCCTTGCTGAATAAAATACTTATCAACATCATTAGCCGTTTCTTGGCTACATTGATTCATGTAACCAAAATTACTACGAATGTTATTAGAAAATTGCGTAATAGGTTGCTCGGCAATAATTTTAAAAACATCATCACCTGTTGCTGTTGATTCATCTTCAATAATTGAAGCCGTTGCAACATCACCAAAAATAAAGTGGCTATCTCTGTCACGGTAATTAATTTGTGGGGATAAAATTTCAGGGTTAATCACTAGTACTGTTTTTGCAGTACCACTGCGAATAGCATTAGCCGCATTGATAATTCCAAAGGTAGCAGCGGAGCAAGCAACTAGCATATCAAACCCCCAACCACCACAGCCTAGCGCTTGTTGTATTTCAATAGCCATTGCAGGATATGAACGCTGCGTATAAGCACAAGCAACGATAATTAGGTCTATATCAGCTGCCGTTTTATTCGCGGCAGCCATGGCTTGTTCAGCCGCAGCAACACCAATTTCAGCCTGCATAGATAAAGCGTCATTTGGTCGTTCAACAAAAGTTGGCTTCATTAAATCGACATTCAAAATATCGGCTTTTGACATCACAAAGCGACTTTTAATGCCTGACGCTTTTTCAATAAAAGCACTAGTTGAATGTGATAGTGCGGTCACTTCACCGTGAATAATAGCTTGCTCATTTTCACTATTGAACTTATCTCCATAGCTATTAAAACTAATAACTAACTCATCGTTTGAAATTTTTTCTGGCGGGGTAAATAACCCAGTCCCACTAATGACAATAGACATAAAAAGATCTCGACCAAAATTAGCAAAGGTATGACCACTAGTGTATTTTATTTACTACCGGTTGTCGATTAACGCTCAGCATTCCAACTAAAAAAATAGGAACCAAGAGACAAAAATATCGCACTCATCAGTAATAAACAGTTTACGTGATAACTTATATCAGCCAAGGTAGCTCCTTCAGTAATCACTTCTCTCGCACCTGCGACCAAATGCGTTAACGGCAAAAAGTCCGCAAATACTTTTAATGCTGGTGGTGCTCCCTCTAAACTAAACCACACGCCTGAAAGCATCATCATTGGCCATGATGTTACGTTTAATAACCCGCCAATTAATTCTTCACTTTTACTACGACTTGCCACTAATAAACCTAAACTGATTAAACAAAAAGCGCCTAGCATGCCAATGATAAATAAATCAAAATAACTACCTAACATAAAAAAATCAAACAGCAAGTTACAGCCGCTATACACAATAACGGACATAAACATAACAATAAACAAACGTGACAATAATTGGGCGGAAACAAACTCAAAAGCCGATAATGGTGTGGCTTTCAACCGTTTTAATACGGCATTTTTCCGATAGCGCACAATGACATAACCCACACCAAATAGGCAGCTGAACATCATATTCATGCCTAATATGCCCGGTAATACCCAATCAATATATCGAATTTTTTTACCGCGCGTTTGTCCACGCGTATAGCCCTCAAGCTTGTCACTAAATATTTTTTCTACCAAATAACTTTTAGCGGATTCATCATTGACCCAATAACGTTTACGGTGATGAGCAATGACTAAGTCTATGGTATGGCGACTAAGTTTACCTTTAGCAATTTCAATATCTTTATAGTTAATAAAGTCGATAAACCGGGTGTCTTTAAAAGGGTTTTGTATCGCTTCACCTTGGATTTTTTTTGTTTCTTCTATCCAACCAACTTTATATGCCGAGCGACCATCGCCAGAAAAGATAAACGAGAAACCAACTAATAACAACACAGGGAAAAACAAGTTCCAACTTAATGATGATTTATCACGGAAAAACTCAATATTACGCGCCTTAAAAACAGCAAAAAATCGTTTTATATTCATATATACTCAAACCACCTCAAATTGTAGAGTTCAGCGAGAATTAAAAGACTTAAAGGTAAGATATTGATTGTAGATAATGGCTATTCCCTTGTCAAAATCAATAACGCTACATATAAGTCTTTTAAACTCGTCCTTCGGAGGCAACTGAGCAAATAATGCTCGTCGTTGCATCTATTATTTAAGGACGCTACATGGACGTAGCTTATTAGAGAATGCAGGAGCACATTCTCCTGAATGACCATTAATAAAAAGATGCGCCTTGATCATGAATTGCTCAGTTGCCCTGAAACTACAGTTTGAAGTGGCTTGAGTATTCATTCTCTTAGGGAGTGCCCTGTTAAATGTAAAAACAAGTCATCAAGATTTGCTGATTTCACATGTAATCCTGCTAAAGACACTTTACTGTTCATTAATAAGGTTAACGTTTGTTCAACATTACTGGTGGTTATTTCAACTCGCCCAGCGATTTTTTGCCATTGATTTTGCTCAACTAAAATTGAGGGTACTTGCTCTGCTGGCAGATAAATAAAGACTTCACTAAAATGTTTATTAAGTAATTGATGAGGTGTTCCTGCTTCAATAATTTTACCTTGATCCATAATGACAATATCATCACAAAGTTGCTCTGCTTCATCCATATAATGGGTGGTTAAAATAATCGTTTTATTTTGTGCTTTAATGTTCTTAATCAATTGCCAAAAATTTCGCCTCGCATGAGGATCTAAACCTGTGGTAGGTTCATCTAAAAAAATAATTTCAGGATCATTTATTAATGCTAAGGCAAGTAATAACCGCTGTCTCTGCCCACCGGAAAGTAATCGATTATCTCGATTTAAAAAATCATTTAAATCGCAAAGCTCAATGATTTGTTCTTGTGCTAACGTGTGTTGATAAAATGATGAAAATAAGTTCAGGGTTTCTTTAACGGTTAAAAAATCTTGTAAGGCCGTATGTTGAAACTGAATACCTATTTGTTGTGAGATACTTTCATCAACTTTTTTCCCTTGGTACTCTTTACCTTTGTAGATGACCTGACCCGAAGTTGGCGAAATAATTCCTTCCATAATTTCTATTGTCGTCGTTTTACCTGCCCCATTTGGTCCTAATAAACCAAAGCAGTGGCCTTGCTCAACGTTAAAACTGATATTATTAACTGCAGTGACATCTTTATATTGTTTCGTTAATTCTTGAACACAAATAGCAACACTCATGCATTAATATCTCGATGAATTTATTCTTAACTTTATTGTACTGAACTCATACTAAATAACATTATATTTTTACAAATGATAACAATTATCATTTGTATTTGGGTGTTTTTTAGTTTATTTTATACTCATATAACCAAACTAATTAAAAATGTGATTCGTTTTTTACTAGTTTGGCTTTAAATAAAGTACAAAAAAGGAAGTAATTATGATGACACCTGTGTTCAATACCGAAACAACAGCCAGTAAAGTTCAAGTCGAACTATCTAGCCATGTTCTAAAGCAACTACTCAAATCAGGTTTACTGCACGGGGAAGACTGTAAATGTTTGAATGCCAGTGCGAAAAAGGTAATTTGGCAAGCACTATTAGCAACGAGTACTGACAATAAGGAAAATTATTTATGTGCCTAAAGTTATCATCTGAACTTGTACAACTAGAAGGCTGGTTAAACATATTAATAATAACGTATAAAGATCACCCCAGTTGTGGTTTAGCTAAAACTATTAATTATTATCTAAACCGGCTATTACATCATGATGACATTGGCTATGATGGTGAAAAACGCTGTGATTATTTATCGATGCAAAAATACTGGCGTTGGCAAGTTAACAGTTCCCTGTTAAACCACTCATAACACTTGCCTTTAAAAACTGCTCCAGCGCTTTTTTCCCGGTAAAATGATATTTACTACAAATATCGCTAACACTATGTTTTTGCATAATTCTACTAATCAAAACGCAGAGCACTTCATCATTAAGATGTTGATTACATAATTGCTGTTTTAGCCATAAATGCAGACTAAAAACACAACTAGAATATTGCCGATACCCGTGAGCAAACGCTTCAACATTAGCGTTATCAAGTGGTCTCAACGTTATTAAAGATGATTGCGGGCAATATTGTTGAATTAATGCCACTAAATTTGTCGCTAAGTGTTTATATTCTTCAACTAATAAATAATCAAACTGTCGGTAAAACTCAGTATTGATCGTGACAAGTACCTGCTCAGAATTCCCTGAAAGCGACTTTAATACTAATGCTGATTGCTCACCACTTGCTTTGTCCTTACTAAAACCAACTCGGCCTAACTTAAAGCCCGCAGTTAACCAAAAAGAAAGTAAAGGCTTGGTGGCGCCAAAACTCGATGCTAAAAAATCAGCACTTTGAGCTTTTGAAAATGTAGTTATTTCACTCAAAAACAATGAACCAATACCTTGATGCTGCACTTGCGGATGAACAGCGATCCTCATCACTCTTATATAATGATAGTCAAAAGCTTGCTCAACACCACATTGAGTTAGCAAAGATTGCGGAATAAAATTATTTCTTAACCGTCTTTTGGATTTACTAACGGCTTTAAATTCAGCCTCGGTAATACCCTGCCCATTGTATTTACCTTCATGCATCAATAAAGCGACCGCAATAACTTGTTGCTGCCCGTTATCGGCTGACATCAAACAAACAAGCTGAACCTGTTCATTGTCCAATAACATCTGTACATCACTCGGCTTAGTTTGATAATGCGCAGTCACCAGCACTGCAAAAACTTGCCTGAGCACGCTTTCATCGGCAACTAATTCTGCCGCGGTGAAATGTTTAAACTCAAATTGAGTATTTGGTATCGCTAAATTAGAATTTAGGCGTTGATTGCACACATTTGGTAATTCGGCGTTCAATAAGCATGCATCAAAAACTAATTGCTCTAGTGGATCACCCAATCGCCACCGAATGGGCTCATTTATATGTAAGCTACGCCAATGTGGAAATAATTTGCTTAAGGTTTGTTGAAATTTCAAGGTAAAACCGCGCCCTGCCCCTTCATAGCCATGAATCGTACTAGCAAAAACCAAGCGAGAGTGATCAAATAATAATTGTTCAAGCAAGTACACAGGAATAGCTGCCGCTTCATCAACTAAGACTAAACTAACCTTAGGTTGTAACTTAAGCAATTTATCAACAGCAACAAACTCAACAAAGCCATGAGGCGCTGTAAATTTATGAGCTTCTTGGTGACCTTGAGGTAAACTTATCGCTAACTGACTGAAAAATATTTGTACCGAATTTAACTCTGCAGCAGTGATAATAATATGCAGTTTATTATCATTTTTGGCTAATGCTAATAACTGAGCACAAGCAATAGCTAACGCTGATGATTTACCTCTCCCTCTGTCAGCGGTTAACACCAACGGTCGCTTACTTTTCCCTTTGATAACTTTAGTTATGGCTTCAACCGCACTCACTTGTTCTTGAGTAACACAACCATAAGTTAACGCTTGTGATCTAGAGGAACTTACCGAGTTTATTGCCCGTTTATCACTCACTTGGTTTATTAGCTTCAATGAAGGGAAAACAAGAGCCTCCTGCTCCAGTTTAACATGTTCAGAATAACCTTGAAGTAAAGAGAAAAAGCGTTTAAAGAAGTGACTATGTTTAAACAACGTCATGTCATTTATTACCAAAAACATTATACCGCCAGCAACAAGAGTGCCAGATAAGGCAGCAAAGGCATCCAGCGTCAATTGTGGCTCAATAAAAACAACAAAATCACTTTCAGTGCCAAGCCTATCTCGAAAACGTTGCGGTGAAACATTCGCTTTAATCAGCTCACTATCACCATAAATCAACCATGACTTTTCATCCATATTATTTATATCATGATTATAAGAATTAATTGTTTGCAATAAGGAATGTGCCCACTCATTCTCACCCACAAGCACAATTAAACGTCGTTCACTCAAGGCCTTTGCTTGTTGGTGAAAATGATCAAACCATTGAGAAAAGGTGGTATTTAGCATAGTAACTTCTGTCAAATAATTAGTGCTGTATATACCCATATTACCTTAATATTCGCTATACCAATAAAAGAAAGTATAAAGTTTTATTGAAAATATTTTATTACTTGCCTATGTTGGTATTTATTACTGGTATTTCTTCAAGAGTAAAGCTAATGGCAAATGACGATGATTTTTTAGATAACATTGAGGATAGTGAGGAAAACGAGGAAAACGAGGAAACTGCTGAACAAGGAATTGATATAGAGTCTCGTGAACTGGCCAACAAGCAGGCACTAGAGCAAGCACAAAGAAACTTACTCGCTAGAAAGCGCATAGATGATTTAATGGAGAAAAAAAGATTAAAAGACTTACTAGATGACTCAGATGACTGGTAATGTTATACCCATGCTACTTGAAGATACTAGTTTCAGGATGTCTGAGCGATTCATAATCAAGGCGCATTTTTTTATTAAGGGTTATTTATTCCCTTAAAAAGAAATACAACGCAGAGTATGATTTGCTCAGCCTTCCCCAAGGGCTGGTTTAGAAAAGCTTTATGCTACGTTATTGATTTCGACAATGGCGCTACATGGATGTAACTTATTAGATAATGCAGGAGCACATTATCCTGAACAACCATTCTCTTCAATAAATACCTTGCGTACATGGATGTAGGTACTTAGGTTCAGTCTGGAACTATGAACCTGTATCTAAAGGCGTTGCTAATTCCAGCTGAATCCTGAATCTTAAAGTGGCATGGGTATAGTGTAAATAAATCAATATTAGATTAGTTTTCTTTTATAAAAACCTGATAAAATCATAACCAGTATTAATCCTATGACTTTATTCTGAATTCACTTATGACTTTATTAGAAAAACTTCGATGCCTATTTACCTTTGGTCAAGGAGTCGCTTTACCTTTACCCGAAATTTCTTCTGATACAACTCCTTTAGCACTTTTTACGCAGTGGTTTAACGATGCTAACAAATCAGGGATTTTATTACCTGAAGCAATGTCCGTCAGCAGCTGTAGTGATGGCCAACCAAGCTCACGCATGGTGTTGCTAAAGCATTTCGATGAGCAAGGCTTTGTGTTTTTTACTAACTACGGTAGCCGAAAAAGTCATGAACTAGTAGAAAATAATAAGGTAGCATTATTATTTCATTGGAATGTATTACAACGACAGATACGCATAGAAGGTACGGTTGAAAAGGTAACACCGCAAGAATCAGCTGATTATTTTCATAGCCGTGATAGAGGGAGTCAAATTGGCGCTTGGGCTTCAAAGCAAAGCCAAAAGCTAACACACGATAATGAGCTAAAAGACCGCATGGCAAATTTTAATGATAAGTATGCGCAAGGTGAAGTACCGCATCCTGAGTTTTGGGGTGGCTGGCGTGTAAAGCCCACCTACATCGAATTTTGGCAAGGCCGCGCAAGTCGTTTACATGACAGAGTGTGTTTTGAGAAAAATGATGAAGCTTGGCAGAACTTTAAGCTTCATCCGTAATCATATTAAGCATTACTGCTCACTTATTCTGAGTGTGCAGCTCAACCAACTGTCCAACTTGCTCCCATCCACATGTCCTGACTTAATGATTCAGCAGAAGCGGTAGCACTCCAACAAAGCAAGACAATTAGCATAACAAATAAAAACAACGGTAGTTATAGTGAACCTCAGCCCTTAGGGCGAGGTTATTTAAAGTACTATAAGCCGCTAATCGCTGCTATCGCTATTGCCGTGTTATACATGATAGTGGTAGCGCTGGTCCATAAAGTTAAGTTATTCATGTACTCAGAATCAAGTGGTACCACAACAGTATCACCAGGCTTCATATTATCACCCGCATTACTTGCAAACCAATTACTATTGTCCATTAGCTTTATGCTGCCATTAGCTGCAATAATATAAACTCGTCCTTCATCGGCACGTTTTTTACTACCACCACTTTGTGCTAAGTAATCCTGTGCAGTTAAACTTTTATCATAAATATGAGAAGAAGTGACCTGTACTTGACCTATAACGTTCACTGAATTTTTTAAGGTAGGTACGTAAAGTGCATCACCACCTTCAAGTAAAATATCGTAATCATTATCTTTAACAACTTTTGGTAGGTTTATCACTAAGCGACCAACAGGTTTTAATTTAGTAAGATCGTTTAGCATCGTTTGAACATCACTATAAGATTGCGAATAATCACTATCTGATAAAGATTTAGATGCCATTTCAATACGTAAATCACCCGATAGTTTAATCAAGTTTTGTAACTCTAGCTCTTTTAGTTTAACCCGAGTAAATACCGAGCCTTCTTGATGAGCAAAAGGAGTAAAACCACCTGCTTTCGCGATTAAATCAGACAGGTTTTCACCACGACGAATGGTATATTTACCAGGAAAAACAAACTCGCCCCGTAATTCAATGACATGATTTTCACTCCACGCAGGAATTTTATGGATATTTAATCTATCTTTGCTTTGCAATAAAATATTATCGTTTTCTTCACCTTGTAACGCCGCTGTTAAATTTACTGAAATAGAACGTTTGCTTACAAATTGGCTATGTACTTGATTGCGAGTTATCTCTGCTCGCGCTAAATATGCAGACTCATTTAAACCACCTGCGGCAGCGATTAAATCATCTACTCGACCATTACGTACCAGAGGATAAACACCTGGGAATTTCACCGAGCCATCAATTTCAATTAGTTGAATAGGTTGTCCTGAACCGCCTTGGTTCTTCAACTTTTGAATGATAGGCATCAATAAACGTTGGCGAGAAAATAAAGTAAGTTCTTTTACATTAACTTTTTCTTCTATGTCGCCTCCTGAAATTTGTACAATAGATTGATTTGCCAGTTTGGTTGTTTTGTCTACTTCTATTTCAGCTATTTTATTTGGATGGTCATACTTTTGCCAAAACTGCTTGGTTTTAAATTTATCTTTAGCCAACTTTTGCTCTTTCTTAAAGAGCTCTTCTTGCGTGTATGCAAGCATATCAAGCGACAAACTACTTTCATACAATTGAGATACTCGAGAGAACACTAACAATTTATCATTTGCTTTTAATAAAAAATTATCTTCAGATTCTGGATTAGTGATGGCTTTAGCAAGACCGAATTGTAATACTTCAATGTTACGTGCTTGATCAATTTCTCGAATAATCAAACTATAATTTAAATCAGCATTATCTAATGTATGTGAATTAACATGAGGTAATAAGTCTGTAACTCTTTGTCCTTGCTGCCATTGATATTTTCCAGGGCGCGTTAATGCACCAATTAAGGTAATAGATTGTGAAAACATATCAGCAGCTTTCATTACTCGGATAAAATCACCGGCTTGCGCTTTTGATAACAATTGTTTGTCGTTAGTAAAATCGACATTAACAATACTGCGTAAATCATTTTGATTATAGCGTTCAATAAAGGTTGACTTTGCATAGGCACTTGGTAATAAACCACCCGCCATCGCTAATACACTAGCAAAATCATCTCCCGTTGCTAATTCATAAATAGCCGGGCGACGTACTTCGCCGTCAATAGAAACTACTTTACCTACAGGTGGAATAAAAACCACATCACCTGATTGTAATAACACATCGTTGCTAGAGTCACCTTGAATAAGTAAATCGTATAAGTCGAGTGTTTTGATCAACTTACCAGAACGCTTGAGTTGTATATTACGTAAGCTCCCAATATCACTAATGCCACCTGCGGCAAAAACAGCGTGGATAATACTGGATAAAGAACTTAGATTGTATGGCCCCGGTTTAAATGCAGCGCCTAAAACAAATACTCGCATTGAACGTAACGACGCCATGCCAATAACAACATCGACACCAAGAACTTTTTCTTTGATTTTTGCAATTAATAAACGTTTCATTTCAGAAAAAGACAAGCCAGCAACGGCAAAAGGTCCATGAGTT
The DNA here is from genome assembly GCF_003333305.1 of Candidatus Colwellia aromaticivorans. GTDB lineage: Bacteria > Pseudomonadota > Gammaproteobacteria > Enterobacterales > Alteromonadaceae > Colwellia > Colwellia aromaticivorans. The sequence goes on along the minus strand of NZ_QOLD01000069.1, from coordinate 56,383 downwards.
GGAAAAACAATTTGTCCTTCCCTATTTACCTCTAATTCGAGTTCATCACTTTCTTTACCAAATACTTGAATAGAAATTTTATCACCAGGAGCTACTATATAACCGGCAGGAATCGCAATATCCATGGTTGGCGAAAAGGTTTGAGGTGAATTAGCAAACACATCATAACCAAAAGGCTTTAATTCTTTCATTTGTCCTAAGCTTTCTATTTGCTTATCAGAACTTCTTTTTTGATCAACCTGGCTAGCGCGAGGGGTGATTTTAGTATTTACTATCGGTTGACTATCGATACCTGTCCCTGACAATTGTTTTGAAATATTCCCTATATCACCAATATTACTAATATCGAATCCCATACTTTTAGCTAGCGCTTTTTGCTGTGATGGAGACATCTTTTGAAACGCTGCTATCTGAGCTTTACTTACTTGTTGATAAGACATAGCTTGAGTTGAAAAAATCAATATTGAAAAAGCAACAAAATGAAATGTAAACTTAGTTACCACTTGAGTGAGTTTATTAAAGAATTTTTTAGTCATAATAATCATTAGCGCAAAGGTGTTCCTGTAATGCGGTTACCCTAAGCCTTTTTAACATGCACAAGCTTAGCGGAAATAAAGAAAATATTGAGCATTTATGCTCAAATTAACAACGCCGAAGTCTAACAGCATAGTAACAAGCAAACAATAGTATAATAGCAGTAACTATTCACTTACAGCCTTCCTTATATTGCCTTTGTCTACATGACGTTTCAGGCAACATTTTGTTATAATAAGCAGAAGCAATTATTTTCTGTAAGTACTTATACCCATGATATTTACCTTAATCTTGAACTATAAGCCTTAAGTGGGGCTTTTAGCATTGATATATAAGACTGCGTACAAGAGACTTAGAGAATAGCTGTCGCTCAGAAAACTGACCATATATTCTGAATAAAGCTAGTGCATATTCCATTGCTAAATTTATAAGATAGTTATAGACATACTCGTTAGTTAATAGGAAAAACTTCTCTACATATACTCATGATACTTCAAAATGTCTGTTTCAGGGCTACTGAGTAATTCATGTTCAAGGCGCATCTTTTTATTAATGGTTGTTCCCTTAACAAAAGGAGCAACGACGAGCATTATTTGCTCAGGCGTCCCCGCAGGGCGAGTTTTAAAGGCTTACATGCTGCGTTATTGATTTCGACAAGGGAACAACCATTCTCTTCAATCAATGCCTTGCCTCTAAGCCTTTTAATTCTCGCTGAAACGAGTATTTCGAGGTAACATGAGTATAAAACGAACTTGTTAATAGATTGTTATCTATTCAAATTTGCCTTTACGCTCAAGCACAGGTATAACTTTCGTCTGTTAATGGTTTTTAGCACTATTTCGTTATGAGCAAACATCTGTCAGCCATAATAAAAATCAATACAATATGGTGACTTTTTCGGGAATTTTTTATGTCAGTACAATCTACAGAAGACTTTTTTGGCCATCCTAGTGGCCTTAAAACACTTTTTTTTACCGAAATGTGGGAGCGCATGAGTTATTACGGCATGCGTATGTTACTTGTTTTATTTATGACGGCTACTCTACAAGAAGAAGGGTTAGGTTTAACCGTCGCCTCAGCAGCCGCAATTTATGGTCTATACACTGGTAGTGTATACTTTATGGGGCTACCAGGTGGTTGGATTGCTGATAGGTTAATTGGTGGACAAAAAGCCGTATGGTATGGCGGAATAATCATCATGATTGGCCATATAATTTTAGCAATACCTAGCGATTATTCATTTTTAATTGGATTAATCTTTGTCGTGTTAGGAACTGGCTTATTAAAACCCAATATTGGTGCCATGGTTGGTCAGTTATATTCTGATAAAGATATTCGTCGTGATAGTGGTTATGCCATTTATTATATGGGCATTAATATCGGTTCAGTGATCGGTTATGGTGCTTGTGGTTATTTAATGGAGAATCAAGGTTGGCATTGGGCATTTGGTGCGGCGGCTATAGGTATGGCTATCGGGTTAGTTCAATACAAAATCACCACGCCAAACCTTAATGGCATAGGCGCAAAGCCGGTTTATCCATTATCAAAAAAAGCACAAAAACTTAGCTGGACAATTATCTACGGCTTTTTAGCTACTGTAGTATTAGTAACTTACCTAATACTCCAAGATATGCTAACCATAGTACCTGTTACCATTGCTCAATATGTTGCTGTCGTATTTTCTGCTATTTTCGTTATTTACTATGCGACCATTTATTTCTTTAGTTCATTATCGGTTGTTGAAAAGAAAAAATTAGTCGCGTTATTAATTATTTGTGTCGCTTCCGCTTGTTTTTGGTCTGGGTTTGAACAGGCCGGTTCCTCAATGAATTTATTTACGCGCGATTATACCGATCGTATTGTGGGTTCATTTGAAATACCCACTGGCTGGTTTCAATCATTAAACTCATTCTTTATCGTATTATTATCCCCTTTCTTTGCCGCATTATGGATCAACTTAGGAAAAAAGCTTGTTAGTCCATCTTATGGAATAAAATGTGCTGTTGGTTTAATTATTATGGCAAGTGGCTTCATTGTTATGTTCTTTGCTGCACAACATGCAGCTTCTGGGATGAAAGTTGCCCCCTATTGGTTAGTAGCAACCTATTTTTTACATACCGTTGGTGAATTATGTTTAAGCCCTGTAGCATTAAGCGCTGTGAGCAAATTATCTCCTAAACGTTTTGCCGGGCAAATGATGGGCATTTTTGTTTTGACTTATTCTATTGGGAATATCATCTCAGGTTTATTAGCCGGTAATTATGATCCAAACAATGTGTCTCAAATACCTGCACTGTATATTCAAATTAGCTTATTTAGTATGGGTATTGGTTTGATTATTTTACTGCTAGGTTTTAAATCAAGGTTTTGGGAAAATTTATCAGAAGATGAAGAATCAACTAATATCCAAAATGCATCAACTAATAATGCTTAATTAGCACTTGATTAGCATTAGGTGGGTGTTTTCGACACATCCATCTTTATTTTTTTATTGAGCAAAAGAAATGACTAAGCCTTTATTATACTCATGATACTTCAAAATGTCTGTTTCAGGACTTCTGAGCAATTCATGATCAAGGCGCTTGTTTTTATTAATGGTTGTTCCCTTAACAAAAGGAGCAAAGACGAGCATTATTTGCTCAGGCGTCCCCGCAGGGCGAGTTTTAAAGGCTTACATGCTGCGTTATTGATTTCGACAAGGGAACAACCATTCTCTTCAATCAATGCCTTGCCTCTAAGCCTTTTAATTCTCGCTGAAACGAGTATTTCGAGGTAACATGAGTATAAACCCTACTGAACTCAACACTAGAACGTCAATTAGACAAATATTGCGTACCAAAAGAAAGGCACTTACCACAACATTCCAAAAAGAAGCCAGTGAATTACTGAAGCTGCGTTTAGTAAATCATCCGAAAGTTCAATCAGCAAAAACAATCGCCTTATATCTAGCTAATGATGGTGAGCTTGATCCTATGCCTTTTATTAAATGGTGTTGGCAACAAGGCAAACAAGTCTACTTACCGGTATTACACCCTTTTTGCTCCGGTCATTTACTCTTTTTATTATTTGAAAAGAACAGTTTTATGGTCCAGAATCAATATGGCATCAGTGAGCCGAAATTAGAGGTAACGAAGGTTTGCCCATTAGAACAACTTGATCTGTTATGTACACCACTGGTCGCTTTTGATCGCTCAGGTGCCAGATTAGGCATGGGCGGTGGCTTTTACGACAGAACATTAGTTAATTGGCAAACACATAAAATGTACCCTATTGGTATTGCTCATGATTGTCAGCAAATTGATGTAGTGCCAGTAGAATATTGGGATATACCTTTACCCGAAATTATTACGCCAACACAAAACCATCAGTTTCAAGTAGCGAGTAGCGAGGGTATTATTAACGCTCTTCGCCGTTCATAGCTGATAACTCGTTACTAAACTATTTGAACAATGTTATAATCTGCAATACTATCTACAAAACAGCTAAATCCCTACTAAGGCAGCGCCATGACTCAAGACGAGATGAAAAAAGCAGCAGCAATTAAAGCATTAGAATTTATTGAAAATGACACAATTGTCGGCGTAGGTACAGGCTCGACAGTAAATCATTTTATTGATGCCTTAGCGACAATCAAACACAAAATTGAAGGTGCGGTCTCTAGCTCTGAAGAATCAAGCAAACGCTTAAAATCCCATGGTATTGAAGTATTTGATCTAAACAATGTAGATGTTTTAGATGTTTATGTTGATGGTGCAGATGAAATAACTAAGCATATGAGCATGATCAAAGGTGGTGGAGCGGCACTAACCCGTGAAAAAATTGTCGCCGCAGTTGCCAATAAATTTATCTGTATTGCTGATGATTCTAAACAAGTTGAACTACTGGGTGGTTTCCCGTTACCTGTTGAAGTCATTCCTATGGCACGTAGTTATGTTGCCCGCGAGCTAGTTAAACTGGGTGGTGACCCTGAATATCGTCAAGGCGTAGTTACCGATAACGGTAATGTTATCCTCGATGTTCACAACTTATTAATTGTAGATCCTAAAAAATTAGAAGCCGATATTAACGCCATTGTTGGCGTAGTAACGAATGGTTTATTTGCGAAGCGAGGCGCTGATATATTGGTTTTAGGGACAGAGTCCGGTGTCCGCGTAATCAAATAACAATCAATATAATTAAACAATATAGACCTGTGTATACTCATCTAGCTAAGTGGCCTTTTTATTCATTTAGGCTAAATAAGTACTTTAGAGTCTATGCACTATATGCTATCTTATTTGCATTATAGATATCTAGCCATCTAAACGCATTTGTTTTTGCTAAAATATGGCTAAGATTAACGAATTCAAAAATATAAGTGTTAACTTAACGAGCGAAGCGACCCCTTATGACTACAAATAAAAATTCATTAGCAAAAGACAAGATTAAGATTTTATTACTTGAAGGTGTGCATCAACGTGCCCTTGAAGAGCTTACAGCAAAAGGATACTCGAATATTGAGTATCTTAAAACCTCACTTAATGAGTCCGATTTAATTGAAAAAATTGCCAGTGCACACTTTATTGGTATTCGCTCGCGTACTCAATTAAACGCTGAAGTATTAAGCCACGCAAAAAAATTAGTGGCTATTGGTTGTTTTTGTATTGGTACCAATCAAGTTGATACCGTCGCAGCACAAGAGTTAGGTATTCCTGTCTTTAATGCCCCGTTTTCAAATACTCGTTCAGTTGCAGAGTTAGTGTTAGGTGAAACCTTATTATTGCTACGCGGTATTCCTGAAAAAAGTGCTAAAGCACACCGTGGAGAATGGCTTAAATCAGCAGTAGGTTCATTCGAAGCTCGCGGCAAAACCTTAGGTATTATTGGTTACGGTCACATTGGTACACAGCTTGGTATTTTGGCTGAAACATTAGGGATGCGCGTACGTTTTTATGATATTGAAACAAAGCTACCTCTAGGCAATGCGAGTCAATCAGCATCATTGAATACTTTACTTGCCGAATCTGATGTAGTGAGCTTGCATGTACCAGAAACACCGCAAACACAATACATGATTGGTTCAGCTCAATTTGAGGCAATGAGATCCGGTGCTATATTTATTAATGCTTCTCGTGGAACCGTTGTAGACATTGATGCGTTAGCAGAAGCTTTAACTCAGAAAAAAATTGCTGGTGCTGCCATTGACGTATTCCCTGTTGAACCAAAAGGTAATGATGATGAGTTTTTATCACCATTACGTGGCTTTGATAATGTTATTTTAACACCGCATATTGGCGGTAGTACTAAAGAAGCCCAAGAAAATATTGGTTTGGAAGTAGCAAGTAAATTAGTAAAATATTCAGATAATGGTTCAAGTTTATCAGCCGTTAATTTTCCTGAAGTATCACTGCCTGAGCACATAAATGCTAGTCGATTATTACACATTCATCACAACCAGCCGGGTGTATTGACGAAAATTAACCAAGCGTTTGCTGAACACGGTGTTAACATCGCTGCTCAGTATTTACAAACTGATGATAAAATTGGTTATGTTGTTATTGATGTTGAATCTGCTGACAGTGCCCTAGCACTTAAAGCACTAAAAGCAATTGATGGTACTATCCGCGCAAGAATATTGCATTAATAGGTTAGTTATACCCAACCTATTAATCGTTATATATAAAAAAAGAGGTCGTTGATCTCTTTTTTTATTACTATTTACCCGTCATGTTAATTATAACTTTAGAACCACTGCACAATTTGTAAATACACGTGTGTTATATCTGAGCATCTTCTTGATTTTCAGGTAATGCTAGCTGAAAAGCTTTAAGCTTATTGCAATTATCAACCACTCGATTGATATAAGGATAGGCGCTCATATCAACATTAAAGCGATTTGCATTATATACTTGTACTACCAAACAAATATCAGCCACGGTTATTTGATCTTGAAAACAATAACAACCTGCACTTTGCGCTAATTGTTTTTCAATCGCATTAAAACCTATGATCATCCAATGCTCAACCCATGCTGCTTTAGCTTCATTTTCTATATTAAGATCTGTAGCCAAATATTGCTGAATACGTAAGTTATTTAATGGATGAATTTCACAAGCGATATCTATACCCAAATCACTTCAAAATGCGAGTTTCAGGACGCCTGAGCGGATCATGATCAAGGCACATCTTTTTATTAATGGTTGCTCCATTAAAAACAGATGTAACAATGAGCATGTTTTGCTCAGTTATCCCCGCAGGGCTGGTTTAGAAACGTTTTATGCTGCGTTATTGATTTTGAGAAGGACGCTACATGGATGTAGCTAATTAGAGAATGCAGGAGCATATTCTCCTGAAAAACCATTCTATTCAATCAATGTCTTGCCTAAAAACGTTTCTAATTCCAGCTGAATCCTGCATTTTGAAGTATCATGAGTATAAGATGTAAAGCAATACGTACTCTGTAAGCCGCAGTTGAACGCCAATAACCGTAAAGTTTCATATTACTCGCCTAAAGTAAGGCAATATTGTCATTATTTAAACTTTTATATTCAACCATTGTCTGTCTTATGACACCAAAAATACTGTCGCCAATTTCATCAAACATTTCAATACGCACGTTATCACCAAAGTTCATAAATTCTGTTTTTGATTTACCACCAGCAATTATTTCTCACATCAGTTTTTCAGCTATACCGCTTGAACCTTAAGAACGATCATAGTTTGAAATAGTACCAGAGCCAACAATACAGCCCGCAGATAATGGGCGTGTTCTTGCTGCATGGGCAACAATAGTTGGAAAATAAAACGTCATATTTACACCACAACTTGGTTGACCGAACAAATCATTATTTAGGTGGGCAGTCAGTGGTAAATATAATTTATCGCCATCCCACGCTTGCCCTAATTAATCAACAGTAATGGCAACTGGAGAAAAAGCACTAGATGGCTTTGAGCCAAAAAGGCCAAAACTTTTCGCTAATTCACCGGGAACTAAGTTACGTAATGACACATCATTGAGTAACATTAATAATTTTATATGTTGTGCGGCTTGCTTTACAGATGCCCCCATAGGCACATAATCAGTGATAACTGCAACTTCTGAGTCAAAATCAATACCAACGCTTTCACAAGCAACTTTTATTTTGTCGCGTGACCATCTGCCCACTGATAGGCTCTAGGCAATGGTGACTCACATTGCGCCAGCTAAAAAGCAATAGTATTGTTAATTTCGCCCTTGTTAAGTGCGTTATAAACAATTTCTAGCTTAGGTGAAATATCGTGCCAATTATCTAATCCATCTTGTAATGTTAGAACAATATCAGCCTCAACTACCGCTTTATCCAGTGTTAAATTAACAACGACTAATTGAACATCACGCATATTATTTTTAAGAGTAGCTAACTTCATAAGTGACCTTTTGTTAAACCTTTCAAATTATGTTACTAATTCTACGGGTTTAGCTTAAAGCCTCAAACAATCAGAAAAGGGGAGGATTTAATAGTGGAAAAAATTCTTTATATGAATTTTTTCCACCGATAAAGAATAGTAAAAAGTGAGTTTTCTATAAGCTGTTGGTTCAGGTTAAAGAAAAATTGTGGGGTTTACCTCAGGCAATCAATTCTTTTGACGTATTTATTCAGTCATACAGAAACAAGGATGTACTGAGTCTAAATTTTAATTGTTTTCTTATTGATATCATACTCTCGCAATTTGTTCGCAATAGCGGTATGGCTTAAGCCAAGTTTTTTAGCTAATTGTCTAGTGCTTGGATAGGCAGGATAAAGCTTACGTAACAAATCAGCCTCAAAGTTTTTAACAGCCGCATCTAAAGTACCTTCAAACTCTTGCTCTAAATAACCATGTTCACGGGTATAAGCAGGAAGCTGTAAGTGTTCAATTTCAATTTCAGTCCCTTCAAGCAATGAAGCAGATCTTGTTAATACATTTTCTAATTGTCTGACATTACCTGGCCACGGATAATGTTCAATAAACTCACTGCACTCAGGCGTTAGTTTTAGATTTGATCTGCCAATTTGCTGTCCTGCATGAACAATAAAAAACTCGGTCAATGGTAAAATATCACTTCGGCGCTCTCTTAGTGGTGGAATATTCAAACCAAACACATTCAAGCGATAATAGAGATCTTCTCTAAATTGGCCAAGAGAAACTAAGTTAAGTAAGTCTTTGTTTGTTGAGCTAATAATACGTACATTTACCGTCACTTCTTGCTCTGAATCAACTCGTCTAAAGCTGCCATTTTGAATGACACGCAAAAGTTTACTTTGCAATTTAGTCGACATTTCGCCCACTTCATCAAGAAAAACACTTCCGCCATCAGCAAGCTCAAAAATACCTCGTTTACTTTCTTCATGGTCTTTTTCACCCACACCAAATAATTCTGATTCAGCAACATCGTCAGGTAAAGCAGCGCAATTAAGCGTCATAAAGGGTTGCTCTGCTCGTTCACTCGCAGCATGACATGCGCGAGCGAGGAGTTCTTTGCCTGTACCCGTTTCACCAATAATTAAAATAGACGCATCAAGTTGCGACATACGTTTAGCTTCACGAATAACTTTACGCATACCGCTACTACTGGCTTGTATACCTGAGAAAGCATTTTCGTTTGGCTCTTTAAAAGCATTTATTTGTTGACCAAGTCGTGCTTCAGACTTAAGAATAAGTACCGCTCCCGCCAAAACCTGATTATTATCACCGACAATTTCGTCAATCTCATTGATAACATTAATAGGCATAATATCTGCGACAAAGTCTTCTCCTTGGAATTTTAAACGACGAGTTTGAGCAAATACATCAACATTATCTAACCAACGGGTAAAGTTAAAACCTTTAAGCCATTGACTAATATGCTGGCCTTTAACGGTATCTTCATTACACCCCATAATTGACGACGCGATATTATTCACAATGCGAATATTGCCTTTAACATCAAGAGAAATAAAGGGATCAGGAAAGGTTTTAATTAAAGTAACCAATTCATTACGCTCACGTTCAGAAGGCATGTAAGGCGCGGTTCTTACATCTGCAACACCTTCCAACAAACGTAATTGAGGCATAAAAGTTTGTATTTCTGAGAATTCTAAATCGGGAATATTAATGAAAATTCTGCCGGGCTGTTTAAATTCAATACCGCGAACATTGATACTGTGTTCAACAAAAATAGCTAATATTTTTTGCCCCATACCAACACGATCATGACAAGTAATTTCCAAACGCATGCAAGAAGCCCTTTTATCGAATAGTTCAAATAAAAAAACTATTGTAAACTAATTTTTACAATAACAAAGTCTTAATAATAGATATTATTAAGACTTACTAGTGTAATACATAATGTGCTTGTATTTTTATGTTACAAATCATATCAATTGATCAGTTTTTGCCGCACAAATAAAGTCATTTTTATGCAAGTCTCCAATAGAGTGTGTCCACCATGTTACCGTGACTTTACCCCATTCAAGTAAAATAGATGGGTGATGAAATTCGGCTTCAGCTAATTCACTCACTTTGTTGGCAAATGCCCAAGCTAACTTATAATTTTTGAATTTGTACTCTCTTTCTAACATCATCACGTTATCGCGAACTCGGGGTACCCAATCTGGAATTTGGTTTAGTAGCTGTTTAAATTCGCCGTCACTCACTTTTGGGGCGTCAACATGACACGCTTCACATTGCTGCGTTGATAATTTTTTACTCATTTTTATTCCTTAACTAGTTACATTCATCTTAAGGTAAAAAGTTAAGAAAAGGGAAGTAATACCAGTTTCATTAATTAGGTGATCTATTTTATACGTAGGGAAAACGGTCAAATACAAGGCATTTATTTCAATAACTAGTTGTTCTAGCTATTAAATAAATAACGAAGTAGTTGGTCGTTTTAACAAGTAGAAATGATCACATAGTTAGTGAGATTGGTATAATGCGCACAGGTCAAAAACTAACAGAGTTAAGTTTCGTAAAATAATAGTTACAGCTAAACTTAAAGAGCAAAGTAAGCTTTAGGCTTTTCGGCTGATTAGATTTTTAATTGTTGCCAACATTTCTCTTCTAACATGAGCTAACTTAGGCTTGTCTGCAAACGGAATAGGACGGCATAACTGCATAGTTTTAACACCTAAGCGAGCTGTTAGCATGCCCGCGCCTAATCCCTGAGCCAAACGACCCGAAAGTTTACCCAGTAAATCAGCACCGATCATATCCGATCCAAAATCAGCAATAAGCTCACTAGCACCAGCATAAGCCATATTAACAAACACCTGCCTGATCAGTTTTATTCTGCTCCAATATCCTAATTTTATACCATACAAGAGCGCAACTTTATTAATCATGCGTAAATTACGCCATAAAATTATCAACATATCGATTAATGCCACAGGGCTAAGTGCAACCAAAACAACGGCCTCTGTAGAGAATTTGGCAATTTCAGCCATCGCTTTCTCATCTACCTTTGTCAGTACTAATCGCGAATAGAGTTGTAATAATTCAGCGTCACTGTATTGAGCATTTAAGGCATCTTGCCACGCTTGCTCTTGCTCTGAAACCAGATCACAAGGCAAGTTTTCACTCACTTTTTGACAAAAGGTTTTTACGTCTAACGCGCTAATATTTTGCTCTTTAGTTAGCGAATTATCTGAAAGTAATTCACACGCTTGTTGTTTTAATTTTTCTCTGCATTTGAATTGTCGTAAGGTTGACCATTCACTAAACACACTTGAAGAAGCAAGCACTATTAAACAGGATAATATAACACCATAGACACTCGTAATAATTGGCGAATTGACAAAACCCATCATAAAAAAGTCAACGGTTTCAACACCAATAACACCGGTAAGTAGCGTTAACGCTATACGCCATAACCAACGCGGCTTAGATTTTGTTGCCGTTAAATTGTGCTCTAAGGTTTGCTCATTTAATAGTGCTGGTAATTCTTTTTGTTCATCTATTGGTAAGTAATCTTGATTATCAAATATCACTTGTTTGCCATCTTGGCTTGCTTTTACTTCATTAGTAACTTGTTCAATCAACAATTCACTATCAGAAAACAGTATTTGCTGTTGGTGGGTTTTTTCGTCCGTTTTGTCATTACCTTTATTCATATCATTTTGTCCGCCAATAAGAATTGTAATACCTGATCCATACGAATATGAGGTAAAGGCTCATGTTTTTCCATACCTGTAATGGGTAAGAAATTAATAAAATTAAAAGCACTTTGTTGCCAATAATTTTTTTCAGGTAATTTTTCAGGAACAGCGCCAGGAAAAAGTGTTATTTTTGCTGTCGACTCTTGCCCTTTGGGTAAAGTATTACCTTGAATAACTGATATCCTTTGCCCTTTGTGTAGCGTTTTCCCCGATGTAGTACTTTTCACAGCAGCGATAGCCAGGGTTTTCATTTCAATAGCTTCATAGTTAAGCTTATGTTTACTTTGATATATAAGTTGATCTAATAAAGAAACCATCGGGCCATGTTGCTCAGCAGTAACATGATCTGCTTTAGTCGCTGCAAATAACAGCTTATCTATTTTTGGTGAAAATAACCGAGAAAACAAACCTGACTTACCATAGCTATAGCTTTCTAAAATCATATCAATGGCTAGTTGTAAATCGGCAAAGCTCTCTGAGCCACTATTGTCTGAACAAGCATTAAGTGGTGTTAAGCAATCAGCTAAAACAATTTGTCGATCAAAACGTAAGAAGTGTTGCTGATAAAACACCTTAACTACTTGCTCTTTATACTCAATATATCGTGACCTGAGCATACCGATAAAGCTATCGTCGCTCGCATTTTGATAATCATTGCCATCAATTGTATTTAAGTTTGGAAACGGAAAGAACTCTAAAATAGGAGCGCCAGCTAACTCTGCAGGCAAAATAAATCTCCCTGGTTGAATCACCGATAGTCCTAATTCATAACGAAAAGTATGTAATAACTTAGTATATTCTTTTGACAGTTGTGCTAATAGCTCTTCATCCACTGCGCCAAAGGGATCAATTTGTCCCACTTTAACTAAAAACTCTTGAGAATGTTTATCACGTGGTGCCGCAGACAATAATACTTGTGTTTGCTCTGACCATTGTTCGTAGGTTTGATTGAGCATAGGTAAATCAAGCAGCCATTCTCCCGGGTAATCAGTAATATCTAACGTTAACGTTGCCATATCAGTGGCATATTTCAATAATGATTTTTTGGGTTGATAACGAATTGCTAAACGTAATTCACTAATACCGTGAGTAGGCTCAGGCCATGAGGGTATATCACTTGTCAGTGAAGAGATTGCTTTGTCATAATCAAAGCGAGGGATAGATAGATTTTTTTGTGGAACCCTTTTAGCCGCAATAAAATTACCGTGATGAACGGGATCGAAAAAACTTAATCGACTACCGTGACCTTCATTGATTAATTGATTAACAAGTGAAGTGATAAATGCGGTTTTGCCACTTCGACTTAACCCCGTAACGGCTAAATTGATGTGTTGATCTAGACTACGGTTTAATAATTCACTGGCTTTATTTTTTAATTTATCTAATCGCTGTTTTTTAATCATTGCCATGTTTTGTTTAACTGAATTTTAAAGAGCTTAATAATTGAATAGTTTGATGGTAATGATTTTTTTAAAGAAATAATAGCCTTAGTTTACTTTGGTAGTCATATCACTAGTCAATGTGGCCACCATAACTAGGAATAAACACAACCGTTCATGCTGAGCGCGAGGAACGAGCAGTCGAAGTACCACAGGCTTCCTTCGACCCTTCGACAAGCTCAGGACAAGCGGAAATAGGGAAATACCGTTTACCCTGAGCGTGAGGAACGAACAGTCGAAGGGCGACTGGCTTCCTTCGACTGGCTTCCTTCGACTGGCTCAGGACGAACGGAGCACACGAGAGACGAACGGAGCACACGAGAGACGAACGGAGCACACGAGAGACGAACGGAGCACACGAGAGACGAACGGAGCACCGAGGGACGAACGGAGCACCGAGGGACGATCATAGTTTATTTATCTCTCTTGCCACCGTAAATTCTGGTGACGTTACATAGTGTTCTATTGCTTGTAGCTGTTTCTCTAACGAAGAAAATTTACGGCGAATATCGTGAAAAGCCTGCTTAGGTGGTTCACCTGATTGCCACACTCTAGCCTTAACTTTAATCGATTCATTCACTTGTTCATCTTCATCATGTTTGCTAGCACTTTCATACTGTGAATGTTTTGAAGTTCCTGCTCTGTGATATTTACTGTGCTTAACTTGCCCCTTAGGATTTTTATCAAGTATAAACCAAGCGGCAACATAACCGAATATTAAGAAAGGCATACCAAACAATACACCTGACACCACTAAAATCCTTATTAACCAGGTTTCCCAACCAAAGTAATCGGCGATACCGGCACAAACACCTGCTATTTTCCCATTAATTGGGTTACGGTATAGCTCACCTCTGCGCCCAATCATAGCTTATTTCTCCAATCTGGAGTCTCCACATCTAAAATAGCTTCAAGGGTTTTAATACGATCGGCCATTTTATCTGCCGTTTCTGATAAGTCAGATAACTGGATATACTCTTCTTCACTAAGACCTTGACTAACTTGCCCTTTACTACGGTAATGCAGTACTAACCAAATTGGCGCAACGATGACCATAAAAATAATAACAGGTGCCATAATGAGCTCTTCCACGATACTTCCCCTTATTAAATACTTAACGTTCAACTTAACGCTTAAGTTTAACCAATAGTCAGATACAATGACTATTGAATACTCGCAACTAGCGACTCATAATCTAATGCTATTTCTTTTTCATTTTTGCTTTCAATGAAGCCAATTCATCATCTACCTTTTCATCTGATTCAAGTTCAGAAATTTCATCCGCTAGAGATTTACTACCTAGATCATATGCTTCAACTTGCCCTTCAAGATTGTCAATTTTTCGTTCATAACGATCAAAACGACTTAACGCATCATCAACTTTATTACTATCAATATTCTTCTTAATTTTCAAACGAGATTTAACTGTTTTCTCTCGCATAACAATCACTTTTTGTCGTGATTTTGCATCGGCTAGTTTGTCTTGCAATTGCAAAACTTCACTCTGAAGCTTCATTATATGCTCTTCTGTATGCATTAAATCTTGTAATAGTGTTTGTGCATTCTCGCTACTTTTCTTTTTTTCTATCAACGCAGCACGCGCTAAATCTTCTCGGTCTTTACTTAACGCTAGTTCTGCTTTTTCTTGCCATTGTTGTGCTTCATTTTCAAAACGAGTCACTCGGCGAGTAAGTTCTTTTTTATCTGCTAACGTTTTAGCGGAACTTGAACGCACTTCAACTAAGGTATCTTCCATTTCTTGAATAATTAAACGTACCATTTTTTCTGGATCTTCAGCTTTATCTAATAAATTATTAATATTCGAATTGATAATATCGGTAAACCTTGAAAAAATACCCATAACGACTTCCTCTTATATATTAGTTAACGCTCTTACTTATTGTTCAAATTAATGATATTTCATTCAAATTTAATAAAAACGAGTATAAATGTGTAGTAAACTTATACACTATGCTATTCATGTTTTACGCCAACGTGACAAAAAGGCTTAACCAACTGTTTTAGCTAGATTTATCGAAATCTTAAAAAATACTATTATATCGTCGATTAATAAAATACACTATTTGTTAGTGAAATTAACTAATACCAAGTCTATTTAGTTATTTCAATTTATAATGAATTTAATTGGTATCATAATTAGGTCAAGCCATGTCGCGCTTTAATAAACAAGACAATCTTCTTGGTCAATCTAACTGCTTTCTAGAGGTGTTAGAACAAGTATCACAAATTGCGCTATTGAGTAAACCAGTATTAATTATTGGCGAACGTGGTACAGGTAAAGAGTTAGTTGCTGCGCGTTTACATTATTTATCAAAACGTTGGGAACAAAGTTATTTAAAGCTTAATTGTGCTGCTCTGAATGAAAACTTACTTGAAACAGAACTCTTTGGTTATGACTCTGGCGCTTTTACCGGTGCTAATAAACGTCACGAAGGTCGATTTGAACGGGCAGATAATGGCACCCTTTTTTTAGATGAGATTGCGAATACTTCTGGATTAATTCAAGAAAAATTATTACGTGTGGTTGAATACGGCGAATTTGAACGCGTTGGCGGATCACGTACGATTACCACCAATGTACGTTTAGTTGCAGCAACCAATGAAGATTTACCAACCTTAGCAGCATCAGGCCAATTTAGAGCCGATTTGCTTGACCGTTTAGCTTTTGATGTTATTACTTTGCCGCCATTAAGAGAGCGACTTGACGACATTCTCATGTTAGCAGAGCATTTTGCTATCAATATGACGAGAGAATTAGAATTTGAAGTGTTTAGCGGTTTTACTGATAAGGCTAAACGGGCCATGCTAGAATACTCTTGGCCGGGTAATATTCGAGAATTAAAAAATGTAATCGAACGCAGTGTTTATCGCTGTAATAATCCTCATTTACCTGTACATGATTTAATTATTGATCCCTTTGAGTCGCCTTTTAGACCAACTCAGCTTATTAAGACAATAGATAGAACACAGTTACAACCAAAGTTCATTGCACCTCACCCTGAGAATAGTATTCAACAACCAGATAAATCAACCGCTAGCGACCTAGCTGATACTGAAAACATCGTAGAAACGGCCAGTCCACTCTATGCTATTAGCAATGCTTTCCCACAATCATTAAAATCATTATCACAAAACTACGAAGTTGAATTAATTAAATCAGCGTTAGCACATTGCCAATACAATCAAAAGAAAACCGCTCAAGCACTTGAACTAACCTATCATCAACTGAGAGGTTATTTAAAAAAATATAATTTACTTGAGAGGGGTGTTACTGATGATTTATCTTAAGTTTATTACAACAATCCTACTCAGCTTATTATTGTTAACTGCTTGTAACGAGGAAGGTAAACTATCATTAAGTGAGCGCAGTGTGATTTACTGCGCTGAAGGCTCACCAGAAACTTTTAATCCTCAACTGGTCACGTCTGGTACAACAATAGATGCGACCTCAAACCAGCTATACGATAGATTAATTGCTTATCAGGGCGATAAAAACACATTGAGCTCTGCCCTAGCTGAGTCTTGGCATGTTACTCATGATGGTAAAAAAATCACCTTTTATTTACGAAAAAATGTTGCTTTTCATCACACTGATTATTTTACCCCGAGTAGGTTATTAACTGCTGACGATGTCATTTTTAGCTTTAAAAGAATTATAGATACTGAGCATCCGTATCACTTAGTTTCTGGTGGAAATTACCCTTTTTTTCAAAGTGTCAGTTTTAGTGATTTAATCGACGAGATCGAAAAAATTAATGATCACACCATACGATTTCACTTGTCTCATGCTGATAATTCATTCCTAGCGAACCTTGCTACTGATTTTGCTGTAATTTTATCTGCTGAGTATGCTGAACAACTTGCTAAACAAAAGGCTAAATCAAATATAGACACACACCCAATAGGAACAGGGCCCTTTAAGTTAAAAGAATATCGCGTTGGATCATTAATACGCTTTTACCGTCACGAACGATACTGGCAAGAACCTGCACAAATTGAACAACTAGTATTTGATATAACCCCCAGTAATACAGGTAGATTAACCAAACTGCTCGCAAATGAGTGTGATGTTACAGCTTACCCCATTGCCCATGAAAAAATAATTCAGCGTGAAGATTTATCATTAGAGGCGGTAACGGCATTAAACGTTGGCTATTTTGGTTTTAATGTCAAAAAAGCCCCCTTTGATAATAAACTAGTTAGACAAGCAATCAGTTATGCGATTAATAAAAAAACCTTGCTTGATACGGTTTATCAAGGGAAAGCTGAAATGGCTAATTCATTATTACCCAAAACTTCATGGGCTTTTGATGAAAGTATCCTTGAACAAGAATTTAATCCTATATTAGCAAAAAGCCTTCTAACCCAAGCGGGCTATTCAGATGGCTTCACTATGGATTTGTGGGCCATGCCAATTCAAAGGCCTTATAACCCAAATGCCATCACTATGGCTAAGCTTATTCAAAGCGACTTAAAGAAAATTGATATAAAAGTTAATATTATTAGTTATGAATGGAACACTTTTTTAAAACGATTGAAACTTGGCGAGCATCAAAGCTTTTTGTTAGGTTGGTCTGCAGATAACCCTGATCCTGATAATTTTTTCACCCCTATACTTAGTTGTTCCGCTACACAAACTGGCAGCAACACCACCTTTTGGTGTAACCAAGAATATGATGCTATTATAAAAAAAGCATTGCAAACAACTAATATTAATCAAAGAAAAAAATACTACGCTCAAGCTATGGCTATACTTACACAAGCAGTTCCCTTAATTCCAATTGCGCACTCAAAACGTTATCAAGCGCGGGGGAACAATGTAATAGGTAACATTTTAACACCCTTTGGCGGTATCAATTTTTACCACGTAGCCAAGCGCAAATTAACCAGTAAGAAAACAGTGGTAAAGCAGAACCCTCAACGCAGAAAAAACAACATCATTAATACAGGTGTAAATTAATTATGCTAGTTTTTACTTTACGCCGATTAAGCCTATTTATGTTTACTATGTTATTATTGACACTACTGTCATTTAGCTTAAATTTTTTATTCCCTGGTGAGGCAATAATTAATTTATCAGGTGCTATTAATGCGACACCAAGCCAACTTATTGAGCTTAATGAGGCTTATCAAACTCACCGTAATTTTTTCTGGCAATACATGACTTACCTCAGCCATATAATCAACGGTGACTTAGGGTTATCAATGGCAAGCCAGTCAGATATTAGTACTGAAATAGTTAACTTACTACCCGCAACGATTGAACTCAGTTTAGTAGCACTGCTCATTGCTATGCTTGTTGGTATTCCCTTAGGCTTTATTGCAGCAATAAAGCATAATAAACTCACTGATAACTTGATTTTGTCTGTGTCAATGTTAGGTTACTCGGTACCAGTTTTTTGGTTAGGGCTATTGGCAATTTTAGCTTTCTCTATCAACTTAGGCTGGTTTCCTTCTGCTGGGCAGATAAGTTTACTATTCGAAATAGAGCTAGTAACCGGCATTCAGTTTATTGATATCCTTCTGAGTGACAGTCCATATAAATGGCAAGCCTTTAGTGATGCTACCGCCCACATTATTCTACCTGCTTGTGTTATTGCAGTAGCACCTGCAACGATCTTTATTCGTTTAGCTCGTACTTCAATGATCGAAGTGTTAGAAACTAACTATATTCGTGCAGCTAGTGCTAAAGGTTTAACTTTTCAACAAATTATTTTTCGTCACGCCATCAGAAACGCACTAATTAGAATAATTCGTCACGTTGGTTTGCAATTTGCTAATTTAGTGACCATTGCAATGGTCACTGAAGTCATCTTTAGCTGGCCGGGAATAGGTCGTTGGCTTATAGAAAGTATTTATCAAAGAGATTATACCGCCATTCAAAGTGGTCTATTAGTTTTATCATGCTTTATTTTTATCGTGCACATCCTAACAGATTTTATTTATGCCGCGTTAAACCCACTCGCTAGAGGAATTAAATATGGCGCGTGATAAGATATATTTAGAAGAAATTTTTCCTTCTCCTTTTATGCAACTTTGGTTGGCTTTTCGAAAAACACCGGTTGCAATGGTAGGCTTTAGCTGTTTTTTATTTTTGATAGTGCTCGCTATTTTCGGTCCGCTTTTAGCCCCCCACTCGCCCGTTGAAGGGCAACTAGATATGCTATTACTGCCTCCAGCATGGCATATTGACGGTAATGTAAGTTATCTATTAGGTACTGATGAATTAGGCCGAGATATGTTATCGCGCTTAATGTATGGTACTTCACTTACCTTTGGCCTTAGCTTTATCGTTGTTATTATTTCACTGGTTATTGGTGTGATAATCGGCTCATTATCAGCCTTAACTTCAGGCCTTAAATCAAGCTTCCTTAATCATTTTCTCGATGTGATTTTATCCATTCCGTCTTTGCTGCTCGCTATTATTATTGTTGCTATTTTAGGCCCTGGTATAGCTAACACTGTATGGGCAGTAGTGCTGGTCCTCATTCCTCAGTTTATTCATATTACTCGTTATGCAGTAAAAGAAGAGTCCCGTAAAGGCTATGTGCTAGCCTCAAAGCTAGATGGAGCAAGTCCATTTAGAATTTTGTACTATTCAATATTTCCTAATATTACCGATAGAATCATGGGGCAAGCAACCTTAGCGCAATCTGCTGCTATTTTAGACATTGCAACATTAGGTTTTTTAGGTTTGGGCGCACAAATTCCATTACCTGAATGGGGGGCAACCTTAGCTAATGGTTTAGATTTATTTTATATCGCCCCATGGACAGTTTACTTACCCGGTTTAGCTATTTTATTTTCCGTAGTTGCAACCAACCTTGTCGGTGAAGGTATTCGCCATGCGCTTAAACTGCGCAAGGAACACTAATGAATTTACTTGATATTAGAAATCTATCAATTGAGCTCATCCATGATGAACAAAGTATACTTGCCGTTGATAAAATCAGTTTATCCATGAAAGAAGGTGAAGTACGAGGTTTAGTGGGTGAATCAGGCTCAGGCAAGTCATTATTAGCACAAGCACTTGTCGGTGTACTAGACGATAAATGGCATGTACATGCTGATAGATTTCATTGGCGCGGCATTGATTTATTACACCTTTCAATTGAAGAACGCAAAGCGCTACTCTCTCGTGATATTGCGATGATCTTTCAAGAACCTATGGCTTGTTTGGATCCCACAACATCAATTGGAGAACAGCTAACAGAAGCCATTGATAGTGGTCAGCTATCAGGCTTTTTTTGGCAAAGAAAACAACAACGTCAATCTGCTGCAATTAAACTCCTACATAAAGTAGGCATAAAAGACCACAACGCCTGCCTTTCAAGTTACCCGCATCAGTTAACTGAAGCATTCTGCCAACGGGTGATGATAGCAATGGCCTTAGCAAGAAGACCTATATTATTGATTGCAGATGAGCCAACAGCGGCAATGGAGATTAGCAATGAAGGACAAATTTTCAGATTATTAGCCAGTTTAAACCAATTAAAAAACATGTCTATTTTATTGATCAGTCATGATATAGAAAACATCACCCATTGGACCAATACCATTACGGTAATGTATAGTGGCCAATTTGTTGAGGCAGGTACAACAACGCAAATATTTAGTAAGCCATTACATCCTTATACCCGAGCTTTAGTCGATAGTAGCCCCAGTGCCAATTTACATTTACCGGCAAAATCACGATTAAAAACATTGCCTGGCAGCATCCCCATTTTACAACATTTACCCATTGGCTGTCGTTTAGGTCCACGGTGCCCTAGAGCACAGCAAGCTTGCGTAAAAGCCCCTTCAGTGACTAATTTTCATGGACATAAAGTCAGTTGCCACTTTCCTCTTACACCACCAAGCCCCCTTCCTAAAAAAATAATAAAGGGGGATAACTAATATGTCAGAGTTACTTGAAGTAAAAGACCTCAGTAAGTCATATAGAGATAAAAACTATTGGTTTAATAAAAAAACAACCACCGTTTTAGCGCCTATTTCTTTTAGTGTTGAAGCACATCAAACGTTAGCTATTATCGGTGATACTGGCTCGGGAAAATCAACGTTAGCTAAGTTATTAGTTGGCGCAGAGCCAGCAAGTAGCGGCTGTATTTATTTAAATGGTAAAGCATTACAAAGTGCTAGCTATAAACAAAGATGCCAACATATTCGGATGATCTTTCAGGATTCAGGCACTACGCTAAACCCAAGCTTAACTATTTTACAATTACTTGATGAGCCGTTAAAACTCAATACGCCCTTTGATGAAGTACATCGAAAAGATCTTATTCGCACCACATTACAAAAAGTAGGTTTATTGGGCGATCATATGAATTTTTATCCTCATATGTTCTCTGGAGGTCAAAAGCAGCGCATTTCGCTTGCTAGAGCGATTATATTAAAACCTCAAGTAATAATACTCGATGAAGCATTGGCATCATTAGATCCGTCATTACGTTCACAAATGATTAACTTGTTGTTAGACCTGCAATACCAGATGGGCTTAGCTTATATTCTAATTTCCCATAACCTAGGCATCATTCGCCATTTTAGTGACGACATTATGGTGTTATCGCAAGGGGAAGTTGTTGAGTCAGGTAAAACTCGTGATGTGATGACTAATCCACAACATAAAGTAACTCAAAAACTACTGCGGAATCATAGTTTTCAACTAACACCTAAAAAATGATGATCTGAAGAAAATGGTTCTTAAAAGATATACTATAAAATAAGTAGCGGGTTTAAAAATCCGCTACTTATTTTATCAGTATTTAATAGTTTGTCGGTTCAGCTACTTTACCATGGGTAATTTCAGCGCCAATTTTTAATGAATCAACATAGCTTTTATAAGCAGATTGGGCTAATTGAGAGGTTTGCTGCTGAGCAAGCTGTGGAGTCGCAATCGAATCAACCACATTAACCGCCTGTACCTCTACT
Source organism: Candidatus Colwellia aromaticivorans (assembly GCF_003333305.1). Taxonomy (GTDB): domain Bacteria; phylum Pseudomonadota; class Gammaproteobacteria; order Enterobacterales; family Alteromonadaceae; genus Colwellia; species Colwellia aromaticivorans. Next base: position 34,323 of record NZ_QOLD01000069.1, on the reverse strand, counting down.
AAAGCTAAATCTCCATTACTTAGTGCGACTGTCGATGCGGAAATAGTCCCTTCTGTAGGGTGAGGTAATACAAATGCTTCACGAGTAATACTTTGATCTAAATCTGCACTATAACGCCCAACATTTTCTTTTGCGGTAAAGCTAACATAATGCTTAGTTAACTCTTCTGTAATATCATTACCTGCTTTAAATTGCACCAAAAGTGCTTGAATCGTACTTTGTGCTTTTTCAGTCGCCTTTTGTGCCACTAATATTTTTTCTATTTGCGCTTGTACTTCCACTAACGGCTTAACATTTGCTTCTTGGTAGGTATTCAAACGTAATACTAAGGCTTCATTATCATTCAGCTCTATAATATCGGAGTTCATATTATCTTGTAAAACCAAATCAGAAAAAGCGGCTTCAAGCACTTTAGGATTATTAAAAGGCGCTTTACTATTAGTATTTAATCCCGAATTAGCTAACCAAGTTGATGTTTCTATCGTAGTATTCACTTCACTAGCGGCATCTTCGAGGCTGTCTGGAAACTCAAAGCTTACACGTGCCATCTCTTGAGTTTGTGTATAAAATTCCTCTTGTGCTTTATCATTACTCACTTTAGCCAGTAATTCAGTTTTAACATCAGCTAAACTTTGAATCACTTGTGTTTTAAGCTCTGTCAATTTAATAACATGGTAACCAAAACTCGTTTTGACTAGTTCGGTGATATCTCCTACTGTTGTTAATGCAAAAGCTGCAGTATCAAAACTTGACTCCATTACGCCAACTTCAAGGAAATCTAAATCACCACCATTTTCACCACTAAAAGTATCATTTGATAACTCTTTAGCAAGCTCTGCAAAGTCTTCTCCTTGAGCAATACGAGCTAACACAGTTTCAGCTTGTGTTTTGGCTGTGGCTTCACTATTACTATCACCCTCAGTAAACTCTATAAGTATATGTGAAACACGACGTTGTTCCGCTTGAGTAAAACTGGCGATATTATCTTGATAATAGCTAGCAACTTCCTCATCGCTAACTTGGATGTTTTTGGCTATATCAGCAATACTTAGACGGATATAATCTACTTTTACTTGTTCTTTATTTTCAAAACGTATTTGATTAGCTTGATAGTAAGTTTTAATTTCTTCTTCACTAACATCAATACCGGCTTCGAATTGTTTTGCTGAAATAGTTGCAAAACGAATATCACGGGTTTGATTTTGCAAAGCCAGTTGTAATTTTTCTTGGTAAGGTAAGTTGAACTCTGTAGAAACAAGCGCTTGAGATAGTTGACGACGAGTCATTTCAACACGTAAATAATCTCGAAAATTTGATGATTGGAAAAAACCAGATTGGTTAATAATAGCCAAGTAGCGGTTATTATCAAAAACACCATCAACTTGAAATTCAGGCATTTCTCTTATCGTTTTTTTAAGTCGCTCATCTGATACACGAATAGCAAGACTTTCTGCACTTTGATCGATTAATCGTTCATTAATTAGATTATCTAAAACACCTTGGCGAAAATTAGCCATATAGTTACTATCATTAGATAAAGTATCGAACATATCCCCAAATTGTTGTGCCATACGGTTACGTTGCGATTGATAAGCTTTATTGAATTCTTGTTGACTAATTTTTTCGCCATTAACCGTCGCAATAGAAGTATCAGTCGAATTAGTGTAACTACCAAGACCAGCAACAGCAAAAGTTAATATAATAAGGCCAAGAATAATTTTGGCTGTCATGCCCTGCGAGCTTTCTCGAATATTTTCTAACATCTTTATCTCATTTATTTAAGGTATAGCCAATAAAACCGATCTCTATAATATCGAGAGTTCAGGCTATAATTTTTTATTGCTCGCGATTTTAGCAGATGCAGACCATCGCTTGAAGTGCAAGATTCATTTTATTTTTTCAACTGTTCACCTGCTGTCTTCCTCATAGTGTTTTAATTAAGGAACTCTGGATTGATGTAGAATACTCTGTACTAGAGATTTACGGAATAACTACGCTTTCAGAGGAAGGTGAATAGGCATTATTTTTAGTCTATTTAAATAGGCTAACAGTAAAAGACCACCTTTAGGTGGTCTTTAAATATATTTTTAATATAAAAACTGCTAAAAGCAATTAATCAAATATTAGTCATTACAAGCATCTTTTAATGCTTTACCTGCTTTAAATGCAGGAATTTTAGCAGCCGCTATTTGAATAGTAGCGCCTGTTTGTGGATTACGGCCAGTACGTGCTGCACGGTCACGTACAGAGAAAGTACCAAAACCAACTAAAGCAACTTGCTCACCATTTTGTAACTCTTCAGTTACAGCACCAATAAATGAATCTAATGCGCGACCAGCAGCAGCTTTTGAAATGTCTGCGCCTTCAGAAATTTTCTCGATAAGTTGAGATTTATTCACAGTGTATACCCCTTCAATTGTTATTATTACAACGCTATTTTTACTTCCCTCAATAAGGGGTTTAATAAAAGCTCGTCCTGTAGAAATTATATACTCTAGGTAAAATCATTTCTTTTGTTGAACTTCAAGCGTAGAGTTTAGAAAAATACTTTGTGCTAGCTCTCCTAAATATATTGCTTTATGCATGATATACAAGGGGTCTAGCGATATAAGCGTAGTTAACTTACCATAGTTTCAACGTTTGAAAAGCCTTAATTACTATTTTTCACAAGTTTTTTGACTTTTTTAACCTTTTTTAACCTTTTTTAATGATTTATATCAAAAAGCAACTTTTCTCGTATAAAAATCACTCTGCTTGCCATTGCTCTACTGGGTGCTCAAGCGCCAGTTTCAGTACCTCATCTATCCATTTTACTGGGTGAATAGATAAATCAGCTTTAACATTTTCAGGTATTTCTTTTAGATCACGTTCATTTTCATGAGGAATAATGACCGTTTTAATGCCACCACGATGCGCTGCTAATAACTTTTCTTTTAAACCACCAATAGCCAAAACTTCACCGCGTAAGGTAATCTCACCTGTCATGGCAACGTCTGCTCTTACCGGATTACCGGTTAAACTTGAAACGAGTGCAGTACACATTCCTACACCAGCACTTGGTCCATCTTTTGGTGTTGCCCCTTCCGGTACATGAACATGAATATCACGTTTTTCATAAAAATTTTCATTGATACGCAACTTTTTCGTTCTGCTTCGCACTACAGTCATCGCCGCTTGAATCGACTCTTGCATTACGTCACCTAAAGAGCCCGTATAGGTTAATTTACCTTTACCAGGTACTGAGGCTGTCTCTATCGTTAATAATTCACCACCCACTTGTGTCCATGCTAAACCGGTTACTAAGCCCACACGATTCTCATCATCGGCTTTACCATAATCAAATCGTTGTATGCCTAAAAATTCATCTAAATTGTCTTGATTGATAACAACACTTTTCAGTTTATTATCTAATAAAATGGATTTAACTGCTTTACGGCATAATTTAGATATCTCACGTTCAAGATTACGTACCCCTGCTTCTCGAGTGTAATATCTAATAATTCCAATAATAGCACTGTCTTCAATTGTTATTTCTTTGCTCTTTAGACCATTACGCTTAATTTGTTTATCTAGTAAGTGATTACGAGCAATATTTAGTTTTTCATCTTCGGTATAACCCGATAAACGAATAACTTCCATACGGTCAAGTAATGGCCCAGGAATATCCATACTATTAGACGTAGCGACGAACATAACATCAGATAAGTCATAATCAACTTCTAAATAATGATCATTAAAAGTGGTGTTTTGCTCAGGATCTAACACTTCAAGTAAAGCAGAAGCAGGATCGCCACGCATGTCTGAAGCCATTTTGTCAATTTCATCTAATAAGAACAGTGGGTTTTTTACCCCAACTTTCGACATTTTTTGAATTAACTTGCCAGGTAATGAACCGATATAAGTACGGCGATGACCACGAATTTCAGCTTCATCACGCACACCACCTAGCGCCATACGAATATATTTACGCCCTGTAGATCTAGCAATAGATTGGCCTAATGAGGTTTTACCAACTCCTGGAGGACCGACTAAACAAAGAATAGGACCTTTTAACTGGCTAACGCGCTGTTGTACGGCAAGATACTCTAGAATGCGCTCTTTTACTTTATCTAGACCATAATGGTCTTTATCTAACACTTCTTGTGCTAACGCTAGGTTACGCTTTAATTTGCTACGTTTTTTCCATGGTACATTGATCATGCAATCAATATAACTACGCACTACTGTCGCTTCAGCTGACATTGGTGACATCATTTTCAATTTTTGTAATTCGGCCAACGTTTTATCTTTTGCTTCTGCCGGCATTTGAGCTTCATCAATACGCTTAGCCATAAGTTCAAGCTCGTCTGGTGTTTCATCACCTTCATTAAGCTCTTTTTGAATGGCTTTCATTTGCTCATTCAAATAATACTCGCGTTGACTTTTTTCCATTTGCTTTTTAACGCGCGTTCTAATTTTTTTCTCTATTTGTAATAAATCAATTTCACCTTCCATCAGCGCCATTAAATGCTCTAAACGTTTAGAAACATTAATGATTTCTAATATTTTTTGTTTATCGCCAAGCTTTAACGGCATATGAGCAGCCATGGTATCAGCTAACTGCTGAGCATCGTCAATACCTGAAACCGAGGTGAGTACCTCTGGTGGAATTTTTTTATTAAGTTTTACATAACCTTCAAATTGTGAGATGGCAGAGCGAATTAATACTTCGGTATCATCTTCTGAATCACCTTCAATTGGTAAGTATTCAACATTTGCACTAAAGTATTCTTGCGTTTCAACAAATGCTGTCACCCGTGCACGCTGTACTCCTTCAACTAACACTTTTACTGTGCCATCTGGAAGTTTTAACATTTGTAAAATAGTCGCTACTGTACCTACTTCATAAACATCATTGGCTTGAGGGTCATCAATAGCAGCATCTTTTTGTGCTACCAAAAATACTTGCTTGTCATTTTCCATGGCAAGATCTAAACAACGAATAGATTTTTCTCGACCAACAAATAAAGGAATAACCATTTGTGGGTAAACGACAACATCTCTTAAGGCAAGTACGGGAATTTCAACTACACCAGATAATTCTTCGGTCATGTGAGTCTCTTTAAAAAGTGTTATAAATTACTGATTAGAAAGTATATGGGGATAAATAAAGAAGTTACAAGCAATAAAAATAAGTTTCTATAGCTGAGGTAGAAACAAAAAAGAGCCACAAGGGCTCTTTAAATTCAAACAGTAATTATATACTCATATCGCTTACTCGGAAGCAGCTTGATCCTGCTTGCTATCGTAAATAACCAAGGGTTTAGATTCACCTTTTATCGTTGTTTCATCAACAACTATTTTACTCACATTTTCCATTGATGGTAGTTCATACATAGTATCGAGTAATACCGCTTCAACAATCGAGCGTAAACCACGAGCCCCTGTTTTTCTATCCATCGCTTTTTTAGCGATTGCGCGTAATGCATCTTCTCTAAACTCTAATTCAACTTCTTCCATATCAAATAATGCGACAAACTGTTTGGTTAATGCATTTTTAGGCTCTTGTAGAATTTGAATTAATGCAGATTCATCTAATTCACGTAAGGTTGCAAGAACAGGTAAACGACCGATAAACTCAGGAATCAAACCATACTTAACCAAATCTTGAGGTTCAACTTCCTCTAAGCGCTCTGTTAAAGTTACTTCTTCATCTTTACCACGTACTTCAGCTCCAAAACCAATACCTGTTCCGGTTTGGCAACGTTGCTCAATCACTTTATCAAGGCCAGAAAACGCGCCACCACATATAAAGAGTATTTTAGAGGTATCAACTTGTAAAAATTCTTGTTGAGGATGCTTACGTCCGCCTTGTGGCGGTACAGAAGCAATAGTACCTTCAATAAGTTTTAACAATGCTTGTTGAACGCCTTCGCCTGATACATCACGAGTAATTGAAGGGTTGTCTGATTTACGAGAAATTTTATCTATTTCATCAATGTAAACAATACCGCGTTGAGCTTTTTCAACATCATAATCACATTTTTGTAACAATTTTTGAATAATATTCTCTACATCCTCACCTACATAACCTGCTTCAGTTAGTGTCGTAGCATCTGCCATAGTAAAAGGCACATCAAGCAAACGAGCTAACGTTTGCGCCAATAAGGTTTTACCTGAGCCAGTTGGACCGATTAATAAAATATTACTTTTACCTAGCTCAACACCATTATGCGAGTCACCATTACGTAAACGTTTATAATGGTTATAAACCGCAACGGCTAATACTTTTTTCGCGTGATCCTGACCAATAACATAGTCATCTAAGCTTTCACGTATTTCTACTGGAGAAGGTAATGCTTCTTTTTCTTCTTTGGGTGAAATCTCTTTGATTTCTTCACGAATAATGTCATTACATAATTCAACACATTCATCGCAAACAAATACTGATGGGCCAGCAATTAGTTTACGAACCTCATGTTGGCTTTTGCCACAAAATGAGCAGTAAAGTAACTTACCATTGTCACCGTCGCCACTTTTAATATCCGTCATGCCCTACCTCTAAATATCTTAATACTGTTAATTAGCTACAAACTGTTTATATAAACTAAGTATAGTAGTAATTTTATCATTTTTTCAGTACACCCTTTTTTTATAAAATGGTGTATTTAAAAAGTTTAACTGTTTCTTTGTTCTAATATGGAGTCAACTAAACCATATTCAACTGCACTTTCTGCACTTAAAAAATTATCTCGATCAGTATCTTGAGATACTTTCTCTAAAGACTGTCCGGTATGTTCAGCCATTAAACGATTTAGCTTATCTTTAATATACAAAATCTCTTTTGCATGAATTTCAAAATCTGATGCTTGACCTTGAAAACCACCAAGTGGTTGATGAATCATTACGCGGGCATTAGGTAAACAATAACGCTTACCTTTGGTACCACCAGAAAGTAAAAATGCGCCCATGCTTGCGGCTTGACCAATACAAACAGTACTTATATTCGGCTTAATAAATTTCATGGTATCGTAAATTGCCATACCCGCTGTTACCGAGCCACCAGGCGAGTTGATATAAAGAAATATGTCTTTATCTGGACTTTCTGATTCTAAAAACAATAATTGGGCAATGATTAAATTCGCCATGTGATCTTCAACTTGACCACATAAAAAGATAACTCGCTCTTTTAATAGTCGAGAATAAATATCGTAAGAACGTTCACCCTTAGCGGTTTGTTCTACTACCATAGGCACTAAAGCGCTTTCTGGGTTGGAGGCTGAACTTTGAGAATTAATTTCTGAATTAAACTGAGATGCATGTTGTGAAGTAAACAAGTGTGTACCTTCCCTAAAACCGAATGTAAAAAAGTGGCTTACATATACCCAAGTTGCTTCAAAATGCAGGATTCAGCTGGAATTAGAAACGTGTTTAGGCAAGCTATTGATTGAAGAGATGGTTAACTCCCTTCTCAAATTCAATAACGTAGACTAAAACGTTTCTAAACCAGTCCTACGGGGATTCCTGAGAAAAACATACTCATCGTTACATCTGTTTTTAAGGGAACAACCCTTAATCAAAAGATGCGCCTTGATCATGATCCGCTCAGGTATCCTGAAACTCGCATTTTGAAGTGCCTTGGCTATATAAAAATAAAATGGCCTATATGTTTCCATATAAGCCATTTAAGCTATTGCGTAGCTTTTTGTCAATATAAAAAGCGGTATTACTTACCTTCTGGGTTCATAATATCTTTAAAGCTCGCTTTTTTGCTTGATACATCAGCTTTTTCAACTAAAAAGTCAACTGCTTGCTCTTCTAAAGCAACATTTTGCATTTGCTGCATTAATTCTTGGTTGTTTGCATAGTATTCAATAACTTCTTTTGGATCTTCGTAAGCAGAAGCAGCAGTAGCAATTAACTCATCAACTTTAGCATTATCAACTTTTAATTCGTTAATTTTAATCACTTCACCTAATAACAAACCAACTTTAACGCGACGTTCTGCTTGCTCAGTAAACATCTCACTTGGTAGTTCAGGTAAGTTTTTTGGATCCATTTGGCCTTGGAAGCGCTGCATAGCTTGCTGACGTAAAACATCAACTTCTTGAGCAACTAACGCCGACGGTAAACCAACTTCATGACCAGCTAATAAGCCTTCAATTACTTGTTCTTTAACTTTAGCCTTAACAGCTTGCGTTAATTCACGTGACATGTTTTTGCTAACTTCTGCACGTAAAGCGTCAACGCCACCTTCTTCAACACCGAAAAGTTTAGCAAACTCTTCATCAACTTTAGGTAATACTGAACCTTCAGTTTTATGAACAACGATGTCAAATTCAGCTTCTTTACCTTTTAGATTTTCTGCATGATAATCATCAGGGAATGTAACTTTAATCGTTTTTTCTTCGCCGACTTTCATACCCGTGATTTCTTTTTCGAAACCTGGAATCATGCGACCCGCGCCAAGTTCAAGTTCAAATCCTTCAGCTTTACCACCTTCAAATTCTTCACCATCAACACGGCCATTGAAATCAAGTGTTAACTTGTCGCCTTTCTTTGTTATACGTTTGTTCTCTTTCCATGTTTGGTGTTGCTTTTGCAATGTTACAAACATTTCATCTAAATCTGCATCGTTAACTTCAACGTCTGGACGCTCTACTGCAATTTTTTCTAAGTCTTTTAATTCAACTTCAGGATAAATTTCAAATGTTGCTTCAAACTCTAATGGTTTACCATCTTCATTGCTTTTAGCTACGAATGAAGGACGTCCTGCTGGATTAATTTTTTCTGCAATGATGGCATCAACAAAATTACGTTGCATGAGTTCACCAGCAACTTCTTGACGAACTGATTTACCGTAACGTTTTTGAATAACTGACGCTGGTACTTTACCTGGACGGAAGCCGTCAATACGTTGGGTTTTACTCACTTGACGAAGGCGATTTTTAACTTCAACATCTACTGTTTCGGCTGGAACTGAAATAGTCAAACGACGTTCCAAACCTTGTATTGTCTCAACTGAAACTTGCATTTAATTACCTCAAAAGAAATTAGCGTGCTACGCTTTTTATAATGCACTAATGTTTACTTACTTTACTATAAAGCAGTAAAAGTGCCTTGTTCATACGAACGGTTAAAATTTATGACGCCAAATTATAGCGATACATAAAAGAACTTGCAAGAGCAAGTTTTCTCGGAAAATTAGATCCCCATGATACTTCAAGTATGCGAGTTTCAGGATGTCTGAGCGATTCATGATCAAGATACATTTTTTTATCAATGCTCACTCTCTTAAAAAGAGATGTAACGTAATCAAAGCCACTGCATGCATTTCAATTTAGTTGATGTATTTATTGATATTAATGAAAAATAAAAGAAGTATTTGTTCTGAGTCACTGCCCATACTTTGAAAATGACAGGGTTCAATCGAGAGGTTGATTTTTTAGAGAAAATAAAGTCATTGGTCAATGATGACAGATTGAAATTTTGACTTTTTTTCATTACACCAAAAAATACATTTGGATATTTGAATATTTAAAGAAGAAATAAAGAAAGTGGTCGGTGATGCAAGATTCGAACTTGCGACCCCTTGGACCCAAACCAAGTGCGCTACCAAGCTGCGCTAATCACCGATTTTCACAATTCCCACTACATTGGCATGTAATGAAATAAAGATGGGGTGGCTAAAGGGATTTGAACCCTCGACAACCGGAATCACAATCCGGGGCTCTACCAACTGAGCTATAGCCACCATAATACATTTTTACATTTACTTTTTAGTATGGCGCGCCCTGCAGGATTCGAACCTGCGACCCACGCCTTAGAAGGGCGTTGCTCTATCCAGCTGAGCTAAGGGCGCACATTTACCTACAAAAGCTTTACTTTAAAATTCTAAAGAATAAAAAAGTGGTTAGTGATGAAAAATTCAAACTTTCGACTGAACTTGACGACACTCAAACCAAGACTTGAACTTTCTAATATTCTAGAAAGAAAAAGTGGTCGGTGATGCAAGATTCAAACTTTCGACTGAACTTGACGACACTCAAACCAAGACTTGAACTTTCTAATATTCTAGAAAGAAAAAGTGGTCGGTGATGCAAGATTCGAACTTGCGACCCCTTGGACCCAAACCAAGTGCGCTACCAAGCTGCGCTAATCACCGACATCCGTTAAAAATCAAACTAAATATTAGCTGCTTTCAACGGATGCGGATATTACCGAGTTGCGTCAGCCCAGTCAAACCTTTTTTTTTAAAAAAAACGTGTTCGCCTAATTTTAATGCAACTTGGTCAATTGTTGAATCAAAACCCCCTTATTTGGCTTTCTATCATTTATGTAATCTATCATAACTATAATTTCAAACAGCGGTTATAACACGCAAGTGTGTTAACTGTTATTTATACCTACTACTCAGTCTACCTTTATGGCAAAATAGCGCTGTTTTATCACTATTATTTAAATAATATATTTAAGGTCAAGTATAAGCATTATGACGGCATCATTAATTGACGGCAAAAGCATTGCCAAACGACTAAGAGATTCAGTAAAAGAAAAAGTTAATATACGCATTAGCCATGGTCAAAGAGCCCCTGGCTTAGCTGTTATTCTAGTAGGGTGTGATGCGGCTTCTCAAGTTTACGTTGGTAGTAAACGTAGGGCTTGTGAAGAAGTTGGCTTTGTTTCTCGCTCATATGATTTGCCACCTACCACCTCACAAGATGAATTATACCAATTAATAGATGAACTCAATAACGATGACACAATCGATGGTATTTTGGTGCAACTGCCTTTGCCTGAAACCTTAGATGCGAACTTGATCATAGAACATATTCACCCCGAGAAAGATGTTGATGGTTTCCATCCTTTTAATGTTGGTAAACTCGTTCTGCGTCAACCCGGATTACGCCCTTGTACTCCAAAAGGTATTATGGAGCTTATCGAGTCAACGGATATAAGCCCTTACGGTTTAGAAGCTTTGGTAGTTGGCGCTTCAAATATTGTTGGCCGTCCAATGACGTTAGAGTTATTACTGGCTGGCTGTACTGTTACGACTACGCACCGGTTCACTAAAGATCTTGAAGGGAAAGTGAGAAATGCTGACCTAATTGTTGTCGCAGTTGGTAAACCCGCCTTTATTCCCGGTGAGTGGATTAAAGAGGGTGCAATTGTAATTGATGTAGGCATTAACCGTTTAGCGTCTGGAAAACTTGTTGGTGATGTCGATTTTGATATCGCTAAGAATAAAGCAGCTTTTATCACTCCCGTTCCGGGTGGTGTTGGCCCAATGACCGTAGCAAGCTTGATTGAAAATACGCTTATTGCTTGTGAGCAATTTGGGAAATAAATGGACAATACCGCTCATCCTGAGCGTGAGGGACGAACAGTCGAAGGACGACAAGCTTCCTTCGACAAGCTCAGGACAAACGGATTATAGGTTATAGATTAAGGTAAACCGTTCGCCCTGAGCGTGAGGAACGAACAGTCGAAGGGTCTAAAGGCTAAGCTTTACGCCAAGTCGTTTTACCTGCACTATCTTCTAGCACAATATTCATCGCATTTAACTTATCTCTTGCATCATCTGCTAATGCCCAGTTTTTATCCACACGCGCTTGATTACGCTGTACAATTAGCGCTTCAATAACCGCAACTTCATCATCATCATTTTGACCTTGTAAAAAAGATGATGGCGCCAATTGTAATAAACCGATGACACCACCCAGTGCTTTTAACGTAGCAGCAAGTTTTATTGCTTGTTCCGCGTTATCATCTTTTACTACATTGAGTTCTTTAGCAATTTCAAATAATACCGCAATAGCTTGTGGGGTATTAAAATCATCATCCATGGCTTGGCTAAATTGCACTACATAAGGTGATTGTTTATCTAAAACAAAGTCTTCAGGCACATTAACATCTCTTAGCGCTGTATAAATACGCTCTAATGAAGAACGCGCTTGGCTCAAGTTGTCTGTTGAGTAATTTAACTGGCTACGATAGTGCCCTGTTGTTAAGAAAAACCTTACTGTTTCGGCATCATACTTAGCTAACACGTCACGTATAGTAAAAAAGTTACCAAGCGATTTAGACATTTTTTCTTGATCAATTTGTACCATACCCGTGTGCATCCAATAATTCACATAAGGTGTATCAAGCGCACAACAGCTTTGCGCAACTTCATTTTCATGATGAGGAAATTGCAAATCTGAGCCTCCACCATGAATATCAAAGTGGTTCCCTAGCTCTTTAGCATTCATCGCTGAACATTCAATATGCCAACCGGGGCGCCCCTCTCCCCAAGGTGATGACCAACTTGGCTCACCCGGCTTAGCTGACTTCCATAACACAAAATCTAACGGGCTATTTTTTGTATTATCCACTTCAACGCGTGAGCCCGCTTGTAATTGTTCTAAGTCTTGACCACTCAACTTGCCATAATTGTCATAACTCGACACATCAAATAAAACATCCCCTTTGCCGGTTACATCCGCGTCAATACCAGCAATATAAGCATGTTTTTTAGCGACTAGCGTTTCAATCATCGCAATAATTTCAGCCATATGCGTGGTTACTCTAGGCTCAAGATTAGGACGCGCCATATTTAAGGCATCAAAATCTTCATGCATGTAACCAATAGTACGCTCAGTTAATTCATCAGTTGTTTCATTGTTTTCATGAGCACGATTAATAATCTTATCTTCAACGTCAGTGATATTACGTACATAATTAACCTCAAAACCAGAGAAGCGTAAATAGCGAGCAATGTTATCAAAGCTAATGTAAGTGCGTGCATGACCAATGTGGCATAAATCGTAAACAGTACAACCACAAACATACAATCCTACTTTACCGGGGTTAATTGGGGTAAAAACTTCCTTTTTACGGGTTAGGGTATTGTATATCTGTAACATGAGAATTAACGACTCCACTTAAATAAAAAATTGAATATTCGAATTAAAAAAAGATTGTACCTCAAGCATCCTTTTGGATCACCATAGCAGATGCACTTTATCTTAAGTTAAGGTACAATTTGGCAAAATTTATTTGCATGCCCAACTTATTAAGAGAATCTTATGATTATTTTCAAAACGACCCTTGGTGATATTAAAATTGAATTAAATTTCGATAAAGCACCAAACACAGCTAAAAACTTTCAACAATATGTAGAAGAAGGTCATTACAATGGCACTATCTTTCACCGTGTGATCAAAGGGTTTATGGCACAAGGTGGTGGTTTTGCTCCTGGTTTAGATGAAAAACAAACCCGTGCTAGCATTGAAAACGAAGCAAATAATGGCTTAGGTAATAAACGCGGAACTTTAGCGATGGCACGTACACAAGAGCCACATTCAGCTTCCGCTCAATTTTTTATCAATTTATCAGACAATGATTTCTTAGATTTTACAAGTGAATCTGTTCAAGGCTGGGGCTACTGTGTATTTGGCGAAGTTGTTGAAGGCATGGACGTAATTGATAAGATGGCACTTGTAGAAACAGGCAATATGTTTGGTCACGGTGATGTTCCTAAAGACGATATTTTAATTGAATCTGCACTTGTTGAATAACTCGGTAACCTTTTCAACTAATGAATAGTACTCTCCAAGAAGTTACCTACTTCATTGCTGATTTGCATTTAGCACAAAACAGGCCCGACATGACGGCCTGTTTTTTACGTTTTTTGCAAGGTGAAGCGACCCAAGCACAGCGACTTTATATTTTGGGTGATTTATTCGAAGCTTGGATTGGTGACGATGACGACAGCCCTTTTTTATCCACTATAGCCAAAGCATTGGCTACCCTATCAGCCCTTGGTACTACTATTTACTATATTCATGGTAATCGTGATTTCTTACTTGGAAAGCGCTTTGCTAAAAAATCAGCAATGATCTTGTTACCTGAGGTTGATTTAATCGATTTATACGGAAAAAGTGTTGTTATTATGCACGGTGATACGCTGTGTACTCGTGATGTTGGCTATCAAAAGTTTCGCAAAAAATCACGTTCATGGTGGTGGCAAGCGCTAATAAGAAGCTTACCTTTATTTGTCCGTAAAAAAATAGCGGCTGACTACCGAAAAAAAAGTGCAGCAGCAACAGCGTTTAAATCACAAGATATTATGGATGTAACACCTGACGAAGTAGTTAAATGTCTTGAAAACTACCACAGTCAGCTATTAATACATGGCCATACTCACAGACCTGCAGTACATGAGTTAAGTGCTAATAATGAAGAGGCTAAACGGATAGTGCTGGGTGATTGGTATGAACAAGGTGCTTGGCTTAAGGTTACGCCAACAAGTATGCAATTAATGAATAAGCCGTTAACGTAAAGTACATCGAGACTGATAACCTTAATTCACTGTTATACCAAACACATTCAATCGGTTCGATTCAGAGTAACTCGATTAACCACTTAGACTTGTGTAACAATTTAAGATTTTACAGGTAAACCACTGTGAAATTTAAAATCACTATCTGGAGTAGATATTAATTCAGCCTCTACTTTACCAAAGTGAGCTATTCGTTCAGATATATCTTTACCTGCTACCTGTGCAGCCAGTGATAAATAATCTTGGTAGTGACGGGCTTCAGAGCGTAATAAAGAGACGTAAAACTTATTTAAATCATCATCTAAATGCGGCGCCAACTTAGCAAATCGTTCACATGATCTAGCTTCGATGTAAGCCCCACAAATCAGTTTATCAATGAGTGTTTCAGGTTCATGTGTTGTGACATGTGTCATCATTCCTTTGGCGTATCGACCCGCCGTAATATTCTCATATGGAATATTACGGGCATTCATTATTTCTAAAACTTGATAAAAGTGATGTAGCTCTTCTTTAATCAGTAGCACCATCTTATCGATTAAATCTTGCCCTATTGGAGAATTGTTTTTTGGCACTATAGACTTTGAAAATTTCAACTTACTAGCCAAATCTTCAAGCTTCCCTTCTTTTTTATAGACAAACTTCTCATATGGCTGTAGCCAGTTTAGCAATTCTTCACCACTTTTTTTATCTACAGCATACTTGCGAATAAGCCACATCCCTGTTTGAGCTGCTTTTAATTCGCACACGAGATGGTCTAATAATATGACAGGTAAATTTTCAGGTTTTGCCGCTTTTTCAATCCACTCTTGCGGTGTTTCACATTGTAAAAATGACTTGATCGGGCTTAATAATTCTTCAATATTCATCAAAAGGTACAGTTAATACTTCATATATTCATTCTAACCTTTTGCAACGTAACTTTACTATACTGGATCAAAAAATATGATTTTAGGTGCTTATATTAACATCAAATGTTTATTCGTTTGATGAGAGGCTCTCATTACGCTTATAATAATTTAAGCCATTTAGACGTCTAGGCGTAAAAAAGCTAGAAGAATGACTTTAGAAAGAGTAGAATCTGCGCATTATTATTGTATTACTATCAATTTTTACATTTTAGCGCAGGTTTTATATGGCTGTAATTAATTAAGCTGCTGTATAAAATCAAAATATGAATGCTAAAATGCAATCTGCTGAGGATTTATGTCTACACACTTTTTCACTTCAGAGTCTGTTTCTGAAGGTCATCCCGATAAAATAGCCGACCAAATTTCTGATGCGGTTTTAGATGCCATTATTGCTAAAGATAAATTTGCCCGTGTTGCTTGTGAAACCATGGTTAAAACCGGCGTTGCTATTATTTCAGGCGAAGTGAGTACCAATGCTTGGGTTGATTTAGAAACTATTACACGTAATGTTATCAGTGACATTGGTTACACTTCTTCTGATGTTGGTTTTGATGGTGCTACTTGTGGCATTATGAATTTAATTGGTCAACAATCACCTGAAATTGCCCAAGGTGTTGATCGCTCTAAACCAGAAGATCAAGGTGCTGGCGATCAAGGCTTAATGTTTGGTTATGCAACTAACGAAACTGAAACTTTAATGCCTGCTCCTTTACATTACTCTCATCGCTTAGTTGAGCGTCAAGCTGAAGCGCGTAAATCAGGTATTTTACCTTGGTTACGCCCTGATGCTAAATCGCAAGTTACCTTTGTTTATGAAAACAATAAACCTATCGCGATTGATACCGTAGTATTGTCAACTCAACATAACCCTGATATTAAGCAAGAAGATTTAATTGATGCGGTAATGGAAAACATTATTAAGCATGTATTACCAGCAGAGTTCTTAACTGAAAATACGAAATATCACATCAACCCAACAGGTAGTTTTGTTATTGGTGGTCCTGTAGGTGATTGTGGCTTAACCGGTCGTAAAATTATTGTAGATACTTACGGCGGTATGGCGCGTCATGGCGGCGGTGCATTTTCAGGTAAAGATCCATCAAAAGTAGACAGAAGTGCGGCTTATGCTGGTCGCTATGTTGCTAAAAACATTGTTGCAGCCGGACTTGCTGACAAATGTGAAATTCAAGTGTCGTACGCAATTGGTGTTGCTGAGCCTACCTCAATTTCAATTGATACTTTTGGCACTGGCAAAATTGCTGAAGAAAGGTTAGTTGAGATAGTACGCGAACATTTTGACTTACGCCCTTATGGCATCACTAAAATGTTAGACTTATTACACCCTATGTACCAGCAAACTGCGGCATATGGTCACTTTGGTCGTGAACCATTTGAAATGACTGTTGGTGATGATACCTTTACTGCCTTTAGTTGGGAAAAAACTGACAAGGCTGATGATTTGCGTAAAGCTGCGGGAATCTAAAGCTAACGGTAAACAAAAGAGTGTTCACATTTATCATTACCTAAAAACCAGCATTTTTGCTGTTTTTTTCATTTATAAACAAAAAATAGTGCAGTCTATTCACCATACCTAGTATTCCCGTCATTCCAGTTATGTCTTTGCCTACAGGACGTAGGTACTTAGCTTTGGTCTGGAACTACAAAGCTGAAGCTGGAATCTCAGTGTTTAAAACTCTAGACTCCCGATTTAAAGACCTCGGGAGTGACGATAGGTGAATAGCATTTTTGCTGGTTTTTTCATTTATAAGAAAAAATATAGTTAAGCCTCCCCATTGTTTTTTAACCCCTTAACCCCTATCTTGTATCTATCTTATGACGAATAAAGTAAGCCTTGCCACACTATGTCCAAAACACGAATTTATCAAAGTACAGATTTTATTGTAAATAGCACGGTGAAATTATCTGATGATGCCTTTGGTCATATGGTGAGAGTTTTACGTTTAAATGAAGGCGATATAGTTACCTTATTTAATGGCAACAAGCCTAATGGTAATGAAGCATTTCAATATACTGCCAAATTAGTCGATGTTAAAAAGAAACAGGCTAGTGTTGAAATAATCAGCGAGGAATCGGTGAATAACGAATCACCATTGAATATTCATTTAGGTCAGGGTATTTCACGTGGCGACCGTATGGACTTTACCTTACAAAAATCAGTTGAACTTGGGGTCAATAAAATCACGCCATTATTTACTGAGCGTTGTGGGGTAAAACTATCAAGCGAACGTTTCGCTAAAAAACGAGAACAATGGCAAAAAATAGTGATCAGTGCTTGTGAACAAAGTGGCCGATGTGTTGTTCCTTTGGTTGCTGAGCCTATGCCGTTACAAGACTGGATTAATGAGCAAACAACCGCTTTAAAGCTTAATTTACATCCTAAAGCTGAACATTCCATAATGTCATTACCAATGGATAAACCAGCCAGCGAACTTAGCGTTAGATTATTAATCGGCCCAGAAGGCGGGTTAACGGATGAGGAAATAAGCCAAGCAAACCAAGCTGATTTTCAAGATATATTACTTGGTCCAAGGGTATTAAGAACAGAAACAGCCGCGCTTACCGCAATTACCGCGCTGCAATGTCGCTTTGGCGATTTAAAATAATATACAGATAGGATAGAAAATAACAATGGCACAATCTGAAAAAATAAAACTCGGTATCGTAATGGATCCTATTTCTGAGGTTAAAGTAGTTAAAGACTCTTCCATGGCAATGATGCTTGAAGCCCAAAAGCGTGGTTATGAAATTTATTACATGGAGATGCAGGATTTATATCTTGATCAAGATCAAGCGAGAGCAAGTACACAAAAGGTAAAAGTATTTGATGATGCTAACCATTGGTATGAATTATCGGATCAACAAGATATCGCGTTAAGTGAGCTTGACGCTATTTTAATGCGTAAAGATCCACCTTTTGACACCGAATATATTTATGCAACCTACATGCTTGAGCGCGCTGAAATAGAAGGTACATTAATCGTTAACAAACCACAAAGCTTGCGAGACTGTAATGAAAAACTATTTACCGCTTGGTTTGCTGACTTAACGCCTCGCACGTTAGTCACACGAAATGACAAACAAATTCGTACTTTTCATCAAGAGCTTAAAGACATTATCATCAAACCACTTGATGGCATGGGCGGCTCATCAATATTTCGTATTAAAGAAGATGATGCCAACGTGGGTGTTATCATTGAAACATTAACTAACCATGGTCAACAATACGCCATGGTACAAGAGTATATGCCGGAAATTGTTGATGGCGATAAACGTATTTTAATTGTAAATGGTGAGCCGATGCCATACTGCTTAGCACGCATTCCAGCACAAGGAGAAACCCGGGGTAATTTAGCTGCCGGTGGTCGAGGCGTTGCTAGGCCATTAAGCCCAAGTGATAAACTCATTGCTGAAACCATCGCCCCTGAGCTGAAGAAGCGTGGATTATATTTTGTCGGTTTAGATGTTATTGGCGATAAAGTGACTGAGATAAATGTTACTAGTCCAACCTGTATACGAGAAATAGAAGCCGCTTACCCTATTAATATTAGTGGTAAATTGATGGATGCTATTGAAGAAAACATTAGAAAAAAATAGTGAGTTCCGATCAGAATACCCTTGGCAGTTAGCGTTATACCAGTTTCACTAACTTTGTGATATTGGCTTTAATAGAGGTAGAAATGGATAGTTTAGAAAATCAATTTTTAATTGCCATGCCTTCACTAGGTAATGACTATTTTAACAAAACCGTCACCTATATTTGTGAGCACAATGATGAAGGCGCCATGGGTTTGATTATTAACATGCCTGTTAATATCACCTTGCATGATTTATTAAAACAAATTGAAGAAAATGATAATGAACAGGCAAGTGAAAACAAAGCCACACTTGAACCTGAAGAGAAGCCTGCATCAGTGGAGAACATCGGCTTAGATCATAGCTTAGAGCAACTGGTACTTTCTGGTGGCCCTATTTCCCAAAACCGTGGTTTTGTGTTGCATCGAACTCAATCTGGTTGGAATAGTTCTTTAGCGCTCAGTGATGACATCATGATCACCACCTCTAAAGATATTTTGCTCGCATTAGGCACAAAAAAAGCACCGGAACAGTTTGTAGTCACCTTAGGTTATGCTGGTTGGGGGCCGGGTCAATTGGAAACCGAATTACAAGCTAACTCTTGGCTAACCATTGATGCCGATAGTGATATTTTATTTAATACCCCAATTGAACAACGCTGGCAAAAGGCGACTGAAAAGCTGGGTATTGATATTGCGCATTTATCTTCGGATATTGGCCATGCATAACAACAGTCGTTAGTTATAACTTACGAGTAGCGAAGTACGGTTGAGTAACGAATGATTAGCAACCGATAAACATTTAGGTAAATACAGTGGCAAAAAAAAACAGCCCTATTGGTCAACGCACCGTTATCGGCTTTGACTTTGGTAAAAAATATATTGGTGTAGCAGTTGGTCAAGAAATTACTGGATCCGCTTCCCCTATAGGTTCAATTAAAGCCAACGATGGCATTCCAAACTGGGATTCATTAGCGAGTTATTTAAAAGAATGGCAACCTGATTTTATTGTTGTTGGCCTACCGCTTAATATGGATGGTAGTGAGCAACAAATAACCTTAGATGCGAAGAAATTTGGCCAACGTATCGCTGGTCGTTTTGGAATAAAAGTTGAATTTCAAGATGAAAGGCTAACGACTGCCGATGCGAAAGAGCAGTTATTTTCTCGTGGCGGTTATAAAAATTTAACAAAAGATAATATCGATGCCGAATCAGCTCGATTAATTATTGAAAGTTTTTTTGAACAAAGCTACGGCTAATAAAAAAAGAGTTTCGGTGTATTCATTATGAATATCATTGCTATCATATCACCACTAATTTTAGTGGGTCTGCTCGGGTTTATCTGTACAAAAAGTCGTTGGCTAAGCCGTGAGCAACTTAACACATTAAGCAAGTTTACTTTCTCGATTAGCATTCCTGCTTTTTTGTTTTATCAAATGGCAAAAGCTGATTTTAGCAGTGATGTCAGTCCACAATTATTCGCTGCATTTTATCTGCCTGTATTAATTTGCTACTTAATTGCTTGGCTAATAAATTATTATTTTTATGGGCATAAAGTCAATAAAAAAACCGAACAGTCTTCTCATAAAAATAGCGCTGCTTCTGCAGTTTTTGCTTTAAGCGCTAGCTATTCAAATAACGTCATTGTTGGCTTACCTGTATTATTAGCCGTTATTGGTGAACAAGTGATCATCATTGTTTTTCTTATAGTCACCATGCATAGCGCAATGTTATTTACTTTAACCGCTGTATTAGCAGCAAAGAATACTAATAAAGAAAAAAACAAAAACAAATACTTCTATTGGCTTGGTTTTATTAAGCACACGTTAAATAACCCGCTCATTATCAGCATACTGACAGGCTTATTGGTTAATATATTAGGAATATCTTTACCTGATTTTTTACAAGAAAGTTTAACGTTAATCGGGAAACCCGCGATTACGTTAGCATTATTTACTTTAGGGGGATCATTAACCTTTTATCACGTACGCAAAGAGTTAACGTTCATAAGCATAGCTTGTGTTAGTAAATTAATTTTATTACCCATTTTAGTTTATATAACAACGCATTATATTTTCAGTCTTCAACCACTCACCATTACAGTATTGGTCATATTAAGTGCCTGCCCTACGGCGGTAAATGCTTATTTAATTGCTTTAACTCATCAACAACATCAGCAAACCGTAGCGGGTACTGTAGTAGTAAGCACCTTACTGAGCACAATAACCATTCCTTTATGGTTGAGTTTACTACTGTAAAGTTTGCTTCTATAACAAAGTTATTGACTTGTGACTACGCCTCATTATTGAGGTTGGTCTCATTGACCATAGATTAATTTTTATGAAAAACAGCCTTTCAATCATAATATCTGAGATTCAGTGAACAATGTTTTGGATCACTTTGGGCGCTAGAGAGCGGAAGCTAGGAGTGGTAATATCAAAGCTTCCGTTCCTCGCTAAAAGACATTAGGCTTAATATCTTCGTGGTAACGTTGAGTACAATTTTAATGAAGTTCAATTTGAGAAAACATAATAATAAAGGTTAAAATAATAGTTTCATGTTATTTCAAACCTTTACCAACAATAATGTATTTTATATTTTTACCACAAAATCGGCCATATCAACGATGAAGCGATATAGTACCTGTTTCATCTAATATACCCTCTTCTTCATCAACAATATGAATATTTAATGTGCCAGACGAAGGTATACCTCCCGTTAAGACGTAGGTGTCTACAAAAAACTCAGTTGTTACCACCAACGCACCTAATGAATTTATCGCCCAAGTACAATCAAATTGACCATCAAAATCTTGAACAATACCAGTACCGTCGGGTGAAAAATGATAAGCAAGAAAACCTGATGGATTAAAATTGATCCTAAAGTCCCCACCAGATACGGCTTTATGAGTAAATATATTTTCTCCTACTTTTGTTATTTTACCTGTTTCATTTAATATACCTTCTTCAATATCATCAATATGAATACTTAATGTGCCTAATGTTGAATTACCTGACGTTACGGTATAAGTATCTTCAAAATCTTCAGTTGTTACAATTAATTGTCCTGAGGAATTAACTTCCCAGGTACAATCAAATTCACCATCGAAATCAGCTACACTACACGCACCATCAGACGAAAAATGATAAATAAGTGAACCCTCAGCTTGATCAAAATAAACTTCAAATGAACTACCAACAAGCTCTGCTGTCGTTAATGCAATTAAATTATTCGTCAATCCTAGTGAATTTTTAAAATGTTCGGTTGCTTCTTCAATGGTTATTAATATTAAAATAGTTGTATCTTGTCCCGCATTGGCAAGTAAAGTAAGTACATCTGATGACGATGAAAAATCCTCAACCGTTTGCGTAAAATCAATTGAAGGCACTGCTGATGATTTTGCCAGTTCGGTAATACTAATACCATCACTTGAATCGCCATTTTGGTCGAGAGATTGCAGTAATCGAATAATATTAACAACCATATTATTTGTTATATCTTCCGTATTGGCTAAATCAAAAGGCGTTACAATAGGACTAGCGTTTATAGTAGGAAATACAAGATCACCAATAAAGAATGTGACTGTCTCCCCTGCTAAATACTGATACTGCCCTGCTGAATTTGTAATTCCTTCTAACGTTTCTGTTCTATAGCCAATATTGATAACTGCACTGTCTAGAAAAACACCTGTTTTTATTGCTGACTCATCTGAAGAACCACCACAGCCCATTAATAAAAGCACCGCAATAAACACTGATAAAATATTCCTACATAGTTGTTTTTTAGAGTTATTTATATTCATCGAGAAATTCCTTCTTATAATTAGTTTTATTACCACTTCTGAGTTTAGCTAATATAAGTAATTTAACCTCCCCCCAATTGGGTGGAGGTTTTCTTAACAAAATTTGCTACCTTTTAGCGGGCTAGCTATACCCAAAGAACAATTTCATAACGGCTTGAAATTTAATCGACTTTGACAAATACAATGATGCTATCGTATCAATCTACCAAGCTTCTATTGATCCACAACATTGGGATGTTGCGTTGCAAGGTGTCTGTGATTATTTTCAATCCGAAAGAGCAGGACTATTTAGCCAAAATCCCTACACTAAACAAGTTAAATCAATCGCTTTTTTGGGGTTAAAGGAAGGCTATTTAAAAAGTTATGGGGATTATTACGGGCACATTAACCCAACCTTTACGGATCACTCAGAATTAATAGCGGGCGTTATGTTCACAGAGCAAATTTTCAATGCTCGCCGCCAAGATGAAAATTTCTATTGCCGCACAACATTTAATAATGAATGGATGAAACCGCAGAATTTTTCACATGCAGCTGGCGGTATGTTAATCGCTGATGGTCATAATACACTGCACTTCACCTTGTTACGCTCAGCTCAACAAGGCTTATACACCCTACAAGAATTACAAGCACTGGGCGCATTTTCAAAACATATCAACAAAGCGGTACAGCTCTCTAACGTTTTTGAACGAACAAATTATCGAATGCAAAATGCTGAGCACCTATTGTCAAATATGGGACACGGTATTTTAATATTAGATAGTGATAAAAATGTATTGGAAATAAACCAAAGTGCATCAAATAGTATAGAAAAAAATCCTTTTCTATCAATACAACAAGGGAAATTTACCGCGAAAAACTCGAGTTTTAGAAAAAAATTTAATGCCGAATTAAAACAAACCATGATTAACGCAGTACTTAATAAAGAGATCCCACTACGTCTTAACCTACCTGAATATGAAAACCTCTTGTTAATATTAATGCCGGCTATGCCGAGACTACAATTACAATTTGATCTACCTGTAGTTCTCCTAATTATTAGGGAAAGCGCAGCTGAAAATCCAATAAATATGCAATATTTACAACAGAGTTACAATTTAAGCCTTTGTGAGACACGATTAACCAAGTATTTAGTTGATGGTTCGAGTTAAAAGGTGCAGCTTTTGAGATGAGAATAAGTTATGAAACCGCTCGTTGGTATCTTAAATATATTTTTGAAAAAACGGGAACACATCGTCAAGTAGACTTAATTCTAAAAATTAATATAGATCCCGTTGCACGACTTGCTACATAACTATCCCCATACCATTATTCACCACATGACAGCAGGATGATACTTAAGGCGGCCAGTAAATTTGGTTATTACACAGTCTGTAGCAAAAGTGATCATATTAACATTCAATTTGATTGGTGATTGGTAACCTCAAATATAATACGTAGTCACAAATCACCTAAAAAACGTTTATACTTAACAGGTAAGTTGACTGATTAGCTAATTTATAAAATGCGCTATAGCAAGTGATATCATCATGACAACACAATTACCTAGTATTAATATTAAAGCGCAAGCCAGCCATCATGCGATATTTTTGCTGTTAGTTGGCTTCATACTATTATTGTTAACCTTATTAGTTAGCCAGTATTATTGGCAATCATTGAGATTAGTATTAATGTTTGTTTTTTTAGTGGCTTTAGTCGTGATGATTACTGGAGTGACAAAGTATTTACAACCACAATTTAGTTATCATATAACACCAAAAAAATTAGAATATATGCATATATACGGTAGCTGGCAACTTTATTGGCAACAAATTCAAGCAATAAAGCCTATTCGAGAAGTATGCGGAATCACCCCTATTGACTTACCTTACATCGGTATTCGTTTAGTTAATTTAGAGTCACTAGCGCAACAAATATCACCTAGATTAGCTAACAGGCTGATACATGAACAACAACCTTTACTCAAGTTTGCTTATGTACAGCAACTCTTATCATTAGAACAAATTCAAATTAATTTTACGCCATTTACGGTGCAATCTGGTTTGAACATTTCAGGGCCAATAGCCGCATTTTTGCATCACTGTCAAAGCTTACACTCAGCACTAGGCTACCACTTGTATCTTCCTGAAACGAGTATGGATAGAGAACTAAATGACTTCCATCAACTATTAAGACAGTGCCAGAATGCATCACAACATTATGATAAAGACTTAACACACGGGCATATGCTCAACCATTAAATCAATAAAACACCTAACTTTCGGTGATAAATGCTGTCGACTAGGATAAATAGCATAAACGTTGATAATAGGTGCAGGATAATCACTAAAAAGTATTTCTAACGACTTATCTTTAAGCTCCTGCTCCATAGCAAACTCTGGCAAACGACAAATCCCATGCCCAGCTTTTACCATAGCCAATTCCATTTGCGCACTATTACAGAGTAATTTAGCCGAAACATCGACTTGGATATCATGGCCACTAGGGTCAACATAATGCCAACGTTTAGGTGTTTTTAAATTGCTGTAACAAAGGCATTGGTGTTCAGACAGTTGCGCTGGTTTAGTCGGCCTACCAAAGCGCTGTAAATAATCACGAGACGCTACGGTATAGCTTTTACAACTATATATTTTTCGACAGACTAAGCTAGATTCTTCCAATTGATCTGTCGCCCTGATCACTAAATCAAAGCCCCCTTGAATAAGATCAACACGACGATCATTTAAATCAAGCTGTAGTTCAACCTCTGGATAGCATTGTAAATATTTTGATAAAAAATCTTGTAAATAGCCTTGAGCAAAAGCAACGGGACAACTTATTTTTAATACCCCTTTTGGCTGAACATGGCTTTGGTTTAGTAAGCCTAAAGCATCCTCAGCATCTAATACCAGTTGCTGACATTGTTCAAAATAGACTTTACCTTCAGGCGTTAAACTAAGCGAACGCGTAGTACGGTTTAGCAAGCGAACGGCTAGTCGGGCTTCGAGCTTGTTAATTGTTTTACTGATATACGAATTAGAATGCCCAGTCACCTCAGCAGCCTTAAAAAAGCTACCGCATTTCACCACTTGGGTAAAAATGATAATGCCATCGAATAATTTACTGTCTTTGCTATTATGTGTCATATGGAAATAAATAAATGCTTTTTACTATATTAATTACGATAAGCTTGTAATATATACTAATCATCATTAACTTACATTAACGGAAGCCATCTCATGAAATTATTAGCCTTTGCAGCAAGCAGCAGTTCAAAATCAATCAATAAGCAACTTGCCACTTATGCAGCTTCACAAGTTAAACATAGAGATGGTGTTGAAGTTGAAATTTTAGATATTAACGACTATGAAATGCCATTATTTAGCCAAGATAAGGAAGAAGTTCTAGGTCAGCCGCAACAAGCATTAGATTTTTTCGCTAAACTAGGCCAAGCAGATGCCATTATTATCTCTTTTGCTGAGCATAACGGTTCTTATTCTGCGGCTTATAAAAACCTTTTTGATTGGACTTCACGTATCGATCAAAAACTTTTTCAAAATAAGCCAATGGTATTATTAGCAACATCGCCGGGCCCTGGCGGCGCAGGTTCAGTGTTGGCCGCAGCAACGGGATCGGCACCTTATTTTGCTGGTGATGTTAAAGCGAGCGTATCTGTCCCTAGCTTTTATGATAATTTTGATAGCGAAAAACAAGCATTAACTAATCCTGAATTAGTCGATAAATTGCAAAGTGCGCTGTCATTGTTAAACGTATAACTTCAGCTAAGAGTGATCTTGTAAGTAATAAATAGCACGACTCAAGGTGCACAAGACTGTTTATTAAATCGCAAGCTTGTGCTTTTTCACCGCAATGGTAGCAAGTAAGCAGGCGCCATCAAGCGCATCACCTTTTGCGCTAACTAACAAACGTTTAGTTGTGGCTGACAACAACGTTTGGGTTGACTGAGCAAGTCCTCCCAGCAAAACGACTGGCAGTGTGGTATCAGCACGTGTATCCCTAATGAGCGATTCAACACTGGCGACATGATTATCAATGATATTTTTCGCCACGGGACAGTCAGATTGGTGTTGAGTCACCAAGGGTGATAACTGAGCAAAATCAATAGGCTTTGCGTTTGCTAACCAAACAGCAATAGCCTGACGTGTTATCACATGACTATCTTGAGTATTAATAAAAGCAGCAACCGCTTTAGCTAATTGACTCTGCGCATAGCCAAAATATTCAAATTCAGCCACTAAAGCTTGAACACTATGGTAACCCAGTTTAGCGCCACCACCTTCATCACCAATGAGAAAACCCCAACCGCCAACTAAGTGCTGAGTTAACTTACCCTGTTCATTTAACTGTAGGCGCATCCCTACAGAGCCAGTACCTAAAGCAACTACAGCAACCTCGCCGCCATTATTTGCCCCATAGGCAGACGTGGTAGCATCACTACAAATATCGAGGGCGATAAAGCGATGCGCGAGTATTTCTTGCAACTTAGCAACAAGATCGCTATTACCTGCACCCGCCAATCCAAAAATAGCAACCACCTCAAGTGATTGACAATCTGCTTGTTCGATTAGATCATCAATTAACGCGTTTAATACCTTCACCGCACCCGTAAAATTATTCGTTAATGATGATGGACCAGAAGCTGCTTGCCATTGCTCTTGAGTCGTTAAGTTAATTAAACGAGCGAGTGTTTTAGTACCACCGCCATCAACGCCCAAAATATAGTTAATCTTATTACTAACTTGTTTTTTATTTTCCAATGCCATTAGGCATGCACCTCAAGTTTATTCTCATGACCAGAACTATATGGCGTATCAACAATATTACGCGTGCCTAACAAACAAACCAAGGTAGAAATAAAAGTCGCAATGCATAGCTTCCAGGTAAAGGCTAAGTCAAAAATCAACTCTGCTGGTAAATACAATGTTTGAATATAAGGTTGAAATATTAACGTAATAACAAAGCCCGTTATTAAGGCTGCGGTTACCGAGCGCTCACTGCCTCGTTTGGTAAATAGCGCAGTAAAATAAACACCCAACAAGCCACTATAAGAAAATAGCATAACACTCAAGGCGAAAGCTAATAGTGGTGTATCTGTATGCTGTTGCCAGTAAAAACACAATACTGCCATCGCAGCTAACGCAACAGCAACAATAATCATGCTGACTTTACCTGCCTTAACATAATGACTATCAGCAAACTGCAAGCCCCTTTGCTGGTTAAAAGGACGATACAAATCTTGCACCAATACTGATGACATTGAACTTAGACCTGAATTCAATGTAGACAAGGCTGCCGCAATAATACCTATAGTCACCAAACCACGGACACCTGAGGGTATTTGATTAAGAACATAGGACATAAATACTGTCACTTTTGCACCATCAAATGATGTCATCGCGGTTGCCGCGCCCTCTCCCATTAAGTCAGGACGTTGATAAAAAATAAATAACAATAAGCCGATAACCAAAAACAACAGCATAACGGGAATAACCATCACTACAGAAAATAACATCGCTTTACTGCCGTCTTTAGCTGTTTTGCATGTTAACACCCTTTGAGTCATATCTTGATCTAAACCAAAAGCGGCAATATTGAGTAATAAAAACCCTGTGATAGATGACCAAAAACCAAACATGCCGGCGCTGCTAAAATCTAAATCGAAATTAAATAACGTTAGTTTTGAGGTTTGAATAAAGCCTGTAGTGTTAACTGCTGGCTCTTGCAGCGCAGCAACAATCGTTGAAAAATCGGCAGGAATAGCGATAACTAAAAAGTAAAGAACAAATACCGCAGCACTGACATAAACGATCGCTTGAATGACATCACTATAAATAACTGCGCGTACGCCACCAAATACTGAAAATAACAAACCAATCACAGTAATAATAACGGTTGCATACACAATACTTTGTGCAGCAATATCACCAAATAAAATCATCGCCACGGCAATGGCCGCCATATACAAACGAGCGCCACTGGCAAATACACGACCAAACAAATACATAATACCGGCATGCTTTTTTGCTCTCGGCCCTATTTGCTGTTCAAGCAATTCATAAACGGTAAAAACCTTGTATTGGTAAAATTTTGGAATAAGGTAAGCTGACACAAAAAATGCCGCGATAAAAGCGCCAATATTAGTCGCTAAATAAGATAAATCACCACGATAGCCCATATCAGGACCACCTAAAAAGGTTGCTGCTGATTGTGATGTTGCCAATACAGAAATAGACACCATCCACATTGGCATAGCATTACCGCCAAGAAAGTAATCTTCACTGCTGATTGATTTTTTGCGATTAACCCACCAGCCTGACAGCAATAAAATTGCGCCATAAGTGACAAATACCAACCAGTCTACACTTGTATATTCTGCGCTCATAAAAATCTTTACTCACTTAAAAATTACACTATTAATAAGTGGGAAATTTCACTAATTAATTTACCGAGGATAAAACCAAACGTTATTGCCATTTTATACTCATGACCATTGAAAACACTAAGTGCTAGAGGTCGACCAAACCATCAATCCTTTCAATACCTAAACCAGCCCCATCGCCTAAACTAATATTAGCAAGGTTAAAATTTACCCCGCCATGTACAGGATCGTATTGCCCAAGCGCTGGACCATCAAGGTCAATTTTAGTGATCACATTCGATTTTGATGCGGCTAAATGTGCTGCAGCTGCCACCCCTATGCTACCTTCAAGCATACACCCTATCATGCAATCAACATGATACGTTTGGCAAATATCCGCTATTTTAATGGCGTTGGATAAACCGCCTGTTTTCATCAATTTAATATTGATAATATCCGCAGCACCCGTGGTAATGAGTTCAATAACTTCTTTAGGGCCAAAGGCACTTTCGTCTGCCATTATTGGCGTTGAAACTCGCTCAGTTACATAACGCATACCAGCCAAATCATCCGCTCTAACAGGTTGTTCAATTAGCTCTAATTCAACCCCCACCGCATCAAGTTTTTGTATAGTAAATACCGTTTGTTTAGCTGTCCAGCCTTGGTTCACATCCAAACGAATTAATGCTTTGCCTTTAACTGCTTGGTAAATATTTTTTACTCGTTCAATGTCTTGGTGAATATCTTTACCAATTTTGATTTTTAGAATATCAAAACCTTGCGCTAATGCCTTTTGACTGTCACTGATCATTTTATCGATGTTATCAATGCTGATGGTGATATCCGTTTTCAGTTGGCTGCAACCACCACCCAACAGCTTATACAAAGGTGCTTGGTATAATTTTCCCCACAAATCAAAAAGTGCAATTTCAACCGCCGCTTTAGCGCTAGTGTTTTTAATAAGTGCCGACTGAACAATATTAGTCAACTCACTAAGTTCGCCAATGTCTCGACCAATTAATAATGGCTTAATCACCGTGTCAATCGCTGTCATCACTGAGCCATGAGTATCACCAGTGATCAACGGAGTAGCCGGCGCTGCGCCATACCCAACTTCCCCATTATCGGTTTCAATAATCACCACTAAATCGTCAATATTGGTTACAGTGCGAAGCGCAGTTTTAAACGGAGTCACTAGGGGTACTGTTAATTTGGCAAACCGAATATTAGTTATTTTCATCTCGTTACCTTTATCATCATTTAGCTCTAATACGCTTAATGTTAGTAATATTATTTACATAATCTTTTAAGGATTCATAATCTTTTAAAGGTAATAATGGCGTAACGGAAACACCATTTAGCGTACCACGGTATACTTCACCACGCTCATCAATGTAGCCCAAGCCTTTAACATCATGTATGATATAAGGCCTTGAATTATCCAGTCCTAAATACATCATCACATGGCCAGGTATATATATAAGATCGCCCACTTGCATCTGCTCGATCACTTTCAACTTATCTGATTTAGCTGCACCTATAGCAAAAAAGTGATTTTGACCATAATCACTTTTAGCCTGTTGACCCGAATTTCTTGGCATCAACAAACCAAAACTTTTGTAAATTTCACCAATAAAACCAGTACAGTCCCGACCATTATAATCGTGTCCCCAGCCGTAGCGTTCACCTAAAAACTTAAAAGATTGTTTTACTAAATTTTGCTTGGTAAAAGGTAAATAACCCACACGTAGATCTTGACTACGTGGTATTAGCACAAGTTTAAGCGCTAACTTACCATCAGACCTTCTAGTCGGTAGTTTAACAATAAAATTAGCAAACGGGTTTTGGCCATATAACGCATTACTATACTCACTACGTTTAGCCAAAGGTAAGCGTATGCCCATATCCAGTTGGATGTTTGACAGCGCCGCATGGTTTGGCACATGATTAGTAAAAACTTTACTGCCTGTTACCACAATAAAGTTTTCATCATTTTTAAAAGCTGAGATGTCAGTTTTGTTACCAATCGCGACATCTTTTTTTGGCATCCATGCAAGGTAATTATAGGCCTGCACTAAAACCCATTGTTCGTCCTTGCTCGCATGTAAAATAGCAACGGCATCACCAGGAAATAAACCACTTTCTTGAAACCGATCTAAATCTCTATCTTCTGTCGACTTAAAAACTCTGTCTAAGGTTGGAAATGTACGTAATATAGAGCGTCTAACCACTAAACCAAAGGTCACTGTGTTTTCAGCTTTGACAGCATTTTGGTTAGTACTTTCAATATAAGCTGCATAATCGTTTTGATTAAGCTGTTCGCCATTGTCATAAAAACGCTTTTGGTTTGAAGGCTTGCTAATACTGCGTATTTTTTCTAATAATTGAGCTTTAGTTAAACGCTCAACCATGGCCAGCGGATTAACAATATAAGGATTATTTTGCACTAAGTTTTGGTTGAACTGAGCGATGCTCGTTTGGCTCATTAAAGGGGTATTATCTTGTGCTAATTTATTCACCCAATGACTGGAAGATAAGTGTATTTCACTAATACCAATCACATCTGTACTGTAGTCTGACACGTGGGCAGAAACATTGAGATTTAACAC
This sequence comes from Candidatus Colwellia aromaticivorans, assembly GCF_003333305.1. GTDB lineage: Bacteria > Pseudomonadota > Gammaproteobacteria > Enterobacterales > Alteromonadaceae > Colwellia > Colwellia aromaticivorans. The sequence continues at coordinate 2,748 of NZ_QOLD01000069.1, read as the reverse complement.
AGATACCGACAATAAAGAGACTGTAAACAAGGCTAATAAATTCTTTTTTTTCATCGTGGTTCCTGTTTTGTTAAACGATAAAATCTAAATTAACACTTTTTATTTGAAAATATGGCTTGTCTAAAGACGTTTCTAATTCCAGCTAAATTCTGCATCTTAAAGTGGCTTTAATATAAACTAGAAAAAAATATTATGGCTGTTTATATTGAATAGCATTAAAGATTAGAATAGATTGTTCATTCTTAAAAAGTTCACTCTGTAAATAAAGACTAGGCACATGACAATTCAAACACACTTTCCGTATATTAGCAGCAAAATGTTTGCTGAAAACGTGGCCATTAGCGATATAGCAAAACAAGTAGGCACACCTTTTTACTGCTACTCAAATACCGCTATAAGCCAAAATTTTAAAGGTTATCAGCAAGCTTTTAGTGAACAAGATACGCTGATTTGCTATGCCGTAAAAGCAAATAGTAACCAAGCCGTGTTATCTACTTTAGCAAAACTAGGCTCAGGTGCCGACGTTGTCTCAGAAGGTGAAATTCGCCGCGCTCTCGCTGCTGGAATTCCCGCAGACAAAATAGTCTATTCAGGGGTCGCTAAAGTTGAATCAGAAATAGAATACGCATTAAACCAAGGCATTTTTCAATTTAATGTTGAATCAGAGCCTGAACTTGAACTCATTAGCCAAATTGCCACGCGGTTAAACACGACAGCTGCCATTGCTTTTCGTATAAACCCTGATGTTTGCGCGAACACGCATGCAAAAATATCTACCGGTAAAGCTGAAAATAAATTTGGTGTGCCAATAAGTAAAGCCCGACTAGCTTATAAGCAAGCAGCGTCATTACCTAATATAAAAGTTCAAGGGGTTGATGTTCACATTGGCTCACAATTAACCCAACTTGCCCCGTTTGAAGAAGCGTATAAACGTATTGCCCAATTAGTGACTGATCTTACAGAAGATGGCCATGAAATCAGCGTTATCGATATTGGTGGCGGTTTAGGTATTACTTACAGTGATGAAGTGATCCCAAGTAAAAAGGAATATGCTGCTGTTGCCAAAGCACAATTAGGCCACTTAGCCTGTAAAATCATCGTTGAACCTGGCCGCTCTTTATTAGGAAATGCCGGTATTATAGTATCGAGTGTGGTATTGATTAAAACAGGTGAGGAGCGTCAGTTCTTAATGTTAGATGCTGGCATGAACGATTTAATTCGCCCAAGTATGTATGATGCTCATCACGAAATATTAGCGGTAGATACGACAAATACAGCACAAAAAATTTATGACGTTGTTGGCCCCGTTTGTGAAACTGGCGATACTTTTTCCAAAAGCCGCCAAGTAAATGAATCAAAATCAGGTGATTTAATTGCCATTATGAGTTGTGGGGCTTATGGCGCAGTAATGGCGTCTACTTATAACACTAGAATGTTAGCGCCCGAGGTCATGGTAAAAGATAATGAATTTGCCATTGTCAGAGCACGTCCAACCTACGAAGAAGTCATTAACGCTGATTCAGTGCCAAGTTGGGTTTAAAAAGTAAGAAGCAAATAATACCAATTACAAAGGCATAATATATATATTATGATGCCTTTGTAATAATTAGTTCGAAACAATCAATCCGAAATAAAAATTAACACCAACTTACGTCATTTTCTGGTGCATTTAACTGTGCTTCAATATTGGCTAGCAACACTCGATAACCGACATTCCCGTACAATATTTGTCGACCATTGTCGATAATATAAGATGGACTACCTTTTAACTCCAATGCTTTTGCTTGTTGATAATTACGCATTAAGCCCGCCATAGCACTACCATCATTCATCGCTTTATTTACCCGATTACTATCAAGCCCTGCTTGTTCAATAATAGAAAACAACACCGATAAATGACTAATATCCTTTGCCTCAACAAAAAATGCTTCCCTAAATTTTAGCGCTAACTCAATGCTTTGTTGGCATGAATAAGTTAATTCAATGGCTTTAAGAACCAAATGAGGATTAGCAGAAGACACCGGACGAATTTTTGACCAAATATCACTATTAATATGAGCATCTTCATAAACAGAAGCTGACTCAATTACATGGGCAGAAAAACCGTCATAACCGCCTTTTTCTCGCCATTGAGTCGGTATTTTATTTATCGCATCACCAAATATATCTACATAGTGATAGCGTAATTCAATTTTATTGCCTAATTGCTTATTTAATTCATCAATACGACGTTGTGCGATCCACGCCCAAACACATAAAATGTCACTGTAATAATCAACAACTAACGGGCTACTCATCACTTATTTCCTTTTGGTAAAGTCATACCTAATATTAAAAGGGAAACTTGAACTTATATACCCGTGTTACTTCAAAATGCAGGATTCAGCTGGAATTAGAAACGTCTTTAGGCAAGGCATTGATTGAAGAGAATAGTTGTTCTATTGTCGAAATCAATAACGCTGCATAAAACGTTTCTAAACCTGCCCTATGGGCTGACGAATCCCCAAAACGTGACAGGCACAGCAATTTATGATCTTATGTAAGTCACCACAACACACATAAGTTACAACTGCCATGCCTGAGCCATTACTTTGCCATAAATATTTCAAAAACGCCTTATATTCTTTCAATAATGCCAGAATGAAAACATTGATGAGTTGTAGCGACGCATTAATAGCAGGTAATAAACTAACCTTGACAGAAATAGGAAGGAACTTGCCTGGCGCTGCGTATGTAAAGCATAAAATA
>NZ_QOLD01000072.1 GCF_003333305.1 Candidatus Colwellia aromaticivorans | reverse complement strand
AAAATACGTCCGCGAAAATATCATAGAGCCAGAGTTAGCTACTCAATTTAGAGCTCGTACATAAGTTCGCATTTAATTCTTTAAAAATAATTTTTATTGTTGACAAGGGGGAGTCCACATAAGCTACTTCCGTATAGCGTCCTTAATAATAGATGCAACGATGAGCATGATTTTCTCTGTAGCCCCCGCAGGGCGGGTTTAAAAGGCGTATATGCCGCGTTATTGATTTTGATAATAGAATAACTATTCTCTTCAATCAACGCCTTGCCTATAAGCCTTTTAATTCTCGCTGAATCCTGCATCTTGAAGTGGCATGGGTATAGGTGCGCTTATCGAAAATAATCAATGTATTAAATAGAGACCGTTGAATAATAGAAATATTTCATTCAAGTAGCCGTTAACGTTACAAAAGGTTTTTTATCGCGTTCCCCACTGAAACGCCTACACTTTCAATGGCCATAGGTATAGATTTCATTAAAGAACTCAGTTACTGGTTGTAATTGAATAGGGAATCCCAACGCTGGTCTAAGTGCTGCTTTGCTTGAGTTAATGGTAGCGCTTGATAGGTATCTTTATCAAGAGTGACAAGTTTCATCCGTTCAAGTTTGGCTAAGGCATCGGATATTTCAAAATCTAACTGACAGTGGTATTTGTTTCTAAACCAAGTTTCAATTTTATCATCCAGTTTTGATGCACTCAGCCCCTGCTTGGATTTAAGTAAGAAGGTGTAGGCTAATAGAGCCTCTTTAAAGTCTTCCTCTTCAGCAGCATCAATCAAGGTATGGAAAACGCCGGCATTATTATCTAAATTTTTAAAATAGAGGTTATCTGAAAGTGCTTTCATAAACTTAATTTTTCGATTTTTAAATTTACTCCACTCTTTAAAGATAAAGCCGGCAAAAACGCCTACACCTAGACCAAAAGAAATAAAGTGCTGCTGTGTCATCGCAACAGACTCTGAGCGCCAACCTAGCCAAAACGCTAATAAAGCGGTAAGAAGTAAGATAGAAGCGCCAAGTTTAGTCACTAATACCACGGCACCACCGACTACAGCAGAAGCGCCTATAATCACTTTATCTATTGGACGCATTCTGACTTCACTATTAGGGAATAGCATTTCTAAATCGGCTTTTGGGACATTTTGAAAAAGTTTTATTATAGTTGAACTTGGTTCAAAACCTATCGGTTGTTTCTTTTTTTGTTCGAAATAGGTTTTATCTTTGAAGGTTATGTATACGGCGACACGATCGTAGTTGGTAAAATTGATCGTTTGTTTGCGAAATCCCCAAAGTGAGGTAATTGTTTCACTTAATTGAGACTCTCCTCGGCGATAAAAAACGACTTGTTCAAAATCATCAAATTCAACTTCAAGTCTAACTTTAAATAATGATTCTTCGTTAAGTGCTTCTTGCAAGTCTTGCTCTGTTATTTTTTCAAAGTTGGCTGCATTTAGAATCTGAGCAAAATTCTCAGCAAAGGCTGTTTTACATTGCTCACGATTTTCCAAGGTAAAATTGTTTAATTGCTGGGTATCGGCATTAGGATCAAATGGGGCATAGTTATTCTTTAATAACTCAAGCACTTCGTGATAGTCAAAGTGAATGACGCTGGAAAGTAGCTGGCAAAACTGCTTAAAAGAATGCGCAGATCTTTCATCAGGCAACTCCTGTGAACACATTTGAATAATATCTTGCTTTCTAAATGGAATGAATCGTTCAACGGCCATAATATAATGTTATTTGAAGTTAGATGATTAGAGTTTAAGGTAATTGGAGGCATAGCGAAATAAAAAGCTTGTGGCTTAGATAAGTACTTTAAATTTTCTATGGTATTTGATGAGCCACTTTATTTTTATCATAAAGTTATTATTTAGCAAATACTTGCTTGAGCAGGTCAGTTGTTCTTTTTGCAGAGTTCTCACGTATAGCCGCCTCTTCTATTGCTAGTTAACTTATTGATTGTTAATTTCTGGCAAAATAGAGACTTAGCCATTTAGCCAAAAAGTCCTTTTAGCTTATTTTTGAGTTTATCTTTTACTTTGTCTTTAGCACCAGAGCTGACATCGGGGCGAATTTTAATTTGATGAAATGGCCCTGTGATCTTTATCGGGATCTCAACACCAGAGCTAGTGCCATCTGCTGTTTGCCCTTGAGAAGATGCAACTATTTTTGACTTGATTTGCAGCTTAACCTTCGTTTTAGGTAAGTCTATGTCGCCGGTACCAGATATTCTGATAAAGGGATTATTTAAAGACAAGTTATTGGTATTGGCTACTCCATTACTTAGCATAAATTTACCCGTTAAAGCGGCAAAATCTGTTTTATCTGCGTTGCTAAAGTCACTGTCCAAACTAACCGCAGATAAGTTGCCCTTCATAATATTACTTGCGCTCTTAGCAACAGCGGCTAAATTAACGCCTTTGACAGCACCATCAATAAAGCTAAAATCAATATTGCCATTGAGTTGATTAATAAAGTCACGTTGACTGCCACCTTGGGTGGATAGTTCCCAAGCTAATTGGCCTTGGCCCATTAACTTGTCAAAGCCAACAGCATCGGTAAGTAGTGGTTGGGCATTAATCTTGGCTAATTCAAATTTACTGGTGATCTGGTAAGGTTTTTTATTTGAATTGACTTTAAAAGCGCCACGACCATTACCTTCATAGCCCTGAAAGCTCTTCAATTGCAGGCTAGCAATACCATTGTTCAATAAAAGGGCTATCTCATTCTTGCCCAGTTTAATCTCTCGCACTAACAACTGACTCGATTGGATGGAGATGTCGGCATTTAATGAAGTCAAAGCAGATAAGTCAATAGCAGTATCATCCCAAATTACGGGTTGATTTTCAGTTTCATTTGGCGGTGAATCTTCTGAGCTATTATTATTGTTAGGTAAATAAGGGTTAAGGTCGAGTATGCCCAAATCGATATTGCTGGAAATTTTCAGTGGGGTAGATAAGGTGATGGCCGTTGAGCCTTTGAACTCTAGCGCGTCAAGGTTAACCATTAACTCATTAAGTGTAAGTTTATTGTTAGCAAAGTGCATATTCGTACTGAATGAGAATTTATTAAAGGCTTCATCTTTGGCAACTAAAGGGATGTTTTGCCAGTTTAATAGCTGTTTAACTGAGTCTCCTGATACAGACAATTTGCCTTTGAGTTCTTTTCCTTGTTGTATTACTTCACCTTCATAATTTAATTTAGCTAACGGAAATGTTAAGACTAATTTTAGTGAGAAGGCTTGGTTATTAATTGCCTTTGCGGGGGTAGTCATACTCGATTTAAGTTCAAATACTTGCGCCATGTATCGAACACTGCCAGAAAAATTAAGTGGTTGTCGCAAAGAGGGGAGGAGTATTGCCAAATTTAACTGATCAATTATTTTTGTTTCTTTACTTTGGTGATCGATAAAAGTGAGCTTGCCCCCGTTAATCTCTATTTGGCCAAGGCTGATATCAAAATATTCAGGTAAAATTATATTATCATCATTAGCTGGCGCTTTTTTAGCTGTGTTTTCAGTGCTGTTATCTACTTCGTTTTCTGTGGTAGCTAAAGGTGAAAACTGCCAGTTGACTTTACCATCCATATTCTTTTCCAGCAGAATGTCAGGATTGTTTATAACAAACTTATCAACATGTAACTCACCAGAAAATACTGAAAGCCATGGGATGTGGATCAGTAATTCGGTAATGCTTGCCATACCTTTTTTCGATCCTCCTTTTACATTGGAAAAATGAACGTCGTTTAGTTCTAGTGATAACGAAGGGAATACACTTAGATCTTGTTCACCATTAACCGTTAAAGTTCTTCCTGTCGCTTGCTGAACTTTAGCACTTACTTGGTTAAATATATCCTGTGTCGATATTAATTGCGTAGCAACTACAATCAATAAAATAACAACAAAACTAATTATAGCGATGGATTTTAAGAATATTCGCATAGTTGTACTTAATTAATAGAAGTTAATTTCAACTATAGTAAACAAACACATTTAATTCATCAAATTAGAGCTAAATCTGAATAGGAGATATTTTTTATATTGATCTATCAAAGGTTATCGCGATTAACGTGGGTAATTAGATTGGATCAAACCTTTGCTACTAGGTTAAGTCAATGTTAGGGCAGCATACATCAGATCCTATAAATTGACTTTACTGTTTTTAGGTTTTTAATTTTGTTTAAATAGCATAAAGTTGATGACTATCATTTTTACTACAGGATTAAATAACTTGTGAAAACTCCATCGGCATTTATTATTGGCGCAGCTAAACAACAAGATGGGGTAGGTAGTCTTGAACAGGTTTTACTGCTTGAGTCAAAATTACTTCAACGTGGCATTACGCCTAAACATTTAGTTATTGAGCCGTTAGAGGCTGATTGGCATAGCGCTGAGAAAGAACATCATTTTAGAAGTGGTTGCGCTCCGATTGAAGCGTTGGCCGAAGCAAAAAAGTTAATAGAAAATGGTGAAACTGCGGTTGTCATTAGTGGTGAAGATCATATTAGAACGGGTTATAGCCGAGAAAATCGGTTAAGTAAAATGGCCGTTTATGGACAAAGTTATCCCTTAACACAAGCTTATACCGACTTAGCGCGTGCTTTTAGTGACAACCACACCATTACAGAACAACAATTTAAAGAGTTTGCTAGTGCACTGTTTGAAAATTACCAAATTAGTTTCCGTAACGTTTTGTCAGATACCTTTACCCCAGAGTTATTACCCGATTTACGTTGGCATAAACCGATAACAGACTTATTTAGAGGGGTTGATTGTGCAAATCCTATGGTAGATTTTTCAGGTCGATTATTGTTAACCCGTGCAGATATCGCCGAGCAGTTGGGCGTTGATAAAAGCCAATGGTTGAAGGTGGCAGCTGTAGGGTTGAGCCGACTTGATGGAGATGGGCGAGAGTTTTTAACCGATATTTCGCGATATGAACATTTACAACAAGCTTATCAACAAGCCTGTGATGAAGCGAATGTCGACTTTGTGCACCTGTTCAAAGGTGGTGATGCTTTATTAGAAACTTATACTTGTTACCCTGTTGTTCCAATGGCCTTCTTATTAGTAAGTGGTTTGGTTGAGGTATTAGAAGATATTCCAGACTTTCTCACTGAACATAGTATTACCATTACGGGCGGTATGAATTTGGCCAAAGCCGCATGGAATAATCCAGCGCTTAATGCGCTTATATTAATGCATCATCGCTTATGTGATGGCCCAGAAAAGCTTGGTTTAATACATGGCAATGGTGGTTTAGGTTATCGACAAGGAATCGCGATTGTAGAGCGTGTAGGTGTTTAAAAAGTTCTATTTTTAAACTGGATTATGTATTAACACGCAGCCAAGAAAGTAGGGCAGCACAAACACTCGAACAGGGTGTTATACGGCTACATTTCGCTTCGCGACATAACTTTAGCCAACTGACATAACAAAGAAGACGAATTTACAGATTGAAAAAACCTAGCTGCCTAACGGCAGCTAAAAGAACACTACTTAACTATAAAAGGCTTCAACAGTTCCTTTTAGCGTCATCAAAAGCGGTTGTCCCCGACGATCCAACGCCTTAGGAGAAGCGACTTTTACCCAACCTTCACTGATGCAATATTCCTCTACATCGGTACGCTCTTTGCCATTCAGTCGAATACCAATGTTGTGTTCAAAAATTTCTGCCACATGATGTGGGCTACGGGAATTACCCGAAAGGCGATCCGGTAAAGCTGGTAGCGAATTAGTGTCGTTCATGTTTGTGACCTGAAATAAATAAAAAGTGCGTTATTGTAGACAATATAGACCTAGCGCTCAAGAACTGCAGTAAAGTTTATAGGTGTAGTTTAGTGACTTGTGAATTTAAGATACCGATTTTTCCGCAGAGGTAGGTGGGGTAGGGAACTTGTTAAGTTAACCCTGATTGTTTCCTTTTGGGATTTTTGTGAAAAGGCGTTTTCTTGCTATTGCAGATTTTATATTCAAATTTTTTGCCGTATATTTTTTAATGAATCATTCATCTACTGCTTCTGAGATGATTTAGTAACACACGTCAACTAATGATGCTTCTCACTAAAGCCCAACTATTTATAATAACTTAGTTTTCATGGTCTATAATTGTTTGAGACTGCTGTATTTTAATACAAATTAAATAAATATTACGCAACGGACATTACAGAGACGTATCCTTAATATATTGTTATACAAAAGGGAAGACTAGATGTTTGATTGGTCTAACTATCTACTTTTACCTTTAACCTATTGATATATAAATAATTTAATTAATTCGATATAAAAAGTTATTACCTGTCAAGGTAATAACTCCAAGTTCATTCAATAGCCCGCGCTAAGCAGGCCTTTAAAATATAGACTAAAGCAACTTATGCAGATTTTGCCAATACAAATGAACCAGGTGCAGGTTCAAGTTCAGTATATTTATCATTACCTAATTCAGCCGGAGCATCTATCAGCTTGCCACCTTGTGCTTTCAGCCATTCATCCCAGTGTGACCACCAGCTTCCTGGCACTTCAACCGAAGTTTGTAACCAGTGTTCATCACCTTTTCCTAATTCACCATCTTTCCAGAAGTGACGTTTATTTTTGCTCGCGGGATTAATAACACCAGCTACGTGACCACTTGCAGCCAATACAAATTCAACTGGCCCTTTTACAAGCTCTGTACCAATAAAGGTCGTTTTCCAGGGGGCGATATGATCTTCGACCGCTGAAAGGAAATACACAGGACAATCAATTTTACCTAAATCAATTTTAACACCACAAAGTTCCACACCACCTGGTTTAGCTAGGTTGTTTTCTAAGTACATATTACGCAAATACCATGTGTACATAGCTGATGTCATATTGGTTGAATCACCATTCCAATATAAAATATCAAATGGGGGTGGTGTTTTACCTTTTAAGTAATTATTAACCACATAACTCCAAACAAGATCATTAGCACGAAGCATTGCGAAGGTAGAAGCTAATTGCTTACCCGGCATAACACCGCCTTCTTTCAACTTATGCTCATGTTGATTCACTTGAGACTCATCAATAAACACACCTAATTCACCTGGATCAGAAAAATCTAATAAGGTTGTAAAGAACGTTGCTGAGGCGATTGGTTTTTTACGTTTCGCCGCCAATACCCCCATTGTTGTGGCTAACATTGTTCCGCCAATACACCAAGAAACCGCATTGATTTTTTTAGCGCCTGAAATTTCTTTTACTGCATCAATAGCAGGGATTGTTCCACCGCTGATATAAGTGTCCCATGTGATATCACCTAATGATTCATCAGGATTACGCCATGAAATAATATAGACATCATTACCTTGTTCTAAACAGTAACGTACGTACGAATTATGTTCAGATAAATCCAATATATAGTATTTATTGATACAAGGAGGAACGATTAGAATTGGGCGTTCATTTACCTTTTCAGTCATTGGTTTAAAGTGAACCAATTGAATTAATTCATTTTGAAAAACAACCGAACCAGGTGTTGTCGCTAGATTTTTACCCAACTCAAACGAAGACTCATCCGTCATTGTAATACGGCCTTTCTCTATGTCTTGCATTAGGTTTTCAAGGCCAGCGATTAAGTTTTGACCTTTTGACTCGAAGGTTTCCTTCAATACTTCTGGGTTAGTTAATGCAAAGTTAGAAGGTGCTACCGCATCAATAAATTGACGTGTATAAAAATCACACTTCTTTTTAGTTGTATCATCCAGAGTCGAATCACTAACCATGCCGTTTAACCATTTACTGGATAACAAATAAGATTGTTTTATGTAATTATGAACAGGGCTTTCTTCCCACTCAGTACCTGAAAAACGACGATCCCCTGGTTTAGGCTTAACAGCTGAATCAGCACCTGGGGTAAACATATTAATCCAAAGACCAAACTGCTCTTGGTAAAACCCAGCCATTGTTTTAACCCACTCTTCAGGGCTTTCCATCGCACGGGTCACGATAGTGTTCCATGAATTACTAAATTGGGAAATCATTTCTTGTGATTCAGATGTTGATAAGTCTTTAAACATATTGTGACCTTTTGAGGCCATGTTCTCAAATAACTCTTGAGGGGTTTTATCATTCATAATATTGTCTCTTTATTAAGTTTTAAAATACCGCAGCGTACAACTATAACCACTTTGACATTTCTTTACCATTCCTATGCCTTTTCTACCAGGGTGGGATCACGCATTTAAGATAAATAACACGATATAATAAAGAAATTTTGAACTTTATTGGTGTTGAATGATCAGATCAGTATCAAAACCAACACGAGTTATTTATCATGTCATTATTTCAAGATATTGAAAGCATTGAAGATCACCGAGTTGACGCAAATAAAGATTATGAATTAGCCGATATTATTTTCTTAACAATAGCCGCTGTGCTTTGTGGTGCTAAAGGCTGGAAAGCGATTAATATATTTGGAGAAGCTCAGCTTGATTGGTTAAGAGAATAGAAAGACTTTAGCCATGGCATTCCCACCAGACACTCTATCGGGCGTATTATAATCATCACGGCAGCATAGATCATGACACTGATGATCTACAAACCTTCACAACAGCTGCAATTAGGATTTGAATGTAGTTAACGACCGCTAAATTAGTGAAGCTGACGTTAGAATAACAACCGCTAGAGTCTGCAATGCGCACAGCAGTCAAAGCTCTACAAGTTCATTTTAAAGTCTCAGCCTCACAGGTTTCCCCCAACCAGCTTTCTAAACGCCCATCATATCCATTATTGACTAAACCTCAAGCACACAAAAAGTAGACCCAAAATCTATAAATCAGTGGGTCTAATGCATATTTCCTTCAACGAGTGCTAACTTAAATTTGCCAATGATGATGCCAGAGATGCCATTCTCAATATGTTATAACTATTTTTGAGGCAATAAAAAAGCCTCAACATTTCTGCTGAGGCTTCGTTATGAATGGTGCCGACTGCCGGAGTCGAACTGGCGACCTACTGATTACAAGTCACACTGAATATCACCTATTGCATTGTTATTAAAGAGTTTAATTTTAAGTGTGTTCCCTTTGTTTTTCTCTGGAATTCTTAAATTAACTCTATAATGAGAACTCTATGAAGCTCAACTTGAGCTTTTCAATTACATATCACTACTATTATTTGTAGCTTGATGGTAAAACTATTGAATCTCTCTTGCAATAGTTGGAAGCTATAAAATAGATGTGGCTCTATCTTTTTAAAATACTACACACTATTTAGCACTACGCCAGCAGTTAATGACAGTACAATTGCATCTATCGATACATCTTCTACACCTACAGACAGTAAACTAACACCACCATTACACTTAATGTGTCGTGACCTGCTACTTATGAGCTTATTAAGATGTCTTTTCTGTGCGCAAAGAAGAAGTAATGCTTTGAAATTTTGAGTGCTTGTCGAGGTCAACTGAACATCAGTTAGTTGACCTTTGCATGTTGAGAACTAACTTAATAATCCTCGGCAAAGCGGAAGTCGCAGGTTAGTTCACGCTCCCCACTTAAAGTTAATACCAGAGCTTTTTTACATGGTTGAGCATCGGCCTATCGTAATGTAGTGCATTTCCCCTTCTATTCCAGCCAAGATAAAAACGTTAGTATTGGGGTCCACCGAAAAAGTACCTGACCAGCCATCTTTACTTGATTCGCAAAAATTCGCCATGCCCGTTTCGTCATTGTAATAGTAATCATCTAAGTAAAACGATTCAGTACCAAATGGTTTTACCCCCTTACCTGGTACTATTAAAAACTTATTTTGAGTGTTGGTACCGTGCCCAGCGCTAAGTTTATTTTCTTTGGCTTTTACATAAGCTATATGCTCAGTAATACATAACGTTGTTTTCTTCTCTACTGCCATAGCGTTTACTGAAACTAAAGCCGCGATAAGGGCCGTAGCAGGCTTGCACGCTTTTGGTTGGACTCGTGAACAAGCCATTCAATTTATGGTTGCTAACTCGCCTTTAGCATTAAGTGATATTGAGGCAGAAGTAGAACGATACATTTCGATGACTGGACAAGCGGTTTCTTATAAAATTGGTCAACGAGAAATTCGCTCCATGCTTATTCTTAAAAACAAAATTGAAAATTGGGTTGAATCACAGGTATATTAAAATATTGAGCAGTAGGCATTAAAAAATACCAGCGAGTCAGCTCAATACGACACGCTTATTTACAGGATATTCGTTAAACTATAACCTAGCGTCTCTAACCGGATAGTTTTCATATCAATGAATATCTGCTTCAGTTCAATTCAATTCAATTCATCTATAATACCAATCATCCCGACTAAAAAAGCCTAACAAACCGAATTGATTACTTTAAGGTTAAGTCAAAGCAACAAGTTGCTTGTGCCAATCAACCAGTTCATCGTCGTAACATATCAGTAAAACATCAGCTAACAATAGTTAATATTTCAACTAAACTGATTGAATTCGATACGACGTTATCTACTGAATGTTTTAAAAAGTTGCACCTATTTTAGCGGTTGCTAAAGAATATCTAGATGAGGAAAAAATGGCTGTTATTTACGGAGTATCGCCTTCGCCTTTCGTACGAAAAGTAATGTTGGCACATGCTTATAAAAACCTACCGTACGAGCTTAAGGTGGTAACACATGGTAGTAACGACTCCGAATTTAAAGCGGCCAGCCATCTGGGTAAAATACCGGGCTATTGTGCAGATGATGGCATCGCATTTCCAGACTCATCAGTCATTGTTGCTTACCTAGAACGTACTTCAACCGATATAAAATTGTATCCAGAATCTGCAAGCGCTTTTGCTATGGCAATTTGCTATGAAGAATATTGAGATACAAAAATGATTGAAGCAACCGTGGCCTTATATTTTCAACGGGTTGTGGGCCCAAAGTTCTTCAATCATATCTAGTAAGTAGTACTAGCCTTGTTTTCAATATTCTTCCAATAATCCCAAACCGTTTATCGTCGAGTACACTGAAACTG
>NZ_QOLD01000042.1 GCF_003333305.1 Candidatus Colwellia aromaticivorans | reverse complement strand
CAGGCGTTCTCGCTTCTTATTACTGATCAAAGTGATGAGAAATAGTAAATTGCATGAGCCGTATACGAGGTCCGTACGTACGGTTCTGTGAGAGGGATGAGGCATGAGCCTCACCCTACTCGATATTCTTTTTATTCCAGTTAATTTCAGGTCAGCTTCAGCTTATTTTTATATGTTATGACTAACAATCACAACTTGGAAATAACATGAACCTATTTGTAGTGTTAATCACACTGATATCAACAATGTTAGCGCCTTCAGTTATCGCTAGTGAAACTAAAACGATAACTAAAATAGAAAGTAAAACAGAACTTAAAACGATAAGTAAAACAGCAACTAAAAAACCTAATATTGTTTTTATTCTTGCTGATGATCATCGCTGGGATTATTTAAGCGTAATGGGCCATGCATTTATTGAAACCCCTAATATCGATCGTATCGCTAATGAAGGTGTACTCTTTGAAAATGCTTTTGTCACTTCTTCATTATGCAGCCCATCACGAGCAAGCTTTTTAACCGGGCAATATCCACAACAACATGGCGTGCAAAACAACTTTACCGTTTGGGACAATAAAAATGTTACCTATTTTGAATACCTGAAAAAAGCCGGTTATAACACCGCCTTTATTGGTAAATGGCATATGCCGGGAGGTTTACCTAAACTTCGCGGTGTCGACCAATTTATCAGCTTTGAGCATATGGGCGGCCAGGGGGCTTATTATGGTACGCCTTATATTGTTAACGGTAAAAAATTAAAGCTGGGCGAATCTCCGGTAGCTGATGTCAAAATCAATGGTTATATCACTGAAGACTTAACCAATTTCACCTTAAAGTTTATTGAAAACAATAAAGAGCAACCTTTTGCTCTTTATCTTTCTCATAAAGCCTTACATTTACCTATGACCCCGCCAACAAGTGTCGCGGGGCGCTATGACAATGAAAAAGTAACGTTACCCAAAGAAGCTGATTCTTGGTTAGCGTTTGCCGATGGTAGTTTCAAACATTTCCTTTGGGATCCGCTAGAAGAAAAAATGAAAGATTACGCAGAAACCGCCATGGCGATGGATCAACAAATAGGGCTAGTGTTAGATAAACTGGATGAACTAGGCCTTAGCGACAATACCGTAGTTGTTTTTGCCGGTGATAATGGTTATATGTGGGGTGAGCATCGCCTGATAGATAAACGTTGGTCGTATGAAGAGTCGATGCGCATACCTTTTATTGTTCGCTACCCCAATGGCATTAAAAATCCCGGTCGACGCTCCCAAGAAATGTTACTTAATTTAGATATGGCGCCGACCTTTTTGGAACTTGCCGGTATTGAGGTACCTGCTCATATGCAAGGAAAAAGTGCGGTATCAGTATTAGCCGATAAAGATGAAACTTTACGTGATGATTGGTTATACAAATACTATGAAGACTATCCCTATCCGGTGCCAGAGCAAGTAGCTCTGCGTACTAAGCGTTATAAATTAATTGAATATAAACGTGGTAAGAAGAATGAATTGTTTGACCTGCAAGCGGATCCACTTGAACAAACAAATTTGATTGATCAGCCGAATATGCAAGACATTTATCAAGCATTAAAAACACGTTTAAGTGTCATGGAAGCTGAGGTTAGCCAACCTCAAGCTGCAACAGAGTAGGAGTATTCAAATGAAATGGTTTTTAAATAATGTTCCTAGCCAATGGCGTATCGCCTTTGCTGTAGTTGTTACCGCGATTATGATGACGGTAATTTACGATTATGGTTGGCAAATAGGTTTACCTTTAGCGTTGCGAAATTTATCAGGGCTGATTTTATTTTCTTGCATAATGTTGGGTGCTGGCGCCGCTTATATTGGCGCACGTGTTTATGGCAGTAATTATGCTCAAGCCATTAAAATAGCTTTAGTGACCCCCGTTATTTGGCATATTAAAGAGATGATAGTCTGCATGGGCTTTTATGGCTTTGCAGCTGGGCTTTACTCAGGTATTCAAGGTCCGTATTTATTTTACTACTGCATTGTTTTCATGTTGATGGGGGCATGTCATTTACTGTATCAAATCAGTTTGCGACTGCAAAAAAAGTCTGGTGATAAAATCATTAAATCTACGGCATTATTTTTCATTCCAATGTTAGTTATCGGCGGCCTTGAAGGTACTGTTATGCTAGTTTTTGGCTTTGATTTGTTCGTTTTTCAAGGTTTTTTGACTGGCTATCGCGCTTTCATCATGTAAAACCAATCGGAGTAATTTTGCTCACTTAATTGATCCGATTGTTATAACTCAAATTAACTAAAACTCAGAATAATTGAGAATTAAGATAATGAAGATATTTAAAAAAATAGTGTTAGCCATTTTATTGCTCGTACTGCTGGGCTGGGTATTTCAACAGCCTTTGCTAGAACTTGCTAAACCGCATGTTAATAAATTTATGATGGAGTTTCCTGAATCTGAGCATAGAAACAGTGAAATAAAAGGCAGTTATGCACAAGTGGCTTGTCAAAACAGTCATGTTGATTTTGGTGAGTCGGTTCGTCAAACCCAATCGCTTGATGGTCAATGGTTAGTGGAACAAGGCGCTTTAGATGATAATTTCCCCAAGGAATATAATCATACTGCGCCAGTTCCTGGATTGTTAACAGAAGCAACACCAAGCTTTAAATTGGTGGGCATGGAAAGTGATGAACGCGAGGCGTTTTGGTATAAAAAAACCTTCACCGCGCTAGAGCAAGCAAGCGCACTCTCTCATCTTTGTTTACATAAAGCCAAATATGGCACCAAGGTTTGGTTAAATGGCCAAATGTTAGGTGAGCATTACGGCGCTTTTAGTGTTTCAGAATATGATCTATCTGCAGCGATTCAATATGGTCAAACTAATGAGCTTATTATTCGTGTTGGTGCTGAGCATTCATCAGTACCCGAGTTTATTCCGGTTGGTAGTGATTTTGAAAAATATGGTTGGTATCCAGGACTTTGGGACAGTGTTAGTGTGGTTTATACCGGCCAATATTCCATTGTAAGAACCAAGGTTGAAGCGAATATAGAGCAAGGCTTGGCGACAGTTAAAACCACCATTCGTAATAACAGTGATGTCGCCGTTGAACTAACGGTTAAACAACAAATTACTGAATGGCAAAGTGGTGATTTAGCATCGGATGTTGCAGAGCAACGAGTAACACTAGCGGTAGATGAAACAATCACCGTTAGCCAAGATGTGCTTTTAAAGGATATAAAACTGTGGTCGCCAGAGTCGCCTTTTCTCTATATAGCTCGTAGCACTGTTGAGCATAATGGCCAAGCTTCTGACGATCGTGCAACACGCTTTGGTATGCGCAAGGTTGAGTGGCGTGGCGGAGAAGGCGTTGATAGTAAAAACAAAGGTTTTTATTTAAACAATAAAAAGTATTATTTACGTGGCACCAATATCGCCTTGCATCGCTTTTTTGAAGATCAAGACCGTAAACAATTACCTTGGGATGAAAAGTGGGTTACTCAGTTACTCTCTGGCCATATGAAAGACTTTCATTGGAATTCGTTTCGTTTTCATGTTGGTCGAGCGCCTAATTTTTGGTATGACTTAGCCGATGAAATTGGTTTTATTGTTACCGATGAATATCACATTTTTTCGCCGGTAAGGCTTGGTATTCCAGGCATGCCAACATCGAATAATTGGTCATTAAAAGAACTGGAAAAGGAGTTTACCGCCTGGGTCCAAGAAAATTGGAACCATGCCTCTATTGGCTGGTGGGATGCCTCAAATGAAAATCATAATCCATTGCCTTATGAAGCGGTACCGCTCGTTCGTCATTTAGATGAGTCTCGTCAGTGGGAGTCAGGCAGTTACCGTGCACCAGACCTAGCCAATGATCCATTAGAAGAGCATCCCTATAAGCTCAATGGCACCGGCTTTATGAATAGTAACGATAAGGATTATGGCTTAAGTGATCTAGATGACTTTACTCGCTTACCACCCATGACGAAAGGCACTATTTTCAGAACTTTTGATGGACCCGGTGCCCGCTCTCATCCCTATATCAATAATGAATATGGTTGGTTATGGCTGACCCGAGATGGCTCAGATGCCACCACTATTGCTGAAGATGCTTATAAATTACTGGCTCCCGATGTTGAATTAAGCATTGATGAACACCGTGAAATATATGCCTACGTGGTAAGTGAACTTTCAGGTTATTGGCGAGCTCGTCGTGGTTATGCCGGAGTGCAACATTTTTTATATTTAGGAAAATGTGCAGATAAAGACACTATTCCCGCTGACTGGGATGTTAAAGAAGCCAGTGCTACTTGCGATAATTTTATTGATATTCCTAAGTTAATCATGGAGCCGCGTTGGGCCGAGTGGGCACCGCATGCATTTGCGCCTGTAGGTATTAATATCGACAATTGGTCTGCAGATTTTTATCCGTCAGGACAACAAGTCTCTGTGCCGGTAACCCTATTAAATGATACTTATCAAGATAGTGAAGTGCTGGTTGAAATGGTGACTGCCGATGTTAATGGCAAGATATTAACGAAATCCACACCTGTGCAGTTAACCCTAGCAGCCCTTGGCGATAAAGTTTTAACAATAGGCCTAACTATGCCAGAAAATACGCCATTTGTTATCTATGCCTATCTAAGTGGTGATGGCATTGAATCGCGGGTGATAAGTCGCCGAAAAGTTGGCTTTGCCCATCCGGGTATTGAAACAAAACTACCCAAACAATTAGTTAACAGTGCATTTTCTTCAGCACAAGTACAGAATTAGGAATCAAGATGAAAAATTTTACTAAGGTGTCCTTAGGTTTGATCGCGATATCTTTTACAGTGAGTGCAATTGCCTCAGAACAAAAACGGCCTAATATTTTATTTGTTTTTGCTGATGATCATGCTACGCATTCTATCAGTGCTTATGGCTCAAAAATTAATAAAACCCCCAATATCGATAAGCTTGCTAGCGAGGGAGTGTTATTTCGTAATGCTTTTGCCACCAACTCTATTTGTGGGCCAAGCAGGGCGGTAATACTTACCGGTAAACATAGCCATAAAAATGGTTTTATGAATAACGAATGGGGCGGTGACTTTGACGGCTCACAGCAAACCTTTCCCAAACTGTTACAAAAAGCGGGATATCAAACTTCTTTAATTGGTAAATGGCATTTATACAGTAAACCAACGGGTTTTGATCATTGGGAAATTTTACCCGGGCAAGGCCGTTATTATAACCCACGTTTTAAAAGTGAATCCGGCACCATAGAAGTTGAAGGTTATACCACAGATGTTATTACCGATAGAGCGGTAGATTGGTTAGATAAGCGCGATAAAACCAAACCATTTATGTTGATGTACCAACATAAAGCGCCACATCGTGAATGGGCGCCGGGGCCAGATCATATCGATAAATATAAATACATTGAAATTCCAGAGCCGGCAACGCTTTTTGATGATCATAAAGGTCGTGCGGCATCATTGAGTCCTGATTTGGAAATGTCAGTTGCTGAATATTTAACCATGAAGGATTTAAAACTAGAGCCTCCCGGTTACCTCAACGACGCACAGTTAGCTAATTGGAATAGAGCCTATGCGGCAGAGAACAAGGCTTATCAAGAAAATAAACCACAAGGCGATGCTCGAACTAAATGGCGATATCAACGCTACATTAAAGACTATATGCGCTCGGTTGACTCTATTGATGATAATTTAGGTCGAGTCATGGCTTATCTAAAAGAAAATAACCTCGAAGAAAATACCATTGTTATTTATAGCTCTGATCAGGGCTTTTTCTTAGGCGATCACGGTTGGTTTGATAAACGTTGGATGTATGAAGACTCTATCAATATGCCGCTTATCGTTAAATGGCCGGGTAAAATAAAGCCAGGCAGTGAGAACAGTGACTTAGTGCAAAATCTAGATTTTGCGCAAACCTTTTTAGATATTGCCGGAGTAGCAGCACCTGATGATATGCAAGGTAAAAGCTTAGTTCCTCTGATGAGCGCTGCAGCAGAAAGTACAGCCAAGATTACTCCTTTTCGTGATGCCATTTACTATCACTTTTATGAAAATCCCGGTTGGGCGTTTGTGCCACGTCATTATGGTGTACGTACTGATAGATATAAGTTAATTCACTTTTATCAATTGGGCACTTGGGAGTTTTATGATTTAGCAAGCGATCCCGATGAGCTTAATAACCGGATAGCAGACAAATCGCAGTCAGCAAATATTTCACAATTGAAAAAACGTTTAACGGAATTACGTAAAGAGTATCAAGTGCCGATAGAAGACCCAGAGCCGACATTATTAGAGCGTTTAAAATTTTGGGTGGTACACAAAGGATTGTCTTCGCAATTAGAACCTTAGGTTGATTTTGTTATCAACGATATAACCTAGGCTGTAATACCTATTTTAAATATTATTTTTGACCTAATCGTAGCATTGGTTAGGTCAAAAGTTACCACAGAGAAGTCGTTAGCAGTACCTAATTATTGATGCCATTTTCAGTCGCTTTGTGCCAAAAGAAGAAGTTAGCAAAAAGAAACTTACAAAGTTTCAGAAGCTCCATTTGAATTGACGGTTAACTATCCCTATGAAGGTAATTTGGTTTTCCTTCTAAAAACGAAACATAGTAAGTACCATCATCATCACAATTTAAATCAAACCAAAAAGCTAAATGACCATCATCAAATGACTTCTCTTTATGGATAGAGACGCACGTTAAAACCAAGTCGCTCAAAGAAGCTTTAAAAGGAGCCTCATGTTTGACAAGTTCTTGAATAATATATTTTTTTGCACTTCCCCATAAATTATCCATACTTGGCAATAAACAAACAAACTGAGCTCTAGCAAACTCATTAAGCTGATGCTTGGAGCCATCTAGAGCAACTTCAACACACTTACCGTCAATTTCACAGCTAGATTTCCAGCAGCCATCACTGAAAGTAATTACTCCTAATATAGAGTCTACAATTGGTTTTGGTTTACGAAATACTGAGAACAATTCCATATGTCTACCTAGCTTTTATCTTAAAGGGGCATTTTGATAATGCTCAACTCACTAACGACCGCTGCTCGCTCCTAAGGAGACATTAATACTTTCAATCCCTTACGTCAACTAAGCGCACAAACTTGTCAGTTTTTATAATACCTTGCATTTGATTATGCCAAATAGAATTAAGACTAATCTAGCTATCGAAATAATTTGAAGTTCAATTATCACATTCACGTTGAGTTTTTAATGCGCGGAATTTTCTTAAACTTGCCATATATAGTTGGCTTTATTCAGGATGGTTTCAGACTCCGTTGATAATCTCAGTATATCTGTAGATTTATATCAATATGTTTTGGAGTTTTAAACTGTGTTTATTAACTATTCAGTATTACTAAAAGCAGCATTAGCTGCCGTATGGCTTAGCGTTAGTACTGTATATGCTAATGAAATCCTACCTAGCAAATTACCGAGCAGTTTACCTACCACTAAACCCAATATCGTTTTTATTTTCGCAGATGATCTCGGCTACGGGGATGTTAGTTCTTTTGGCGCTACTGATATAAAAACCCCTCATCTTGATCAGCTCGCTGATGATGGCATTAAGTTTACTAACTTTTATGCCGCCGCCAATGTTTGCTCGCCTTCACGCGCTTCACTGTTAACCGGTCGTCATTCAGTGCGCATGGGTATTAGTAGTGTTTTTATGAGTGATAGCCCTGATGGTATGCCGCTCAGTGAAATTACCATTGCTGAAGCGTTAAAACCACAAGGCTATGCTACTGGCATGGTAGGTAAGTGGCACTTAGGCCATAGCGAACGTTATATGCCACTTAATCAGGGCTTTGATGAATTTTACGGTGTGCCTTATAGCAATGATATGGGTAACTTTTTCTGGCATGAAAACAATGACATTGATTATAGCGAGATAGATCAACGTTACTTAACTAAGCGTTATACCGAAAAAGCCATCGATTTTATCGATCGCCATCAACAGCAGCCGTTCTTTTTATATTTAGCTCATAACATGCCGCATGTACCGCTTTATGCATCACCTAGCTTTGAAGGAAGTAGTGAACGTGGTCTTTATGGTGATGTGGTGCAAGAGCTTGATTGGGGCGTTGGCGAGATAGTTAAAGCGCTTAAAAAGAAAGGCCTGTGGGAAAATACTTTATTAGTATTTTCAAGTGATAACGGCCCTTGGTTAATGATGGGTGATCATGGTGGCTCAGCGGGTGAATTAAGGCATGGAAAAATGACCACCTTTGAAGGGGGACATCGGGTGCCAACCATTGCTCATTGGCCAAAAGGTATCAAGCCTCGAGAATATCATGGTGTGGCTTCAATGCTCGATTGGTTTCCAACCTTTGTTGAGCTTGCTGGGGCAAAACTGCCAGATGATAGAGTGATTGACGGTAATAGTTTAACGTCATTACTTGGCGGAGAAAATACCCGTGATGATGCAGAATTTATTTATTTTAATAAAAATAATCAGGTGGTTGAAGGGATAAGACAAGGACGCTGGAAACTTAAAATTGCACATCATTCTTATTTGCCTGCCTTTATTGAGTATTTTGCCAATGTAGGCGAATACAGCCATCCATTGATGCTGATCGATATGGAAAATGATCCCGGAGAAACAACTAATTTGGCTAAGCAATATCCGCAAATAGTTACTTCATTAAAAGCGCGGATAGCCCAATATCAAACGATTAAACCCGAACAACGTTGGTTAATCATGAAAGCAACGTCAGCCGATCATAAAGGTTATGGTTACATCAAAACCGTTGGTTTGCTTGCTGCGATTTCTGTATTACTACTGGCTATAGCCCTTATTTACGGCATTTACAGAAGCATCAAATTCTTGTTTTTGCGTAAGCGTAAACAAACAAAAAACAATTCTTAGTATAAGGTAAATTATTATGAAAAAATGGCTTAAATATTCGGCGATTGCCGTAGCAATTCCAGTTTCACTTGTTGCATTAGGGGTTGCTAAAATCTATTGGCTTGACACCATTTTGGCCAAAGCTGATATTGGCCCTGAAGCACCAACGCTTAGTGCCAGTGGCTTTACCTACCGTGATTTAAATAAAAATGGTCAATTGGATATTTATGAAGATAGTCGTCAGCCAATTTCTCGTCGTGTTGATGATCTCGTTGCCCAAATGAATGTGCAAGAAAAAGCGGGTTTGATGTTTCAACCGCCAATAACTTTTGGTGAAAATGCAGAGATCATTGAAGACATGAATATGTCGATGGGCTACGGCACCTACGACATCATTAATTCACGCTTAATCAATCACTTCAACGTCATGGGCTCAGCTCCTGTGACAGATATGGCGCGTTGGCACAATGAAGTGCAAAAGCTTGCCGAGCAAACACGCTTAGGTATCCCAATTACCTTCTCGACCGATCCTCGTCATAGCTTACGTGATGGTAAAAATGCTACCAGTGTACGCACCCATGGTTTTTCATTATGGCCTGAGCCGATTGGCTTTGGTGCAATTGGTGATGAAAAAGTGGCAGAAGAATTTGGCCGTATTGCCAATATTGAATATCGCGCGGTTGGCATTCGTTTAGCTTTACACCCTATGGCTGATTTAGCCACTGAGCCGCGTTGGGCACGTAGTGTTGGTACCTTTGGTGAAGAAGCTGAATTATCGTCTAAATTGGTGGCTGGTTATATTAAAGGTTTCCAAGGTGCCAATATCGGCAAGTCCAGTGTATTAACCATGGTGAAACATTTTCCTGGCGGTGGTCCACAAGCGAATGGCTTAGATGCTCATCAGTTTTACGGCGCTGAACAAGCCTATCCGGGCGATAATTTTGATTATCATTTAAAGCCTTTTAAAGCCGCTTTTGATGTTGGTGCCGCGCAGGTAATGCCGTACTACGGTATTCCAAACGGCCAAACGTCAGAAGACGTCGCCATGGCATTTAACAAAGAAGTGATTACCGATATGTTACGGGGTGATTTTGGCTTTGATGGCGTGGTGTGTACCGATTGGGGCATTATCACCGATAAAGGCGCTATGGGCTGGGTTGCAATGCGCGCTCGCGCTTGGGGGGTTGAAGGTTTGTCTGAATCTGATCGTTTTAAGAAAGCGCTGGATGCGGGGGTTGATCAATTTGGTGGTGAAGAACTGCCCGATTATATCGTTGACTTAGTTGAATCGGGTCAGGTATCTATCGGCCGTATCAATACCTCAATACGTCGTATTCTAAAAGATAAATTTCGTTTAGGTTTGTTTGATAATCCTTATGTCGATATTGCCGCCGCTGAAGCGATTACTGGTACCGATGAGTTTATGAAAGCAGGCGCGTTAGCACAGCGTAAATCACTAGTGCTGTTAAAGAATGAAGCATTAGCAAGTGAAGCGTTAGCAGCCGAAGGTAACAGTGAACAGCAATATAGCTTGCCGTTAGCCAAAGGCATTAAAGTCTATCTTGAAGGCGTTGATGAAAAGGTTGCCGCTAACTATGCTCAGGTAGTGACCAATTTAGCTGATGCGGATGTCGCCATTTTACGAGTGAAAGCGCCACATCGTGCGCCACGAACCGATTTAAACTTAGGCGAAAACATCATTGAAACAATCTTGAATCAAGGTGATTTAGACTTTAAAGGTGAAGCCTTAGTCCATATTCAAACCGTGATGGCAACTAAACCGACTATAGTGTCGATTTACCTTGAACGACCATCAGTAATCCCTGAAATTGCGGAACATGCGGTTGGGGTACTTGCTGAGTTTGGTGCAACTGATGATGCAATATTAGATGTGCTATTTGGTGACTTTAATCCTACAGGTAAGCTACCGTTTGAGATGCCACGCTCTATGGCTGCAGTTGAAGCGCAATTTGAAGACGTACCGTTTGACTCGGTTGACCCACTATTTTCATTCGGCCATGGTTTATCTTATACCGAGTAATAACATGGACTGAATAAGAAAAACTGCACTTTTAAAGGCTTGTCATCGACAAGCCTTTTTTGTTTGCCCAGCGAAGCTGGCAAACCCGATAGGCTGAAAGAAGCCTTATCACCCCGACTAAGGGGAAGATAATCTGAATGGCAAGGGCGTCACTGGCTAACGGTGGGGTCTGAAGGAAGCCATAAGAAGTTAGAGGTACACAACTAACCGTAACCTGCTTCGGCGGTATTGGTGGGTAAGCGTCCAAAATAGCGCGAAGCCCAATACTTAGTCAGACCAATGCTGTGTTTGAGGGTGGAATTTCTAACAGGGAACTAGTGCAGTAACTGGGGAAGCCTGGCATTGTATCCAATCAAAATGATTTGATCAAAAATGGTTGGACGTATTATTCAAGAGGTGACTCAAGAGTATTACGAGTGTGAGGTGGCAGATGAACCCGTAGTAGTGAGTAAGGCTAGGCCGATGAAAGCCAGTAATGGTGTGGAGGATAAAACCAAGCCGACTGTCAACACTGTGTTTGACAGAGTCAATTTAAGCCACAAGCTTTC